>JAJTYX010000132.1:0-1854 GCA_021462865.1 Gammaproteobacteria bacterium | reverse complement strand
GGGAAAGTTCCGCACCCCAACTCTGGCAATGCAAAGCCTTCGCCAGAATGGACGCGGCGGTACCTTCACCGGCGCAGGGATCAAGAAACCTGCCGGAGTCGGCAGGCTTGAAATAGGTTTTGAGAATTTCAGCAACATGATCTGCTGTTGGATAGAATCCGAGTCTTTCAAGAGCGGGGGGACGCATGATAATCTCCTTTTGGAAAATAAAATCCCCCATACTGAATGGCATGGGGGATCAGGTTGAATTTTGTTTGCTTACTTGACTTTACAAAACAACCGCCCGGCGATGTTCACAAAGCCGAGCGGTTCATTCTTGTCGAGGTCTACGAATTCCGGTGTGCCGCGAGTCCAGTCGGCTTCCGAATGCCGGAACTGGATCACCAGCGTGCGATGGTCGCGGCGCAATTCGTTCCACATCTGCCAAACCTCGCCGCGCCCTTCGCAGTAGGTAAATTCAAAGTGCTGCAGAGCGGCTTCTGCAATTTCCTGCTTGCGGGACTTGGCAGACATCTTCACATCCACAAAGTCCAGCAGATGCAGCCAGTCGGCTTTGCGCAGCTGCGCCAGCCAATACGATGGATGACTCTCTGGAGCCTGTGCCATGCGCAGGTCAAAGATCTGATTTGCCTGAATGGTTAGAAACATCACTACCTCCTATATCTTCAAAATATCCTGGTCAAGCAAACCCTGCACCAGATCCACCCAGGGCTTGTTCAAGTCGATGCGCACCCCGCCACGGCAATCGCCGCCTGTCTCCAGGCGCTGGATGTATTCCGCATCGAGGGCGTACTCCCAGAGAGTCTGTGCCCAATCATCCAGGATGGGGAAGGCGAGAGTCTCCTGCAGGCGCTGGATGGTCAGGGATTTCAATTTCTCCTCTGCGGCTTCACTTTCAAAGACCAGGGCATAGGCGACATCATCCTTTGCCTCCCACTTGCCAGGCAGCGCCTTGCGGCAAACGATCCCGGCATGCAGGACATTGAACTCCGGCAAGGGATGGGTCATCATCTTTACATCACCGTCGGCAAGCACAGACGTACCGCGCAGAGAACTGCCGCCCTTTCCACGGATCAGGGATGCCCAAAGACTTTCCACGCTGGTCTTATGGGCGGCGATCCCAACATACACCAGCGTGTGTTGATAGGGTCGATCCTTCAAGACCGCATAGCCGGTGACGTCGGCACGGGTGTGCGAGTTGCTCAGGATGGGAATGCGTCCATCCGGATAGAGATGTTGGACGGGAGTGGCACCCCGGATCGGCTCGATGCGATACAGATAGACACCTGCCTGGACTCGCACCAGTTCGCGATTGATCTCCCTCAGCAGTTCCGCTGCGCTTTGACTGATGTTGATGCTGGTGAACGTCACCTCGACTTCGTCGGATTGGATCTTCACCATGCGTGCGTTCAAGTCCACGACTCCTGTGCCTGCTTTCCATTCCCGTTGGTTCATCAATTGGGCGGGCAACTCCGCGCCAGGCTTGGGCGTGAACCAGAGCGCTCCATGAAATGGCGCTTTGAGAGCCGGATCGAACGTTCCATAGGGAGCGGTGTAGTGATCGCGTCCCTGATACTCCAAATCAGGCAGATCGTTCAGGCAAGGCAGCCAGAATTGTTCATAGGAAGATACGAGAGTCTTGCCCTTTTCTGCTGCCTCCTGTTGGGCGATTCTTAATTCTTCAATGCGTTCCTGAATGTATTCATCTTCGTAGGGTTCGGTCCAGGTGTTCATTGGGGTTCCTCCAAAGTTTTGTATTCCTCGATTTGGATCTCGTCGTCGATCAAGGTTAGAGTCAGCCAGGAATCGGGGTTGTCCTCCAGTCCCAGATGGACTTGTTCACCGGGATGATCT
>JAJTYX010000131.1:0-1059 GCA_021462865.1 Gammaproteobacteria bacterium | reverse complement strand
GGCAAGCTCACGCTCGACGAGCTCACCGGGGGCACCTTCTCGATCAGCAACGGCGGCGTGTTCGGCTCGATGCTCTCGACGCCGATCATCAACCCGCCGCAAAGCGCCATCCTCGGCATCCACGCCACCAAGGAGCGCGCCGTGGTGGAGAACGGCCAGATCGTCGTGCGGCCGATGAACTACCTCGCGCTCAGCTACGACCACCGCATCATCGACGGGCGCGAGGCCGTTCTCGGCCTGGTGGCGATGAAGGAGACGCTGGAAGACCCGGCGCGCCTGCTCTTCGACATCTGATACGCCGAGGCGCACGATGAGCAAGACATTCGACGTCGTCGTGATCGGCGGCGGTCCCGGCGGCTACATCGCGGCGATCCGCGCCGCACAGTTGGGCCTGGAGGTCGCGTGCATCGACGCGTGGCGCAACGCCCAGGGCGGCCCGGCGCTGGGCGGCACCTGCACGAACGTGGGCTGCATCCCGAGCAAGGCCTTGCTGCAGAGCTCCGAGCACTACGAGCACGCGGCCAAGGGCCTGGCCGCGCACGGCATCACGACCCAGGGCCTGGCGATCGACGTGGCGAAGATGATCGCGCGCAAGGACGCGATCGTGAAGCAGACCAACGACGGCATCCAGTACCTGTTCAAGAAGAACAAGGTCGCCTTCTTCCACGGGCGCGGCTCGTTCGTGCGCGCCGCCGCGGGCGGCGGCTGGGAGATAGCGGTCTCGGCGCCGGCCCAAGAGACGCTGATCGGCAAGCAGGTCATCGTCGCCACCGGCTCGCGCCCGCGCCCGCTCGCCGGCGTGCCGTTCGACGAGGAGCGCGTGCTCAGCAACGAGGGCGCGCTCGCGATCGGAGGCGCGTCGGGCCAGGTGCCGGCGCGCCTGGGTGTCATCGGCAGCGGCGTCGTCGGGCTCGAGCTGGGCTCGGTGTGGCGGCGCCTGGGTGCCCAGGTGACGGTGCTCGAGGCGCTGCCGGTCTTCCTCGGCGCGGCCGACCAGCAGATCGCCAAGGAGGCGTTCAAGGCGTTCACGAAGCAGCGGCTGGCGATCGAGCTCGGCGT
>JAJTYX010000130.1:0-1189 GCA_021462865.1 Gammaproteobacteria bacterium | reverse complement strand
TCGCCGGCCGACCGCCTGCTGGCGACGCGCCTGGGAACCGCCTGCGCCCGCTTTATCTACGAAGGCAACTTCGGGATCATGGTGGCGGCGCGCGGCGACGGCGCGGTGGCCGTGCCGCTGGCCGACGTGGTGAACAAGCGCAAGGCCGTGCCGCCCGACCACCCCTGGGTCGAATCGGCGCGCGCCCTCGGCGTCAGCCTGGGCGACTGAGCCGGCGCGCCGGCTCAGTCAGGGATAACCACCTTCTCCAGGCCCGGCTCAGGCGGCGGGTACTGCGGGTTCATGTCCTCCAGCGCCGCAACAATCGCCTGCGTCACCACCAGGTTGCGGTACCACTTGTGGTTGGCCGGGACGATGTGCCAGGGCGCGTAGGGTGTGTTGCACTGCTCAATGGCGTCCTCGTAGGCCGCCATATAGTCGTCCCAGCGCGCGCGCACCGGCAGGTCGCCGGTCGAGAATTTCCAGTTTTTCGACGGGTCATCCAGCCGCGCCTGCAGGCGTTCCTTCTGCTCAGCCTTGCTGATGTGCAGGAAAAACTTGAGGATGCGCGTGCCGCTGTCGGCCAGCAGCCGCTCGAAGTTGTTGATCGCCTCGTAGCGGGCGCGCCACACGCTTTCGGGGGCCAGCTCGTTGACGCGCACCACCAGCACATCCTCATAGTGGCTGCGGTTGAAGATGCCAATGTAGCCCTTCGGCGGCGCTTCACGGTGCACCCGCCAGAGGAAATCGTGCGCCAGTTCGTCCGGCGTGGGCGCTTTGAAGCTGGCGACGCGCACCCCCTGCGGGTTAACCGTGTCGAACACGTGCTTGATCGTGCCGTCCTTGCCGCCGGCGTCCATCGCCTGCAGCACCACCAGCAGCGCCTGCCTGCGCTCCGCGTACAGCCGTTCCTGCAGCGAGAACAGGCGCGCCTCCAGCGCGGCCTCCAGCTTGGCGGCGCTGCCCTTGTCGTGGTCGCCGCGGTAGTCAGGGTCGTAATCCTTCAGCCGGACCTTGTGCCCCGGCGCGGGAATGAGGCGCTGTTCAGACATCGTTAGCTCACCCTCCACCTTCTAAGGCTGTGCCTCGCCGGCGCGCGGCACGACGGTGCGCGTGGTCTCGTTGCGATACGTCACCATGCCCGGCCCGCCGCCTTTAATCTTTTTGACATATTTGCGCTGCGTCACGTCTACCACGGCGCGCGCCTCGC
>JAJTYX010000013.1:0-27188 GCA_021462865.1 Gammaproteobacteria bacterium | reverse complement strand
CCGGCTGCCAGGAGGGCAGCAGCCGGCGTAACCCGTAGCGACGAGCACAGGGACGTGCGAGGAGCGGCGCTCGGCGGACACCGGGCCGCCATCACCCGCACATGCCGGACGAGGATGCGAAACCCCCGCCAGCAGATCCCACGCGGGGATCGACGCCGCGGCTGTGCAGATGCCCCCGCAGAGCGGTGATGAACCAGAAAAAATGAGCGGCAACCCGGAGTCCGGTGCCGGTGAGCATCTACAATTCCACCGCATGAACCGCGTCACGCACCAGGTCACGATCCCGGCCGGACACGAGGGCCGCCGGCTCGACCAGGTCCTCGCGGAATTGCTGCCGGATTACTCGCGCTCGCGCATCAAGGGCTGGATTCTTGCCGGTTCGGTGCGGCTCGACGGCCAGCAGCCCGACCCGCGCACGCGCGTCGTGGCCGGGCAGCAGGTGGAGATCGCCGCTGTCGTCGAAACCACTCACGGCGTTGCGGCCCAGGCGGTCGCCTTCGAGGTCGCCTACGAGGACGAAGACGTACTGGTTGTCATCAAGCCTGCAGGCGTGGTCGTACATCCGGGCGCAGGCAATCGCGACGCGACGCTGGAGAATGGCCTGCGACACCACGCGCCGTCGCTCGCCGGGCTGCCGCGCAGCGGCCTGTTGCACCGGCTCGACAAGGACACCAGCGGCCTGGTCCTGGTGGCGAAGACCCTCGCTGCGCATACACACCTCACACGCGACCTGCAGGAGCGCCGCATACGGCGCGAGTATCGCGCGATCGTGAACGGTGTGGTCACCGCCGGCGGCGCGGTGGACGCGCCGATCGGCCGCCACCCGGTGCAACGCACCCGCATGGCCGTGACCGACGGCGGACGCGCTGCCGTCACGCACTATCGCGTGCTGGCACGGTTCGTCGCGCACTCCCTGCTTGCGCTGCGGCTGGAAACCGGACGCACCCACCAGATCCGCGTGCACCTCGCGCATCTCGGGTTCCCGATAGTCGGCGACCCGGCCTACGGCGGTCGCCCGCGGTTGCCGCCCGGCGCCGACGCCACCGTGCTCGATGCATTGAGAGGTTTCCGCCGCCAGGCGCTGCACGCCTGCGCCATCGGCTTTCGCCACCCGGGCAGCGGCGCGGAGCTGGAGTTTGCCGCGCCCTTGCCGGCGGACATGCGCGCGCTGCTCGCGGCGCTCGCCGGCGGGCCGGCCGCAGCCGCGCGGCTGGAGTCACTGCCATGGCCGACACCCTCGCGCTGATATGCCCGGACTGGCCGGCACCGGCGCGTGTGCGGGCGGTGGCGACCACGCGCGCCGGCGGCGTCAGCCGCGGCGCCTTCGCGACGCTCAATCTCGGCATGCACGTGGGCGATGAGCCGGAAGCCGTGCGCGAGAACCGCGCGCGGCTCGTGGCGGCGCTGGGCCTCACGGCCGGGCCGCTCTGGCTGCACCAGGTGCATGGCACCACGGTAGCCGATGCCGCGACGGCAGCGCCGGTGCCGTCGGCCGATGCGATGGTCGCCGATCGCCCGGGCGCGGTCTGCGTGATCATGACGGCGGATTGCCTGCCGGTGTTGTTCTGCAACGATGCGGGCAGCGTCGTGGCCGCGGCTCATGCAGGCTGGCGCGGGCTCGCGGCCGGCGTGCTGGAGGCAACGGTTGCGGCGCTGGCGGACAGGGGTGCCGCGGCCGCCACGCTCATGGCCTGGATCGGTCCGGCCATCAGCGCTCCCGCCTACGAGGTCGGCGCGGATGTGCGCTCGGCGTTCCTCGCGGCCGATCCCGCCGCTGCGGCCGGTTTTGCGCCCAATGCCCACGGGCGCTGGCAGCTCGATCTGCCCGGCCTCGCCCGGCAGCGGCTCGAATCTCTCGGTGTGGGCCGGGTCTTTGGGGGCGATCTGTGCACGGCAACGGACCCGCGACGCTACTTTTCCCACCGCCGCGACGGCGCCTGCGGCCGTCAGGCGACCCTGATCTGGCTCACTCCAGGCCCCGGTCCGGTTGAAAATCCCGGTCGCGCGCCCCATCTTCGGGTGAACGACATCGCTCCGAGGAGCCCGCCCGATGCGGATGGACAAGCTCACCAGTAAGTTCCAGCTGGCACTGGCCGACGCCCAGTCGATCGCCGTTGGTCGCGATCACCAGTTCATCGACCCCCTGCACGTCATGCTCGCGCTGCTCGACCAGGACGGCGGCACGGTGCGTCCGCTGCTGGCCAGGGCCGGGGCCAATGTGGACCTGCTGCGCTCGCGCCTCGGCGAAGCGCTCGACCGGCTGCCGACCGTGGAAGGCAGCGGCGGCGATGTCGCCGTGTCGAACGATCTCGGCCGGTTGCTCAATGTCACCGACAAGCTCGCCCAGCAGCGCGGCGACCAATACCTCTCCAGCGAACTGTTCCTGCTCGCTGCCTGCAGCGACAAGGGTTCGCTCGGCCGCATCCTCGCGGATGGCGGCGTGGTGAAAGGTGCCGTGGACCAGGCGATCGGGGAGTTGCGCGGTGGCGCGAAGGTGCAGGACCCCAACGCGGAGGAGACCCGCCAGGCGCTGGAGAAGTACACCATCGATCTCACCGACCGGGCGGCGCAGGGCAAGCTCGATCCGGTGATCGGCCGCGACGACGAGATCCGGCGCACCATCCAGGTGCTGCAGCGGCGCACCAAGAACAACCCGGTACTGATCGGCGAACCCGGCGTCGGCAAGACCGCGATCGTGGAGGGGCTCGCCCAGCGCATCGTCAACGGCGAGGTGCCCGAGGGGCTGAAGGGCAAGCGCCTGCTCTCGCTCGACCTCGGCGCGCTCATCGCCGGTGCGAAGTTTCGCGGCGAGTTCGAGGAGCGTCTGAAGGCGGTGCTGAACGATCTCGCCAGGCAGGAAGGCCAGATCATTCTCTTCATCGACGAACTGCACACCATGGTCGGGGCCGGCAAGGCGGAAGGCGCCATGGATGCCGGGAATATGCTCAAGCCGGCGCTCGCGCGCGGTGAGCTGCACTGCGTGGGCGCCACGACGCTCGACGAGTACCGCAAGTACGTGGAGAAGGACGCTGCCCTCGAGCGGCGTTTCCAGAAGGTGCTGGTGGATGAGCCGAGTGTCGAAGACACCATCGCCATCCTGCGTGGCCTCAAGGAACGCTACGAAGTGCACCACGGCGTGGATATCACGGACCCGGCGATCGTCGCCGCCGCCACGCTCTCGCACCGCTACATCGCCGACCGGCAGTTGCCCGACAAGGCGATCGATCTCGTCGACGAGGCTGCCTCGCGCATCCGCATGGAGATCGACTCCAAGCCCGAGGAAATGGACCGCCTCGACCGGCGCATCATCCAGCTCAAGATCGAGCGCGAGGCGTTGAAGAAGGAGTCAGACGAGGCGTCGAAGAAGCGCCTCGCGGATCTCGAGGCGCAGCTTGGCGAACTGGAGCGGGAGTACTCCGACCTCGCGGAAATCTGGAAGGCGGAGAAGGCGGCGCTGCAGGGTGCCACCCACATCAAGGAGGAACTCGAGCGCGCGCGCCTCGATCTCGATACTGCGCGCCGCGCTCAGGATCTCGCGCGCATGTCGGAGCTGCAGTACGGGCGGATCCCCGATCTCGAGAAGCGCCTCGCCGAGGCGGCGGCCATGGAGCAGAAGGAAAGCCGGCTGCTGCGCAACCGCGTCACCGACGAGGAGGTGGCCGAGGTGGTGTCGAAGTGGACCGGCATCCCCGTTTCCAGGATGCTGGAGGGCGAGCGCGAGAAGCTGCTGCGCATGGAGGAGGCGCTGCGCGAGCGCGTCGTCGGCCAGGACGAGGCCGTGCGCGCCGTCTCGGATGCGATCCGCCGCTCGCGCGCCGGGCTCGCCGATCCGAACCGGCCGAACGGTTCGTTCCTGTTCCTCGGCCCGACCGGTGTCGGCAAGACAGAACTCTGCAAGGCGCTTGCCGTGTTTCTGTTCGATACCGAGGAGGCGTTGGTGCGGCTCGATATGTCGGAGTTCATGGAGAAGCACTCCGTGGCCCGCATGATCGGTGCGCCGCCGGGGTACGTCGGCTACGAGGAAGGCGGCTATCTGACCGAGGCGGTGCGTCGCAAGCCTTATTCCGTGGTGCTGCTCGACGAGGTCGAAAAGGCGCACCCGGATGTGTTCAATGTGCTCCTGCAGGTGCTCGACGACGGCCGGCTCACCGATGGGCAGGGCCGCACCGTGGACTTCCGCAACACGGTCATCGTCATGACCTCGAACCTGGGGTCGCAGCTCATCCAGCGCATGGCGGGTGAGGACAACTACGAGCGCATGAAGACCGCGGTGATGGACGTGGTGGGTGAGCATTTCCGCCCGGAGTTCATCAACCGCGTCGACGACATCGTCGTATTCCATCCGCTTACCGCCGCGCAGTTGCGCGAGATCGTCGTGATCCAGCTCGACTACCTGCGCCGGCGTCTCGCCGAGCGCGAGATGACGCTGGTGATGAGCGAGCAGGCGCTCGACCGGCTCGCCGAGGCGGGGTTCGACCCGGTCTACGGCGCCCGGCCGCTGAAGCGGGCTATCCAGGCCCGTATCGAGAATCCGCTTGCTCAGGCGATACTGAAGGGCAGCTTCGGGCCGGGCGATACCATCGAGGCGGACGTCGCCGAGAGCGGGTTCGTGTTCCGGCCGAAGAAGGCCGCTGCGGCGTGAGGCTGCGCGGGCGGGGCTGCAGCCGCAGCGCCAGCCGCGACATAATGGGCGGAAGACGTTTTCAGATACGGAGCAGGTGAACGATGCCGATATTCGAATATGCATGCCGCAAATGCGGGCACTCCTTCGATGCCCTGCAGAAGCTCGACGAAGCGCCGCTGAAGAACTGCCCGGAGTGCGGCAAGCCCGCGCTCGAGAAGCTGCTGTCCACGCCCGCCTTTCAGGTCAAGGGCAAACACAAGGAGACGACCCGCAAGCGCACCGGGCACAATCTCGACGGCGGCGGAAGCCACTCGCATTCCCATGGGGGCCACACGCACAGCCACGGCCCGGGTTGCGGCCACAAGCACTGAAGCGGTCGGCTCCGGCGCGCGCCGGTTACCGCCCGCCGTACCCAGACCAGCTCCGGGACTACACGATGCCGATCTACGAATACGCCTGTCGCGGCTGCGGCCACGAATTCGATGCGCTGCAGAAGGTCAGTGACGCGGCCCTGCGCAAATGCCCTGAATGCGGGGCGTTGAAGCTGCAGCGGCTGGTGTCCGCGCCGCAGTTCCGCCTGAAGGGCGCCGGCTGGTACGAGACCGACTTCAAGCAGAACGGCAAGCGCCGCCTCGCGGAAAGCGGCGATGGCGCCGCGGCACCAGACGCCTCGGCCGGGGAAAAAACCGACAAGTCTGACAAGTCCGACAAGGCGGACAAGGCCGGCAAGACCGACCAGGCCGCAACACCGGCGAAGGCCGCGACCTCCGCGAAAAAAACCGCGTCGGCGCCGGGCAAACCGGCGAAGTCGGGCACGGCGGCCCCGGACTGACTCCGCCGCCGGCGCGCGGTTGCCCGCGACACCGGCATCGTCCACCATTACCGGCTGCGCCAGCCGCTCGGTCAGTCGTTTTCCATGAAACCCGTGCAACGCTACCTGGTCGCGGGACTGCTGGTATGGGTCCCGCTGGGGGTCACATTCGTGATCCTGAAGCTGATCGTGGACATGATGGACCAGACGCTGGTGCTGCTGCCCACGGCCTACCATCCGGAGAACCTGCTCGGGTTCCGTATCCCGGGGCTCGGCATCCTGTTGACCGGCGTGGTCGTGTTCCTGACGGGAGTGCTGGCCGCGAACCTCGTCGGGCGGCAGTTGTTCAAGGCCTGGGACGCCATTCTGCACCGGATCCCGGTGGTGCGTTCGATCTACGGTGGCGCGAAGAACTTCACCGAGGTCCTGCTCGGCGACACCAACCAGTCGTTCAAGCGGGTGGTGCTGATCGAGTGGCCGCGCAAGGGTACCTATGCAATCGGCTTCCTGACCGGCTCACGGGTGGACGAGGTGAGTCACCGCACCGGTGAGGAAATGGTGTCGGTCTTCGTTCCGACCACCCCGAACCCGACCTCGGGCTTCGTGTTCTTCATGCCCCGCCGCGAGGTCACCGAGCTCGACATGGACGTGGAATCGGCGTTCAAGCTGATCGTCTCCCTGGGGGTGGTCGCGCCGCGATGGGCGCCACCGTCTGCGGCGGCGGGCCTTGCACAGGCCGCGCACCGTCCTTAACATCCGCCGGCTTCCGCAGCCACTCCAGGCGCTACTGCGATGACCACCCGAGGCATGCGAACCCACTACTGCGGCGAGGTGAATGCCGCGCACATCGGCCAGCAGGTGACGGTCGCCGGCTGGGTGCATCGGCGGCGCGATCACGGCGGGGTGATATTCATCGACCTGCGCGACCGCGAGGGTCTGCTGCAGGTCGTGGCCGATCCCGGTTTGCCGGCCGTGTTCGCCACGGCGGAGCGGGTGCGCAGCGAGTTCGTGCTGGCCATCACCGGCGAAGTCCGCCACCGGCCCGCAGGGACGACGAACCCGAAGCTTGCGAGCGGCGAGGTGGAATTGCTCGCCTCGCGCTTCGAGGTGCTGAACGCATCCGAGACACCGCCGTTTCACCACGACGAGCAGGCGAGCGAGGATCTGCGGCTGCGTTACCGCTTTCTCGACCTGCGCCGCGAGGAGATGACCCAGCGGCTGCGCCTGCGCCACCAGGTCACCCGGGTGCTGCGCGAGTTCCTCGACGCCAATGGCTTCGTGGACATCGAGACGCCGATGCTGACCCGCACCACGCCCGAGGGTGCGCGCGACTACATCGTGCCGAGCCGGACGCATCCGGGGAAGTTCTTCGCGTTGCCGCAGTCACCGCAGCTGTTCAAGCAGCTGCTGATGATGTCGGGCTTCGACCGCTACTACCAGGTCGCGCGCTGCTTTCGCGACGAGGACCTGCGCGCCGACCGGCAACCGGAGTTCACGCAGCTCGACATCGAGACCTCGTTCATGACCGAGGACGACATCATGTCGGTCATGGAGGCGCTCATTCGTGATCTCTTCCGGAAGGTGCTCGGCGTCGAGTTTCCCGACCCCCTGCCGCGGATGACGCACGCAGAGGCGGTGGAGCGCTTCGGCATCGATCGCCCGGACCTGCGTATTCCGCTCGAGCTGGTCGAGGTCGGCGATCTCATGCGGGGCGTCGAGTTCAAGGTGTTCGCAGAGCCGGCCACCGACCCGGACGGTCGCGTCGCGGCGCTGAAGTTGCCCGGCGGCGGCACGCTCACGCGCAAGGAAATCGACGATTACACGGCCTACGTCGCCCGTTATGGGGCGAAAGGGCTCGCGTATATCAAGGTCAACGACCCGGCGAAAGGCCGCGAGGGCCTGCAGTCGCCGATCCTGAAATTCATGCCCGACGCCACTGTGGCCGGGCTGCTCGAGCGGCTCGCGCCTGCAGCCGGCGACCTGATTTTCTTCGGCGCCGACAAGCGCAAGGTGGTCAACGACTCACTCGCCGCGCTACGAATCAAGCTCGGCCACGACCGCGGCCTCGTCGCCGAGGGCTGGCGCCCGCTCTGGGTGGTCGACTTTCCCGGCTTTGAGTGGGACCCGCAGGAAAAGCGCTGGGCGGCCCTGCATCACCCGTTCACCGCACCGAAGGTGGCCAGCCCGGCCGACCTCGAGGGCGACCCGGGCCGCGCCCTGTCGCGTGCCTACGATATGGTGCTCAACGGCACCGAGATCGGTGGCGGCTCGATCCGCATCCACACCGAGGCGATGCAGTCGGCGGTGTTTCGCGTGCTCGGGTTGCCGGCCGAGGAGGCCGAGGCGAAGTTCGGCTTCCTGCTGCGCGCCATGCGTTACGGCTGTCCGCCGCACGGTGGCATCGCTTTCGGTCTCGACCGGCTGGTGATGCTGATGTCCGGGGCCGGCAGCATCCGTGACGTGATCGCGTTTCCGAAGACGCAGATGGCCAGCTGCCTCATGACCGATGCCCCGGGTGAGGTTTCGCCGCTGCAGTTGAAGGAAACCGGCATCCGCGTGCGCAGCGCCGAGCCGAAGTGAGCAGTGCCGGAGCATTTGATTATTTGATTGTTTCAGCGCTGGCGCGAACCGCATTGAGCGGTCATGAAATAATCAATTAATCAAATGCTCCGGCACCGTCCTGATGATGCATCGCCGCCAATTCCTCCTGGCACTCGGCAGTGTGCCCCTCGCCAGCGTCGTATCCTTTGCCGCGGCCGGCGAGACCGTCGTGCTGGTCCACGGGCTGTGGATGACGGGGCTCGAGAGCGGGCTGCTGCGTGACCGGCTGCGCGATGACTACGGTTTCGACACGCGGCAGTACAGCTATCACACGGTCCAGGTGGGGCTCGAGGACAACATCCGCCTGCTCGCCGAGTATCTCGCCGATGTGGAGGGCGAGACCCTGCACATCGTCGGGCACAGTCTCGGCGGCGTGCTCGCACTGCATACGCTGATCCGTTATCCGGGCAATCGCCCCGGCCGGGTCGTGTGCCTCGGTTCGCCCCTGCGGGGCAGTATGGCGGCGCGCGCGATGGCGGCACTGCCTTTCGGCCAGGAGATCCTCGGCGCGACCATTCGCGAGGCCGTTCTCAATGGCGGCTTGAAGGAGTACCGCGGGACGCACGAGGTCGGCGTGATCGCCGGCACACTCGCGGCGGGCGCCGGGATAGTGCTGGAGAATCTGCCGGAGCCGAACGACGGCACTGTGGCGGTGATCGAAACGCAGTTACCCGGCATCACGGATCACCTGGAGCTGGCGGTGAGCCACACCGGGTTGCTGGTGTCACCCCTGGTCGCTTCGCAGACGGCCTATTTTCTGCGCCACGGAAAATTCGCGCGTTGAAGGGTGCCGCTACTGCGGATTCGGAAAGTAGTTTGAAACCGGTGCGACATACCCGACGTGCCGGCCGGGAACGCCAGAGTTTCCGAATCCGCAGTACCGGTACCGATAGCGGCACCGACAGCGCCCCTCACAGCTTCTTCAACTGGTAGATCGCATCGAGCGCTTCGCGCGGCGACATCCGGTCCGGGTCCATGTCGGCAAGTGCATCGCGCAGCGGGTCGACGACCGGTGCGGGACGCAGATCCAGCTCCGCCTGCGGCCGCGGGTCGCGGTGTTCGCGCGCCTGCTGCTCCAGTTCGGCGAGATAACTGCGGGCGCGGGAGAGCACCGTGCCCGGTACGCCGGCCAGCGCTGCCACCTGCAGTCCGTAGCTCTGGTTCGCCGGGCCGTCCTTCACCGCGTGCATGAACACCAGCCGCTCGCCGTGGCTGGTGGCATCGAGGTGCACGTTGGCGCAGCGGGGCAGCTCCGCGGCGAGTTCGGTCAGCTCGAAGTAATGCGTGGCGAACAGGGTGAACGAGCCGATGCGTTCGCCGATGTAATGCGCTGCCGCCCAGGCGAGCGAGAGCCCGTCGAAGGTGCTGGTCCCGCGGCCCACCTCGTCCATCAGCACCAGGCTCTGCGCGGTCGCGTTGTTGAGGATATTGGCGGTCTCGGTCATCTCCACCATGAAGGTGGAGCGGCCGCCGGCGAGATCGTCGGCCGCGCCGATGCGCGTGAAGATCCGGTCGAGCGGGCCGAGGCGGGCGGCATCGGCCGGCACGAAGCTGCCGACGTGGGCAAGAATCGCGATCAGTGCCGCCTGGCGCATGAAGGTCGACTTGCCACCCATGTTGGGTCCGGTGATCACCAGCAGGCGCCGTTCCGCGCCGAGCTCGAGGTCGTTCGGAATGAACGGTTCGTCGAGTACCTGTTCCACCACGGGGTGACGTCCGGCGCGGATGCTGATGACCGGCTCCTCCGTGAGCTGCGGGCGGCAGAAGCCGAGATCGACGGAGCGCGCGGCGAGTGTGGCGAGCACGTCCGCCTCGGCCAGTGCGCTGGCCAGGTCGCGCAGGCCGGGGAGTGCCTCCAGCAGGCGCTCGAGCAGCGCGTTGTAGAGATCCTTCTCGCGGCTGAGCGCCCGCTCGCGGGCCGAGAGCACCTTGCCTTCGAAAGCCTGGAGTTCCGGCGTGATGTAGCGCTCGGCGCCTTTCAGCGTCTGGCGCCTCTGGTAGTCCGTCGGGGCGTTCGCCGCCTGCGCGCGCGTGATCTCGATGTAGTACCCATGGACGCGGTTGTACCCCACCTTGAGTGAGGGCAGCCCGGTGCGCTGGCGCTCCCGCGCTTCGAGATCGAGCAGGTACTGGTCGGCGTTGGTGGCGATGTCGCGCAGTTCATCGAGATCCGGATCGTAGCCGTGCGCGATCACGCCGCCGTCGCGGATCAGCATCGGCGGGTCTTCGATGAGCGCACGCTCGAGCCATGCGCGGGTCTCGGCATGATCGCCGAGCTGTGCGGCGAGCGAGGCGAGCAGCGGTGAGTCGAACGCCGCCAGTTGCCGGCGCAGCCCCGGGGCGAGCTGCAGCGCCAGGCGCAGCTGCGCGAGGTCGCGCGGGCGGGCGGACTTCAGTGCGACCCGGGCGAGGATGCGCTCGAGATCGCCAATTGCCCGCAGGCCCTCCGCGAGCGCTGCATGGCCGCTGGTGCGCAGCGCATCGAGCGCCTGGTAGCGCCGCCCGAGCACCGCGTGTGCGCGCAGCGGCCGGTTGAGCCAGCGACGCAGCAGCCGGCTGCCCATGGTGGTGGCGCAGTGGTCCATGACGCCGGCGAGCGTGAGTTCGTCGTCGCCGCCGAGACTCGTCTCGATCTCGAGGTTGCGCCGGGTGGCCGCATCCATCAGCAGGGCGTCGTCACGCTGCTCGGTCGTGATGCCGCGCAGGTGCGGCAGCGCGGAGCGCTGCGTGTCGCGCACGTATTGCAGGAGGCAACCGGCGGCCCGCACCGCGTTCTCGAGCGCCTCGCAGCCGAAGCCGGCGAGATCGCGCGTTCCGAACTGTGCACACAGCGTGCGCCGCGCCGCGTCGAGGTCGAAGTGCCAGGGCGGACGGGCCCGGATGCCGCGCGCAACCGTGGACGAAGGGCCTTCCTCCACCAGCACCTCGGCGGGACTGAGCCGCCCGATTTCACCCGCGAGTTCCCCTTCGTCAGCCAGTTCGGTGACGCAGAAGCGCCCGGAGGACAACTCGAGCCAGGCGAGCCCGATGGTTCTGCCGCGGCACACGGCGGCGATCAGGTTCTCGCGACGCGCTTCGAGCAGGGCCTCATCGGTGAGCGTGCCGGGCGTCACGATGCGCACGATCTGCCGATCGACCGGGCCGCGGGCGGCACCGGGATCGCCGATCTGCTCGCAGATCGCGACCGACTCGCCCTGGCGCACCAGCCGCGCGAGATAGCTTTCCACCGCGTGCACGGGCACGCCTGCCATCGGGATCGGCTGCCCGGCCGACTGGCCGCGGCTGGTGAGCGTGATGTCGAGCAGCCGCGCGGCGCGGCGCGCGTCCTCGTAGAACAGCTCGTAGAAATCGCCCATGCGATAGAACAGCAGCAACTCCGGGCACTCGGCCTTGATGCGCAGGTACTGCTGCATCATCGGTGTGTGGCCGGGGTCGGCGGGTGGCGTGTCCTGGCGGTGGGGCTGGGTCATGCTTACGGATTCCGGCTGCCGATGATAAACGCCGCCGGCCCGGGGGCAGTGCCTGAGTTGAGGGCGGTGCCTCGGGCCCGTCGCGAACCCGTTAACATCCGCGCATGCACGTCCTGCACCTGGAAACCGGAAGGCACGTGTACGGCGGCGCGCGCCAGGTGCTGCTGCTCTGCCGTGGCCTGCAGGGTCGCGGCGTGAAAACGACGCTCGCCTGCCCCGCGGGCAGCGAGATCGAGGATGCCGCGCCCCGCTCCGGTATCGCGGTACACGCCCTGCCGATGCGCGGCGACCTCGACCTGCCGTTCATCGGACGCTTCGCGCGGCTCCTCGGAGCACTGGCGCCGGATATCGTTCACGTCCACAGCCGTCGCGGCGGGGAATGGCTCGGCGGCAGGGCCGCTGCCCGGGCCGGCATTCCCGCCGTGCTGACGCGGCGGGTGGATCGCGCCGAGGGACGCCTGGCCGCCGGGCTCAAGTACCGGCCCTACCGGCGCGTTGTGGTCATCGCTGAGCACATTCGCCGCCAGCTCGAGCGTGCGGGCGTGCCGGCGGCCCGCATCGCGTTGATCCGCAGCGCGGTGGACGCGGCGCTGGTCGAGCCCGCCTGGTCGCGCGAGCGGCTCGCGCGAGAATTCCAGCTCGATCCGCGCAGCCCGCTCGTCGGCTGCGTGGCGCAGTTGATTCCGCGCAAAGGCCACGAACCGCTGTTCCGCGCCTGGCGCGAGGTGGTGCAGGCCTGTCCCGCAGCACGGCTGCTGCTGTTCGGCCGCGGTGCATGGGAGGCGCGCCTGCGCCGCCTTGCCCGCGACGCCGGCATCGAGGGCTCGGTGCGTTTCGCCGGTTTTCGCGCGGACCTGCCCGAGTTCCTCGGCCGGCTCGATCTCGTGGTGCATCCTGCGCTCGAGGAAGGACTCGGGCTCGCCGTGCTCGAGGCGCAGGCCGCGGGCGTGCCGGTGGTCGCCTTCCGCGCGGGCGGCGTGCCCGAGATCGTTGCTGACGGACGCACCGGTTACCTGGTGCGCGCCGGAGATGCGAGCGCACTGGCGATCGCGCTCACCGGGCTGTTGCAGGACGAGACACGGCGGCGCTTGTTCGCGCAGGCCGCCTGGGAATTCGCAGCGCGGGAGTTTCGCGTGGCCGACATGGTCGCCGCCTATTTGACCTTGTACCGCGGTCTGGTTGAGACTCGCGACTGACGCGGATCGCCACCTGACTTCCCGTAGCCCGGCCGTTCGAGGTTCACTCGCTATGGAGCTGATCGGCAAGAAGTTTTGCTCTGTCATCCCGGTCTGCGACTCATGACCGTCGACGTGGCTCGCATCGAGGATCTGGTGCGACGCATCGCCCGGGAACTGGAGACCACCCGCGCGCGCATCGCGGTGGCCGAGTCCTGCACCGGGGGCTGGATCGCCAAGTGCCTGACCGACCGGCCCGGCAGCTCCGCCTGGTTCGGTTACGGGTTCGTCGTCTACAGCAACCAGGCGAAATGCGCGTTGCTCGGCGTCAGCGAGGAGACGCTCGCCGGGCAGGGCGCGGTCAGCGAGGATGTCGCCGAGCAGATGGCCACCGGCGCGCGGCTCATCAGCGGCGCCGAGATCGCGGTTGCAGTCACCGGCATCGCCGGGCCGGGCGGCGACACGAGCGACAAGCCAGTCGGCAGCGTCTGTTTCGCCTGGGCGGGGCCGGGCGTGCAGCTCGTCAGCGACTCGCGCCGGTTCGAAGGCGACCGGGACTCGATCCGCTGCCAGAGCGTGATTGCGGCGCTGGAGGGAGTCCTGAACCAGCTGACGGCACCATGAAGGCGGTGTCGTCGGCGCGCGGCCGGGAGTTTCGGCCGGACGCCTCATGACCGCGGCGGCGGTGCGCGTGCACCGGCTGTTCTTTGCGCTGTGGCCCGACGCGGTCACCCGCGCAGCGCTGGTCCGCGCGACACGCGCGCTGGTGCGCCATTGCGGCGGGCGGCCCGTGCCACCCCGCGATTTCCACCTGACGCTCGCCTTCCTCGGCAGTGTGCCGGACGAGCGCTTCGATGCGGTCCGCGCTGCTGCCGCCGGTTGCCGCCTCGAGCCGCTGACGTTGCTGCTCGATCGCCTCGGCTATTTCCCCGCGTCGCGGGTGCTCTGGTTCGGGCCGAGCGCGCCGCCGGCGTCGCTGGCGCGGTTCGTCGCGGAACTCACCACGGCGCTGGCAGCGGTCGAGCAGCCGCCGGATTTGCGACCGTTTCACCCGCACCTCACGCTCGCCCGCAAAGTGGCGTCGGCGCCCGTGGAACAGCATCCGCGCCCGGTCGAGTGGCCGGTCACGGGGTTTTCGCTGGTGGAATCGCAGACCCTGGCCGCAGGGGCGCGCTATCGGGTCGTCGCGGACTTTCCCGTGGGCGAAGGGCGGGGCTGAGCGCGGCGCTGGTGGACGGGCCGTGCAAGAGCCAGCCGGGCTCCAGATTCTGTGTGAACAGCGCTTTTTTTCGCCTCTGCCGCGCACGGCGATCTGTGGAATAATCCGATCCATTCCCGACCAGACACATGACACCCCGGTGACCTGAATTTATGGACGAAAACCGCAAAAAGGCGCTTGCCGCCGCACTCGGACAGATTGAACGGCAGTTCGGCAAGGGCTCGGTCATGCGGCTCGGCGATGGCGGAGCCACGCGCGACATCGAGGTGGTCCCGACCGGCTCGCTCGGTCTCGACATCGCGCTCGGAGTCGGCGGACTGCCTCGCGGCCGGGTGGTCGAGATCTTCGGACCGGAGTCCTCGGGCAAGACCACGCTCACTCTCGAGGTGATCGCCGAGTGCCAGCGCAACGGCGGCACGGCGGCATTCGTGGACGCCGAGCACGCGCTCGACCCGATCTATGCCGAGAAACTCGGGGTGAACGTCAACGATCTGCTGGTGTCGCAGCCCGACACCGGCGAGCAGGCGCTCGAGATCACCGACCTGCTGGTGCGCTCCGGGGCGGTGGACGTCATCGTCGTGGACTCGGTGGCAGCGCTCACGCCGAAGGCCGAGATCGAGGGCGAGATGGGCGACTCGCACGTGGGCCTGCAGGCGCGGCTCATGAGCCAGGCGCTGCGCAAGCTCACCGGCAACATCAAGCGCTCCAACACCATCGTCGTCTTCATCAACCAGATCCGCATGAAGATCGGCGTGATGTTCGGCAACCCGGAAACCACCACCGGCGGCAACGCGCTGAAGTTCTACGCCTCGGTGCGGCTCGACATCCGCCGCATCGGCTCGATCAAGAAGGGCGAGGAGGTCATCGGCGCGGAGACCCGCGTCAAGGTGGTGAAGAACAAGGTGGCGCCGCCGTTCCGGACGGCGGAGTTCGAGATCCTCTACGACCACGGCATCTCGCGCGAGGGCGAGCTGATCGAGCTCGGCGTGAAGCACGGCATCGTTGCCAAGTCCGGCGCCTGGTTCAACTACGGGCGCGAACGTGTCGGCCAGGGCAAGGAGAACGCCCGCGAGTACCTGCTGCAGCACCCGGAGATTGCCCGCGAGATCGAGGGCAAGGTGCGCGCGCTGGCGCTGCCGAAGTCGACCGAGGTTGCGGCGGTGAAGGACGCCGAGCCGGAGGCGGCTGCCAAGGAAGCCTGATGCCGCACGGGGCCAGGCCGGCGTTGCGGCTGACGTCCCCGGCGCCGCGGCCCGTGGTTCATGGAGCGCAGCGATGGCCCCGGCACCGAAGAGCGCGCGCCGCGTAGCCATGGACCTGCTCGCGCGCCGCGAGCATTCGCTCGCGGAACTGCGCGCCAAGCTCGGCGAGCGGGCATTCGACGCGGCCGAGATCGACACGGCGCTCGCAGAGCTCGCGCGCGAGGGGCTCGCGGACGAAAGCCGCTTCATCGGGGCGTTTGTCGCCTCCCGTATCCGTAAAGGGCACGGACCCATTAGAATCCGCGCCGAACTGCGCGAGCGCGGTATCGGCGACGAGGCCATCGAGGATGGTCTCGCCGGCGCCCGCGACTGGAACGCTGCCGCGCGGGACGTGCGGCAACGGCGCTTCGGCGCCGGTGTGCCGCAGGACTTCCGCGAGCGCGCCCGCCAGTCCCGTTTCCTCGAGTATCGCGGCTTCACCGCCGGGCAGGTCCGCGCGGCGGTCGACGACGAGGCGGATTAGCGCCGGGCAGGGGCGGCTCCGGCCACGGCCTGCCGTGGCTACCCGCGCGGCTCGTGCCGCTCCTACAATGCCCACCCTACGGCAACCTAATCGACTTTTTGACGGCGACAGATGAAAACCGAGCAGATCAGACAGCGTTTCCTCGATTACTTCGCCGCCAACGGCCACCGCATCGTGCCGAGCTCGCCGCTCGTGCCGGGTAACGACCCGACGCTGCTCTTCACCAATGCGGGCATGGTGCAGTTCAAGGACGTCTTCCTCGGCCGCGACCCGCGCGAGTACAAGCGCGCGACGAGTTCGCAGCGCTGCGTGCGCGCCGGCGGCAAGCACAATGATCTGGAGAACGTGGGCTACACGACGCGACATCACACGTTCTTCGAGATGCTCGGCAACTTCAGCTTCGGTGACTACTTCAAGCGCGAAGCGATCGAGTTCGCCTGGGAACTGGTCACGAAGGAGTTCGCCATTCCCCGCGAGCGCCTGTGGGTCACGGTGTTTCGCGACGACGACGAAGCGGCCGACCTGTGGGTCAGGCACATCGGGGTGGACCCGAAGCGCGTGACCCGGCGCGACGAACGCGACAACTTCTGGTCCATGGGCGATACCGGCCCCTGCGGGCCGTGCACCGAGATCTTCTACGACCACGGCCCGGGCGTGGCCGGCGGCCCGCCCGGCTCGCCCGAGGAGGACGGTGACCGCTACGTCGAGATCTGGAACCTGGTGTTCATGCAGTTCGATCGTGCCGGCGACGGCAAGCTTACGCCGTTGCCCAAGCCCTCGGTGGACACCGGCATGGGGCTCGAGCGCATCGCCGCCGTCCTGCAGGGCGTGCACAGCAACTACGACATCGATCTGTTCAGGAACCTGATCGACGCGGCGGCGGAGATCACTCATGCGAAGGATCGCGGCTCCGCGTCGCTGCGCGTCATCGCGGACCACATCCGCGCGGCGAGTTTCCTGGTCTGCGACGGCGTGCTGCCCGGCAACGAGGGACGCGGCTACGTGCTCCGGCGCATCATCCGGCGCGCACTGCGCCACGGCTACGAACTAGGCGTCGAGGGGCCGTTCTTCCACCGGCTGGTCGCACCGCTCGAGCGGGAAATGGGTCGCGCATTCCCGGAACTCACCAGCGCCGCGGCGCATGTCGGGCGGGTACTCGAGGCCGAGGAACAGCGTTTTGCCGAGACGCTCTCCAAGGGCATGCGCATCCTCGAGGATGCGCTTGCCGGGCTCTCCGGCCGGCAACTGCCCGGCGACGTCGTGTTCAGGCTCTACGACACCTACGGCTTTCCCGTGGACCTCACCGCGGACGTGGTCCGCGCGCGCGGCATCACCATCGACCGTGAGGGCTTCGAGCTGGCCATGAACGAGCAGCGCGAGCGCGCCCGCGCGGCGAGCCGGTTCGAGATGAGCCAGGCGACGACGCTGCAGCTCTCGCAGAAAAGCGAGTTCAGCGGTTACGACAGGCTGGTCGATCGCGGTCGCGTGACCGCCATCCTGCGGGGCGACGGGCCGGCGCAATCGCTCGACAGCGGCGCGGCCGGCGCGCTCGTGCTCGATCGCACCCCGTTCTATGCGGAGAGCGGCGGGCAGGTCGGCGACCAGGGCGTGATCCAAGCCGGCCGGTTCCGCTTTCGCGTGGAGGACACGCAAAAGAGCGGTGAGGCGCACTTGCATATCGGCGTGTGCGAATCGGGCAGCATCAGCGTCGGTGCCGAGGTCGAGGCCGAAGTGGCTGCGGGAGCCCGCAACGCCACCGTCCTCAATCACTCGGCGACCCACCTCCTGCACGCCACGCTGCGCAGCGTACTCGGCACTCATGTGACGCAGAAAGGTTCGCTCGTGGCGCCGGACCGGCTGCGCTTCGATTTCTCGCACTACGAGGCGGTCTCGGCCGGGCAACTCGCCGAGATCGAGCGCCGGGTCAATGCCGGCATCCGCGCCAACCTGCCCGGCGAGACCCGCCTCATGAAATACGACGAAGCGGTTGCCAGCGGCGCGATGGCACTCTTCGGCGAGAAGTACGGCGACCAGGTGCGTGTATTGCGCTTCGGGGAGTTCTCCACGGAACTCTGCGGCGGCACCCACGCGGCGCGCACCGGCGACATCGGGCTGTTCAAGATCGCGGGCGAGTCGGGCATCGCTGCCGGCATCCGCCGCATCGAGGCGGTCACCGGGCAGCTCGCGCTCGACCGGGTCGCCGCGGAGGAGGCCACGCTCGCGCAGTTAAGCGGCCTGCTCAAGGGGGGGCGCGAGGACCTCGAGCCGAAGGTTCGCCAGTTGCTGGAACGAAACCGCGCGCTCGACAAGGAAGTGCAGCAGCTCAAGGCAAAGCTCGCCGGCGGCGCTGGCAGCACCGACCTGGCGGGACACGCCACCACGGTGGCGGGCGTGAAACTGCTCGCCCACCGTCTCGACGACGGCACCGACCCGAAGACGCTGCGCGAGGTCGTCGACCGCATGAAAGACAAGCTCGGCTCGGCCGTCGTCGTGCTGGCCGCCGTCGACCCGCAGGGGCCGAAGGTGTCGCTTGCCGCCGGCGTCACCCGGGATCTCAGTGGCCGGATCAAGGCCGGCGAACTGGTCAGCGCGGTCGCGGAGAAGGTCGGCGGCAGGGGCGGCGGGCGTCCGGATTTCGCGCAGGCCGGCGGCAACGACCCGGCGGCGCTGAACGAGGCGCTCGCGGCGGTCGCAGGCTGGGTCGAAGCGCGCCTGTAACCGTGCCCGGGGCGCGGCTGCCCGGCGGAAAAGCCATGGTTTCCCGGTGCCGCCGGTGCTGGCGACAGGCGTCGCTATGGCGCCGCCAGAAAAAACTGGGTTATGATCCGGGCCGCGCCGGTCGGAAAAGAAGACCATAAAAAAAGGGGGAGTCCATGCTGATCCTCACGAGGCGGGTGGGCGAAACGGTCATCATCGGCAACGACGTCGATGTCACGGTGCTCGGGGTCAAAGGCAACCAGGTGCGGCTCGGCGTGAAAGCGCCCCGCGAGGGGAGCGTGCACCGCGAGGAGATTTTCCAGCGCATCTGCCGCGAGCAGAAAAATGGCAACGGCGCGGGCGATCACGGAGTGGCGACCGTCGTCGACTGAGTTCGCTGCAGGCTGCCGCAGCACCATCGGGTGGAATTGTGCGCTGACGCCCTGTCGGACGCCGCCCGTTACGGGTATCGTATTGCTCAGGCATATTCCTGACAGCGGGAATGCCCGCAGAATTTGCGTCCGACTCGGGCCCGCCCGATGGGATGCGAACAAATTTCGGAGAGGTGGCCGAGTGGCCGAAGGCGGCGGTTTGCTAAACCGTTATACGCTCAAAAGGCGTATCGTGGGTTCGAATCCCACCCTCTCCGCCAGTGAATGAAAAAGGGGCCCTCGTGGCCCCTTTTTCATTCACCAGTGAGTGGGTGCCCGGTGAGAACCCATCGGTTCGACAAAACTGCAGAGCAGTTTAGGACGCCGCAGGCGCCCCGCAGGGGTGAGCCCGCGTACCCGCGGGCGAATCAATCCCACCCTCTCCGCCAAGTAGTCAGGGGTTCGCTGAGTCTCTGTGCTGAGACTGGCGAACACTTTTTCATTTCCGCGACTTGCGCCCCTCGCGCATTCTGAATGTGGTTCTGGAGCATGCCGTTTCCGGCCAGACGCTCGGAAGTCTCAGTTGCGAGTTTTTCGTAGTACCACTTTGACGAGCGCGCAACTTCTAGTGCGACTCACCAGGCTTTGACGGAACTGGCTGCGGCGCTGTCGGTTCGCCGGCCGGACTCGAATCTTCACCTTTCCTTACGCGCGCCGTTCGTCGTTGCAGCTTCTCGTCCTGGCGGAGCTTGCGGCGCTGCTCCTTTTGTTTCCTGGCCTGGTGGTAATTCGGTGGACGCATCGGGACTCCTTGTGCAGGTGATCTTCATAAGGTTGCGGGTGCCTGCCGCAGCACGACCTCATGCCAGGAGACAGAGATCATGTCTTCCCATGTCGGCAGGTATATACCCAGGCTGGCGTCGTCCGCGATCAGCAGTCCCGCGGACGTTCGGACCAGGTTGAACGGACCATGGCGGACAGTGTTGTTGGCCCGGGTGCGCCGGGCCGTCAGGATGACCGGGCCGGCGCACTCGAGTTCGCGATAGAGACGCTGACCAATCCGCCAGCCGCCAGTCCCGCGCTGGGCGGCAACGGAGTTGTCCCCACCCCGCAGCGTGCCGTCGGCACTGAATCGAAAGCACACCGCGCGCGAGCAGACCAGCGCCTCGCCGGGTGCCAGGGCAAATCGCAGGGTCAGCATCGCCGCTCGCCGGTAAGACGGCAGCTCCGGCGCCAGGCGTGGCGTGGGTGGTTCAGTAGCGTCGCGCCCCCCCGCGGTTGCCGCCTGGGGAGCGCTCCCGCTCCTGGGCTTCATTGACCTTCAGGGCGCGTCCTCCGAATTCGGTGCCATTCAGAGCCTGCATTGCGCGCGCGGCGTCCGAATTGGCCATCTCGACGAAACCGAAGCCCCGCGGTCGACCGGTATCCCGGTCCATGATCAGGGCGACCTTATCGACGGGGCCATGGGCCGTGAACAGGGCGCGGAGAGCATCTTCCGTCGCGTCGAAAGGCAGGTTGCCAACGAATAACTTGGTCATTTCGGTACACTCATATTGGAAGGGGTGGAGTCGGCAGAGTCATGCTGCCGCATGGTTCGAGGGTGCTTCTGAGAAATCAGGCTTTGGCAGGTCGCCTCTCGACCGGCCAAAAACAGGAATGCTCATAGACAACGAGCGAGCCCACCATACATGAAGGCTGCCCGCCGCGCCTTAATATTGTTCGAAGACTCAGCCGACCTCGAGCCGCGTGCATTCGGGTCGCTGATCGCGGATCCCGGTGCCGGAGCATTTGACTATTTGATTGTTGCGAGTGGCAGCATCGCTCGATGCTGCCTGGAGATGGTCGTGCGGGGCATCGTACAGGCGTTGAAAATCGAATAATCAAATGCTCCGGCACCGGGCTCGGGCACCGGGCTCGCGGCGGCCAGCGCAAGCTCCCGATGGGCGGATCCGGGCGAGGCGCTCACGGCACGGCCATCGAGGTGGCCACGGCCGCCAATGCCGAAGACAGCGGGCACGCGGCGACGAAGACCGTGAGAACCCCGGGGGCAGGTGCCGGGGGCCATAGGTCAGGTCGTAGTTTTCGAGGTTTTCCCGGTGCGCCGACAGCGATTAATTGACGTGCGATAGCGATGTCGCGGCCTGCCCGGAAGCGGCTTAAGATTTCGCACATTGAGACGCCGACAAGCGCGAGCCATGAAACGCACGTCGCTCTACAGCAGGTCCCCCCGCACCCACCGCGAGATGCCGGACGGTGCAGGGCCGCCATCGGGGCCGCCGCCATCGTGGCGTGCCCGCCTGGCGGCGTTCGCGCGGCGCCATGATCGCCCGCTGCTGCTCGGCTCGGGCCTGCTTGCCGCGCTGCTGGCGGTCGGCATCTACACGCTGGTTACGCCGGCGCCGCAGAAGCTGACGCAGCGGGATATCGATGCGGCCGTGCTGCACACGCTGAAGAAGCAGCCGCCCGAACCCTCCCGCGCGGCGACCGCCTACGAGATCATCCGGCCGTCCGTGGTGCTGGTGCGCCGCCTCAGCGAGAACGGCAAGCAGGCGGCCGCCAGCGACGGCGGCAAACGCAACGAAGCGAAAAAACCATCGGCGCCGCGACCGCAGAATCCGGGCGGGCAGGGTTCGGTCGAGCCGAACGACTCCGGGCCGAACGAACCCGGCGCGGGTCCCGGCGAAGCGGCCGGTGAGTTTTCCGTGCGCGGGGTCGGCACTGGCGTGGTGTTCTCCGAGGACGGCATGATTTTCACCAACGTGCACGTCATCGCCGGCGCCGAGAAGGTCGGCGTGGTGTTTTTCGACGGCACGGAGTCCGATGTCGAGGTGCTCGACGTCCAGCCCGAGCATGATCTGGCCATCATCAGGGCCACGATCTTGCCCGATGATCTCTTTCCGGCGACGCTGCGCTCGACGAGGGGCCTGAAAACCGGCGACGAGGTGCTGGCGGTGGGCTTTCCCTTCGGCATCGGCCCCACGGCCACCTTCGGCGTGGTGTCGGGGCTCAGGCGCCAGCACTACTCCGAGGAAGGTCAGCGCAACCTGATCGATCTCATCCAGTTCGATGCCGCCGCGAATCCGGGCAGTTCGGGCGGCCCGCTCGTCACGCGCGAGGGCGACGTGGTGGGTATCGTCACTTCCATCCTCAATCCCATCGACGAGGGTTTCTTCGTCGGCATCGCCTTTGCCGTGCCCATCGAGAACGCGGCAGCGGCGGCGGGCGTTTCGCCCTTCTGACGGCCCACCACCAGAACAGGACCGAGCCACGATCATGAACGACACGAACAGCGCCACCGACATTGCCCCGTTGATGCAGCGGGTTCTCTACGAGGTGAAGAAGGTGGTGGTCGGCCAGGACCATTTTCTCGAGCGCGTGCTGGTGGCCCTGCTGGCACAGGGGCACCTGCTGGTGGAGGGCGTGCCTGGTCTCGCCAAGACGCTGACGGTGAAGACGCTGGCCCGTACCCTGCAAGGCAGCTTCAAGCGCATCCAGTTCACGCCGGATCTCGTGCCGGCCGACGTCGTCGGCACACGGATCTACAGCCAGAAGACCGGCGATTTCTCCGTGGCGCTCGGTCCGGTGTTCACCAACCTCCTGCTCGCCGACGAAATCAACCGCGCGCCGGCCAAGGTGCAGAGCGCGCTCCTGGAGGTGATGCAGGAGTACCAGGTCACCATCGCCGGCGAGACTTATAAGGTGCCCCAGCCGTTCCTGGTCATGGCCACGCAGAATCCGATCGAGAGCGAGGGCACCTATCCGCTGCCCGAGGCGCAGGTGGATCGCTTCATGATGAAGGTGCTGGTGGGCTATCCGACCACCGATGAGGAATTCGTCATCGTCGAGCGCGTGACGGGTGTGGCGCCGGCACTGGCGGCAGTGGCGTCCATGGAGCAGCTGGCCGGCCTGCAGCAGGAATGCCGGCGGGTGTTCGTCGATCCCGCGCTCATAACCTATGTGGTGCGCCTGGTCGCCGCGACGCGCAATCCCGGGCTGGCCGGGGTGACGGAGCTCTCGCGCTACGTCAGCTATGGGGCGAGCCCGCGCGCGTCCATCCATCTCATCGAGGGCGGCCGCGCGCTCGCGTACCTGCGCGGCCGCGACTACGTGCTGCCCGAGGATCTGACCGACCTCGCGCCCGATGTGCTGCGCCATCGCCTGGTGCTTTCCTACGAAGCGCTCACGGAGAACATGACGCCCGATGAAATCATCCGCCGGCTGATGGCGCGAATCGTGCCACCCGCGAAGCCACTGGAAAGCCCGCGGCCGGGTAGCACGGCTTCGCTTGCCCGGTGATGGCGCCAGCATGCTGAACCGAAGCCCGAGCACGCCGGCATCCCGCTTCTGGCCTGCCGGCGCGCAACACACCGCGGGCCCGCGTCGATGACGACGACATCGCAGGATACTGCCGCGTCGCTCCCGGGCAGCTCGATCGGGCGGCTCTACCGGCCGCCGCTGGTCGGCTTCATCGCGCTGGTCGTCGTGCTGCTCGCGATGCCGCTGACTCACAGCCTGTCCATGCTCGCGCGGAGCCTGTCGGAGTCCGTCGGCTTGTGGCTGGCCTATGTGCCTGTGGGCATGGCCGGGCTGTTGCTGCTGATCTGGGGGATTCGCCGCAACACCGAGGTCGCCGGCACCCTGATCGGTTTTGCCTGCGGCCTGCTGCTCTGGACGGGCTGGGCGAGCTTCAGTTTCCGCATCAACGAAGTGTCACTCGGCCTGCCCATGCCGGCGCTCGATGCCGATACCCGCTGGCCGAACAACCTGCTGTTCATCCAGGGCTCGCTCGGCATCTGCATCGTCACGATGCTGTACTTCATTCTCAGCCGTGACACCCGCTGCAACGCATTCCTGTGGCTGCAAAGACGTTTCCGCCTCGACTTCGGACGGCCGGACTCCGCGCAGGGGCGCAACTACTGCCGCATCACTTTCATCGAGACGGTCTACGTCACCTGGTTCTGCTACGGCGCCGCCCTGCTGCTCGCCGACCCGCGAGTGGTCGGCTACGGCACCCGGTTGCACTACGTGCTGATCGGGCTGCTCACGGCCTGGGGTTTCTATTTGCTGTGGCGGCTCATGAAGTTCACGCGCATCATGGCTGCGATCCGTTATGCGATCCCGACCAAGGCGATTCTCTGGATCACGTTCGGCGAGACGCTGCCCAACTACGGCTGGTATGAAGAGGTCTGGCTGGCGCCGCTCGATCACCCGCGCGCCATGCTCGGTGCCCTCGCGGTGTTCGCTGCGCTGTTCGTCATCACCATGTTCCTGCCGCAGCGGCGCAAGGTGTAGCGGGCGGCAGCAGGAGGCCTGAATGTCCGCGTTACCGCCGACCCCCGAGGCTGTTCTCCGCCATCTCGAATGGACGGTGCTGCGGCGGCTGGACGGTTTGCTCCACGGCAGCTATCGCACCCTGTTTCGCGGGGCCGGGCTGGATCTCGCCGATGTGCGCGAATACCAGCCGCACGACGACGTGCGCCACATCGACTGGAACGTGACCGCACGCCTGCAGTCGCTGCACGTGCGCCAGTACATGGAGGACCGCGAGGTCGTCACCTGGTTCCTGCTGGACCTGAGCCCTTCGGTGGACTTCGGCACGGACGCCAGCAAGCGCGACATCCTCAATCACTTCGTCACGGTGCTGGCACGCGTGCTGACGCGCCACGGTAACCCCGTGGGCGCGATCATCTACGGCGCCGGCATCGAGGCCGTGATCGCGCCGCGCACCGGACGGCGCCACGTGCTGCACTTCCTGCACGCGCTGATGAACCGCCCGGGTTTGCCGAAGGCGCCGCGCACCGACCTCGGCGAACTGTTGCGCGCCGCCATCCGGATCATGCCGCGCCGCTCGCTCGTGTTCCTGGTGTCGGATTTCATCAGCACGCCGGGCTGGGCGCAGCCGCTCGCTCAGTTGAGCCGCCGGCACGAAGTGGTGGCCGTGCGGCTGTACGACCCGGCCGAGGCGGAGCTGCCGGAGTTCGGCATGGCGGTGGTGCAGGATGCCGAGACCGGCGAGCAGATGTTCGTCGATTCCGGCGATCGGGGTTTTCGCCGACGCTTTGCCGAAGCCGCCGGGCGGCGCGAGGCGCAGATCATGGCGGCGCTCGCCAATGCCGGGGTCGATGCGCTGGAGCTGTCCACCGGCGACGATCTCATGGAAACGTTGTTGCGTTTCGCGGCACTGCGCAAGCGCCGCGCTCTGTCCACGGTCGGCCTGGCGCGTCACCTCGAGCGGCCGGCATGATTTTCGAGTGGCCGCTGCTGCTCTGGGCATGGCTGCTGCTGCCGGTGCTGGCGCTCGCCTGGATGGCGATGGCGCGCCGCCAGCAACGGTTTGCGCTCGCCGCCATGCGCTGGCGCGGGAACCCGACGGCCACGGTGCCGCGATCGCGTCGCATCCTGTCGCCGGCGCTGTATCTCGTCGCGCTGACCGTGCTGATTGCGGCAATGGCGCGGCCCGTGGCGGTGGTGAGCCTGCCGTCGCTGCGCGACGTGATCATCCTCGCCATCGACGTTTCCAACAGCATGCGGGCCGACGACGTGACGCCGACGCGCCTGGCGGTCGCGCAGCAGGCGGCGCGCGAGTTCATCGCGGAACAGCCCGCGACGACGCAGATCGGCGTGGTCGCCTTCGCCGAGACCGCGCTCGAGGTGCAGCGGCCCACCACGAACCGCGAGGACCTGCTCGCAGCCATCGACCGGCTCGAGCCGCAGGCGGGCACCGCTGTGGGCGAGGCGATCCTGGTCGGCTTGCAGGCGTTGTTTCCCAGGGAGATGTTCGACGTGAATGTGCCCGAGGAGGACCAGCCGCTCGGGGATAGTTCCGCCGGGTCGGCGGAGACCGGTGAACCGCCCGCGCGAGCCCCCGGCGCGGAGACTTCCGTCGCCATCGTGCTGATCAGCGACGGCGCCACCACCGCCGGGCGGGATCCGGTGGCCGCCGCGCAGGTCGCGGCGGATCGGGGCGTACGCGTGTTCACGGTGGGACTCGGCACGGAGGAGGGTGCGGTGGTCCGGCACGAGGGTGTCGCCATGCGTGTGCAGATGGACACGGAGACACTGAAGCAGATTGCCGACGTGACACTGGCACGCTTCTTCACGGCCGATAATGCCGGGGAGCTGCGTGCCATCTACAGTGACGTCAGCGCGCGCCTGGTGACGGAGACCCGCGAGACGGAGATCAGCGCGGCCTTCGTCGCCGTTGCCGCCCTGCTGGCGCTGCAGGCGGCGGCCCTGTCGGTGCTGTGGTTCAACCGCATCCTGTGAGGGATCGGATGTGAGCTTTCTTTCCCCCGGACTGCTGTGGCTGCTTGCTTTCCTGCCGCTGTTGCCGGTGCTGTACATGCTGGCATTGCGCCGGCGCAAGTCCGAGACCCTGCGCTTCCCCGACATGGATCTCCTCCGCCAGGCTGCAGCCGGCCGCAGGGCCTGGCGCCGCCATGTGCCGCCCGCTGTCCTGTTCCTGGCGTTCGTCGCCATGCTGCTGGCCATCGCGCGCCCGGCGGCCGTCCTCACGCTGCCCTCCGAGCGCGCCGTGGTGGTGCTGGCCATCGACGTCTCCGGCAGTATGCGCGCCGCCGACGTGCCGCCCGATCGCATGACCGTCGCCAAGGAGGCTGCGCGGGCGTTCGTCGCCGACCAACCGCGCACCACGCGCATCGGCCTGGTGGCGTTCTCCACCTCGGCCATGATCGCGGAGGAGCCCACCATCGTGCGCGAGGATGTGCTGGCGGCAATCGACAACCTGCGCCCGCAGCGGTTCACCGCCGCCGGCAGCGGCCTCGTGGCCGCCTTGCGGGCGATCTTTCCCGACGATCCGCTCGACATCTCGCACTTGTCCGCGGCGCGCAGCGATCTGCAGCCGGCGCCACTGGGCACGCCGCAGGTGGAGGACGAGCCCGACTTCAAGCCCGTACCGCCGGGCAGCAATACCTCGGCGGTCATCGTCCTGCTCAGTGACGGGCGGACCAATGTCGGGGTCGATCCGCTGGATGCCGCGCGCCTGGCGGCGGATCGGGGTGTGCGCGTGTTCACGGTGGGCTTCGGCACGGCCGAGGGCGGCTATGTCGATTTCGGCGGCGGCTGGATGCGTACGCAGCTCGACGAGGAGACGCTCAAGGCAATCGCGGAGATCACCGGCGGCAAGTACTTTCATGCCGGCACTGCGGACGCGCTCCGGAGCGCCTACGAAACGATGACGACCCAGTTCGTCGCCGAGACCAGGCGCACCGAGATCACTGCGTTTGCCGCAGCGCTGGCGCTGCTGCTGCTCGTGCTGGCGATCGGCCTGAGCATGGCGATGTCGCGCTGAGCGGGCGCTGATCGAATAAAAAGGTTATCGCCGATCTGCGGGGCGATTCGTCAATCCCGCGAGGAGCTTGCTGGCTGGGACGCTGCGCCGGGACGCCCAGCGCAGGCGCGGGCTTCGGGTCCGGACGGCCTGCGCCGGGACGCTCGCTACGCACGTCCTGTGCTGCGCTCGCTCGGGTTCGGCT
>JAJTYX010000129.1:0-4777 GCA_021462865.1 Gammaproteobacteria bacterium | reverse complement strand
ATAGTATAATATTGGTAATATAAGATTGTATATGGTGTACCAGTTTGGTTTGAAAGGACTTAATCAACAGAGTCATCTATTACCCGATCTACGGGTTGGGAGTCATGGAGACGAAACACATCCTTAAGTCTTCTCAGTAATGCTATCCGTGCCTTCATCCGTGGTATGACCCTCACACACCAGACGCTACGGCGTGTTTTCGTTCGCCGAAAATCAAATCCCAGAAAGCTGAAGGTTTCATATCCGCTTAGATCGACTATTGCGTCTTCTCTTGATTCATCTGAACATCGAGCTTCTCAAACTCTTCAACCAGCCGTTTATACGCAGCTTTTAAAAGCCTTTCCCATTTTCGATAATCGTCTACCAGAATCACGAGGAGAGTAGACCAGCGGAACTTCCCCCGCCAGCCCATCGCAGAACTGTACGTGAGCCTCTTGACTCATACAGCTCTCATTATTCAGTCGGCAGAACCTAAGCCCATTTCCCAATGAACAAATAAGCCCGGCTCTCGTTTGCATACGCCGCCAAGATACTTTCGTGCTTTTTGTCCATGTCTTGCCAGTTTCTTGTATTTCCGTCTTGCCCATAGTACAAGATAACGCTCTACGTGGATACATCTCAGACTTGTAAAACCGCCCATAGTACTGATACCAGCCCCTCAGTACCGGATTTATATTCTCCGCTCTCTTTTCCAGTGATGTCCAGGTTATGAGATGAATACGCCATCCCCTTATGGTCTCACGAATCTTGCTCTTTGCTTTGTTGCTAATAGCTGGAAGAAACGATATGAAGAATTTCCCCTGCTTGTTCTTTGCCCTCCGTGGCCAAAATGTATAGCCAAGGAAGTCGAAGCTTTCTGTGGGATTCTCTTTTCGTTTGTCAGAGCTCTTCTATCCGATAAGAGTAACGAGCCACTCGGGGCGTCCAGTCGGCCAACGCAGTTGCATCAGATTTCAGCCAACTTCCACTATCATACCGCTTCAACCAGGTATTCAGACGTTCAAATTCGCGAAACGCATACCAACTCTCGTATTTCTGGCCATGGCCGTTTTTATGGTTATCCTCAGCTAGTCCCAAAGGAGTCGCCACATTCTGTCCAGATTGCACGGGGCGATCAGGAGACATCTTGGGTGTATGTAACACAATTTTATGCAACTCATCAAGAACCTGGGCCATGGTGCGTCCAGTTGGTGGGGGCACCTGCGGGCTGGGTGACTGCGACTGTTCAACCTCGGAACGTTCTCCGCGAAGCTGCCGGAAAAATTCACGAGAGATTGCTGGCAATCCAGTGAGCACCGCCAGCAGAAACAGCACCAGCTTGCAATCTGCATGAGACTTGTTTTGCACAAACTTCGGCTCCTGATCCAGTGAGACAGCCTTAATCAGCCGATAGACGTTGACAAAACGCTTCACCGAACGGGGTGTCTGGCCGAGAAGGCTACCAAGCTCGTTCATGAACTGGTGCTCAATTGCCACAATGTCCAGGCTTTCCGGCTTCAGTTCGGTCTCGGCATCCAAGTTCAGGGGGCGTCGCCGTTCCGAAACCTCCCCATGCATGGTTTTCCCTTCCGCCTTAATATTGGCTGCAGTATGCTCTTTTTCGTCTTGTTGTCTTGCAACCTGCCACATTTCTCCATCGTCTGTTCTTGCGGCTGGGGATTGGACCAAACTCTCAGCGACCAGACCTTGAACGATGCGTATGCGAGCCTTTTCTGGCAGGGGACGCACCCAAAAGGGGACCTGGAAGATCTTCTCCAGATAGTCCTGAGGCGATGCCTGGCGACCAAAGCCTTCTGAAAGCTCCAGGCCTTCTCGGCTGATATTGGTCGCAAGCAGATTCTGATAATGCGTTTGCAATGATTGTGACAACCAGCGTGCGTCTACCGCTACAACAACGACGAACAAGGGAAAGGCCAGCAACAAATGCACGGCTTGCAGAACTTGGACAACCCGGTCTGGCGGACAACGGTCCAGGTCGTCGATATACAGGACGATGCGGTTGATCAAGTGCTTGTCTTCTTTTTTCCCAACCGTTCCATCGTCATCTTCACCGAACTTCCTATTACTGCTTTCGATGAGCTGTGACAACTGTTCAAAGTCACTGCGAATCAGCGCGGCAATGCCGAGGTGTTTGCGATAGTCCTGACTGCCAACACGTTCACTGATAAAGTCGAGCAACACGCGCCCGGGCGTGATTCGCTGCAGTTCTTGCCCGAGACTGGCAATTTCTTGCTCCTTCCTTTTTTCTTCATTCTTCGCCTGTTCGTACTCAACCACCTTTTCGTTGTATTCCCGCTCCGCTTCGGCTATTTTGTTAGCGAACTCTACCTCTGTCTTTCTCCGCCCTTCGTCGAGTTTTAACCGGGCTCCTTCGACCCGGTTCAGCGCACCAGATAGCCATGTAGTACCTCTCTTGATCATAATCGTCAGGCCGCTTAAGAATGCCGACACACTGGCCAGCGATGTTGTGACAGGAGTTACCTCGCTAACATGCTTGAGCGCGAAGCTGATTGCCGGGCCGATAAGGATCACGAAGATCAGAGCTGTGACCCACTTCCACCCGCGTTTGCGCAGCGGGGTGATGAGCGCGTTGCCATGCATAAGCACATCGCGAAGCTCATCCACACAATGCATCATTTCTGCTGCATTGGTGTAGGTCTTTGTTACACCCAGTTCCTTTAATCTCTGGTTGATGTCTTCCTTCTCTTCTTTTGTTAGCTCCACTGCTTTAAGAATGTCCCTAGCCTTCAGCTCATTCAGCTTTTCAAGTGCATAGCCACGTTCTTTCTCAAGCTGAGTAACGTGCCCCCGGGCCCGGGTGAGTTGATTTTTGAGCTTATCTTTTCGAGATTGAGTCGCTTGCAAGGCACGCCGCTTGTTCTTAAGTTTCTCGATCACTTTTTGCTGTCGCTGTTGCAACAAGGTTGGCTCATCTTCAGATCGTGTCTTCAAGTTGCGGAAGATATGCTCCACCAGGCTGGCCCAAAGTTCACCTTCCACATAGTGCCATGCATTGAACTCGATCTGGGCTATATACTTGTAGATCGAGATCTCTCTTTGTGGCTTGCCCGATTGTTGGGCATCCTCAGTAATCTTGTGAATACGCCGTCGCAACGCTTCCATGAAGAAGCTTTTGCCGGAACCCCAGTCGCCGAAAAGGCCAATCGCCATGGGGGGTTGCAGCGATTTCGCTGCAATGAGATAGGCAAAGGCATCCACTTCAGCGCCGATGCCGATGAGATCCCGATCAGTACGGGTATCCGCATTGAACCCAGATACGGCAAAGCGGATCGACTGCAACACCTGAGCTTGCCCACGCTGTTGCGACTGCAGCGAAGAAAACCGATCTGCGAGGAATTTGTCAAAACACATTTCCTGGGAAGAGTATTGCAGGAATTCAGGATACTTGGCCTCTAATTCCTTGAAAGGAACACCAGCGACTGAGAGGGCTTTCTTGAGCAGATGATTGGCCTTATTCGATGTCGTCAGGATACCGCCAAAGAGATCGCGCAGGCGCACAACCTTATCCTTCTCTGGGTTGAGCTTATTCGAGAGCATGATACTCTCATTTACGATATACTCGGCCTCCTTATCGAGGGGCGGCATCTTATCGAGGCGTTCAGGGGAGGTCGGGGCGTTGTCCGGCATAAAACTACCCTCATCTCGCAACATTTTGTAGAAACTTTCCAGTGGTACTTGAAAATGCCGGAACAACTGAAGAGGTTCTGAGTCGTTACGATGCGCCAGAAAAACCCCGACCAGCAGGTCTGTGGCCGAAACCAAACATGGAGAGTTTTCTTTACATGAAGTGCTATGGCGGGCACGCGTGAATGCCCACGCCAATGCATCCTGCGACGATGAACTGAATTTTTGAAATGAATCCTCTTGGGACAACATAAACCTCCTCCTTTAGATACCGTTTGTTTTCTCCGTTACTGCGCTCTTTCAAAATAACGACTTCCACTCTCCATTCTTGACTACTTTCATTTTCACGAACAATGAAGGCTTGATCCTCGTCATTGCCCATCATCGACCTTCGACTTCTTTTCAAACGTGAATCCTTCTTTAAAGTCTCCCTGTTGGATGTCATCCTTATTGTAGACTTGGCGTTGAACTACTGTTGTTCCACTTAATGCATCTTTCGCTGACAGCGTGAAAACTAACCTCTTATCCTCATTCAAATTCGACTCAAACTTTTTTTCATCTAAAATACGCATATAATAAATTGGGCCTATTCTGCTCAAATAATCACCATAATCCTTATGACGTCCAAGAGCTGCAAGTTCACCGTCATATTCCATCTTTAGTTCATCAATGGTTGTCCATCGATTATTCCTTCGCTCAACAATTCTTGCACTTGCGTTGAGTCCTATGATTTGTCGATTACCGAAGTTAATCAATTTAATCCGGTAAACGAGCTTTTGTGTGTTTATGTAATCAAATCCCTTTAGTGTAATAGGGCTTATTTTAATGTTAGGTTTCAGAACCAGTAAATACCTCCAAAATATATAAGAACCAATTATTCCAAGGAGAAAACCAGCAAATGTAGTTAGTACGTCTTTCATATAAAGCACATGCTGAAAAAATAGCCACCTCGATTACGAATTAAAACGGCAGTAACTGTTCCAATATTTGTCTTACTATCCACCGGGTGCATTCCCGATTTTTTGTAAATATTCGAACCTCCCTGTTGGCTGACATATGGTATAATATCTGACATAATTAAGTAGACTATTTGCAACTAATACGCTATGCTAACAACATGGCATATGGGTAT
>JAJTYX010000128.1:0-3279 GCA_021462865.1 Gammaproteobacteria bacterium | reverse complement strand
GTGTAAGTCGAGACAAATGCTGTTATCCGCCAACAGCTCGCGTGCGGCGTCGAAACACCCGCGCGGCAGCGCGATGTGCTGCGGAAAATTTTCGGCGCAGCCGATGATGCGCGGCTTGTCCCACACCGACATCCGCATCGCCTGCGCCCGATAGAACTCCGGATTCTGGAAGGCTGCCAGCCGGATCAGGCGATTGGCCAGCGCCTGCGGCAGTTGCGCCTTCTCGAAATAGATCTGATTGGCCAGGATGACGGTCAGCGATTCGGGCATCAGACCGGCCAGCTTGGCTGGTTTGCTGTCCCGCTTCCACGGCGTGGCCAGATCCTCGTCGTCGATGAAGGTCACGTCCAGCGGATGCGCGCCGCCCGTGGCGCGCAGGATGGTCGGTTCGATGTCGTGCGCGGGCATCCGCCCAACGGATGCGAGAAACGCCCACTGGTCGGGATACGGCTGCAGACTGGCATCCACGAATACGCTGAACCCCCGCTCACGCGGATGCTTCTGCAAGGGCAAGGCGATCAGATTGCCGAAACCGCCCTTGGGCATCGAGTCCTGATTCGGGAACAGCCGGTCGTAGGACGTCAGTTGAAGTTGGCGGGTGCGCGTACAGGCGTGACTGATGATGGCCGTACCCAGACGACGCGCATCGCGCGCCGATACAGCACTGGCGAAGAACACCCAGGCGTGCGCGCCCTGGCCAGAGCGGGATATCTCCAGTGCCGCCGACACACCCAGTTCAGTGCAGGACTGGATGAAGGCCTTGGCATCCTCGCGCCAGTCAGCCTCATCGAAATCGACTGCCAGGAAATGGCAGGTGTCGCCTTCCAGCAGCGGATAGACGCCGATGGTGTGCTCACCGGCCAGATGGTCGTAGATCACGGCATCGGTCAGCGGCTGCAAGACGCGGTGAGCGCAATCGCCACACTTGATGCGCGGCTTCTCGCAGACGCCCGCGCGCCACTCATTGGCGCAGGCCGGGGCGTAGCCAGACTTGCCACTGGTCTTGCCTTCCCAGCGGATCGGATACACATCCTTGCGACCGCGAAACAACGTTCGGAACAGCGCCACCTTCTCGTCGGTGGTCAGCCGACAGAGCTCCGCAACCGTCGGCGTCTGCGTCTGCGTCTGCGTCTGCGTCGGCGCCTGCGTCGGCGCCTGCGGCGGCAAGCGCCACGCGATGCCGTGAGCCTCCAGCAGTGCGGTCAGGCGCGCGTTTTCGGCGCGCAGCGATGCCAACGCATCGGCGTCAATCATGCCAAGACCGCTTCTTGAGCAGCGGCATCACTCGCAGCGTCCGTGCTTGCCTGCGCAGAAGGCCCACGCGAGAAGCACCCATCGAGACTGCCGCAAGCAGGCAGGATGAGCTCACGCCGCTGCAGGCAGAACGGCAGCACCCACAACCGCAGCCCTGGCGATCTCGGAAACTCAAACACTGGCAGCGCCTTGTTCAAGGCATCCGTCTTCGGGTAGATCAGCACCACATCCCCTTGGCCGTCAAGGTAGTTCTGGCCATAGGCGTGGAGTTGGTAGAAGTCGCCCTGATCCAGGCCGTATTTGTCTGAACCCGTGACCTGCTGGCCATCGATCAGCTTCCACTTGGTGTCGAGCACCAAACGACTGACCTTCGACGCCTGCACCAGCAGATCGGGTTTCAGGCGGAACCAGTTCTGTTCGAGGTGCCTGACCAAGGACAGGCTGCGGGCCTGCGTGCGCAGCGTAAAGCCTTGCCCAATTTGCCGTGCAAGGTGCTTGGCGACGAAGGCCTCGAACACCGCCTCCATCGGAAACAGCAGAGACGGCGCTTGATGACCGCCCGCGCCGGTGAGCGGTGATTGATCTTCAAGGATCAACCGTGCCCACGCCAACGCCCCTTCGTAATGCGCCATGCCCCGATCCAGGCGCACTCGCTGAAAGTCCGTGGCGGGGTGTTCCGATGCCGGCACGACGGAAAACACGAAACACAGCTCGCGCGCCAGTTGCTGGTTGGCCTGCGAGGCTGTCCAGGCGAGCACTCGTTTGAGCGCCGCGTGCAGCAAACGGTTCTCCGGTCGGTTGGGCGAGAACTCATCGAACTCGGCAAAGAAACGGTCGCGCCGACACAGGTTGTGCCGCAGGTGTGCCGCCATTTGCAGCTTGCCGCGCAGGGCAAACAGGTTGTCCTGCTGCGCCCTGTAATCGCTGCGGAGGCCCCGTTTGACGAGATGCTCCACAGCGCGAAGGAATTCAGCGATGAACACTTCCAGCAAGGGCATGCGGGTGGCGAACAGCTTGGCGCTGTCGGTCTGGATGTGGCGAAAGCCACCCAGGCAGCGCAGCATTTCGATGAGCAACTGACGCGCCTCGACATCGCCCCCGCCAATCGCCTTGCCGACTTTTGGCAACACCTCGATCTGATAGCCGTCCGGGGCCCGTATCACTCCGACGAAGTTGGTCACCTGTACAGCGCGTCGCCCGCGTCGCTGGGTCAAGCGCAACCAGGGCAGTTCACCTACCTCGGCCAGGCGCAGCGCCTGCGCTTCCAGCCAGGCAAACACCTGCGGCGGCACCGTGCGCAGCCCCACGCCATCGGTCACACCGGCGGCGGCAGCCACCAGCGCATCGAATTCGTAGACCGGGGTCTGTGCCATTCGTCCCCCTCAAACCAAGGACTGGTAGATGCCGAGGTAGCTGCCTGGGTTGGCGAATGCCGATGCCTGGAGTTGATGGCGGCGCTGGGTGGTGTAGCTGTCGAGCCCGTGGTCGTCGCCAAACAGGTCATTCAATGCCTGCTCGTGGGCATCGCTCTCGGTGATGAACTGGGCCGCCTCGGGCTTCTGGTTGTCGCCCAGTACCAGCCGAATCTTGCGCCAATCCTCAAAGAAGTACTCCTCCAGCAAGGGTACGATGCGATTGCGGAAGATTTCGGCCAATTTTTCAAAGCGGGCCTCGCCATCATTCACATCCGCCAGTGTCGTGAGATAGGCGTGACCGATACAGTGATCGCGGTCGTACAGGGCTTCGATGCGTTCGTTGATGCGCTCCAGCATCCGGCGCACGTCGATCTCTCCAGCGTCCGTGGTCACCACCAAGCCCGCCAGCGGTGCGCTGTGCGGCTCATCGGGCACTTTCACGGCGCGCGTGTCGGGCAGCAGCGGCACGAAGTCGAAGCGTCGGCGCAATGCTGTGTCCAGCGGGGCCAGCGAGCGGTCCGCCGTATTCATCGTGCCGATGATGTCCACGTTGGCAGGCACCGAAAACTTCTCGCCCGAATAGGCCAGCGTCAGTTCGATGGGCGGCTTG
>JAJTYX010000127.1:0-1387 GCA_021462865.1 Gammaproteobacteria bacterium | reverse complement strand
TTTTCAGAGGCTATGCTGACGGGCGCTGCGGGCGTTTACGAACCGAACGCTCCCTATGATCTGCCGTACCCGCCGCGCGCCTATATACTGTTTACCGCCAACCCCGGCGACGATATGAAGGTCAGCGGCATCCGCGTCTTCCGCGTCGAAGATATCAACGCGCTCCAGGCAGGCGTGGTGGAAAATCTTTTCGCCGTTCTGGAGGGACAGGCGGATCATCACAACGATTTTCCGCGGCTGGCCGGCGCGGGCAATCTGATAGACGCGCAATTAACGCCGCTGGACTTTGAAAACGGCATGGGCTATCGCTTCCTGCTCACCAAATCGTTTTCCGCCGACCCGCTCCAAAACTCCTCCATGACGTACATGTATCAGGGCATCACAGACGACGAGAAATATTTCGTTTCCTTCATCGCCAGCGTAGAGGCGCCTTTCCTCGCGCAATATGTAAACCAGCCGTTGACGACCGTGGAAGAGTTCGAAGCGTTCTATTTGAAAATCAACGGCGAGATAGACGCCGCGGACGAAAGCCAGTTCGCGCCTTCGCTCGCCGTTTTGGATGCCCTGGTCGCATCCGTTATTGTGATCGAGAAGTGAGGAAAACCGTCATGCCGATTTACCATAAACAACGGTACGGGAAATACATCAATCCACAATGGAGTATGTCATGAAGCGTTGCGCCCGCACCCTGGTCGTTATAAGCCTGTTCGTCGCTTCCTGCAATATGCCGACAACGGGAGACGCCGCCGACCCGGCGGTGGCAACTTCAGCCGCCATGACCGTTCAAGCCGCATTGAATCAATCCCCGCTCGCCAGCCCCACCGCCGGGGAAGATCCTCCATCCGGCGAAAATCCCTTCGCAAGTTTCGAAGATGTGACCAATTGCCGCACGGGTCCCGGAGTGAACTACCCGCCCGTGACGCAGATTCAGCCCGGCGTATCCGTCGAGATCGTGGGTTTTCTTCCACCCGGTTTCTGGGTTGTGAAGACCGATAAAGGCGAATGTTGGGTGGCGGGGCAATTCGTAACGCCGGCGGGAGACGTCAGCGTCGTGGCGACCGTCACCGCCCCGCCCCTGCCGGAAGGCGGCGCGCCGCAGGGCGTCAGCCTTCAAAAATGGGACATCTCCTGCAATTATGAAACGAACCAGGCAAATGTCGCAATTCGCTGGGCGGACAAGGAAGACGAAACCGGCTATCGCGTCGTTCGCAACGATATAGTGATTGCGGAACTCCCCGCAAACGTCGCAGCGTTCACAGAGACGATTACCTTGCTGCCGGGCCAGACTGTAGGTTATCGAATCATCGCCTTCAACCCTGCCGGAGACGCCAGCAGCAAGACGATCTCGCTGGGGTGCTGATCGCCCTGAATTCCCGCAACCGCCCGC
>JAJTYX010000126.1:0-4295 GCA_021462865.1 Gammaproteobacteria bacterium | reverse complement strand
CCCGCATGATCGAGATTCCATGAGAGAGGCAGGACGCCCCTCAGGCTGATTCTTCCGTAGGTGGGTTTGAGTCCCACCACGCCGCACAACGCCGCGGGGATGCGGATCGAGCCGCCTGTGTCTGTGCCAAGCGCGGCGGATGCCATGCCGGTTGCGACGGCAACCGCGCTCCCACCGGAGGAGCCGCCGGGCGTGCGCGTTGTATCCCAGGGGTTTAAGCACGCGCCAAAATGCGGGTTGTTGTTGGTCACGCCCAGCGCGATCTCGTGTGTGTTGGTCTTGCCGATGATGATTCCGCCCGAGTCTTTGATCTTCTCCACCACAAAAGCGTCTTCGGTCGGGATGCGATCCCAAAAAAATTTCGAGCCGCCGGTGGTGCGAATGCCTTTTGTGTCGTACAGGTCTTTGACCGCGATGGGAATCCCCATCAAGTGCCCTTTGCCCTGCGGCCCTTCGCCCGGCGGTGCGACCGTGATGAAGGCGTTCAGCGTCGGGTTGAGCCGCTCAATTTGACGGAAATAAGTTTCGGCGAGGTCTGAGGCGGCGATCTGGTTGCTGCGAATCAACTCTCTCTGTTCGGATAAAGTCAGGGATTGGGGATTCATGTCCGGGATTATAGCCATCCGCTACGGAATTCCACATAGCCTATGGGTACTGAAAACAGGTCACGCCCCGCATCGTGACCTGTTTTTTTGTCGGCGCGCAATGATTTAGAACAACCCGACCACTTTGCCGGTCTTCAAATCCAAATCCACGTCGTAGAAGACGGGGCGGGTGGGCAGGCCGGGCATGGTGCGCATGTCGCCGAGGATGGGGTAGAGGAAGCCCGCGCCCGCGCTGGCGCGGATCTCGCGCACTGTTATGCGGAAGCCGGTCGGCGCGCCCTTGATGCTGGCGTCGTGCGTGAAGGAGAGATGCGTCTTCGCCATGCAGATCGGCAGGGGATCGAAGCCGAGGCGCGTGTAGCGTTCGATCTGTTCCTCGGCTTTGGGGGTGTAGTCCACGCCGTCGGCGCGGTAGATCTTCATGGCGATGGTCTCGATCTTCTGCTTGATGCTCGTGGTTTCGAGATCGTACAGGAACGAGAAAGAACTCGGCAGTTCCGCGGCTTTGACCACCGCCTCCGCCAGAGCCTTGGCGCCCTTGCCGCCGTCCGACCAGTGATAGGAGGCGACCGCGTCCACGGCGCCCATATTGAGCGCCGCCTCGCGCACCAGTTCCACTTCGGCGGGCGTATCGGTGACAAAGGAGTTGACCGCCACCACCACGTTGATGCCAAACTTCAGCGCGTTCTCGATGTGGCGCTCCAGGTTGGGCAGGCCCGCTTTGAGCAGGTCGAGATTTTCCTCGGTATATTCCAGCGGGAGCGGTTTGCCCGCCACGACCTTCGAGCCGCCGCCGTGCATCTTCAGCGCGCGGATGGTGGCCACCAGCACAACGACGTGCGGGATCAAGCCGGAGTAGCGGCATTTGATATCGAAGAATTTTTCCATGCCGATGTCCGCGCCGAAGCCGGATTCGGTCACGACAAAGCCGTCCTTGCCGACCAGTTTGAGCGCGATCTTGTCGGCGATGATGGAACTGTTGCCGTGCGCGATGTTGGCGAACGGACCGGCGTGAACGGTGGCGGGCGTGCCTTCCAGCGTTTGCATCAGGTTGGGCTTGATGGCGTCCTTCATCAGAACCGTCACGGCTCCCGCCACGCCGAGGTCTTCCGCGGTGACGGCTTCGCCGCGTTTATTTGTGGCGACCACCATGCGCCCGAAGCGCTCGCGCATGTCTTCGAGCGAGGTCGTCAGCGCGAGGATGGCCATGATCTCCGAAGCGACGGTGATGTCGTAACCCGACATGTGTTCAAAACCGGCTTCGTCCTTGCCGCGCCCCACCTCGATCTCGCGCAGGAAGCGGTCGTTCACGTCAATCACGCGCCGCCAGGTGATCGTGTTCTCGTCAATGTCGAGCCGGGCGAAGCGCGCGCGTTCTTCGGGAGTCAGATCGTTGGGGTTGGTCTTTTTAATCCCCAGTTTTTGCAGGCGTCGAATCATGCTGGGCGAAAATTTTCGCCCGCCTTTTTTGTTGACCGGGCAGAGCGCGTTGAACATTTTTTCGTCGTCCTGCTGTTTTTCGTGCATCACGCGCGCGTCGAGCGCCGCCGCAACCAGGTTGTGCGCCGCAGTGATGGCGTGAATGTCGCCCGTCAGATGCAGGTTGAAATCCTCCATCGGGATGATTTGCGAATACCCGCCGCCCGCCGCGCCGCCCTTGATGCCGAAGGTCGGTCCCTGCGAAGGCTGGCGGATGGCCGCGATGACCGTCTTTCCCAAATGCGCCCCCAGCGCCTGCGCCAGTCCGACGGTGGTGGTGGTCTTGCCTTCGCCCAGCGGAGTCGGCGTGATGGCGGTTACGTCCACATATTTGCCGTTCGGGCGTTTGCCGATGCGGTCGAGGATCTCCAGTTTGATCTTGGCTTTGTATGGCCCGTACAATTCCAGTTCGTTTTCCTTGATTCCCAATTCCTCCGCGATCTGTTTGATTGGCTTGAGTTTGCCCGCCTGCGCGATCTCAATATCCGAAGGCACGGGGCGCAACAGTTTCAACTTTGTCGGCTGAAACTTTACGCTGGTCTTCACGGTTTTTTTGACGGTCTTGCGGGGTTTGGCTTTCGTCCCTTTTTTAGCGGATTTGCCTTTGGTGGACATGGAGTCTCCTTAAAATTATATATAATTTATTTAATCCCAATTATCTTGGGATTTTCAAAAATTGCAAGGGCAATCTTTCCTGTTTTTGTCACGTCAGGGCGTTAAAAGCGTGCCGACATTTTCCCCCCGCAGGGCGCGGGCGAGCGCCCCCGGCTCTTCCGCCGAGAAAATCTGCGCGGTCAACCCCGCATTTTTTTGGATGAGGGCGAACATCTCTTCGACTTTGGCTTTCATCCCGCCGGTCACGTCCGCGCTGACCGAGCCTTTGATTCCGCCCTTTAACGCCTCATCATAACGGGACAGTTGAATCTCTTTCAGCAGCCTGTTCCTCGCCGGGAAATCCTCCCACACCCCGGCTTCCAGCCCCGCCAGAAGGATGCGCGAGACGGAGAAGCGCTCCGCGAGAAAAGCGAAGACATCCTCGGTGGAGAGGATCGTCCCGCCCAGCGACTCATCGAAAGCGACATCCCCCTGCACGACCGGCAACAATCCCGCCGACAGCGCGCGCCGGATCGTTTCGACGTTGTGATGAATCACCTTGCGATTGTCCGAAATCATCGAAGCGGACGGGGGAAAAGGCAGCGCCGGAATCCCCGCCTCCAGCAGCGCCTGCACGACGAAGCGGTTCAACTCCGCGGCTTGATAGCGCACCTCGGCGAATCCCTTCCAGTATTCCCAATCGCCGTTTTGGGACACTCCCCCCAAATTCGGAGAATTTGGGGGGAGCCGGAGGGGGAGTCCCTCCCGTGTCCCATATTTCTTCGCGGCGACGTGGCCGAACGAGCCGGAACCATGCCCGAGGATCAAGGATAAGGCTGGAGCGGAGTCCAGAACCGTTTTAATTTCCAGCGCCAGGTTTTTTAATGTATCCAATCTTGGGGTATAGGCGGCATCCTTGTTGGTGATGAGCGATCCGCCCAGTTTGAGAAAAACGATTTCGTTGATCATGGGCATGTTTTACCATACAGCATGGAGACTTCCGAAGTCTTTAAGACTTCGGAAGTCTTGTACTATAATCTCATTCATGGATATTCGCGCCGGCGTCGTCGTCCTTGCCCTGTTTGCCATTGTGGGGGCGTTTCTTTCCTTTCGCGGCGCGATTCGAAACATGCAGGTCGCGCGGAAGATTTCCTTCTACAGCCTGCGCCGAAGATATAACGCCGCAGCCTGGCGGCTGGTTTTCTTCGCGTTTCTTTTAATCGGGCTGGCGTTCTGGTTTCCAAACGGCGGCGAGCGGGCGATCTACCGCGTCTTCCCGCCTTCGCCCACGCCGTCGCTGACGCCCACCATCACCCTCACGCCGACGATTACCCTCACGCCTACCATCACCCTCACGCCGACGCTGACTGTCACGCCGCTCTACTCCGATACGCCGACCGCGACTCTCACGCCTTTTTTGCCCGTCGCCATCGAAGCCCTGTTTGCGGGACCCGTCACACCCAACCCGGACGCGGTCTTTACCGCGATTCAATTTTCCACCGAGTTCGACGGCGTTAACCCCATCGAACCTAAAACTGTTTTTGAGTTGCCCATTGCAACCATGTACGGCGGATTCGATTACAACAACACCCAGCCCGGCGTGCAGTGGACCGCGCT
>JAJTYX010000125.1:0-49391 GCA_021462865.1 Gammaproteobacteria bacterium | reverse complement strand
GCCGCGCGCAGCAGGATGCGCAGCGCGGGCGGAACCCGAGCGCGCGTAGGCCATGGACGGCCGTAGCAAGCGTCCCGGCGCAGCGTCCCCGTCAGCAGACCCCGCGCGTGGGGCCGACGCCACGTCCCCGCAGCTCGGCGATGAACCTTGATTCCGGGCCAATCGGCCCCATCTGTCGGAAATTGGTTTCGTTTCCAAACCATTGCCCGGTTGTGGGGACCGCAGCTACCATTCCCTTCCTGACCATTGGCAGGGCCGTTCCATGAACGCCACCACCGCTGAACTGATCCGTGACAACTTGCCGCAGTCCCGCGTGGGACTGGCCGTCGAAGGCATGACCTGCGGCGCCTGCGCGACGCGGCTCGAAGGCGCCCTCTCGCAGGCACCCGGCGTGGTGCGCGCCTCCGTCAATTTCGCCCTCGAGCGCGCCGACGTCGAGTTCGACCCCGGCAAGACCAGCGCTGCGGGCGTCGCCGAAGCCGTGGTCCACGCGGGCTTCCGGGTGCCCATGCAGAGCTTTTCCTTCCCGATCGTCGGCATGACCTGCAGTGCCTGCTCGACGCGTGTGGAGAAGGCTTTGCGGGCCGTGCCGGGCGTCGAGGAGGCCAACGTCAACCTCGCCATCGAGCGCGCCGATGTGCGCGCCCTCGCCGGCATCGTCTCCGTTGGAGATCTCGCCGAAGCCGTCGCCCGCGCCGGATACGAGGCGCGCGTCCGTTCCAACGCCGAGGAACGGGCGCAGGCGGACGAGCAGCACCAGCGCGAGGAACAGGCGGCGCTGCGCCGCGAGATGCTCATGCTCCTCGGCGCCATCGCCCTGACGACGCCGCTGGTCGCGCAGATGGTCGCGATGACCTTCGGCCTGCATTTCCATCTCACGCCGATGACCGAGTTGCTGCTCGCGACGCCGGTGCAGTTCATCTGCGGCGCGCGCTTCTATCGCGGCGCCTGGAAAGCACTGCGCGCGGGCTCGGGCAACATGGACGTGCTGGTTGCGCTCGGCACCACTGCCGCCTACCTCTACAGCCTCTACCTGATGCTCACGCGCGGCCAGGATGCCATGGGCCAGTTGTACTTCGAGGCTTCCACGGTAGTGATCACGCTGGTCATGCTCGGCAAGCTCCTCGAGGCTCGCGCCAAGCGCGGGACCACGGCGGCGATCCGCCAGCTCATGGACCTGCGGCCACAGACTGCGCGCGTACGCCGCAGCGATGGCACCGAGAGCGAAATCGCGGTGAGCGAGGTCGTCCGGGGCGATCTCGTGATCGTGCGGCCCGGCGAGCGCATCCCCGTCGACGGCAAAGTGGTCGGCGGCCAGAGCGAGATCGACGAGGCGCTGATCACCGGCGAGAGCCTGCCGGTAGCCAAGGGCCCGGGAGCTACGGTCACCGGCGGCGCGATCAACGGCACCGGATTGCTGGAGGTGCAGGCAACCGCCGTCGGCGAGGACTCCACCCTGTCCAGGATCATCCGCATGGTGGAGAACGCCCAGGCCGGCAAGGCGCCGGTACAGCGACTGGTGGACCGCATCAGCGCCGTGTTCGTGCCGATCGTCATCGTGATCGCGCTCGTCACTTTCGGCGGCTGGATGGCGTACGACGCCAATTTCGAGCATGCGCTGATCGCCGCCGTATCGGTGCTGGTCATCGCCTGCCCCTGCGCGCTCGGTCTCGCCACTCCGACGGCGATCATGGCCGGCACCGGCGCCGCCGCCCGCTCCGGCATTCTCATCAAGGATGTCGCTTCACTGGAACGCGCGCACCGCGTCGACACCGTCATCTTCGACAAGACCGGCACGCTGACGGCCGGGCGTCCGACCATCGTCGCCCTGCACACACTGCGCGGCAGCGAGCAGGATCTGCTCCGCGTGGCGGCGTCCGTGCAGCAGGCGAGCGAGCACCCTCTCGCGCGCGCAATCCTCGAGCGCGCCGACGCCCAGGCCCTGCGCCGTGACCCGGTCACGGATTTCCGCAGTGTCACCGGCTACGGCGTGGTTGGCCGCGTGGGCGGTCGCGAGATCGTCATCGGCAATGCGCGTTTCCTGGAGAAGCGCGGGATCGACACCGCCGGCGAAGCAGAGCGGTCGCGGCAATGGCAGGAAGAAGCCCGCACGGTCGTGTGGGTCGCCGATCCTGAGGGCGTGCTCGGCATCATGGCCATCGCCGACCCGCTGCGCGACGACGCAATCGAGGCCGTACGTACCCTGCAGAAAATGGGCATACGCAGCCTGCTGGTTTCCGGCGATATGCCCAAGGTCGCCGAAGTGATCGGCCGGCAGGTCGGAGTCGACGAGGCCCGCGGCGCCGTGAACCCCGACGGCAAAGCCGCCGTCGTCGAGCAACTCGCGGGCGCCGGCCGGGTCGTCGGCATGGTGGGCGACGGCATCAACGACGCACCGGCGCTGGCGGCAGCCGATGTGGGCATCGCCATGGGCACCGGCACGGACATCGCGATGGAAACGGCCGGGATCACGCTGATGCGCCCCGACCCGCGCCTGGTCGGCTCGGCAATTGCAGCGAGCCGGGCTACATTCCGGAAAATCCGCCAGAACCTGTTCTGGGCCTTCATTTACAATGTCATTGGCATCCCGCTGGCCGCACTCGGGATGCTGAGTCCGGCGCTGGCCGGGGCCGCCATGGCAATGAGCAGCGTCAGCGTCGTCAGCAATTCACTGTTGCTGCGCCGCTGGAAGCCGACTTTTGCATCCCGCGGCGCGCGCAGGGCCTGAGGCGCTGCGCAATGAACCTGCGGTAATCGAACTCTGCATCTCGCATCAGGAGCATACGAACATGGAGAAGATCGACATCAAAGTCTCGGGGTTGACCTGCGGTGGCTGCGAACGCAGCGTGCAGAACGCGCTGACCAGCCGCAAGGGCGTCAGCGCCGCCAGGGCCGACCGCAACGCCGGCATCGTCTCGGTGGAATTCGACCCGGCCGTGATCCAGCGTCCCGCACTCGAAAAGGCGATCGCCGAAGCAGGCTTCAAGGTCGCCGCCTGACCCCGCAGGCGGCCACCCGGCCGCCTCAGTGAATGGCTGCTACAGCCGGGGCGCGGCGGTCCACCGCCGGCCCCGGCGCCTTGATCCGGCACCACACCGCCAGCATCACGAGCACGAGCGTCAGCACGCCAACCAGCTGGAAGGGCGCTGCCGGCCCGAGCGCATCGAAGCCCCGGCCACCGACGCCGGTCGAAAACAGGATGCCGACGGCGCCGAACATGTTGAACATGCCGATGACCGAGCCGCGCGACGCCTGCGGCGCCTCACGGGCAATCAATGTCTGGGCGCCCGCGAAGGCGCTGATCTGGCCGACCCCGAGCAACACGAGGAACGGAATGGCCGAGTTCGCCAGGATGTCGTCCACCAGGGTGGTGGCGAGGTAACCGGCCGCCGCGATCGCCATGCAGAGGATGATGCCCGTGACGCGGTTGATGCGGTCGAGCACGAAACCGATGACCGGCAGCCAGAACAACGCCGCCGTGCTCACGATCGCGAATACGCGCCGACCCGCCGACATCGCCTCGGCCGGCTCCATGCCCTGCGCGATCGCCGCCGTGGTACCCCACAGCACACTGTAGGTGCCGACCAGCACCAGGTCGCTGCGCGCGATGAATCCGCAGGCGTAAGCGAGCGCGATACGGGGATTGCGCGCCTCGCGGATACCGCTCGCCACCAGTTCCTTCACCGGCGGCCGCTCGGTGTGCTTCACCGGTGTGCCCTTCTTCAGCATGAGGTAGAGGAGCAGCGCTGCGACGGCGCAGATCGCCGCAACGACGAAATGCGCGTCGTGCCCGGCCGCTTCCTGGCTGGCGCCCCGCTCGGTGAAGAATTGCGGCAGTCTCGCGAGCCCGACCGCTACCGTGATGACGCCGAGCGCATTGAGTACGCCCACGCTCGCCACGGTCATGCCGCGCGAACGGTCCTCGCTGTAGTCGGCGAGGATCGTTCCCATCATGCCCGTCGCGGCGACGATGCCGATGGTGTAGAGGAACCGGTAGAAGAACAACTCAGGCAGCGAGTTGGAAAAACTGTAGAGACTGTAGCCGAGCGACATCATCAACATGCCGCCCACGAAGACTTCACGACGACCGATCCGGTCCGCCAGCACCCCGACCGGTGCGAACAGCAGCAATGCCACGATTTCCTGGAAGAAATGCAGGTCACCGCTCAGGGTGCCCTGCTCGCTTTGCGGAACCTGCAGGTAAACGGTGAGCACGAACGGCGTGCTCATCGCTATGAAGGTCAGGAGGCCGATCGAGGTGTAGGCGCTGAGAAACAGCCCCGCCATGTTGATGCGCGTGACCCCCGGCTGCAGCCAGTACGGTCCTAAACGGTTCGGCTTGTCTGACACGTGGCAGTCTTCCTGGTGGATGGCGTCAGGCGAACACGTGGATCGCCTTGTTGCGGGTGTAGCTCAGCAGTTCGGCGAGGCACTCCTCCTGCCCGAGGCCGCTGTTCTTCCAGCCGCCGAAGGGCGTGCCCACGAAATGCCGCGCCGTGGTATTGATCCAGACGAATCCTGACTGGAGCTGACGGGCCATGTTCATCGCTGTCTTCAGATCCTGCGTCCAGACACCGGCAGCCAGGCCGTACTCGGTCGAGTTGGCGATCTCGAGCGCCTCCCCAGGAGTACGCCACCGCATGATCGACAGCACCGGGCCGAACACCTCTTCGCGCGCGATGCGCATGGCGGGCGTGACATTCGCATACACGGTGGGCCTGATCCAGTAGCCGCGGCGAAATGCCTCACCTTGGGGACGCACGCCGCCCGTAAGCAGCTTTGCACCTTCGGTTTTTGCGGATTCAATGTAGGCGAGCACTCGCCTGTAATGGCCGGCCGAGTTCACCGGGCCCATCTGCGACGCCGGATCGAGCGGGGCGCCAACCCGGATCGCCGCCACCGCAGCGACGATGCGATCGACCACTTCGTCGTGCAGGGACTCATGCAGCAGCAGGCGGCTGTTGGAACCGCATGACTGCCCGGCCCACGCGAAATTCATGCCGCGTACCGCGGCCTGCGCCACCAGCGCGGGGTCGGCGTCGGGACACACGATCATGGGATTCTTGCCGCCCAGTTCCAGCGACAGGTGCTTGACCGCAACCTCGGCGGCCGCGCGCTGGATCGCCAGGCCTGTCTGCACCGACCCGGTGAAGCCGATGCGCCACACGCGCGGATGCCGCACCAGCGCATCCCCGCTCGGCAGTCCGGGCCCGTGCAGGATGTTCACCAACCCCGGTGGCAGCACCTCGCGGCAGACCTCCGCGAGGATGCCCGCAGACAACGGGCTGGTCTCCGGCGTCTTGACGATGACCGCGTTGCCCGCCATCAGCGGCGCGGCCAGGTGGGCAGCCGCGAACAGGAAGGGATGGTTGAAGGGCACGATGCGGGCCACTACGCCGTAGGGCTGACGCAGGGAGAAGTGAATGCCGTCGGGCGTGGCGGGCACGCTGTCGCCCTTCATCTCCATGCCCAGGCCGGAGAAGAAATCGATGTAATTGCCGGCCACCTCGACATCGCGCCCGAGGCTGCTGATGGTGTTGCCGGTATCGGCCGCTTCCAGCGACACGATGTCGGCGGAGCGCGCGCGAATCGCCTCCGCAAGGTGGCGCAGGCTGTCCCGGCGCTCCCACACCGAGCGCGTCGCCCAGTCGGCCTGTGCTGCCTCGGCGGCGCCTACCGCGCGATCCACGTCCACGGCCGTGGCTACCGGCACGCGGCCGTGCACGTCCTCCGTCGCCGGATTGACCGATTCGAGCCACTGTCCGTCGCTGGCGGAGACGAACTCCCCCCCGATGAACAGCAGCCGGTCACCGAACTTGAGACCCACGGTCTTCCCCCCGTCCCTGCCAGTCGGCCAGGCGGTCATTGTGACCCAGCCGCCATGCAACCGCGCGGGCCGCGCGAGCGACATCCGCAGGTCGGAAGCCGCTCCGCCGGCCCATTCCTGCGAAACCCGGGCCCGGCTCCCACTGGATCACGGTCGCCCCTGCCCGGATATTGCGGCCGGCCCGCACCGAAACACCGCAGCCGGTAACGGCAGACGGCAACGGCGTGGCTGACTCACCGCTTCTCGCGCCGGTAGGACTCATGCAGCGTCACCGGCGACGCACGCCGCCTACGCATCCGGAGGTTGAGTGCTTCCACGCCCACCGAGAATGCCATCGCGAAATAGACGTAGCCCTTGGGCACATGATGCTCGAACCCGTCGGCAATCAGGACCACACCGATCACCACCAGGAAGGACAGCGCGAGCATCTTGACCGTCGGGTGCGCAGAAACGAACTCGCCGATGGGCCCGGCAAACAACATCATCAGCGCCACCGAGGCCACGACGGCGGCCACCATCACGGCCAGTTCATCCACCATGCCGACCGCGGTAATGATCGAGTCGAGCGAAAACACCATGTCCACGACCATGATCTGCAGGATGACCGCGGAGAAGGTGGCATGCACCCGCGCCGACGTGCCGCCCTCCTCGCCTTCGAGCAACTGGTGGATCTCCATGGTGCTCTTCCACAGGAGAAACAGCCCGCCGCCGACCAGGATCAGGTCGCGGCCGGATATCTCCTGCCCGACCACGGAGAACAGCGGCGCCGTGAGGCCGATGATCCACGACAGCAGGAACAACAGGCCAACGCGCATGAACATCGCCATGAACAGCCCCAGCCGTCGCGCAAGACCGCGCTGTTCGGCCGGCAGCTTGTCCACCAGGATCGAGATGAAGACGATGTTGTCGATGCCGAGAACCAGCTCCAGCGCGGTCAGCGTCAGGAACGCCATCCACGCCTCGGGGCTGGCGAGCAATTCGAGCATGGATACCCCTGGTCGCGGAAATCCGGCCCGCGCTGCTACTGTTTCGCAGGCGCCGGCTGCTGCGTACGCGCGTAGTGCTCCAGGCTCGAGAGGCTCGGCTCGTCGCTCCACTTCTCGGGCGCGTTGAAATACTTCGCGTAGTTTTTCTCCGCGTAGTCGAGCACGGAACGGCCGAATATCTCGTCCAGGTTCTGCGTCGTGCCCATGTAGCAGTTGTACAGGCAGAAGCCAGGCGCCTGTCCCATGAGCATCCACGGCAGCCACGGCGTCACCCGATTCCAGGTGCCGCGATAATCCACGGTGGTCAGTTTCGGGTTCTGCATGTCCTCGGCACGAACATGGTGTGCGAAATACTCAGAAACCTGCGCCGTGGGGCCGGATGACTCCCGCGGCCACTTGTCCGGCTGCAACGCATTCGGATAGGCGAGATGGATGTGGATCTCCATCTCCAGCCAGTCCGCGTGCTGATTCCAGCGCAGGATGAACGGTGGTCGCTTCGGCGGCGGGCCTTCCCGATTCAGGCCGCCGAATGAGGGCGGCAGTGGGAAGTACTCCTCGATCAGGTAGTTGAATGGGTCGTTGTCCACGTGCACCGGCTTCACCATTTCGCCGGTGAGGGAGTTCTTCCATTCCGTCAACACCTCGCCACTGCGCAGGTCGGTGTAGAGAATGATCTCGCGGCACAGCCGCTCGATCGCGCCGTCGGGACGCTGGATGAGCCGGATCGCGCCAAACCCCTGCGAGCCGACGAGATCGACCGCCCGCTTTCCCGGCTGCACGGCATTCACATAGCCCTTGAACCAGAAATACTTCTGCTTGCCCCAGTCGGTGTCACCCTGGATGCGTGCGTAGGCCATCTGGTTGCCCTTGCCGGTGCGCAGGTCGAGGAATGGTCCCTCGATCGCCGGGCCCTTGCCGGCCACGCTCGCGGCAGCAGCCGATCCCGGCAGCGCACCGAGTGCGAGCGTCATCGCTCCGGCGGCGCCGACGGAAGCGAACGACAGTACATCCCTGCGGGTGGCCTGCATCACGTGATCCCTTTTTATCGGTTTGAGTTTGTTTGCCCGGCTTCCGGGCCGATCCGGTTGCGCATGATCGCTGTACCGCCGCCGCGAAAGCAACCATCCACGGGGCGATCAGCCGCCACGTGGCGCCGCAGCACCCCGGGTAAAGAACATGAGGAGCAGCGCGAGCGCGATCATGACCGCATTCGACGCCGCCATGTACAGGAACGGCCCGACGGGTCGCCAGTGGTCGAACAGCCAACCACCGACCAGGCCGACCACCATGATGCCGAGCGCACCGAACAGGCTGAACAGCCCGAGCACCGCGCCCCTGCCCCGCTCGGGAGCCTCCTTGCCGATCAGTGAAGTCGCCGAGATGTTGGCGGCCATTTCGCCGGCGCCCACGAACGCCGCCGCGATATACATCGGGCCGCCGAGCGGGTTGTCGAGCAGCCCGAGCGAGGCGTAGCCGACGAAGGCCACCGTCATGCCAAGCGCGAGGCCGACGACCCGATCGATGCGGTCGAGCACGACGCCGAAGATCACCGCCCACGGCAGGGCGAAGGCCTGAATGACCACGAAGAAAGTCGTCGCCTTGATGGTCGCCTCCGCGGTGGTCATGCCCTGCGCGAGTCCCTCGCGCACCAGCCAGAGAGTCAGGAACTGGCTGACGACGGCCAGATCGGCACGCGACACGAACGCGGCCGCATAGCCGAGAGCGACCCGCGGCATGCGCCCGGCCGCAAGCCCGATCTTCAGCGTTGCCAGCAGCGGGTCGCGCTGCGAAGCCTGGGATGGCGCACCGGGTTTCAGACCCAGCAGCAGGACTGCGGCGAGCATGATGCAGCAGGCCGCGAGCGACCAGTAGGTGTAGCGGCCAGCCAGAATCGGATCGAATCCCAGGTCGATGAACCGCTGCGGCAGCGCGCCGATAAGGCGTGGCAACGTCGCAATGCCGACGCCGTTGAAGACGAACACAGCGGCGATCATCCTGGAGCGGGTGGCATCGACCGGATAGTCGTTGGCCACCGAGGCCAGCATTACATTCACGCAGGCCGCGCCACTGGCAATGAACAGCCGGAACAGTACCAGCTCCAGCTTCACCGCATCCGGCTCGCCCGAAGCGAGCGGATACAGGCAGTAACCGATCGCGAGCAACACGAATCCCGCGGCGAACACCGGCGGGCGCCCGGCACGGTCGGAGATCGCACCGGCCAGCCCGACCAGCAGCAGCACCACGAGTTCCTGCACCACCAGCAGCGTCCCCGTCAGAGCGCCCTGTTCGTTCGCGGGGATACGCAGCATCTCGTTGAAGAGGTACGCCTGCATGATGCCAACCGAATTCAGCATCGCCATGGCGAAGTACGAAACGAAGAACAGCGTGAAGGCGTGGCGGTAGGTAACGCCGGGCTGCAGGCGCAGGGGCCCCAGTTTCAACCCGTCACGCTCCGCGGCTTTGTCGCCGCCTTCCGGGGACGCAGTGACACTCATCGGCAACGACTCGCAGTGCGGCAGCGCACGCCGCATCGTGACGCATGTCCGGCCCCGCTACAAACCCCCGGATGCCCGCTGACCGTTGCGTGAATCCCGCCGGTGGTGGGCCGCCACCGTATCTGACATCAGCCGGTGCGGGCGGTATGCTTGCGCGGTCAGGCAACCACCGGATCGGCTCGCATGAAGATCGTCAAGCGTCTGTTGATCACCATCGGCATCCTCGTACTGGTCATCGGCGGAACGACGTACTGGATGCTCTACCGGAGTGGCGCGTTCCGGGAGATCAAGCCGCATTTTGCCGGCCGTTGCGAAGCGCTGCCGTTACCGGGCAGCAGCGAAGACATCCAGGTGGACCGTGAACGCGGCTTTGCCTACCTCTCCGTCATCGACCGCAAAAGCATCGTCGAGGGCAAGGATGCGCAGGGCACGGTGATGCGCGTTGACCTCAACACGCGACCCTTCGCGGCCGTCGACGCGCTGGTCAGCCAGCCGTCGAGCCTGCGCCCGCACGGCCTGAGCCTGTATGTGGGCGCGGACGGCCTGCGGCGCCTGTTCGTCATCAACCACGGCAGGGATCGTGGCGGCGAGTCCGAAGCGGTGGAACTCTTCATCGAAACGGCGCCCGGTGAATTCAGCCATGTCGAGACATTCCACGGACGGGCGCTGAACTCCCCGAACGACCTGGTCGCCGTCGGGCCGCGGCAGTTCTACGTCGCGAACGATAAGGCGCTTGGCGGAGCCCTCGCCGGCATCCTGCAAATGGCCGGTATCGGCGCCTCGCCGCTCAGCTACTTCGATGGCGGGCAGGCCCGCGATGTGCTCACGGATATCGCCTCCGGCGGCGGCATCAATGCCTCGCCGGACTATCGCACGCTGTACATCGCCGAGACGACCGGCAAGCGGCTGCGCATCGCCGATCGCGGCGAAGACGGCAGCGTCAGCGAACGCATGCGTGTGGAGCTCGACACCGCGCCCGACAACATCGACGTCGCTGCCGACGGCAGCCTGTGGGTGGCCGGGCACGCCAACACGCTCGCGCTCGTGCGTCACTTCATCGGCGGCACGCCGGCACCAAGCCAGGTGTGGCGGGTCGCGCTCGGGCCGGGCGCGGCTGCCAGCGTCGAGGAGGTCTATCTCGATGATGGCAAGCAGATATCGGCCGGCAGCGTCGGCGCCACCTGGGGCAAGCTCCTGCTGATCGGCTCCATCACGGAGCGCAAGATCCTGATCTGCGAACGCGCGGGCCCCTGAGGGCACAGCCGCGTAGTCCAGCCGGCGCCGGACACGTCCCGGCGCGCTCAGTGATCGCCGAGCTGCTGGTGGAGCCGCGGATCGTGGGTGCGGAAATGCACCGAAAACCACTGCTCGAGGTCGGCGCCGAGGCTCTCGCAGCAGCAGTAGCCCTCGTCCTCGACCGCCTCGTCCATGATGTCGCGCAGGCGGTCGAGCAGCGCCTCGTGATCCGCCTTGTGAATCGCGTACTGGTCGTAGCGCGCTTCGCGCATCACCTTTTCCTCGAGCGCGAAGTGCGCGGAGATGCGCGCGTAGATCTCGCCGAGAAACTCGCGTGTAAGCTCCCCGGAGCAGCCGCCTGCCATCCTGCCAAACAGGCTGTTGATGAGTTCGATCAGCTGGCGGTGCTCGTGGTCCACGCCGGGCATGCCGGTGGCGAACTGGTCCTTCCAGACCAGCAGCGAGTGGCCGCCGTCGTTGCGCTCAGTCAAAGGTGAATCCTCCTGCCGCTGGCTGGAATCCTATCACCAGATTCTGGCCCGGCCGCAACTCGATGCGTCGCTCTGCCTCGAAGTCGAAGCCACCGTCGTCACGACGGCTGTTGCGCAGGCGCACCGCCACCTCGTGCGTGCCGGCCGGCACCGGAAACCGCTGGTACACGTGCGATGGCCCGTCCTTCCAGAGTCCGGTTGCCTGCTGCACGCCGCTGAACACCTGCTGCCCGTCGAGGGACAGCTCGAGCACGATCGGCATGCGTTCGCGCTTGCAGTCGGGCTGCTTGCGCCGATTGGTAGGCAGCTTGGCCAGCTCCTCGGCGGGAAGCTGCTTGCACGCGTGGCGGTGTTCGCCGGCGTGGCTGAATGCAAGCTTGATCATGGCCTGGTCGGCACCGAGATGCTCGTAAGCCGGCAGCACGGAAAAGTAGGCGATGCCGAGCATGAACGCACCAAAGGCGAGCGCCTGGGCGAACAACTTCCCGGCACTAGGCACGACTGCGCTCCGCATCCGCCTCGGCTTCGGCCTTGCGAGGCGCGCGCGCCGGCAACGGCCCGAGTGCTGTGACCGCCGCGCGAAACGTCGCCATCTCCTCACCGCGCTCCGCCGCGCCGGCGACGAAACTCAGATGCAGACGCTCGCGCGGGACCCGGGCGCGCAGGTACGGGTCACGCTGGCCCGCGACACGCTTGCGCGTCCACTCATCGCCGAGCCGGAAATAACAGGCAGCCGGGCTGCACCCGGCGACGAATACGCCATCGGCGTGCCGGCGTGATATGACAAAGTCGATGAACGAGGGAGGCACCGCGCCTACGCACGGCATCTTCACTACCGCGGTGTTGTCCCCTTCCAGGTCATTGAGACCGGCGGCATGGTCGCAGCCGTAGACGAGCACCCGCCCCTCACCACGCAGCTTCACCGCGGCGGCCAGCGTGCGCTCGCGCAGGCCGGCGATGGAAATGTCCGGCAACTCGATCCCGGGGACGAGGGCACCGGCCCGCCGGAACGGCGTTGCGGTCGGACAGGCACCGGCGCAGATGCCGCAGCTCACGCATTTGTCGGCGCTGACGACTGCCTGCAACTCGTACGGCGCACCGTCGGTGCGCGGTGCCATGATGATGGCACTGTACGGGCAATCGGCCTCGCAGCGACTGCAGCCATTGCAGTTGTCGAGGTGCACCTCGGCCACGACGAGTCGCTGCGGCGGCACCCAGGGCAGCAGCGCGAGCAGCACCGTCGTACCGACTGCAACAAGCCACATCACGCCACCCGGCACACTGTCGAGCAGCGGGTAGCCGGTCAGGTAGAACCAGTCGAGCCCGAGCGTCTGCGGGACCATCGCGAGATTGGCTGGCTCCTGGCTCACGGCCGGGAACACGATGGCGAGCACCAGCAGCGCGACCAGCGTGCCGATTGCGAGGCCTTTCGGCGGGTTGGTCTTTGCGTCCGCGAGACGCTGAACGTGCACCCACATCAACATCAGCATGAACAGCGGAACCGCGATGTGGATGTACACCATGAGCGTGAAGAACCGCCCGCTGAGCGCGCTGTCATTCAGGAAGTTCGCCGCGATCGGCTCACCGAAGAACGGCAGCGTGTCCAGCCATTCCGTGGTCGCGATCGCGACATACTGGGCAAGCGTGTCCCAGACCATCCAGTAGCCGGTGATCCCGCAGATGTAGATGAACCAGAGCAGCGGCACCCCGGTGACCCATGAAAACCAGCGGCGGCCACGCAGCCGGTCGAACGAGAACTCGCGTGCCAGATGCAGGAATGTCACCACCACGAGCGCGTCGGACGCATATCGGTGGAAGCTGCGCATCACGCTGCCGACCATGAAATGCTCGTGCGTGATCCGGTCCAGCGAGCGGTACGCCTCGGTGATGCCGGTATCGAAAAAGACGTACAGGTAAATGCCGCTGGCAGCGACGATCCAGTAGAAAAGCCAGCCGAGGGATCCGAGATTCGAGAACGGGTTCCAGGCCGGACCAAAAGCGAAATCGCCGGCAGCTTCGACCCGCCGGAAAAGCATGCGCAGAAAGCGCTTCATCGCCTGCATACGCGGACCTCGGTCGGACTGCACGCCTGACCCTGCATCAGGCGGTCCGCCGCCAGGTGCGTACGATCATCCAGCCAACCACGACCAGACAGGTGACGGCCACGAAGATCTCGACGAACAACGAATAGTCGAACCGGTAACGCCCCGTGCTGGGGTCGAACACCGTACAGTACAGACGCACGTCGTTCGCCAGGCTCGTCAGCAGCCCGGCTGCCGGTGGCGTCTGGAACACCAGTTCCTTCAGCGGTTCCACCAGCGCAGGTGCCGCAAAGCGATCGCCGTAGACCTGCCGGTAAACCCGGCCCTCGCGATCGAGCACCGTCGCCTGTGTCAGGTGATCGAAGCCCTTTACCGAAGCCACGTAGGTAAAGCCGAGATCGCGGGTGAGGCCCGCAATCGTCTCTGGATCGGCGCTCAGGAACTGCCAGCCGCCGCCATCGTCTATGCCGCGCTCACGGGCAAACTGGCGCATCCGGGCAGGAGTGTCGTTGGCCGCATCGAAGCCGATGGTCAGCACGCGGAAGCTGTCTTTCCCGAGCACCTTGCGGGCGTCCCGCACGACGCCGGCAAGGTACTCGGTGACCATCGGGCAGGTGTGGTAGCAACTCGTGTACACGAGGCTCACCACCAACGGTGTCCCGCGCAGACTTTCAAGGGTGACCGGTTGGCCGGCGATGTCGGTGAAGCGGTATTCGCCGGAAACCTCGCCGCCGAGCGCAGCCTCGCTGGCGCGCAGTACCTGCTCGCGGTCGAGTGTGGTCTGGGCCACGGCGAGGGAGCCCATGGCCAGGAAGAATGCAGGGCCGGCAAGCCGGGGCAGGTTGCGCCACCGCTGCATGGCGCGCCGCGCTAGCCTATCAGGGCATTGTCGAGGATCGCAGCCGTCAGCAGCACGCCAAGCTGCACGATGGAAGCGGCGAATACGCGCCAGCCCTGCGCCACGGTCGGCGATTTCACCAGGCGCCATGAAGCCTGTATGAAATACCAGCCACTGCCGGCGGCACCGAGCAGATACAACCATCCCATGCCGTACAGGACGGGCAACAGGGACAGCAGCACGAGCGCGACGACATGAACGAAAATGGTCAGCGTAGTGGTCCGGTCGCTCACGACCGTCGGCAGCATCGGCACGCCGACGCGCAGATAATCGCGCTTGCAGGCAAAGGCCATCGCCCAGAAGTGCGGTGGCGTCCAGAGGAACAGGACGACCGCCAGGATCAGCGGCGCCGGCTCCAGCGCAGCACCCACAGCGGCGGCACCCGCCAGCACAGCGAAGCTGCCGGCCAACCCGCCAATCACGATGTTGAGCCAGGTGCGTCGCTTCAGCCACACCGTGTACACGATGCCGTAGGTGAATGCGCCGAGAAACACGTACACGGCTGCCGCCAGGTTCGCCACCCAGGCCGTGGCCGCGAGAGACAAAATGACGGCGAGCGTGATGCCCGCCAGCCAGTAACGGTCATTGCTCGGCAGCCGGCCGGTGACAAACGGCCGTTTCTGGGTCCGCGTCATGACGCGATCGATGTCGCGTTCGTAGAGTTGATTGAACGCCCCGGCGGCAGCGGATGAAAGCAGCACCGCCAGGCCCAGGATGCTGAGCTGCAGCGACGTCAGCGTATTCTCGGGACTCACCGCCACGCCGGCCACGGCGCAGGCCGCGATCAGGAAGCCGAGCCGCACCTTGGCGGCATCATAAACCAGTCTCAGGGTCTCAATCATTTTCCGTTTATCGTCCGTCCGGCCCGCCCCCAGGCGAACCGGCGCGCCTGCGGGTGGGCCCCGCTCTGCCTCACGCTCAGCTCAGGATCCATACCTCGGAGAGGTACTTCCAGTTGACGAAATAGTACAGCACGAACGCCACAAAGAATATGGCCACCAGCACCACGGTGCCCGGAATGGAATGGTGCTTCGAACTGCCGTAGACCGGCGCACTGCCCACGGCCGCTGCCGGGAAGCCCAGGTGGTTCTCGTTCTCCGCGAGCTTGCGGCCGAAAAAGACCGAGCCCACGGTGATGATCACATACATCGCGCCCCCGATTGCGGCCAGAATCGCGGACAGGCCGTTCAGTCCCATCATGAGAAAGGCGGCGGCCGGATAGTCGAACACCATCGGCGCGTCTGCGAAGGTGATATCCCAGTGTCGCCGTGCGACACCGAGCGTGCCCGCGCCCATCATGAACATGGAGATGCCGGTCGCGCCCACGGCAAACAGCCACGGTTGCGCCTGGGCCATTTTCTTGAACATCACTTCACGCCGGAAAATCAACGGGATGAGCAGATACGTCACCCCCATGAACGCCAGTGTGGTCCCGGCTACCACGGTGCCGTGAAAGTGACCCGGCACGTAGATGGTGTTGTGCATGATCAGGTTGATCTGCTCGGTGCCGAGCACCACGCCGGAGATGCCGCCGACAAACCCGAACAGCACGAGCGAGAGAAACATGCCGGAGAACGCCGGATTCGACCAGGGCGCCTTGCGCAGCCACTCGAAGAGCCCCTTGGTGAACCCACGTGAGCGCTGCGCTGCTTCGATCGCGCCGGGAACGGTCATGCCATGGATCATGCTGCCCATGACCGCGAGATACATCGCGTAGCTGGTGTTGAAGATCTTCCACGAGACGGACACACCCGGCTCGGCCAGCAGGTGGTGCGCGCTCGCCAGCTGCAGGAAGAAAATGTACAGCAGGAACGCAAAGCGGCTGACCTTCTCGGAGAGCGGCTTGGCGCCGAGCAGGACTGCGGCGGTCAGGTACCAGACCGAAACGTGTGCCGACACGTTGACCTGCTGCGAGGAGTGACCGAGGCCCCACCACACCAGCTTGTACATCAGCGTGTCGATCGTGCCGACGAGTCCGATCGACCACAGGAACGTGGGGATCAGGATGATGGCGCCGGAGACGATCGTGAACACCGCGATGATGGCGGCCGTCAGGGCCCCGAAGGTCACCAGCGGCACAGAGCCCTCGTAAGTCTTCTCCTCCTTCGCCACGACCAGGGTGGCGAAGAACACGCCGCAGCCGATCAGTGCTCCCACCGCGAAGATGATGATGCCCAGATAGAACATCGGCGATGCCTGCAGCGGCACGTAGGAGGTGAACATCACGCTGGAGTCGCCCTGCAGTACCGCCACGTTGGTCAGCACCGCACCCACCAGCATCATCCAGAACTGCGTCCAGGCGAGTTTGGGCACCGCGAGGCGGCAGTTCAGGACCACGGCCGAGGCGAGATACAGCACGGCCATCTCGAAAAAGATGATCCACACCAGCAGCGCATCGAAGCCGTGGGCCGTAAGCGCGAGGTAGAACCAGTCGGGCGGCAACAGGTGCACCGCCGGCCAGCGCGTGAGCGCAACCGTGAGCGCGAACGTGCCGCCGATTGCGAGAAACACGACCGCAGCGACCGCATTCCAGCGGATCAGCTTCTCGGCATCCCGCTCGACCCTCAGCCCGGTGGTCGGGCAGGCACGAAAGATTGCCGTGGCGCTCATAACCCTGCGCTTCCCTGTTCGGTAACGTAGATCTTGCCGATCATCGTGTGATGACCGAGACCGCAGTATTCGTTGCAGACGATGCCGTGCTCACCGACCGTGGTTGGCGTCACCGTGAATATGTGGTCATACCCGGGGTGAACCGAGATGTTGATATTCACGGGCTGCAGCGAGAAGCCGTGCTGCACGTCCACGGAGGACAGGTGCATGCGGTAGGGCTTGCCCTTCTCGAGTTCGAGCAGCGGATAGAACTGGAAAGCGCGCGCAACGAGGTACACGTCGCTTCCCGGCGGTGGCCGCACCACGGGGAAACCGTCCTCTTCGCGGACCGTGTACTGCTCGACCATCGCGTCGACCTTCGCCGCGTAGGTCTCCGGGTTGATCTTGTAGGTCTCGTTGGAGAGATTCTGCTCGCCGAACACGTGCCAGAAAATCATCGTGAAAAACATGATCACGCCCCAGAGGAACGCGATCACCATCCAGACGAGTTCGACGCGGCCGATGGGTTCGTTCCACCAGATCCGTTCACTCGGCGGCGCTACGGCCATGCTCGTGGTCCTCTGGGTCAGGGTGCAACGGGAATGGAAATGATGTCCATGATTCCCCAGATCAGATAGAGAATCGCAGGCATGGCAACCCCGATGAACAACAGCAGAAAGTGGTTGTCCATCAGGCGCTGCATGAAGGGAATCGGCTCGTCGTCAGATCGTTTGTTCTCTCGGTCGGGCTCAGCCATGTCCACTCCAGTCGCAGTCCCCATGCACAGTCGTTCCCGGGGGGGTATGGCGGCCGCGGGGGCCGGTGCATCCGCGCTCAGGTGCCGGGAAGGCTAGTCATCCGCTGCTGGCGCAGATATCCGAACTAACCCGTATAGCGGCGGATCAGGGCGAAGGTCACGGTGGCCATGCTGAACAGCAGTACGAAGAAGATCAGCGAACGGTACTCGAAGCGGCGTCCCGCACGCCGCTCGGCCGCATCCAGCGCCCGGTCTGCAACAAAGTACAGGACCGCCGCAACCAGCGTGAACCACAGTATCTGCGTCATTGCGCGAGCGAAGCGTAATGGCTCCGCAGCGCCTGGTCAAACGCGCGCATCTGCGCGACCGTCCCCATGCTCACCCGGCACCAGGTGTGGTACGGGGCGAACGGTCGGCCGAGCGAGAAGCCTCGCTCGCGCATCGCCGCGATGAACTCCCCGACCGGCCGTCCCGTGTCGAAGAAGACGAAGTTGACGGCGGTCTGGGCATAGCGAAGCCCGAGATCGTCGAGCGCGGTCAGGGTGATCGCCCGGGCCTCGGCGATGCTTTGCCGGCTCGACTCCTGGAAGGCCGCGTCCGTGTAGCTCGCAGCCGCCGCAGCCAGCCCGAGACTCGAGGGCGCCGTCAGCCTGAGCCTGGCCAGACCCTCGATGATGTCCGGGCGTGCCAGTGCGTAGCCGATGCGCAGCCCCGCCAGACCATGCAGCTTGGAGAAGGTACGCGCGATGATCACGTTGTCGCCCGCATGCACACGCGCCACCGCGGAGTGCGCCGCGGCGTCCGGCAGAAACTCCAGATACGCCTCGTCCACCAAAACGGTCGCGCGACCGGCGATCGTCGCGATGAACTCGTTCAACCCGGTGCCGGTCACCATCGTACCGGTCGGATTGTTCGGGTTGCATACATATATAAGGCGCGTTTTCGGCGAGACCGCCGCCGCCATGGCCTTGAGGTCGTGGCGCAGATCGGCATCGAGGGGAATCTCGCGGACGCTCGCCCCGACCGCGCGCGCGTGTTCAGCCGTCAGCGAGAACGTCGGTGCAGCCGTGACCACCTCGCCCTGTCCGAGCCCATAGACGACCGCAGCGAGATGCAGGATTTCGGAAGAACCGGCCCCGATCAGCACGTGTCGCGGCGTGAGCCCCTCGCGCTCGGCAATCTGTGCCTTGAAGGCCATCTCCTCCGCGATCGGGTACATCCAGCTGTCACCGGTAGCTGCGGCGATCGCCGCACGCGCCGCCGGCCCCGGACCGTGCGGATTCTCGTTGCCGGCGAGGCGGATCCGACCTGATGCAGAGCGCACCGCGGCAGGTGCCTGTGCGGATGCCGGCAACACGGATGCGCAGGCGGCAGCGACAACGGCGTGTGAAGCCGCGAGCATGGCGCGGCGTGACCACATGGCATTCACGATCTTTACCCCCCACACATTTTTTTCGCTCGGACCGACACCTGGTGCGCCGCGTAGCGCCCGGATTTATGCGGCCGGGTTATGGCGGGATAACAACAACGACGTTCACCGTAACCCGACGTCTTTGTACCTTACCAGCCGGACTTCCATAAGGCGACGGCGACAGGACTCCCATACCGGGGCCGGCGGCCGCGACTGACCGTAGCGTGACAGGCCGCATGACACACCCCGCCGCACAACTGCAACGGACCGACGCGACCGCACTGCCAACGCTGACCGACGCACTGCGACCGTTCGCGTCCGGTGATGAAGACTCCCGCCACCATGCAGTTCGGCATTGCAACCAGCGGCTGGCGCAACGCCCGGCCGCCGAGCGCGTGGAGTGGGCACTGGCGAACCTGCCCGGGCAACACATCCTGACGTCCAGCTTCGGCCTTCAGGCCGCGGTGTCGCTGCATCTCGTCACGCGGCTGCGCCCGGAGATACCGGTCGTCTTCATCGACACGGGTTACCTGTTCCCGGAGACCTATCGTTTCGTGGATGAACTCACCGACCGGCTTGCCCTGAACCTCAGGATCTACCGCAGCCCGATGAGCGCCGCGTGGCAGGAGGCACGCTACGGGCGGCGCTGGGAGCAGGGACTCGCCGGACTGGAGGCCTACAACCGCGACAACAAGGTCGAACCGATGCAGCATGCCCTGCGGGAACTCGACGTCGGCACGTGGTTCGCGGGGTTGCGCCGCTCGCAGTCAGCCAGCCGTGCAGCGGTGGAGATCGTCAGTTGGGCGGGCGGCGAGCGTTGCAAGGTCCATCCGATCGCCGACTGGAGCGATCGCGACGTGCATCGCTATCTCGTGCAAAACCGCCTGCCCTACCATCCGCTGCGCGAGCAGGGCTACATCTCGATCGGCGATGCACACAGCACACGCCCGCTGCACGAGGTCGAGCACGCCGGCCAGACCCGCTTCGCCGGCCTGAAACGCGAGTGCGGGCTGCACGAGATCAATCTCTCCGGGCTGTAGCACGCCAGCGACCAGCGACCCGCCGGCCCGGGAGCACGCATGGATGCCAGCAGGCTCGCCGGCCGCCTGTCATCAGCACGCTAGTGCGCCACTGGTCCGCCGCGCAGTGGCACCTTGACTCCCGCAAACAGCGCGTCGACTTCCGCCTGTGACGGCAGCTCCGCCGCACGCCGCACCAGTTCTACCGGCAACTGCGGCGCAAACAACGCGATGAATTCCGTCATGTAGCCGCGCAGCACCGTATCACGCCGGAACCCGAGCCAGGTGGTGACGCGCGGAAACAGCCCGACGGCATCGATCGCCACGAGGTCTTTCTGGTCGGCCTTCTCGAACGCCATCGAGGCAACGACGCCGACGCCCATCCCCATGCGGACATAGGTCTTGATGATGTCGGCGTCACGCGCCGTGAATACGACCTGCGGCTCCAGATCGTGCTCAGCAAAAGCGCGCTTGAACGAAGACTCGCCAGTTGCGCTGAACACGTAGGTGATCAGCGGATAGGACGCGAGCGCCGTGACGTCCACCCTGCCCTCGTGCCGGGTCAGCGGATGGTTTTTCGGCACGAGAATGATCCGGTCCCACTCGTAGCAGGGCAGGGTCACCAGCGTCGGGAAGAGCTGCTGCGAACCGGTCACGATCGCGAAGTCGGCCCGATTGGCGCCGACGAGCTCCGCGATCTGCTCGGAGGTCCCCTGATGCAGCTCGAGATTGACCTTCGGATAGCGTTCGCGGAACTCGCGGATCACCTCGGGCAGGACATAGCGTGCCTGAGTGTGCGTCGTCGCGATCGACAGCGTGCCTTCCTGTTCGCCGGAAAGCTCCCGCGCCAGGCTGCGGATGTTCTGCGCCTCGCGCATGATCTTGCGTGCCCGCGCGATGACGTCCCGGCCGGCAGGCGTGATGGCGGCGAGGCTCTTGCCCTTGCGGGTGAACAACTGCACGCCCAGTTCCTGTTCGAGCAGCTTGAGCTGCTTGCTGATTCCCGGCTGGCTGGTATAGAGCCGTTCAGCGGCCGAAGTGATGTTCAGGCCGCTATCAGCTATAGCCAGTAAGTACTTGAGTTGCTGGAGAGTCATAGGTCGATCGCACGACAGTGCCGGGCCCGTTGAAAACCGGCTGTATATATCCATTCGTTAGAAAGCCATGTCAATCGGCTCTGCTAGACCAATGCACCAGTTCGTTATTCCCTGGAGGCATGTCCGCAGAATCGCTAACCATTTTTCAGCGCCGGGGCCGTGGCCTACGCTACGGGCCCGCAATCGGACGGACGGGCATGGATTTCTTTCCCTTATTCGCGAGACTGCAGGGCGAACCCTGCCTGCTGGTCGGCGCCGGTGAGGTGGCCGCACGCAAGGCGCGGGCATTGCTCGACGCGGGCGCGCAGGTAACGGTCAACGCGCCGCGTTGCGGGCCGTCCATGCAGGCGCTGCTGCAGGCCAACCCGGCCGTGCACTGGCAGCAAGGGCCGTTCGACCCAGGCCTCCTCGCCACGCACCTGCTGGTGCTCGCCGCCACCTCGGATCCGGCGACCAACCGGGCAGTCGCCACCGCGGCGCGCGCAGCGCGCCGCCTGTGCAACGTGGCCGATGACGGCGCTGCATCGAGCGTCATCCTGCCGGCCGTTGTCGACCGCTCGCCCCTGCTCGTCGCCATCTCGAGCGGCGGGCAGGCCCCGGTGCTCGCGCGCGCCCTGCGCCAGCGGCTCGAGCAATGGCTCCCGCTACGCCTCGGCGCGCTCGCGCGCTGGTCCGGACGCTGGCGTGCGACGGTTCGTGCCCGCGTTCTCGACCCGGCCGCACGCCGGCGCCTGTGGGAGCAACTGCTCGGTGGCGCGGCCGCCGCCCGCGTACTGGCGGACGACGAGGCCGGTGCCGACGCACTCGCCACGGCGTACCTCGACGGGCCGCCGCCGACCGCGGCCGACGGCCAGGCCTGGCTCGTCGGTGCGGGGCCGGGCGATCCCGATCTCATCTCCGTGCGCGGTCTGCAGATCCTGCGCGAGGCCGACGTCGTCCTGCACGACCGCCTGGTCGATCCGCGACTGCTGCGTGCAGCCCGCCGGGAGGCCGAAATCATCTGCGTCGGAAAAACGGGTGGTGGCATCTCCACCAGCCAGGAGGACATCAACCGGTTGCTGGTCAGCCGCGTGCGTGCCGGCCGGCGCGTGTGCCGCCTGAAGGGCGGTGACCCGCTCATCTTCGGCCGCGGCGGCGAGGAAGCGCTCGCGCTCGCTGCCGCAGGACTGCGCTACGAGATCGTGCCGGGTATCACTGCGGCGAATGGCTGCGCCGCTGCCGCCGGCATCCCGCTCACTCACCGCGGCCGTGCTGCAGCGCTCACGCTGGTGACCGCCCGGGGAGCGGTTGGCGGCGACGCGCCGGACTGGTCACACCTCGCGGTGAGCGGGGCGACCCTGGCGATCTACATGGGCGGCAGCCGGGTCGAGGACATTTCCAGTGAACTGATGCGACACGGCCGCGCCGGGGATACACCGGCCGCGCTGATCAGCAACGGCACGCTGCCCGGCCAGGAAATGGTCAGTGGCACGCTGGCCGACATCGGCGCGCGCTGCCGCGTCTGCCGCAGCCTTTCGCCCGCGCTGCTGATCGTCGGCGAAACCGTCGCGTTACCCACGGCGCTCGCGCAGACGCGAAGGCAGCCTGGCAGCGTCGGCGTAAACGATCCATTGCCGGCGCCTGCATTCGGCGCCGTTGGATGAATCAACCCGTGAAGGAGCCCGTGATGATCTACAACAACATCCTGGAAACCATCGGCAGAACGCCGATCGTGCGCCTGAACCGTATCGCCCCGAAGCACGTGGAGATGTACGTCAAGATCGAAGCGTTCAACCCGGCGGGCTCCGTGAAGGACCGGCTGGCACTCGCCGTCATCGACGATGCCGAGCGACGCGGCACGATCAGGCGCGGCCAGACCGTCGTCGAAGCGACCTCCGGCAACACCGGCATCGCGCTCGCGATGGTTTGCGCCGCCAGGGGCTATCCCTTCGTCGCGACCATGGCGGAGACCTTCTCGGTGGAACGGCGCAAGATCATGCGTGCCTTCGGTGCCAGGGTGATCCTGACGCCCGCGGCCGAGCGCGGCACCGGCATGGTGCGCCGGGCCGAGGAACTCGCGCGGCGACACGGCTGGTTCCTTGCCCGACAGTTCGAGAATCCGGCGAACCCGGCGTACCACCGCCAGACCACCGGCGCGGAGATCCTGCAGGATTTCGCCGGGCGACGCCTCGATTTCTGGGTCACGGGCTGGGGCACGGGCGGCACGCTCACCGGCGCCGGAGAATTGCTTCGGCTGGCGCGCCCGGACGTGAAGATCATCGCGACGGAACCGGCCGTGGCCTCGCTGCTCGGCGGCGGCGAGTGGAAGCCGCACAAGATCCAGGGCTGGGCGCCGGATTTCCTGCCCGACGTACTCAATCGCGAGTTGCACGACGCGCTGATGCCGGTCACCGACGAGGACGCGAAAGCCACCGCGCGCCGCCTGGCCACCGAAGAAGGCATCTTCGCCGGGCTCTCGGCCGGCGGCACGCTCGCGGCCGCGCTGCAGGTTGCCGGGAAGGCGCAGCCGGGATCCGTTATCCTCGCGATGCTCCCGGACACGGGCGAGCGTTACCTCTCCACCTACCTCTGCGACGATATTCCCGATGGCTCCGACGATGAGTGGCTTGCCGGGATCGAGGGGGCGGCCGCATAGCGGCCGGCCCGCGGCTGACGGCGGCCTCGTCTCCGTGATGCGCACCGCGTCCGCCATCGATCGCCTCTGGGCCGGCCACTGGCCCGAACCCGGCGCGCAGCGTTTCCCGGGCGCGCCTGCACGGCGCAACGTTTTCGTGATCGAGACCTGCCAGCGGCGGCTCGCCATCGCCGCAGCCCCCGCGACCGCGCTCACGTTGCTGCACCCGCCGGAACAGTTTCACGGCGTCGCCGCCTATCAATTCCTGCTGGAGGTGGCAGCCGGTTTGCGCAGCGCAGTGCCGGGCGAAACCAACGTCTTCGGCCAGGTCCGGCGCGCCTGGGACGAATTCCGCCGCGCGGCGGACCGGGATGTTGCCGGCCCCCTCGATGCATCGATGGCCTGCCTCATCGCCGACACGCGGGCAATCCGCCGCGAGCACCTGCAGGGCATCGGCGGAGCCTCGTACGGAGCGCTCGTGCGCCGCCTGCTGCGTCCCGCGGACGGTCAGCGTGTGCTGTTTGCAGGCGCAGGCGACCTCGCCCGCTCCATGCTCGCCTTCTTCAGCTCCGCGCAGCTCGGTGTCTGGAGCCGTGGCCCGGCCGGCCCCGCATTTGCCGGCGTGGCACGGTCGTTCGCCAGGGTGCAGGGCGAACAGGCGGCTGGGTGGGCCGATCACGTCATCATTACTACGCCCGCCGATTCGGCCAATGACCAGCGTTGGCTCGCATGGCTTGCCAATAGCAACGCGGTCTCGGCCATCCACCTCGGCCATCGCCGTGCCGACCGCTTCGGCTGGCCGGCAACGCTGCGCGGCTACGACCTCGACGATGTCTTCGATCTGCAGCGCAGCCAGGACGACCTCCGCTCACGGCAGCTGCAGCGCGCGCTGCAGGCCTGTGGCGAACGTGCCCGGCACCGTGCCGGCCAACCCGCTGCGCTTGCCGCAGGCTGGTAGCGGCGATGCCTGCGCGCGCCTTGCTCCGCCTCGGCAGCCGAGGCTCCATCCTCGCTCTCGCACAGAGCCGCATCATGATGCGCGCCCTGCGTGCGGCGGACCCCGGCATCGACATACAGGTGGTCACGATCGACACGCCGGGCGACCGCGACCGCTCCGCGCCACTCTCCGCCGTGAACAATCCCGGCTTCTTCTCGGCCGACATCGACACAGCGCTGCGCGCGGGGCGGATCGATTTCGCCGTGCACTCCATGAAGGACCTCCCGCTCGCGCCGCGCGCCGGCATCCGCCTCGCCGCCATCCCTGCGCGGGAGGATCCGCGCGACATCGTCGTATTCCGCCCCGAAGCGACCGACCTGTTGCGCGCGGGCCAGGCGCTGCGCATCGGCTCGTCGTCGGCGCGCCGCGCTCTGGCGACGCATGCCTTCCTGCGCGAAGCATTACCGCGGCTGCACGACACAGGCCCCCGGCTCGAGCACGCGCCCCTGCGCGGACCGGTCGAGCAGCGCCTGCAACGCATCCGCATGGCGCAGGACGCGCCTGGCGCACTCGACGGGATCGTGCTGGCACTGGCCGGGCTCGCACGACTGTGGGGCGACCGCGACGGTCACGCCTGCATCGCACCGCTGCTTCGTGGCGCACGCCTGATGGTCCTGCCGCTCGGCGCCTGCCCTACTGCACCGGGCCAGGGAGCGCTCGCTGTGGAATGCCGCGACGACGACCACGCGCTCGCGGCACGGCTCGCAGCAATAGAGGATCCGCCCAGCGCGAGACGCGTGCACCGCGAACTGGCATTGCTCGCCGCCCAGCCCGAAGCCGAGCGCGGCGCTTTCGGCGCATCGTCCATCCGGCACGAACGCTGCGGCACGTTGCTCTTCGTGCGCGGGCAGCACGACGCACGGGAGTTCCGCCGCCTGATCTGGAAGGAGCCGCCGCGACCACGACAGGCGCGCGCCTGGGATGGCGCCGACTGGGCGCGGGCGAGCGACTATCGCCCCGCGGGACGCCTCGACATCGCCACCGCGCCGGCGGTGTTTCTCGCCCACTGGCGTGCCTTGCCGCCCGGCCTGTCGTTGCCGCCGACCGCACGCGCATGGGTGAGCGGAGTGGCGAGCTGGCGCCGGCTCGCCGCTCGCGGCCAGTGGGTAGAGGGCTGCGCGGAGAATCTCGGTTTTGCGGCGATCAGGTCCACCCTGGCAAGCCCGGTGCTGCAGCTCCCTGCACTTGCGGCCTGGACCGTACTGACGCGCGAGGACGCCATCGCCTCCTGGCAGGGCAGCGGCGTCGGGCGCGTGCTGGCCAGCTACGCGATCGAGGAGCCGACGGGCGAGACAGTGCTGCACGACATCGGCCAGCAGGTCAGTACGGCCACGCATTTCTACTGGGGCAGTGCGGCCCAGTACCGCGCGCTGCGCCAGTGGCTGCCCGAGGGCGCGAATCACGCCTGTGGCCCCGGCAAGACCTTCCAGTCGCTGCGCATCGCCGGCGTGACCAACCTGCAGGTGTTTCCGTCACGCGAGGAATGGCAGACGTGGGTCGCCTGAGCCTGCGCCGCACGCGGCTCACGACGGCCGTGCGCGAACTCACGCGCGAGGTCGAGGTCGTACCGGGCAAGCTGATCCAGCCCTTGTTCGTCGTGCAAGGCCGCGACCGCCGCGAGCCGGTCGCAGGCCTGGCGGGCGTGTACCGTGACACACCGCAGAGCCTGCTCGCCCAGGTGGAGCGCGACCTCGAGGCCGGCGTCGGCAAGTTCCTGCTCTTCGGTGTGCCGGCGGAGAAACGCGAGCGCGGCTTCGACCACGCCTTCTGCGCCGGGCAGGTCGCCGCCCTGCGCCGACGCTTCGGCGCCGATGCCTGGCTCGCGGTGGACGTGTGCCTGTGCTCCTACACGACGCACGGCCACTGCGGGATCCTCGATGATGCCCGGGATCACGTGCACAACGACGCCTCGGTCGAAGCGCTGGCTGCGGCAGCGGTGGAGTATGCCGCGGCGGGCGCGGACTGCGTCGCGCCGAGCGACATGATGGACGGGCGTATCGCGGCGATCCGCACGGCGCTCGATGCGCGCGGCCTGGAGCGTACGCTGATCATGAGTTACGCAGCCAAGTTCCACTCGGCGTTCTACGGCCCGTTTCGCGTCGCGGCCGAGTCCGCGCCCGCGCGCACGGCGGCGCTGCGTGACCGCGCCAGTTACCAGCTCGACCCGGGGCGGCCGAAGGATGCGCTGGCGAGCGCGCTGCGCGACGAAGCGGAAGGTGCCGATATCCTCATGGTCAAGCCCGGGTTGCCTTACCTCGACGTGCTGCAAACCCTGTCCGCGCGCATTCCGCGGCCGTGGGCCGTGTACCAGACGAGCGGCGAGCAGGCTGCGCTCGAACTGCTCGCGCGCGAGGGCCTCGCCGACCTCGACCGCGCGCAGTCCGAGTCCTGGACTGCCATGCGGCGGGCGGGTGCGGACATGATCGTGAGCTATGCGGCGCGGCGCGCCAGCGCCATCCTCGGCGGCTGATCGCAGATGACATGAAACGGGAGCTGGAGTCCGCGGCAGCGCTCTTCCGACGCGCGCTGTCGGTCACCCCCGGCGGCGTGCACTCGCCGGTGCGCGCCTTCCGCGCGGTAGGTGGCATGCCTTTCTTTACCCGCCGCGCGGCAGGCGCCTACCTCGAAGATTGCGCGGGACGGCGGCTGCTCGACTTCTGCATGGGCTTCGGCCCGCTCCCGCTCGGCCACGCGCACCCTAAGGTGAAGCAGGCGGCCGTCGACGCGCTCAATGACGGCTGGAGCTACGGCACCGCCGAGCCCTACTCGCTGGCGCTGGCCGAGTGCATCACACAGCGGCTCCCCTGGGCGGAGAGCATTCGCTTCGTCAATTCCGGCACCGAGGCCGTGATGACGGCGATACGGCTCGCACGCGGCGCGAGCGGCCGGGCGCGCATCCTGAAATTCGCCGGCTGCTACCACGGTCACCTCGACGCGCTGCTGGTGCGTGCCGGCTCGGGCCTCGCCACCGTGGGACTCGCCGACAGCAAAGGCGTGCCGCCCGGCGTGGCCGGCGACACGCTGATAGCACGGCTCGACGACACGGCCGGCCTGGACGAGCTGTTCGAGCGACATGGCGCGGAACTCGCGGCTGCGATCATCGAGCCATTGCCGGCCAACCACGGGCTGCTGCCGCAGCGGGAGGCCTTCGTCCGCAGCCTGCGCGAGCTCTGCAGCCGCCACGGCGCGCTCCTGATTTTCGACGAGGTGATCAGCGGCTTCCGCCTCGCCTTCGGCGGCTACACCGGGGTCTCCGGCGTGGTTCCCGATCTCGTCACCTACGGCAAGGTCATCGGCGGCGGCTTCCCGGTTGGCGCTCTCGCCGGGCCGCGCGATCTGATGGAGAAGCTGGCGCCCTGCGGACCCGTGTACCAGGCTGGCACACTGAGCGCGAACCCGCTCGCGATGCGCGCCGGGCTGGCGACGCTCGAGGTACTCGCGTCCGGCAGCGTCTATGCGGAACTGGAACGGCTGGGCGCACTGCTCGAATCGCAACTCACCGCCGCCGGCATCCATATCCAGCGTGTCGGCTCCATATTCTGGATACCTGGCGCACGCGGCCCGCGCCCGACCTTGCGTACACCGGCGGCGATCGACCGCGGGGTCACCGCGGATTACCCACGATTGTTCCACGCGTTGCTCGACCGCGGCATCTACCTGCCACCGAGCCCGATCGAGGTCGGCTTCCTTTCCACGGCACACGACGAGCACAATATCCGCTACCTGGCAGCGGCAATCGCCGCTGCCCTCCAGACCTGACGACCGCGCAATAAAAATGCCGACCACCGCCTTTATCAGCCATCCTGCCTGCCTGCGCCACGACATGGGAGCGGGTCACCCGGAATGCCCGGACCGCCTGCGCGCGATCGCAGACCAGGTACACGCGCAGAGGCTCACCGATTTTCTCCAGCACCACGACGCGCCCGAGGCAACGCGGGAGCAGCTCGCCCGGGCACACAGCGCTGCGCATATCGACGCCATCTTCGCGCACGCGCCGGCCGAAGGCCTCGTCATGCTCGACCCCGACACCCTGATGAACCCGGCGACGCTCGAGGCGGCGCTGCGGGCCGCGGGCGCCGTAGTGCTGGCAACCAACCTGGTGATCGCGGGCACGGTGCGCAACGCGTTCTGCGCGGTGCGCCCGCCGGGACATCATGCGGAGCGCGATACGCCGATGGGCTTTTGTTTCTTCAACAACGTCGCCGTCGGCGCGGCGCACGCACTCGCCACGGGCATGGCCCGTGTCGCCATCGTGGATTTCGACGTGCACCACGGCAACGGCACCGAGGACATCTTCAGCGACGAAGCACGCGTCCTGCTCTGCTCGACCTTTCAGCACCCCTACTATCCGGGCAAGGCGGGCCGGTCCGTGCCGGGTCACCTCATCAACACGCCGCTACGGGCGGGCGACGGCAGCGAGGCCTTCCGGGCCGCCGTCCGCGAACACTGGCTGCCGGAACTCGAACGCTTCGAGCCGGAGATGATCTTCGTCTCCGCCGGCTTCGACGCCCATGCCGATGACCCGCTGGCGGCGCTGCGCCTGCAGGATGCCGACTACGCCTGGGTCACGCAGCAGATCACCGCGATCGCCGCGCGGCATTGCCGCGGGCGCGTGGTTTCCGTGCTCGAGGGCGGCTATGACCTCGATGTGCTTGGCCGCTGCGTGAGCCTGCACATCCGGGGACTGCTGGAGGCCTCGCCGCCGCAGCGCGGAGCGCCAGTTGATCCATGACGTAGAGCGAAGCGCCACCGATCTGCTAGATTTCCGCTGTCGGCTACGCCGGGTGACTGCCATGGCCAATAACGATCCGCAAAACGACCTGAATGCGAAGCGCTTCCGCTACCTTCTCATGGCCTTCGTCGGGGGGATCATCCTGCTGCTCCTCGTGAGTCTCCTGCCGGGCTAGGACCGCCGCCGGGGACCGGGCGCGCCGACGCGCGCGGCGTCCCTTTTTCTCTGCTATCTTGGCCGCGGTGTCGTCCCGGCTTTCCATCCGCATGCTCATTGGCCTCGTGGTCGGTGCGTTACTCGGTGGCCTGGCGCACATCGTCCTCGGACCCGAATCACGGGCCCTGAACGGCTTCATCCGTTTCATCACCGAGCCGGCGGGCAAGATCTTCCTGCGCCTGCTGTTCATGCTGGTGATTCCCCTCATCTTCTGCGCCCTGGCGCTCGGCGTGGCCGGGCTTGGCGACCTGAAGCGGCTGGGGCGCATCGGCGTGCGCACGCTGGTCTACTCGACGGTCGTTTCCACCATCGCCGTGATCATCGGCATTGCGCTCGTCAATGGTTTTCGTCCCGGCGCGGGGCTGGACCGCGACCTGGCGGACCAGGCCCGTGCGGCCGGCGCACCGGTCGCGGGGCGCCCGAACGAAACCGTTTCCGGCATGGATTTCCTGGTGAACCTGGTACCCGCCAACGCGGTGCGCGCCATGGCCGACGGCGACATGCTGGCCGTCATGGTGTTTTCGCTGTTCATGGGTGTCGGTCTGGTGGCGACGCGCAGCGAAGCGACAAAGAAGCTCGAGGAAACGCTGGAGGGACTGAACCAGGTCGTAATGCGGCTGCTCGCGATCGTCATCGAACTCGCGCCACTCGGCGTCGCCTGCCTGCTGTTTACGCTCACGGCCCGGATGGGCTATGACATCCTGCGCCAGCTCAGCGCTTACGTGCTGGTGGTGGTCGCCGGGCTGCTGATCCAGCAGTTCATCGTGTACGGGCTGTCCGTGCGCCTGTTCGGAGGCATGAGCCCGCTGCGGTTCTTCGCTGCGGTACGACCCGCCGTGCTGACCGCTTTTTCCACCGCGTCCAGCAATGCCACATTGCCGACTTCGCTGCTCGTGGCCGACGACAATCTCCACCTGCCGCAGCATGTCAGCCGCTTCGTGCTCACGCTCGGCTCCACCGCCAACCAGAACGGCACGGCGCTGTTCGAGGGCGTGACCGTGCTGTTCCTTGCCCAGTTCTACGGCATCGAGCTGGAACTGGCGCAACAGTTCCTCGTGATGTTCATCTGCGTGCTCGGCGGCATCGGCACCGCCGGCGTGCCGGCCGGCTCCATCCCCGTGGTCGTGATGATCCTCGGCATGGTCGGCGTGCCACCGGAAGGCATCGGCCTTATTCTCGGCGTGGACCGGTTCCTCGATATGTGCCGCACGACCGTCAATGTCACCGGGGACCTCGCGGCTGCGGTCGTCGTATCGCGCGGCGAACCGTCGGCCTAGCAACGACCCGCTGGCGCACGGTTGCCACCGGAGCGTGTTGCGGCTGGCCGGTCAGCCGGGAAACCGGCTCGCGCACGGGTCTTTCAGGACGTCGTCTGAGAAATGACAGGTAACGCGCAAGCTCACGACACCGGGCCCGGCACCGTACCCGTCTGGCACACGCTCGACGGCGAAGCGGTGCTCGGCCAGCTGCAGAGCCACGCGACAGCAGGCCTCAGCCCGCAGGAAGCACAACAACGCCTCGAGCAGCACGGTCGCAACGCACTGGAGACCCAGGGCGGGCGGTCGCTCTCCGCCATGATCGTTGCCCAGTTCACGGACTTCATGATCCTCGTACTGATCGCAGCAGCGGTCATTGCGGGCATCGTCGGCGAGCCGCAGGACTCGATCGCGATCGTGGTGATCGTGGCGCTGAATGCCGTGATCGGCTTCATGCAGGAGTTCCGGGCCGAAAAGGCCATGGCCGCACTGCGCAGACTGGCTGCCCACCGCGCACAGGTGATCCGCGACAGTGAGCGTCGCACCGTGGAAGCCGACGAACTGGTTCCAGGCGACGTGGTCTGCCTGGAGGCAGGCGATGTCGTGCCGGCCGACATCCGCCTCATCGAGACAGCGCGGCTGCAGACGGAGGAAGCCGCCCTGACCGGCGAATCCGTGCCCGTGGAGAAAGGCACGGCGAGCCATCCGGACCGCGAGGCGCCGCTCGGTGACCGCTCCGGCATGGTGTTCAAGGGCACGCTCGTCACGCGCGGCCGCGGGCGCGGCGTCGTGGTGGCCACGGGGATGCGCACCGAACTCGGGCGCATCGCCACGCTGCTGTCGGCTGACGAGGGCAAGACGCCGCTGCAGAAACGGCTGGCGCATTTCGGCCGGAAGCTGGCTGTCGTGGTACTGGCCATCTGCGCGATCCTCTTCCTCGTCGGCTGGCTGCGCGGCGAACCGGCGCTCACGATGTTCCTCACCGCAGTGAGCCTGGCCGTGGCCGCAATCCCCGAGGCCCTGCCCGCAGTCGTAACCATCTCCCTCGCACTCGGCGCAAGCCGCATGGTCCGGCGCAACGCGCTCATCCGGCGGCTGCCGGCAGTCGAAACGCTCGGCTCGGTAACCTACATCTGTTCGGACAAGACCGGCACGCTCACCGAAAACCGCATGCGGGTCGAGACCTGCCATGCGGCTGGCGAGTTTCGGCATGCTCCGGACGGCCGCGGTCCCGCCTGGCGCGAGCTCGGCATGGCCATGGTGCTTTGCAATGATGCACACACGGCGGCCAGCGGAGATCTCGTGGGCGATCCGACCGAGACCGCGCTCCTCGCCATCGTTCCCGCGGAGCAGGCGGCCGAGTGGACGGCCCGGCAGCCGCGCATCGGCGAGATTCCCTTCGACGCACAACGTCGACGCATGAGCACCTTTCACCACGACGACGCCGGCATCGTGATGTACACCAAGGGTGCGCCGGAATCCGTACTGCCGCGCTGCGTGGCGCAGCGTGCCGGCGATGGCAATCAGCCGCTCGATCCGGCGGTTGCGGAACTGGCGGGTCGGCTGGCCGCCGAGGGGCAGCGCGTACTGGCGTTTGCCCTCAGGCGCCTGCCCGATCTGCCCGGCGACGCGGATCCTGACCGGACGGAGCGCAATCTCGTCTGCATCGGGCTCGCCGGCCTGCTCGACCCGCCGCGGGCAGAAGCGGCAGCGGCAGTGGCCGCCTGTCGCGAAGCGGGCATCACGCCGGTGATGGTCACCGGCGACCATCCGGCCACCGCAAGGGCGGTGGCCGCGCGCGTGGGAATCGCCGCGCCCGGCGCCGAGGTCCTGACCGGAGCGGGTCTCGCAGTCCTCTCCCCGGAAGCGCTCGGCGACGCGGTGCGACGCGTGCGCGTCTACGCACGCATCAACCCGGAGCAGAAGATCCGCATCGTCGAGGCGCTGCAGGACAACGGCGAATTCGTCGCAATGACCGGCGATGGCGTCAACGACGCGCCGGCGCTGCGGCGCGCGGATATCGGTGTCGCCATGGGCAGGATCGGCACCGACGTCGCCCGCGAAGCCGCCGCCATGACACTGCTCGACGACAACTTCGCGACTATCGTTGCGGCGATCCGCGAGGGACGGCGGATCTTCGACAACATTCGCAAGTTCGTGAAGTACGCCATGACCGGCAACTCAGCCGAGATCGTGACCTTGCTCTTCGCCCCCTTCCTCGGCCTGCCGATCCCGCTGCTGCCGATCCATATCCTGTGGATCAACCTGGTGACCGACGGGCTGCCCGGGCTGGCGCTGGCGGGCGAACCCGCCGAGCGGCGGATCATGCAACGACCGCCGCGACCGCCATCGGAGAGCATCTTCGCGCACGGCCTGTGGCAGCACATCCTGTGGGTGGGCCTGCTGATGGGTGGCGTATCCCTGCTGACGCAGGCGCTGAGCCTCGCCACCGGCGACTGGCACTGGCAGACGATGGTGTTCACCGTGCTGACCCTTTCGCAGATGGGTCACGTACTGGCCATACGCGCCGACAGGGAAAGCCTGTTCAGCATCGGCCTGGGGTCCAACGGGCCGCTGCTGCTCGCCGTGCTCCTGACGTTCGCGCTGCAAATGACGGTCATCTATCTGCCCGCAGCGCAACCCATCTTCCGGACCGAGGCGCTGACGTGGGTCGAACTCGCGTTCTGCATCGCTGCGGCGAGCGTCGTGTTCATCGCTGTGGAGATCGAGAAGTTGCTCGTCCGCCACGGCCGCCTGTACCGGGCCGCCTGAGGCCCGGAGCGGGCACGCTTTCCTCCGGGGTTTTTTTTGGAACTACGCCGATCTGCGGGGACGCTTGCGAAGTCGATACATTGATTTCTCGCGGAATCCGCCGGCGGAGCTGCCTGTGTCCTCATCCGGCAGGTGCGAGTGCTGTGGTGACCCTGTACCCGTCGAGCGCCGCACAGGACGTGCGTAGCGAGCGTCCCGGCGCAGGCCGTCCGGACCCGAAGCCCGCGCGTCCCGCAGCAGCGTCCCCGCCAGCAGACTCCGCGCGGACTCGGCCCGGCGCCTTGGTAGCCGTCACCGCAGATCAGCGATGAACCTTTTATTCGACTCGCCGATTATGCGGCGAGCAGTTGCTGCATTTCCTCGATGTCCTGGTGGCCGGCGGCCACGAGGTCGAGAAACGTGCGGTCACCGAGCGTGACGGCGCGCATCACGTCGTCGGCCTGTGGCAGCTGGCGGCGCAGGTCCGGCTCCGTGCCAAGGCGGTGGCGGAACTTGGCTGCCGACAGCAATCGCGCCAGAGGCTCGAGATCCTGCGGCCCGGTGCCGAGCAATTCGTCCTGCCTGGCAACGGCCTGCCCTATGCGCTCGGGCAGCCCCCATGCATCGAGAATCGCCTTGCCGAGCCGCGGCTGCCAGTCGCGCACGATCGCCTGGAAGTCCGGATCCGCGCGCAGCACCGGGTCGACCTTCTGGGTGTGACTGACGATATAGAGCGCGCCAATGCCGTGCAGAAGGCCGGCCAGCATCGCTTCGTCCGGCTGGCGGCCGAACGCGCGGCGTGCCACCACGTAGCAGATCGCCGCGACCTCGTTGCTGGCGCGCCAGATGCGGCCGAGTTCCGGTCGTATCGGCTGCAATGACTCGTTGCGCTCCATCTGGCGCATGGCATGCGTCATCGCGGTGAGGCGCACGAGATTGAAGCCGAGCCGGCTGACCGCCGCCTTGATGCTGGTCGCCGGGTTGCCGGCCGCGCTCACTGCCGCGGAGTTGGCCATCTGGAGCAGTCGCGCGCTCAGCACCGGCTCCGACTCGATGATCACCACGAGATCCCTGGCGCTGGTGTCCGGGTCCGCGAGCGCAACCTGCAGGCGCCGCACCACGTCGGGGAAGGCCGGCAGATCGATGTCCTTGCCGGGAAGATTCGCGACCAGTTCCCGCACGAACGCAAACGCCCTGCTGACTTCGTCACCCATGGCAGACGCCTCCGGACACAGCCACACGGAGCGGTGGGACACGCCCCGCCTCCCAGTCCGTGAGTGTGCGGCAACGCCCTGCCCGGGTTCTGCCGACCATTTCTCACTGGCAGCCGGCGCCGCGCTGGTCAGGGGGCCAGTGCGGAGGGCCCGGGAGCCCGGCCGAAGCGGGCACGGAATCGCGCGAGGTCGGCGAAATTCACCAGGCCGCCGTTGCCGTCGAAATCGGCTTGCGCGTCGACGCTGCCGAATGCGGCCCGGAACAGCGCCAGGTCTGCGAAGTTGACGAAGCCGTTGTTGTCGATGTCCGCGTCGCAGACGTTGCCGAAACCGTCGCCGTCCGCGTCGCGCTGCGAGTTGCCACCGGCGTCGGGCGCAAGCGGCCCGTTCGCCGCAAGCGTGCAGTTATCGCGATGATCGCCGATGCCATCGCCGTCGGCATCACCGATGGGAGCGACCCCGCCCACCACCCGCAGCACGCGTCCGGTCGGTGTCGCGTCCCAGTTCGTCACCACGATCAGCAGCTCGCCGCTGCTGGTCTCCCCGAAGCCGATGATCCCCTGCCCGAGCGCAGCGCCGCCCGGGTCGATCGCAATGGTCGCAATCTCGTGAGTGAGCGGGTCCATGTGCATGAGCCGCCCGCTGACGAAGTCGCCGAACACGTACTGTCCCTGCAAGCCGGGCAGGGCCGTGCCACGATAAAAGTATCCACCGGCAATCGAGCGGTCGCCCTCGGTGTGGTCGTACTCGGCCACCGGATCGATGCCGTCGAAACCGGGCGGCAGGTCGCTCAGGTCGTCGGTCACGCCATTGAAGTCGAGAAAAGCGAACGAGCCTTCCTTGTCGTTCCAGCCGTAATAGCCGCCCGGCTGCACCAGATCGATCTCCTCGATGTCGTCTTCGCCGTTGTCGCCTGCGTACAGGCCGCCCGTCAGCGGATCGAAACTGATCCGCCAGGGATTGCGGAAACCAACAGCGAACACCTCGGCGATTCTCCCCGTGGCGTCGCCCACGAAGGGGTTGTCGGCCGGAACCGAATAACGGCCGTTGCCGCTGGTGTCGTCCACGTCGATGCGCAGGATCGAGCCGTCGATGCTGCGTGCATCGAGGACGCCGTCCGCGGTCATGTCGTCGTCACCCTTCGAGATGTACAGAAAACCATCGGGACCGAAGGCGAGATCATTCAGATTGTGGACACTGGTTTTCTCGTTCACCCGCAGGATCTCGCGCCGCGTCGCCAGGTCCGTCACATCCGGCGCAAGCGCCCTCCCCCGCCACTCGTACACCACGCTCTGGTGCGTCACCGGCGAGGCCGCCCCGAAATGCGCCGCACCGGTGCCGGCGGCTTCCTGCGAGATGGTGTAGAACCGACCCTCTCCCGGACTGCCCGGGACAGCAAACTGCGGATGAAACACGACCGTGGACAGAGCACTGCCGGCGTTGGAGACCGTGGTCGCCGAGATGTCGAGAAACGGCAGCGGCGTGAGCGCGCCGTCCTTCACCAGTTCGATCACGCCGTCACGCCGGGTGATCAGGATGCGATCGCTGCCGTCGGGAATGCCAGCCGCCTTGGTCGGGAACACGATTCCGCCCGCCACCTCGACGAGCCGCAGCGTATAGGGCCCGGCGGGGATGGCTGCCGGTATCGGATCGGCGAGCGGCGGCGGGTCGTGGCTCGCGTGCGCCGGCGGCGACGCCAGCAGGATCGCCGCAAGGAAAACCCCCGGAGTCCGGCTCACCGCCGCGACCGAGCGCTGCCGCCCGGTGAAAACATCCCGGTGTTTCTCACATCGGCGACGATGCGCGCCGGCAACCGCTTCACCCGCCGAGGCGCTGCGCGAGGGCGCGCGCCTTGGTACCGACCGGAATGCGATTGAGCAGCCAGTTGGCCAGGGGCTTTTTCGAGTAAGTCTCCCAGCGGACGAGGCGAAAGCCGTTACGCTCCAGCAGCGCGGCGAACGAGCGGCGGCAATATTCATTGCAGTGGCCCGCCATGAAATCCTCCGGGAAGCGTCGGCGGTGCAGGCCGAGCCGCGTGACGAGGCGCAACCACTTCTTGACCAGCGCCTCGACATTGGGCATCTCCGCGAGGAAGTAGCCACCCGGCCGCGTCAGCGCCCGGATGCGGGTCATGGCGCCATTGGCATCGGGCAGATGCTCCAGCACGTGGCGCAGGCAGACCACGTCATAGGCTTCACGATCGGCAGGTGCGGGATCGAGGGCAAGAAAGTCACCGGCCAGCACGTCGACCTCGAGTCGCTGCCTGACGCGGTCCGCCATCGTCGGGGAAAGTTCCAGCCCCTTGACCTGCCAACCCGCGCGTTTCGCCAGGTACAGCAGCCGACCCGTGCCACACCCGATATCGAGCAGCCGGGCCGGTGGCGAGACGTAACGTGACAGGAAACCGAACGACTGGTCCTTGTCTCGATTGGCGCGGGCGTGATCGTCCATCGGATCGACGTAGTCCGCGGTGTACTGCTCCTGGTCGATGCCGGTCGCAAGATCGTAATTCACCAGCGCGCAGTTCCGGCAGCGGTAGTAGCGGAAACGGCCATCGTTGCCGAGGGTGTAGTAAAGACTCAGGTCACGCCCGCCGCACAGGCGACAGGGGAAGTCGGCGGCGATGGCATCGATCATCCGCGGATGCTAAGTGAAATGCCGGTCCGCCGACAGGGCGGATGGCTGCAGCGGCCCGTTACGGCAGTTCGCTGCGCCGGATCTTGCCCGCTGCGCTGCGCGGGAACTCCGTCAGGAACTCGATGCGCGCCGGCACCATGTGGCCGGGCAGACGGCCGCGGCAATGCGCAAGGAGATCAGCGGCGCTGACGGTACGACCCGGCTGGACGAAAGCGACCACTTCCTCGCCGAGATCCGCCGATGGCCGACCGACGACGGCCACATCCGCAACCGCGGGGTGCTCGCGCAGCGCCTGCTCGATGAGCCCCGGCCGCACGCTGACGCCGCCACGGATGATCATCCCGTCGGCACGGCCGACGAGGTGCAGGAACCCATCTTCGCCCAGACAGCCGAGATCACCGGTGTAGTACCAGCCGCCATCGAGTCGTTCGGCCAGCACGCTAACGCCGCCGCTGGCGAGCAGTTCGCCGGAAACCCCTGCGCCCCGGCAGCGCACACGACCGCTGACCCCGGCGCCGACTACCCCGCCGTCGTCGTCCACGATCTGCATCTCGATGGACCGCAGCGGCCGCCCCACGCTGTCGGCATGAGCGGGCAGGTCTGCCGGTCGAAGCGCGGCAATCGTGCCGGCGGCAGAGGTTGCGTAAGACTCGAAGAAGTTCGGGCAGACGCGCTCGCGCACCGCCAGTTTCTCGGCTGCGGTAATCGGCGCGGCGCTCGTCAGCAGTACGCGCACATCGGGCAGCAGCGGTGCATCGTCCGCATCGAGACGCAGCAGCCAGCGCAGTGCTGTCGGCACCAGGAATACGTAACTGATGCCGTTGTCGCGCACGAGCTGCACCAGTTCCCCTGCCGAGAAGAGCGGCGGGTAGAGCAGCACGGTGTTGCCGGTCACCAGATGGTACAGGCAGTACATGAGCCCCCCGCTGAAGCAGAGCGGAGCTGCGGACAAATATCGATGGCCCTCGAGTTGTCCGTGAACTTCCGCCTGCCGCGCGAGACGCGCCTCGAAGTCGCCATGCGTAACCACGGCAGCCTTCGGCTCACCGCTCGTGCCGGAAGTGATGTTGAACAGCAGCGGCTGCGCCGGGTCGGCCACCGCAACCGGCAGTGCCGGCGCGCGCGCCGCACGGTCGCACCAGCCGGCGTCGACGGGTATGACGCGACAGCCAGGCGGCGGCGCCCCGCCCGGTTCGGTCAGGACAGCGCTTGCGCCAAAGGCGGTGGCGAGGCGCGCGCGTTCCGCCGGCGGCGCACGCCAGTCGAGCGGCAGGATGGTCAACCCGGCAGTGGCCGCGGCCAGCAGTGCGACGATGTGTTCCGGCCGCTCGCGCAGGCTTACTCCAAGCCGGTCACCCGGCCGCAGGCCCTCGGCCTGCAGCGCACCCGCCCAGGAGGCCACGGCGGCCGCCAGCTCGGCATGGCTCAGCCGTTGCCGGCCGCAGACCAGCACGACCCGGTCCTTGCCGTGCTTCGCCTGATATAAAACTTTGTTGAACATTGTCACGGTGTTAAGAGCATTATTGACTATAATTTGTCCGAATCGTACCGGCGGGATTGCCCACCGGACGGAGCCGCGGAGTTGCCGGATCCATGACCGCCAGCACGACCGCCAACGCCTGCATACACCGTACCGCCATGCCCGGACTCGGACCGTATTCGGCTCCGCGTGCCGGCGTCGAGCAGACCCTCACCCGGCTCTGGTGCGAATCTTTTGGAATGGACCAGGTCGGCATCGACGACGACTTTTTCGCGCTCGGCGGCACCTCCATCCAGGCGGTGCATTTATTCGACGCCATAGAGAAGGAATGCCAGCGGCGCCTGCCGCTCGCGCTCCTCTATGAAGCGCCGACGATTCGCAGTCTTGCCCGACTGCTCGGCGACGAGAGCCAGCCGGCACCGGCCGGGCGCTGCCTCGTTCGCATCGAAGCGGGCAACGATAATGGACCGCCGCTGTTTCTCGTTCCGGGCATGGGCGGCAACGTGGTCGGCCTCGCCCATCTCGGCCGCGAACTCGCGACCGAAGGCCCGGTCTTCGGATTGCAATCGCCCGGGCTCGAAGGCCGTGACGCGCCGCTGCACGATCTGCGCGAAATTGCGGCTCGCTACCTGGACGAGATCCGCAGCCTCCGACACGACCGCCCGCCGCGGCTGCTCGGCATCTGCTGGGGCGCACTCGTGGCGCTGGAAATGGCGCAGCAGCTCACGCGAGGTGGCGAAGCCGTGGGCTCGCTGCTGATGATGGACCCGCCGCCACCCGGCCACCCGGGACCCGCGTGGCCGGGTCATCTGCAGCACGGCATTGCGTTGCCGCGTTTCGTCGCATCGCGGCTCAGCCTGTACTGGCGATCGCTGCGCGCATTGCCACCGGAGGAGCGCCGCCGCTACCTGCGCGAGCGCGTCCGCGTCGTGCAGGACATCGTCCGGCGCCGCGATATTTTCCGCGGCGATCGCAGCGAGTTCGCGCGGCGCGAGGTCACTGCCGCCAACGCGAGCGCTGCCCGCCACTATGTGCCGCAGCCGTTCGACGCCGGCGCTTACCTGCTGTTCACCGCCGACCGCCCGGACGGGCGCTCACGCCGCTACCGCGCTTACTGGCAGGATCTGGTCGCCGCTGGCCATGCGCCGCGATTCGTGCCCGGGCACGATACCGGCGAAGCCATCGCACCGGAGCGGGCCGCGATCGTCGCGGCTACGGTGCGCGAGTGCCTGCGGCCAAACGGCCGGGAGACGCCTGCCGGTCAGTCCGGCAGGTAGGGACGCGCAGCTTTCAGCATGCGGCTCGGGCTGTGCCCGACGCCCCTGACGACCACCTTGCGCTGCACCGGCCGGCCGTAGACCTGGGTCAGGTGATCGTAGAACTTCAGCCCGCGCTCGTAGCGATTGCGGCCCTGCCGGTTCGCCTCGCAGCTCGTGTCGAGGTATTTGTCCACCCTGGTATCGCGATCGCCGAGCAGGTAGATCACGTTGCGGTCGGGAAAGTCGCGCGCAACCCCTGAGCTCATGTAGTCGTTCAGCTCATCGAGGCCGTAGTGGTATTCGTCGTAGTCCCGGCAGGTGACGCTGCTGCCGAAGGGCCGGCTGCCGTTGAGGTACATGTAGGAACTCGGATTGGCGACGATGAACGTCAGGCCCTGCAGCGGCGTGCCCGCGGCGTAACGCATCACGAACTGCCCGCCGGCACTATGCCCGACCACGGCGACGCCGTGGTACATCTCGACCATGCGGTCGAGCACTTCGAAGGAGCTGACGCGCTGCGAGTCCTTCGACCGGTCGCCCTGCTTCCAGCCGCCCGAGGACCAGTACAGGCCCGGACCCGAATCCTGGAACTCCGGCGCGATGACCAGCGTGTCGAGATCGTCGAGGTAATTCAGGTAATCGTCGGCATTGCGATTCGTGCCGTGAATCACGAACACCGCCGGACCGAATTTCTTGTTCGAACAATACGGCACGTACGAGCTGCCGACCGGAAATTTCTGGTTGCAGTAGACGCCCGCCGACGCGACGCCACTCGCCAGAGCAAGCACCACCAGCACGCACCAGTGCATGGATTTCATCGTGCTACCTCCCCCGCCTCGTGGTCTCGCAGCCGAGTATAGAACCGGATTCGCGCCGCACTGCCGAAAAGAAACACACGGGCCGCGATTATGTTCAACGGGCCGCGTCAGCAGCCACCGCGCGGACTCGGCTCGGCGCCTTGGTGGCCGTCCCCGCAGGCCGGCGATGCACCGGTCTGCACCGCGCGCGATCGTCAGTCCGGCAGATACGGGCGTGCCGCATCCAGCATCAGGTTCGCGTTGTGCCCGACCCCAAGGACGATCACGCGGGAGTGCACCTGCCGGCCATAGTGACTGGCGAGGTGCTCGTAGAACTTCTTGCCGCGGTCGTAGCGATCACGGCCCTGGCGCTTTGCGGCGCAACTGGTGTCGAGATAGGAATCGATCTCGGTGTCCTGGCTGCCGAGCAGGTAGATCACGTTGCGGTCCGGATAGTCCGGCGCCACTCCGGTGCTCATGTAGGTGTTCAGGTTCTCCAGGCCGTACTTGTACTCGTTGTAGTCGGCGCAGTTGCCGGCGAGCGGCCGGGTTGCATCCAGATACATATATGAACCCGGGTTCGCGGCGATGAAGGTGAGGCCCTCCACGCGGGTTCCGGCTGCGTAACGCGTGACGAATTGCCCGCCGGCGCTATGGCCGACGACCGCGACACCGCCGAAGGCTGCGACCATCAGGTCCAGCGCTTCGAAGGAACTGACGCGTTCTGCGTCGAGAGACTTGTTCCCTTCCTTCCAGCCGCCCGACCAGTAGATGCCGGGCCCCGACTCCTGGAACTCGGGTGCGACGACCAGCGTATCGAGATCCGCGAGATAGGCCAGGTACTCATCGGCATTGCGATCGGTGCCGTGGATGACGAACACCGCCGGGCCGGACTTGCCGTTCGAGCAGTACGGCAGGTAAGACCCGCCGATGGCGAAGTGTTTGGTGCAAACGGCTGCAGCAGCGGCACCGCTCACCAGGCCGAGCACGATCGGCAGAAGGATTCTCGACTGGAGCATGGCCGCCTCCGTCCACTCCTCGCCCCATGCGCTGGAGTATAGCCCTGCTGGTCCGGCAGAGCCCGGGGCGCAGCCTGGCGGCGGAGATTATGGAAAGAGGCGAATTGCAGCCCCGGCCGGGCGGAACACACCGCCTCAGCGACCGAGTGCGCGGTGCCGGCAAAGTTACTCTAATGAGACTCGCAGGTTTCTCCCGGCCACACGCGCGCCAACTGCACCGGCACGAGCATGCGCCGCAGTTCGCCGCCATCGGGGCCGGGCCGCCACACGATGCGGCCCTCGAGGCTCACGCGCAGCGCCTCACCCGGCCCCGCGCGCGCCTCGAGATAGGCACGCTCGAGTGCCGCGTGGTCCCCTTCCATCACGACCGGCATGTGCCAGCCGGTGAGGCATTCGGTGAACTCACCCGCATCGGCCATGTAGACGTAGGTGCCGTTCAGGAGCAGTTGCGGCTCGACGAAAGCGAGCCCGGTCGCCCGCTGCAGGCGGACGACTTTTCCCGCCATGCGACGCGGTTCGCCCCGCTGATCGAGCGGTGTCACGCGGTCGGGCCCGTCGCTCCGGAACACGATCTCGACCGCCGAGCCGTTGTGCAGGACGAGTTGCCGCCCGTTGCCGGACGAGGGGACTGCCCACCGCCCGATGTCGTCGTAATGAGTCGTCTCGCCGGTCGACTCGCGGCGTACCGAATTGCGCAGGACATAGCCCTGATCCTCATGGAGTTCCAGGATCGCGCGACTCGACACACCATCCTCCGGCGGCAACTCCGCGACAAAACTCGCCGGCAGAAAACCCGGAAATGCAGCGAGAAATAGCAGGTACCGGAGCATTTGATTCGTTGGTCATGCGCGTCCTGCCGCGCACCGGCAGTATCGCTCCGGGCGGAGCGGACAGTAAACTGCCGGCACGGACCACTGCGCCATCCAGAAGAGGAAGCACCAATGAACAGCGGATTCGATCCGGGACGCCTGGATCCACAGAAGATCATCGACATGCTCATGAAAAACCCCGTCGCCGGTGGTGCCGTCGGCGGGCTGGCCGGATCCGTGCTCGGCAATATCCTCACGGGCAAGGGCGGCGGCAAGAACCTGGCCCGGACAACGTTGAATACGGGAGGGCTGGCGCTGGTGGCTGGAGTGGCATGGAAGGCGTGGCAGCAGTACCAGCAGTCGCAGCAGCCGAGGGCGCAGGCAGCGCTCCCGCCGGCGTTACCGCAAGCCTTCGACCTCGAATCGACGACGGCGCTGCAGTCGGGTTCCACCCTGCGCGTGCTGCGTGCGATGGTCGCCGCGGCCAAGGCCGATGGCGTCGTCGACCCGGCCGAGCGGCAGAAGATCATGCAGCGCGTGGACGAGACCGGCGCTGCGGCGGCCGACCGGCGCTTTGTCGAGAACCTGCTCGACCGGCCGCTGGACATTGAGTCGGTCATCGAAGGTGTGGATTCCCCGGAACTGGCCGCCGAGGTCTATGCGGCTTCCGCCCTGGCGGTGCATCCGGCCAGCCGGACCGAGCGCGGCTATCTCGACCTGCTCGCGGCCCGGCTGGGCATGGAGGCGAGTCTCACCCAGGAAATCGACCGCGGCGTCAGCACTGCACTGGCGGGGAATTCTGGCTAGAACCCAGGTTCCAGCCAGCCGCCAGTCACACCCGGCTGCGCGGCGACTGTTACGGTGATGCGGACCGCGAGGCCTCCAGCGCCGCACGCAACCGGTCAGCGGAGTCGATGTACTCGACGGCCTGGATGTTCATTGCTTCGAGCCGCAGCAGTGTGACCTGGTCCTTCTGCGCCGGCATGTTCGCCGTGGCCTTCCCGTCGCGATCCAGGATCATCCGGTAGGGCCGCTTGCGCATCGCCGGCATCGCGATGAACTTCCGGACCATGCCCGGCATGCCCGAGATATCGCTCACGAAGAGCGCTGCGGCATCGGCAAGCAGCGCGGCACCGTTGTCGGCAAGCGCTTTTTCCACGATATCCGCGGACGCCATGTCACGCGCGAAGACGACCGTACGCGTGTCGGGTGTAATGGCCGCCTTGACGTCGTGCTGATCGGCCAGTGTGAGTGGCGGCATCGGCATGCCCGGCGCGAGCGTCGCGGCGCCCGCGGCTTGCAGGGCCAGCAGCAGAAACATGGCAATCAGGAGAAACGGGCGTTGCATGACGGTCCTCTCGCGGATACGGCCCCACGCCGCAACCTTGTACGTACAAGGTTACCGGACAACAGTTCAACTTCTCCATTGGTGCCTGCCGGCACCGCCGATGTGCCGCTGGTCAAGGCTGCCGGCATATTTGCTGATTCGATGACGGCGCGTCTGCAAACCCGAAATCAGGGGCCGGGCCGTCCACCCGGCCAATGCGCCGAAGTGCCCTACTCCTCGGACGCGCTCCTCGCCTGCCGCCCGAGCGAGCGCAGCACCCGCGCGGGCGTGATCGGCATCTCGCGGATCGGCTCGCCGATCGCGTTGGCCACCGCATTGGCGATCGCCTGCATGGTGCATACGATCGGCCCCTCACCGACTTCCTTGGCACCGAACGGTCCGTAGGGGTCGTTCGTCTCCACGATGATGTGCTCGATGGCCGGCACCTCGTAGCTACGCGGCATCTTGTATTCCAGCCTGGAGGGGTTCAGCGCCTGGCCCTCCTCCATCAGCACCTCTTCGTAGAGCACCTGTGACATGCCCGAGAAGACCTGCCCGTCGATCTGGCCCTCGACGATCTTCGGGTTGATGGCGCGCCCCACGTCGTGCGCGGCAATCACCCGGTCCACGCGCACGAAGCCGGTCTCCGGATCGACCGTCACTTCGGCAACCTGCGCACCGAAGGAATAGGCCATCGTGCCGCTTTCCTTCGGCGAGTTGTAGAAGCCACGGCCCATCACGAAGCGACCCTCGCGGCTGTGGAGCGTGTCCCAGGCAAGTTTCCTGAAGGCGATGGCCTTGTCGGGCGCACCCTTCGGGAACACCTTGTGATCCCGGAACACCACCGCGGAGGGCCGCACGCCGAAGTGCTCCGCCGCGACCTTCGCGAGCTGCGCCCGCGCGTCCCTGGCGGCTGCTATCACTGCATTGCCGGTGTTGAAGGTCCCGCGCTGGGTGAAGGCGCCGACATCGAGCGGAGTCACGTCGGTGTCGCCGGCGATTACGCTGATGTCGGTCGGCGCCACCCCGAGCACCTCCGCGGCGATGATCGCCATGGCCGTGTGCGAGCTCTGCCCCATGTCGGGCAACCCGGTGAAGAGCGACATCGTGCCGTCGTCCACGATCTTGATGAACGCCGCCGAGGTGTCGTGCTTGAACACGCCCTTCGCCCCCGAGGCCATCGCGCCGATACCGATGCCGATACCCTTGTACTGCGGCAGGCGGCCGCGCTTGCGCAGCCAGCCCGCACGGCGGCTCGCCTTCGTGATGCACTCCTTGAGGCCGCAACTGGCGAAATGCGACCCTGTCATCGTCGTGTGCCCCTTCTCCACCGCGTTCAGCAGGTGAAACTCGACCGGGTCGAAGCCCGCATCGCGAGCCAGGGCTTCGACGTGCTGGCCCCAGCCGAACTGCATCTGCGCCAGCCCGCCGCCGTGGTGGAAGTAGTACGGCATGTTGTTCGTGCACACGAGCCGCCCGCGATAACGGCTCGCTTCGATGCGATAGAGCAGGGGCAGGTACGCCCTGGTGAGCACCGTGATGATCATTTGCGACTCGACATAGGCGCCGGAGTCGAACACGAGGTCCGCCTCCACCACCTTCAGCCGGCCGTCGGCACCGGCACCGGAGCGAAAGCGGTAGCGCGCGCGCCCGCCCGCACGGCACATGAGGAACTCCTCGTCACCCATGGCGCGCAACTTCACGGGCCGTCCGGCCTTGCGCGAGAGCAGCGCGGCGATGAAATGGTGTGGCCGCACCGCGCTCCTGCCCGTGAAGCCGCCGCCGGTATTGAGCGTCATCAGCCGGACCTGCCCGTCCGTGAGGCCGAAGCCGGCGGCCAGCGCTTTCTGGAACAGGATCGCTGTCTGGCTCGGCGTCCACATCGTGAGCTTGTCGCCACCCGAGAAATCCGCCACTGCGACGTGGAATTCCGCGTAGCAGTTGTGGCTGGGATTGGTCTCGTACTCGTCCTCGCGCACGTAGCGGCACTCGGCCATTGCGCGATCCGGATCGCCGTGCACCTCGGTCTGTTCCCAGGCGATGTTGCTCGGCGCCTTCGGGTGCAGTTGCGTGGCGCCGGCCTCGAGCGCCTGTTCGAATGCCGTGATCGCCGGCAGCGGCTCGTAGTCCACGCGCACCAGCGCCGCCGCCTCGGCCGCCGTCGCCTCGTCGATCGCGGCCACCGCCGCGACCTCGTGACCGATGAAGTTCGCCGCCTGGTCGAAGAGCGGCTGGTACATGCCGATCTGCATGCGCGGCGCATCCTCGCGCGTGACGATCGCCTTGACACCGGGCAGGCGTGCCGCCGCCGACACGTCGATGTGCGCAATCCGCGCCCGGGCATGCGGGCTGCGCACGACGCGCCCGTGCAGCAGGCCCGGCAGCCGCACGTCATCAGCAAATTCCGAGCGACCGGTAAGCTTGGCGGCGCCATCGAGTCGCGGCTGGCTCCTGCCCACCGCGCCAAATTCAGCCTTGCGCGCCATCGCTGCCCTCCTGTCCTGCGTGCCTGCCGGCCAGCACCTCCACGGCCTTTGCCACCGCTTCCTTCACCTTGATATGTCCCGTGCAGCGGCAGATTGCGCCGGCGAGCGCCTCGTTGATCGCTTCTGCATCCGCCTGCGGATTGGAATCGAGCAGAGCCTTGGCCGTCATGATCAGTCCCGGCGTGCAGAATCCGCACTGCACGGCACCGTGCTCCAGGAACGCCTGCTGCAGCGGATGCAGCGCGCCGTTCTGCGCAACGCCCTCGATGGTGGTGATCGAACGCCCGTCCCACTCGATGGCGAGCGCCAGGCAGGAGAGCACGGCCTCGCCGTCGTCGCCGTTGACCGTGCAGACGCCGCAACTGCCACTGGTGCAGCCGCGCTTGGTGCCGGTCAGGCCAAACTGCTCGCGGATCACCTCGACCAGTGCCTGGTTCGGCGCCACCGCCACCTCGCGGCAGTCGCCGTTGACGGTCAGCCGGATGAAATGCTTTCTCACGCGACCTCCCCGGCCGGGCCCTTCTGGCGGCGCAGGTCGTCGAGCGCGCGGCGCACCAGGGCACGCACCACGCGGCGCTTGTAACCGGACGACGAATACAGGTTGGTGACTTCGCCGAGATCGGCACGGGCCGCTTCGGCGGCCGCTTCGATGGTGGTGGCCGTCAGCCCTCCCTCTTCGATGATGCGCGCGGCCTGCACGAGCGGCGCCGGCCACGACACCACGCTGCCGACCACCAGTCGCGCCGAGCTGATCCGGCGGTTGCTGCCACTGACCGCTGCAGCCACGGTGGCCAGTCCGTAGTCGAGCCCGGTTCGGGCAGCAAGCTTGATGAACACCGTGCGATCCTGGTGTGGCGGTACGTGCACCATCGTGATGAGTTCGCCTGGCGCGAGCACGTTGGGCGCCAGCCCGTCGTTGCGATAAAAATCGGCGAGCGCGACCTCGCGCGAACCGCCGGCACCCGCAAGCGTGAGGCGCGCGCCGAGCGTCATCAATGCCGGCGCGCTGTCCACGTTGTTCAGCGCAAAGCACTCCTTCGCGCTGCGGATCACGAAGCACACGTCACCACCTGTCTTGAAACACGGCGGGCGCGCCCGGCGCCACTCCTCGCCCTGGTTGGTGTACCAGCAGCGCGTGGGCAGCGCGAGGTTGCCGCCGAGCGTTGCGGCGTTGCGCACGTGACGCGAACCCACCGAGCGAATCGCCGCGGCGAGCGACGGGAAGCGCTGCCGCAACACTGGCTGCGCGGCGAGAAAACTGAGGGTACAGCCGGCGCCGATGCGCAGCCCGCCGTCCGCCGTGGCTTCGAAGGTCTTCAGCTCCGGCAAGGCACCGATGCCGACCACGAGCCGCGGTTCCAGCAGGCGCTGGCGCATGCCGATGACGAGGTCCGTGCCCCCGGCGAGCACCGCGGCCCGGCTGCCTTCTGCGGCGAGCAGCGCCAGGGCCTGGTCGAGACTGTCGGGTCGGACGTAGTCGAAGGCGGGAAGATGCATCGAGCCATTCTAGCCAAGCGGTCAGGAGCCTGAACTTAGGACGTTCTGGACGCATGCCTGCTGACTCAGGTCACTCCAGGCTCGTTCAGCGGCACTGTCCCGAACAGGATCCCGAAGGTGGACCGGGCCAGGCGCGGTCGGACCCGCGAAGAAAACCCGCAGCTTGACCGACGACGGCCCACCGTCAAACACCCGCTTTTCGGTCACCTAGCCCGGACCCTTCACTTGATACAAAAGAACTCTTTCATAACGACATGATTTGATGTACGTTACGCCGCACGCTCGTAAGGTCTCGTCAAGAAAGGCCGCGGGTCCCATTTTTAAGGAGGGAAGGACATGACGAGACTGATCACCGTTTTCACCGCTGTCTTGCTTGGTTTCAGCGGGCTCACCGCCCAGGCCAGCGAGCTCGATATCCGGGTGGATACCGCCACCCAACTGCTGCAAGACCTGAAAAGCATGCCCGAGAACGCCATACCCCCGGCCCTGCTGAGCCGGGCCTATGCGGTCGCGGTCATCCCGAGTGTCATCAAGGCCGGGTTCGTCCTCGGCGGCACCTACGGCAAGGGCATCATCGTGGCGCGCCGGGCCGACGGGCAATGGAGCAATCCGGCCTTCGTGCGGCTGACCCAGGGCAGCATCGGCTTCCAGGCCGGAGTCGAATCCACTGACCTGATCCTGGTATTCAAGTCGCAGCGCGCGCTCGACGGGCTGTCCAACGGCAAGATCACGCTCGGGGGCGATGCGTCGATCGCCGCCGGCCCGGTCGGCCGCCAGGCAACGGCATCCACGGACCTGCAGATGCAGAGCGAGATCTATTCCTACGCCCGCAGCCGCGGCTTCTTCGCCGGCGTGTCGCTCCAGGGCGGCGTGCTCGGCATGGATCACAAAGCCAACGGCGCGTTCTACCAGGGTGAGGCCAGCGCCGCGAGGATCCTGACCGATACCAGCATTCCCGCGCCCGTCTCGGCCCGCCGCTTCACGGACACGCTGGCGGCCATCGCTCCGCCGCTGCAGGGCGCACCCAACGTGCGCGCCGCGAGCCGCGATCCGGACATGGAAGTCGCACCGCCGGCCGGTGCGCGTACCTACGGCGTGGATGAGCCCGCGACACCTGCCGCTGCCGAGGGCCCCTTCTAGCGCAGCGGCGACCGATTCCTCCGCATTGCGGCCCGTTGCTCTTATGGCCCGGGCCGCTTTTTTTTGTTCTTCGCCGATCTGCGGGGACGCTTGCGAAGTCGATAGTTTGGTTCCGCGCGGAATCCGCTGGCGGCGCTGCCTGCACCCTCGTCCGGCAGGTGCGGGTGATGGGGTGGCCCGGTGCGCGCCGAGCGCCGCTCCTCGCACATCCCTGTGCTCGTCGCCACGGGTTACGCCGGCTGCTGCCCTCGAGGCCGGCCGGCTCCACACGTGCTCTCGCCGGACACCGGGCCACCACCGGCGTGCGCTCAG
>JAJTYX010000124.1:0-1324 GCA_021462865.1 Gammaproteobacteria bacterium | reverse complement strand
TCCCGTGTGGAATGCCCTCAACCGTAAAAGGCCCCGACACCCGTTTCCGCCTTTCCCGACCATATAAGCTGAGGATCGAGATCAGGGTCGTATCATACTTCTTAGGCTTGGGTTTTGTGGTATCATAGGAGGCAAGCCCTGCGGTGACAGCATTTTTCCGCGTCTCACCCTCATGCCGGTAAGCCTCAACGTCATGATTGATTAAGGCCTTACCCTTTTTCCCCTTTACGATATTTTTTCCTCCGTTCTGAAATTAGGCCTTCGGCTACACTTCCCCCCTGTTTCCCCCCGTAAACGGGGAGATTATGGAGGGGTGATTGAAATTCCTTAACGTTAAATTAGCGAACCACTATTATCAGGAGGTGCAAAGCATTACATTTATCACCAGATTCGTTATCTCTTGCTCAGGGCGGCAAATGCTTCTCCGCTATTTATAAATTACAGGATTTATAATGGTCAGACTTTCAGAACTGGCAGCGTTAAGTAAGTTTATATCGGAGGCTACAAAAGCGACATCTTCATTTATTGTATCTTTCAGCCACACTGCTGAAGATAAATGAATGCTATCGGCTCCCCTCAGATAATATTTCTCGATTAAATTTTTTATCATTGGCAGGAGTTCTTCGTGAATATCCAATATGGTAAAACAGTCCCAGTCAGATTCAAAAGCTTTCAATATTTCCTTCAATTTGTTGTTTGTAATATCTCCGACCCTGAATCGTCTTACCAAGGTAGATAATATTTCCGGATAGGTTAGCCTGGATGTCGCAATTACAGGACTTTTCATAATAGTGACTATATTCTCAGATCCTTCTTCTGCAACGTATTTTTTGACCAAAGCGCTCGTATCTAAATAGATCACCTTCTTTCCTCAACAACAGTTTCAGAAACGGGTTTGCCTTTTACCTTTGCGGGTCTGAACGATGTTAACTCCGTCCTCTTTTTTGGAAGCCTTATTTTCCCCTGCCTTGCCAGTAATGCAAGTTTTTCTTCAAACCCGGCATTTTTTTCTATTTTGTCAATACTGTGAAGCACTGCAATAGGAGTGCCTCTATCTGTTACGACAATTCTATTGCCTTCCTTTGTAAGACCCAAATAGTAAGTCAGTCTGTTCTTCAACTCTCTTACGCCTACAATGTACATAATTACCTCCTGGTAGCTATTGTAGTCACTCCAATAAGAATAGTCAATAATAATACGGGTGACATGGAGGGTATTACCATTAATTTAAGATTTCTTTTATCGATGCTTCTAATATCGGCAGGGCAATATCAATGTCATTTTTTGAAACGATAAGCGGCGGACAGAAGCGGATGGCGCTGCG
>JAJTYX010000123.1:0-15366 GCA_021462865.1 Gammaproteobacteria bacterium | reverse complement strand
CTTGATGTTGTGTTCCAGTTTGTACCTTATCCCCTGACGCAGCCAACAGCGCTGCGCGCTGTCTGACGCTCCCCCTCGCTACGCTCGAGGTCCGGCCGCTCGGTTACACCCTCGCGGCGTTCGCGCCTGGCCGGGCGGCGCCCGGCCCCGGCACTTCGTGCCGACGGCGCTCACCCAGCTGAGCTACGGGCGCGGAAAGGGCCGGCATGATAACGCCGTGAATCCGGCGGCGTCCACGCGCAGCGATGCGGGCGGGAGGGCCCCGCTTGCGGATTCGCCGGAACCGGCGCCATGCTTCCCGCGATGGCCAACCCACTCTTTCCCCACGATGTCTTCCTCGACGTCTTCGACCACGCCCCGACCCGCGATCTGCAGCCGGGGGAGGTACTGCTCGCCGCCGGCGCCCCAGCCGACCAGGTCTTCAATGTTCTCAGCGGCATGCTGATGATGAGCCGCGCCGGGCGCGACGGGCGCCGCCAGATACTGAGCTTCCTGTTTCGCGACAACTTTCTCGGGCTGACTGCCACCGACCACTATTTCTTCACGGTCGAGGCGGTGACGCCGGCGCGGGTGGCCTGCTGCACGCGCGACGCCTTCAACGCGCGCCTCGAACGCGACCCGGAAGCGGAGCGCGCCTTCCAGCGCATGATGGTGCGGGTCCTCGAAGACATGATCGATTCCATCTACAGCCTCGGCCAGCGCTCGGCAGTCGAGCGGCTGGCGGTGTTCATCCTGTACCTGCGTCACTGGCGGCGGCTGACCGATGAAATCGCCGACGACAGCAACCCGCGGCTCAACGACGTTGCGCTGCCCATGACGCGCGAGGACATCGCGGACTTTCACGGACTGACGAAGGAAACCGTCAGCCGCAGCTTCGGCGCGCTGCAACGGCGGGGCCTGATACACCGCGTGGACAATCACAATATCCGGATTACCGATCTGGCCGGCCTGCGCGAACTGGCTGGCGTCATGGATTTCGCCGCCCCCCGCCGCCTGCTGCCACGCTGAGGCGAACACGGCGCAGCATTGCTGCTGGCACCGAGATCACCCGTCTCTCGAACAGGACCAGGCTCACGCCAGCCAGCACCAGGACGGCGCCGAGCAGGCTCGCGGGCGTCAGCTGCTCACCGAGCACGAGCGCACCGAGGAGCAGCGCAACCACGGGATTCGCCACCGCGTACACCGTGACCTTCTCCGCGGGGAAACGCGCGAGCAGCCACAGATAGCTCGATTGCGACAGCACGCTGCCGAAAGCCGCCAGATAGAGCAACGCGAGCCATCCCCCGAGCGTCACGGCACCGGGTTCGATGCGTGCCAGTTCGCCGTTCACAATAGCCGCCACGCCGAGGAAGCCAGCCCCGGCCGCCATCTGCCCGCAACCGAGCGCCAGCAGGCGATCGGCGGTGACTGCGCCGCGTTGCAGGAGTGTGCCGACGCTCCAGGCCGTAACCGCCAGCCCGATAGCCGCAACGTAGCCGATGCTCTGGACGCCGGCGAGCGACAGGTTCTGCTGCACCACCAGCGCTACGCCGGCAATGGCGACAAACAGCCCGGCCAGCACCCACGCTGCCGGCCGCCGTCGCTGGAAGAACCCCCAGTCGAGCAGGGCGATGCTGATCGGGATGGTCGCATTCAGCAGCGCGGCCATGCCCGAAGGCACCCCCTGGATCGAATAGACGGTGAAGCCGTTGCCGAATCCGCACATGAGCACCCCGCTGGCGATCACGGTGCGCGTCGGCAGACCGGCGAGCGGCCGCGGGCCGCGCCACCGCAACCAGGCGTAGAGCGCCGCCGCAGCCAGCGCGAACCGCATTGCCGCAGACGCGAACGGCGGCAGCGAGCGCAGCAGGACCGCGATTGCGAGATACGTGGTTCCCCACACCACGAAGATGCAGGTGAAGGCGAGGACGATGCGCGTCCTCGATTCGTCAGGCGACATGCGCAATCCTTAGGGGAAACAGACCGGTCGGAACGGTCCGCCATGCTACGGCCGCGACCCGGGCCATCGTCAAACGCATGGCGGCACGCGCGGCGAAACACGCCCGTATGCATCCGCCGTCGATCAGGACTCCGCCTGGCGCTGTGCCCGCAGCCCGAGTGCCTCGGCCACGTGCTCGGTCGCAACCCGCTCCACTGCGGCGAGATCGGCGATGGTCCGCGCCACCCGCAGCACGCTGTCGCAGGCGCGGCGCGACAGGCGCAGGCGCGCAGCAGCGCGCTCCATGAGCTCGCGGCCGGGCGCGCCGGGCAGGCACCAGCGACGCACCTCGGCTGCCGCCAGCCGGGCGTTGACGACGCCGGAACGCCCGCACTGCCGTCGGCGTGCGGCCGCCACCCGGGCGGCGACCGCGGCGCTGCTGTCCCCTTCCATATCGACGCTCAGGCGCACGGCCGTGCGCGCCACCTCGATGCGGATGTCGATGCGGTCCATGAACGGCCCGGAAAGCCGCTCGGCATAACGCCGCACCTGGTCGGGCGAGCAGCGGCAGCCGAGGTCCGGGTCACCGCGGTAGCCGCAGGGACAGGGATTCATCGCAGCCACGAGCTGAAAGGAGGCGGGGAACTCCACGGTGCGCGCTGCGCGCGCAACCGCGATGCGCCCGGTTTCCAGCGGCTCGCGCAGCGCTTCGAGCACCGCGCGCGGGAACTCGGCGACCTCATCGAGAAACAACACCCCGTGGTGCGCGAGGGAAATTTCTCCGGGACGCGGATAGCTGCCGCCGCCGACGAGCGCCGCGGTGGTGGCGCTGTGGTGCGGGGCACGAAACGGCCGGCCCGCCGGCGGCACGCCGAGGGCGGCAATCGATGCGATGGCGGCAACTTCCACTGCCTCATCGTCCGCCGGCAGCGGCAGCAGACCGGGCAGCCGGCGCGCCAGCATGCTCTTGCCGGTGCCTGGCGGACCAACGAGCAACAGGTTGTGTCCGCCCGCGGCGGCAACCTCCAACGCGCGCTTGGCCTGCTGCTGGCCGTGAATATCGCGCAGGTCGTCTCCGGTGGCGCGGGCCGGCATCGGTGCCGCGGGTGGCGGCGGCGTGAGCGCCGCGGTGCCTTGCAGGTGGCGCGCGACGGCCAGCAGGTGATCGGCCGCGCGTATGTCCACCCCGCCCCCCAGCCCCGCCTCGGCCGCACAGGCTGCGGGCAGGATGACGCCGCGGCCGGCGCGGCGTGCCGCGAGCAACGCGGGCAGGAGCCCGCCTACCCTGCGCAGGCTGCCGGTGAAGGCAATCTCGCCGTGGAATTCCCAGCGGGCGAGTTCATTGGAGGGAATCTGGCCGGATGCCGCCAGCAGGCCGACCGCGATCGGCAGATCGAAACGCCCGCCCGATTTCGGCAAATCCGCCGGTGCGAGATTGACCGTGATCCGGCGGTTGGGGAACTCGAAGCCGCACTCCGAGATCGCGGCGCGGACCCGTTCGCGACTCTCCTTCACCGTGGTCTCGGCCAGGCCCACGATCGTGAGCCCGGGCAGGCCGCCACCGAGACGCACCTCCACCGCGACCTCGGGCGCCTCCAGCCCGAACTCGCCGCGGGTCATGACGCTGGCGAGTTGCACGGTCACCTGCCGAGATACCGGCCGGCGCGACGCAGGCTATGACTTGCCGCCGGCCTGCCGCTCCTCGAGTGCCGCGAGTTGCGCCTCGAGCGCCGCGAGCTTTTCGCGACTTCGCTCGAGCACACGTCGTTGCACCTCGAACTCCTCGCGCGTGACGAGATTCATTCTGGCCAGGGCCGACTCGAGCAGGGCGCGGAAGTTCTTCTCCATGTCCGCCTGCATCGAGCGCAGCCCCGGGGGCACCGCCTCGGTGAGTTTCCTGGCGAGTTCCTCGATCAACTTGGCTTCCATGGCTGGTGTGCTCCTTGAAGATCGCCCGGGCACGGCAGCCGCTCCGCAACCGTGCGCGAACATTCACCCGCGCTCCGTCACGGTGCAGGGACCGCTCGACGGATCCGCCGACAGGGCGCAGTGGCGGGGCTTTCAGTGCCCGTCGCCGCGCTGGCACGGATCCTGCTTATACCTCGGTGACTCTGCCGGCATCGTGCCAACTGGGCCGGGCGGCAGCAAGTCCATGAACGTCGCGTGTTCGCCGAGAAATGCCGCGTCCCTGGCCGGGAGCGGCAGGCGGCCACGCCGCGAACACCGCCGCACCGGGAAATTCGAGGACCCCATGAAGCTCGTCACCGCGATCATCAAACCCTTCAAGCTCGACGACGTCCGCGAGGCGATCAGCGAGATCGGCATCCAGGGCATCACCGTCACCGAGGTCAAGGGCTTCGGCCGCCAGCGCGGCCACACGGAACTGTACCGCGGCGCGGAGTACGTCGTGGACTTCCTGCCCAAGGTCAAGCTCGAGATCGCGATTGCCGACGAACTGCTCGACCAGACACTCGAAGCGATCATCCGGGCAGCGCGCACCGGCAAGATCGGCGACGGCAAGATCTTCCTGAGCGAACTCTCCGAGGTCGTGCGCATCCGCACCGGGGAGACCGGCGTGGAAGCGTTGTAGTCGCCTCCCCTGCACCCCGCCCCCAAGGAGCAAGAACGTGAAACACCCGGCCCCTGCCCGGTCCATCCTGTGCCGCCCGGTTCTGCCGGTGCTCGCTGCCCTGTTGCCGCTCGCCGCATTCGCGGGCGACGCTCCCACGCCCGACAAGGGCGACACCGCGTGGGTACTGACCGCCACCGTGCTCGTCATCCTGATGACCATCCCTGGGCTGGCCCTCTTCTACGGCGGCATGGTGCGCGGGAAAAACGTGCTGTCCGTGCTGATGCAGGTGTTCATGACCTTCTGCCTGATGGCGCTGCTCTGGGCGATCTACGGGTACAGCCTCGCGTTCACCGCGGGCAACGCGTTCTTGGGCGGCCTCGACCGGGCCTTTCTTGCCGGCCTCACCCCCGAGTCGCTGGCCGCTACGTTCTCCAGGGGAGTCTATATCCCCGAGTTCTCCTACTTCGTCTTCCAGCTGACCTTCGCCGCGATCACGCCCTGCCTCATCGTCGGCGCGTTCGCCGAGCGGCTGAAGTTCTCCGCCGTGCTGCTGTTCCTGGTCATCTGGTTCACCTTCGCCTACCTGCCGGTGGCCCACATGGTCTGGTACTGGGCGGGTCCCGATGCCTACACGGACGCCGAGGCGGCAGCCGTGGCCGGCGCCAGTGCCGGGTTCATCTTCCAGAAGGGCGCGCTCGATTTCGCGGGCGGCACTGTCGTGCATATCAACGCGGGCATCGCCGGAATCGTCGGCGCCGTGTTCGCCGGCAAGCGCGTCGGCTACGGCAGGGCGCCCATGCCGCCGCACAACCTGCCGATGGTGATGATCGGCGCCTCGCTGCTGTGGGTCGGCTGGTTCGGCTTCAACGCCGGCTCCAATCTCGAAGCCAATGGCCTCACCGCGCAGGTGTTCGCCAATACGATCCTCGCAACAGCCGCAGCGGCACTCGCCTGGACCTTCGCGGAATGGTTCTGGCGCGGTACGCCGACCATGCTCGGTGCGGCGTCCGGAGCGGTCGCGGGACTGGTCGCCATCACGCCGGCCTGCGGCTGGGTCGGACCGATGGGCTCGATCGTCATCGGCCTGCTCGCCGGCGTCGTGTGCCTGCTGGCGGTCACCCGACTCAAGGCGGCCCTCGGCTACGACGACTCCCTCGATGTCTTCGGCGTGCACTGTGTCGGCGGCATTCTCGGCGCGCTCCTGACTGCCGTGTTCTGCGCCCCCGCGCTCGGCGGCACCGGCGTCTACGACTACGTTGCCGGCGCCGTGGCGGAGTACTCCATCGGCGCGCAGTTCGTGAGTCAGCTCTGGGGCGTGGGCGTTACCGTACTGCTCTCCGGCCTGGTGTCGGTGGCGGGCTACGCGATCGTGAACGCGACCATCGGCCTGCGCGTGACCGAAGACGAAGAGCGCGCCGGTCTCGACACGAGCTCGCACGGGGAAAGCGCCTACACCTGAGTACCGCGCGCACCGGGGCCGGTGCCGCGGCCGCCGCGTGCCTCCCGGAGCCTGCGCCGCGGCCGTCCAGCGATCTGGCGAGCGCCCTTTTGCGTGACGGCGTTCAAACTTCCTGGCCCGGGGCGGTGGCATAATTGCCGGCGCCGCGGGCCATTCTTTTTCGGGCAGCTGTACCCGCCGGCGTTGTGAGATGCGAGGGCGAACGCAATGAAAGCCTCTGCCGCCGTGATGGGGATCGTCCTTTCGGGTGCGCTGGCCACGCTGGCCGGCGCTGCCGATGAGGGTACCGTGTATCGGTGGGTGGACCCGGATGGCACCCCTCACTACCAGGACCGGCCACCGGAGGGCGCCGAGGCCGCCCAGGAACTGAGCCTGCGCTACAAGCTCACCGACACCCCGGCGGTCGCCGCCGCGGCAAAGAATCGCGCGGAAGCACAATCGGTCGCCCAACTGCGCGAGAAGCAGCAGGCCGAGGACCAGACCAGCGATGACACCGACCGCGAGAAAGTCCTGAGCGAGCGCGAACAGGGCTGCGCGAAGGCCCGGGAGCGACTGCAGAAGTACGAGACCGCCCACCGGCTCTACAAGCCGGGCCCGGACGGCCAACGCAACTACCTCACCGATGAGGAGATCGATGCAGCTCGTCTCGAGGCTCGCCGAACCGTGGAAGAGTGGTGCGGCGAGTGATGCCGCCCACCCGGTGACCGACACACCGGACAGGCCGCGCGCCGACAGCTGCAGCTACCTTCCCGATCTTTGCGCGCCCATGGCGGTCCTGGGCGTGGTGCTCATTGCCGAGCTCGTCGCCATTACCCTGGCGCTCGCCCGCCAGGACGAATGGGTCAGCTTCTTTGCCGATCTCGGCCGCACTTCCGTCGTACTGCAATGGCTGTCGCTGACCTCGGCCGCCGTGCTCTGCGCGGTGCGCCCCTGGGCTGCACGCCTCCCGCTGCGCCAGGGCAGCGCTCTGGCGCTCGGGGCCGTGCTGGTCAATGTGCTGATCGTATCGGAGGCCATCTACTGGGTCGGTTACTTCGTCGCACCGGGCGTGGCGAACGACGGCTGGCTGCCCACCGACCACCGCTTCTTCGCTGCCCGCAACCTCGCCATCGGCGGCATCGTGGCCAGCGGCCTGCTGCGTTACTTCTACGTCTCCGCCCAGTGGCAGGGTAACGTGCGCCGCCAGGCCGAAGCGCGCATACACGCCCTGCAGGCGCGCATCCGGCCGCATTTTCTCTTCAACAGCATGAACACGATCGCGAGCCTCACCCGCAGCAACCCGGTGGCAGCCGAGCAGGCGGTCGAAGACCTGGCGGATCTGTTCCGCGCGTCGCTGAACGACGAGCGCCGGTTCATCACGCTCGCCGAGGAGTTCGAGATCACGCGGGTCTACGAGCGCATGGAGCAGCACCGGCTCGGCGAGCGCCTGCGCGTCGAGTGGCAGACCGGGGCGCTGCCCGCCGATGCGATGCTCCCCGGGCTCACCGTGCAGCCGCTGCTGGAAAACGCCATCTATCACGGCGTCGAGCGCCTGGCCGAATGCGCCGTGGTGCGCATTGGCGGGGAGTGCGACGGCGACAGCCTGCGCCTTACCGTGACCAACCCCACGCCGGCAGACGGCAGCGCGGAGCGCTCCGGCAACCAGATCGCGCTCGAGAACATCCGCCAGCGCCTCGAACTGGCCTATGGCGAACGCGCCGGGCTGCAGGTGGAGGAGCGGCCGGGCGAGTTCCGCGTCACCCTGTGGCTGCCCTACCGGACGGCGGGCCGGTGAGCACTCCGGGGCACAGCGTCCTCATCGTGGACGACGAACCGCCGGCGCGGGCACGCCTGCGCCAGCTGATCGAGGACATCGGCGAATGGCAGGTGGCCGGCGAAGCCATCCACGGCCGCCAGGCACTCGAGCTGTGCGAGCAGCTCGACCCCGACGTGGTGCTGCTCGATATCCGGATGCCCGGCATGGACGGCATCGAAGTCGCCCGTCACCTGACCTCGCTCGAGCATCCGCCCGCAGTGATCTTCACCACCGCGTACAGCGACTATGCGATCCAGGCCTTCGAGGCCCAGGCGATCGGCTACCTGGTCAAGCCCGTGCGCCGTGAACGCCTGCAACGCGCCCTGCAACAGGCCGCGCGCCTGACCCGTGGCGAAATGAATGCGCTGGCGGCCTCGAGCCCGCAGGCGGGCCGGCGCGCCCACATCTGTGTGCGCAAGCTGCGCGGCCTGCGGCTCGTGCCGGTCAGCGAGATCATCTGTTTCCAGGCCGACCAGAAGTACGTGACCCTGGTGCACCTCGACGGCGAGGAAGTCACCGACGAGACGCTGAAAGACCTCGAGACGGAATTCGCGGGCGACTTCATCCGCATCCACCGCAACACGCTGGTTGCGGTCCGCTACCTGCAGCGCATCGAGACCACCGAGGACGGCCGCTGCGTGGCCTGGCTGGCCCACCGCGACGAACCCCTGCCCGTCAGCCGCAGACTTGCTGCGGAGGTCAGGCGCCGGCTTCTTGGCGAGTCCTGAGGTACGTCGCGACCGGCTCGTGGCAGAATGCAGGCGCCAGCCATGAGCGACGAGCAGATCGAACGGAAAGAGCAGCGACCGGAGGCGCAACCAGCCCGGGTACCCGCGCGTGCGCCGCGTCTTGCCGTCTTCCTGGCATTGCTCGCACTCGCGGCCGCCGCTGCCAACTGGGCCTACACCACCACCCGGGCGACCGCCGGGCAGGCGAGCGGCGAGGAACTCGCGGGCAAGCTGCAGCGGCGGATGGGTGCGCTCGAAGACCGCATGCGGCGCGAGCGCGACGACCTCGACCGCCTCGTCCAGCGCGTGGGCACCGGGACTGCCGCCGAGGACTCGCTCGCCGGCCGCATCGCACAGCTCGAGGAAGCCATCGCCAGGCTGCCGGGCGGCGAGCGCGTCCGGCTGACCTGGCGGGTAGAGCAGGCCGAGTACTTCATGCGCGTCGCCAACGCCCAGCAGACGCTCGCGGGAGACAGTGCCGGGGCGCTCGCCGCGCTCACCATCGCCGACGAACACCTGCGGGACGCGGCCGACCCGCGCCTCGCCCCGGTGCGCAAGCTCCTCGCGGACGACATCGCGGCGCTGCGCGCCATCCCGCGCGTGGATACGGAAGGGCTGGTCCTGAAGCTGACCGCGCTGGCGGGAACGATCCCGGGCCTGCCGCTCAAGCGCAGCGCACCGGCAGCGTTCACGCCCGCGCCGGCCGCGACGCCGGACGCCGACCTGACCGGCACGCAGCGGCTGCTCGCCTCGCTGCGCGCGGCACTGGGCAGCATCGTCAGCATCCGGCGCACCGGCACGCCGGCCGACACCATGCTCAGCGAGGAATCTGCGGACAGCCTTGTCCGCAGCCTGGAACTCGAGCTGCAGATGGCGCGGCTCGCGCTGCTGCGCGGGCAGGCGGGTGTGTACCTGGCGTCGCTCACCAACGTGCGCCAGGCGCTGGAGCGCAACTTCGATACCGGCGCGGTCGCGGTCGAGGCCGCGCTCACGTCGATCGACGAGCTGATGCGCAGCGCGCCGCCGGAATCGCTGCCGGACGTGTCGGCATCGCTCGGCGCACTGTTGCGCATCAAGGAGCATGCGCTCACGCCATGATGGCCGGGCTCGCCATCGTCCTCACGCTGGCGTTCGGGGCGCTGGCTGCCCATTACCTGGTCCAGGACAACGGCTACGTGCTGGTGAGCTTCTTCGGCTACGTCGTCGAGATGTCGGTCCCGGTAGCGTTGTTCGTGCTGCTCATTGCCTATCTCGTCGTGCGGCTGATCGTCTGGCTCTGGAGGGTGCCGCGTGAACTCGGCGAGGCGACGGCACGCGCCCGCGTGCGCTGGGCCGGGCGGCAGGCGACGCGCGGTTACATCGCCATCGCGCAGGGCAAGCTCGCCCGCGGCGAGCGCCTGCTCACACGCGGGGCGCGGCGCAGCGGAGCGCCGCTGATGAACTACCTGGCCGCGGCGCGCCTCGCCCATCAGCAGAACGATGCGGTCCGCCGCGACGGCTGGCTGCGCCTCGCCTACGAACAGGAACCGGCCGCAGCCGATGCGGTGTTGCTCGCCCAGGCAGAGATGCAGATGGACGACCAGGCGTTCGACGACGCGCTCATCACGCTGAACCGGATTCGCGAGCACAACCCCCGGCATGCCCAGGCGCTGCGCCTGCTCGCCGCGCTGTATTGGCGCCGGCAGGACTATCGCGCACTCATCGACCTGCTGCCGTCACTGCGCGCGGCACCGCCGCTGCCGCCGGAGAAACTCAACCGCTGGACCACCGAGGCGTTTGGCGCGTTGCTCGGCGACCCGGCGCTCGACGAGGCCGGCATCGGCAGGATCTGGGACGAAGTACCGAAGGGGCTGCGCCATACCCCGGCGCTGATCCATGCGCGCACCGCAGCCCTGGCACGCTGCGGAGCCGTCACGGTAGCCGAGGCGGAGGTGCGCCGGGCCCTGCGCGACCACTGGGACCCGGAGCTGATCGCGTTCTACGGCGAACTGCAGCTGCCCGACGTCGGCCGGCAACTGAAGCACGCCGAGGCGTTTCTGAAGGAGCGCCCCGAGGATCCGGATCTGCTGCTCGCAGTCGGGCGGCTCTCCTATCGCAACCAGCTCTGGGGCAAGGCGCGCAGCTACCTGGAAACAAGCCTCGCGATTCGCCCGACGCCGGAAACCTGCGAAGCGCTCGGCCAGCTGATGCAGCGCATCGGCGACAAGGACGCCGCGGCCCGGGCCTTCCAGCGCGGCCTTGCGCTGCGAACGGCCGCGACCGCCGGGCAGGCATCGGCCACCGCCAGGTCCGCCAGCATCGAAGGCAAGAGTGCCGCAACGACCGCGATAGAGTCCGCCCGCGTTACGGCTGACCGCGGCTAGCAGGCGGTACCAGCCGCTGGCCCGGAGCGCGCGATGACCTCAGGCGGCTACGGGGCGGCTGCGCCGGCTGCCGAGCCACTCGACCAGCGGCTCCCACTGCTCCCAGTCGGGCCAGGCCAGGTATTCCGGCAACTCGAAGATTCCGAGCCCGCGGGTATAGGCGCGGATGTAGTTTTGCGCCTCGCGCAGCTTCGCCACATAAGGTGTACGCAGATTATCGAGGTACTCATCGAGTTCCCCGGCAATGAGCGTGTTCTCCCGCATCCGGTTCGCCACTACCGCAATGCGCACCTCGCGCCGCTCGACGCGGCCGACGGTCTTGAGGTCTTCCAGGAAGCGTGACGCTGCCTGGATGTCGATGGTCGACGGCAGCACCGGCACAACGATCGTCTCCGCGTGGCGCACGAGATTGGTCAGCTCCGGGCCATGGACCCGCGCCGGCGCATCGATGACGGCCACTTCGACGCTGCGGGGCAGATTACGCAGGCCGTGGGTGAACCCCTCCACGGCCTCGATCGGCGGACGGTCAGCCGGACGCTTGGCCAGCCAGTCGAGGGCTGATCGCTGCGGATCGTAGTCCACCAGGGCTACCTTCTTGTCCTGGGTGGCGTAGTAGCTCGCAAGATTGGTCGCGATCGTGCTCTTGCCGCAGCCGCCCTTCGCATTCAGCACCATGATATGCCGCATGATTCTTGTTCCTTTTTCTGGACCGTCACGCCTGGTCCATGGGTTCCTCCGGGGACGGAACGAGAACTTAACGGGGCCATCCGCAAAAGTCCATGCCGGGCTCGCTGCACGTCGCCCCGTGCGCCGGTCTCGTACTTGCCGGCTGCGGTCGGCGCCGTCGACGAGCAACACGCGAGGCAGCGGCCGATATAATGCCGGCCTTGTTGCGAATAGCCTCCATGCGCCTGACCTTCACCAAGATGCACGGCCTCGGCAACGACTTCATGGTCGTGCGCGCGAACGGCACGACGCCTCCGCCGGTCAGGGTGATTCACGCCCTCGCCGATCGCAGGACCGGCATCGGGTTCGACCAGCTGCTCTGGGTGGAGCCACCACGTACGCCCGGCGCCGCGGCCTATTACCGGGTGTTCAACGCCGACGGCGGCGAAGCCGAGCAGTGCGGCAACGGTGCCCGCTGCATCGCCCGTCTCATCGGCGGGGACGGTGACCACACGCTGGTGCTCCAGCACCGTGGCGGTTCCTCGCGCGCGCGCCTGGAGCGCAACGGCCGCGTCAGCGTCGAACTCGCGGTGCCGCGTTTCGAACCAGACCAGGTGCCGTTCATTGCCGGGCCTGAGGCAGACAGTTACGAAGTGACGACCGGCGGGCAATCCATCGAGCTGCGCGTGGTCTCGCTCGGCAATCCGCATGCGGTGCTGCGCGTGGACGATGTCGATGCCGCGCCGGTCGCCACGCTCGGGCCCGCGCTCGAACGCCATGAGCGTTTTCCAAACCGTGCTAACATCGGTTTCATGCAGGTACTCGATGCGGAGCATGTCAGGCTCCGCGTGTTCGAGCGTGGCGCAGGCGAGACCCGGGCCTGCGGAACCGGCGCCTGCGCAGCGGCCGTCGTGGGCCGGCGTGCCGGCTGGCTGGCCGAGCGGGTGATGGTCAGGCTGCCGGGCGGTGAGTTGCTCGTGCACTGGGAGGGCCCCGGCTCTCCGGTCTGGCTCAGCGGCGAAGCGGTTACCGTCTTCGAGGGAACGGTGGACATATGAGCACAGTCTCGAAACACCTCGCTTACCCCGAGATCTCCGAGGAATCCATCGCGGAGTATCTGAAAGCCAACCCGGATTTCTTCGAACGCAACCTGACCCTGCTGTCGGGCCTGCGGCTCCCGCACCGCACCACCGGCGGCGCGATCTCGCTGGTGGAGCGGCAGGTGGACGTGCTGCGCCAGCGCAACGCCGCGCTCGAAACCAAGCTGCGCGAGCTCGTCGAGGTTGCGCGGACCAACGACCGCCTGGCAGGGCGCATTCACGCGCTCGCTCTGCTGCTCATGCGCTCACGCAGCCGCGAAGACGTGATCGACATCCTCGATGAGCAGCTGCGCGAGGGGTTCTCGGTCGACCGGGCGGCGCTGGTGCTGTTCGACAGCGTGCCCGGGCTCGTCCAGGGTCACTCGCAGTTCGTGCGCGTCGTGCACCGCGAAGATCCGGCAGTGGGGCCGTTCAAGTCGTTTCTGCAGGGCTCCTCGCCGCGCTGCACGCGCGCCCGCGAGGCACAGCGGGATTTTCTCTTCGGACCCGGGACAGACGTCCAGTCCATGGCCCTGGTGCCATTGGGCCCGCGCTCGGAGTTCGGCTTTCTCGCGATCGGCAACCGCAATCCGGATCATTTCCAGCCCTCGAAGAGCATCGACTTCCTCGCGCGTCTCGGTGAACTGATCGCCTGCGCGCTGTCGCTGCGGTAACCCGCCCGCCGCGCTCAGGGCGCGAGTCCCGAGCCAGGCTCCGGCAACCGGGCACGCACATACCGTCATGCAGCCCAGCCAATGGCAGCAAGCCGAGCGCTTCATCGCCCACCTGGCGCTGGAGCGCCGCCTGTCGGCGCACACGGTGGCCGCCTACCGGCGCGACCTCGAGTGCCTCGCTGCGTTCTGCCGGCGCGAAGGCATCGATGCCTGGCCGCAACTGCAACCCCATCACCTGCGCCGCTACGCCGCCGTCAGCCACGGAGCGGGCCTGGACCCGCGCAGCATCCAGCGCCGCCTGTCGGGCGCACGCAGCTTCTTCCGCTACCTGGTCCGTGAGGGCGAGCTCGCGCAGAACCCGGGCGTGGGCGTCTCGGCTCCACGCACCGCCCGCCGCCTGCCGACCACTCTCGACGTAGACCAGATGGCCCAACTGCTCGAGATCAGGGGCGACGACCCGCTCACCGCGCGCGACAGCGCGATGCTCGAGCTGCTCTACTCCTCGGGTCTGCGCCTCGGCGAGCTCGTGGGCCTGGACCTCGGCGACGTCGATCTCGCGGACGGCATGGTCCGCGTCACCGGTAAGGGGCGCAAAACCCGGCTCGTCCCGGTCGGTCGCAAGGCCCGACAGGCGCTCGGTGCCTGGCTGAAGACCCGCACGGCGCTCGCAGCCGTCGGCGAACAGGCCATGTTCACCGGGGTGCGCGGCAGGCGCATCAGCCCGCGCTCGGTGCAGGCGCGCGTGCGGTACTGGGCGCAACGCTCCGGGCTCGGCCAGCGCGTTCACCCGCATCTCTTCCGCCACAGCTTCGCTACGCACGTGCTCGAATCGAGCGGCGACCTGCGCTCGGTGCAGGAAATGCTCGGCCACGCCAATATCGGTACCACGCAGATCTACACCCACCTGGATTTCCAGCACCTGGCCCAGGTGTATGACAAGGCTCACCCGCGCGCGCGCAAGACCAAAGCCTGAGACCACCCGGTCAACCGGTCACGGCCGGCCGCGTTTTATTGCTTCGAGGGCGGCAACCTGCACGGATGCGCCGCAGTAACCAGGAAAACATCTGAGGAGAAAAGAGATGAGGATGAGAACGTTGATGCTGGCCGCCACGGCCATGGGAATGCTCGGCTTGTCCACTGCCGCCCTGAGCGCCGACGAGATGCCGCCGAACATGCCCATGGGCAAGGAGTGGTGCGACAAGAACCCGGAAAAATGCGCCGAAATGCGCGCGCGGCGCGACCAGTGGTGCACGGACAACCCCGAACAGTGCGAGAAGATGCGGGCCAGGCAGGCCGAGCGCCAGGCCTGGTGCGAGCAGAACCCCGAAGAGTGTGCTGCCCGGCAGGAGAAGCGCCGCCAGCGCATGGCAGAGATGAAGGCGCGCTGCGACGCTGATCCGGAGCGTTGCGACGAGCGGCGCCAGAGACGCGCCGAGCGCCGTGAGTGGTGCGAGCAGAACCCCGAAGAGTGCGCCCAGCAGCGCGAGCAGCGCCGCCAGCGCATGCAGGACATGAAGGCGAAGTGCGACGCCGACCCCGCCGCCTGCGAGCAGATGAAGCAGCAGATGCGCGAGCGCCGCCAGGGTGGCGGTCAGGGCCAGCCGGCGAACCCGTCGGGCACCTGAACCAAAGGAAACGCCCCGCTCCCACCGGCGGTCAACCGCCGGTGGGAGATGCGCCGCGCTCACGCGGTCAAACCGCCCCAGCGGCGGAAATGATAGGTCTTTCGCGGATTGGCGGGACGCCCGCACCCTCAACCGGCATGCGCAAGTCATGTAGTGGCCCGGTGCCCGACTCGCGCCGCTCCGCGGCCGTCCCTGGCCGCGTCGCTACGGGTTACGCCGGCTGCTGCCCTCCTGGCAGCCGGCTTCACACGTGCTCTCGCCGGACACCGGCCCACCACCGGACCGCGGCTCGAGGACGGCGCGCAACCGCTGACCGGAACTCACCGGCAAACCTTCCGGGGCGGCGGGCGGGGACGTCGCGGCGGGTGTGTCGGAGGAAGGTCATCGCCGTGCGCTGTTGGACGATAGCTGCGGGTCCGGACGGCCTGTAACGGGCGTGTGAGGCCGGCGCAGCAGGAGCGCAGCCGCAGCCGAACCCGAGCGAGCG
>JAJTYX010000122.1:0-1179 GCA_021462865.1 Gammaproteobacteria bacterium | reverse complement strand
GGCGCTCGCCACGCTGATGCCGATCGTCGCCGGCATCGCCGGCAATTCGGGCAACCAGACGATGACGCTGATCATCCGCTCGATCGCACTGGGGCAGGTGACGATGTCCAACGCGCGCCGGCTGCTGCTGAAGGAACTCGCGATCGCGGCGCTCAACGGGCTGGTCTGGGGTGGCGTTGCGGGGCTGGTCGCGTGGCTGCTGTATCGCGACACGCCCTACGGCGTGCTGCTCGGGATGACGATGACGCTGGCAATGGTGCTGAACCTGCTGGTCGGCGCGCTGATCGCGCTGGCCGTGCCGATGGTGCTCGAGCGCTTCGGCCGCGACCCGGCGATCGGCTCGTCGGTGTTGCTCACGTTCAGCACCGACAGCATGGGGTTCCTGATCTTCCTGGGGCTGGCGACGCTGCTGTTTCGCTGAGCCGGTGCCGCGCGCTGCCGCGGCCTTCGAGTGCCGCTGCAGTGCTCAGCTGCGCGGCCGCGTGCGCGCGCTGACCTCGCGCAACCGGTGCACCAGCCACGCCGCGAGCGCGGCCGCGGCCAGCGCGGCACAGAATGCCGCGACCTTCGACTCGCTGCGGCCCAGCAGCAGGGTCAGCACGACAAGGAACGCGGTGAAGCCGATCAGGCCGTTGGCGAAGCCGCGCAACAGGCGGATGGTCGCCGTCCGGCCGTAGACGGGCAGGGTGAAGCTGGGCAGGATGCTGCCGGTGATGGGGAACGCCAGCAGCAGGCCGCTCACGCGCGCCGGCAGCGTGTCGGCGCCAAGCAGGATGATCGCGGCCAGTATCACCGCGGCTGCCACGCGCAGCGCGATCTCGCTGCGCGGCACGTCCACGCCGCCGGCCAGGGGGGGCGCCCGCGGCAGGATCGCCAGCGCCACGAACGGCGCGGCGATGCCGGTCAGCGCGGGCGCCGGCCACGCCGGCGCGGTCACGATCGTGCCGACCGCGGCGAAGGCCAGCGCGGCGCCTGCCAGGCATGCCCACCAGGGCAGGCGGTGCGACAGCCAGGCGAAGGCGACGATGTGCGCGATCGCGGCGGGCACACTGGCCAGCGTCGCGGTGCCGATCGCCGCCACGCGGGCCGGCTCGTGGTCGATCAGCAGGCCGCCGATCACGGGTGCGGCGATCAGCGGCAGGCCGGAGAGCACGCCCGAGATCGCGTGGCCGAAACGGC
>JAJTYX010000121.1:0-33470 GCA_021462865.1 Gammaproteobacteria bacterium | reverse complement strand
GTGCTGCGCTCGCTCGGGTTCGGCTGCGGCTGCGCTCCTGCTACGCCGGCCTCACACGCCCGTTACAGGCCGTCCGGACCCGCAGCCATTGTCGAACAGCGTGCGGCGATGACCTTCCTCCAACACGCTCGTCGCGCTGCCCCCCCAGCCGCCCCGTCGAGAACCTCCATCAGAACGGCTGCGCGGACGTGATCCGCGATCGGGCGTCACCCGGACTCCTCACGCAGCGGCGCTTTGTTCATCGCCGCGGGCCGCAGCATCCTGTAGGAGGCACTTCAGTGCCGACCGAACTTCCGGACGTCGCGACGCTCGGCGCACACCGGGCCACCACATCCTTCCCGCATGCCAGACGCGGGTCTGGGCGTCCCCGCCAGCAGGCCCCATGCGGGTCTGGCGCAGCGACGCTGCTTGTCTACAGCCAGTACACGAAGATGAACAGTCCCAGCCAGACCACGTCCACAAAGTGCCAGTACCACGCGACTGCCTCGAAGGCGAAGTGCCGTTCGGGGGTGAAGTGGCCGCGCAGGCAGCGCAGCCAGATCACGACCAGCATGATGGCGCCGATGGTGACGTGCAGCCCGTGGAAGCCGGTCAGCATAAAGAACGTGGTGCCGTAGATGCCGCTTCCCAGGGTGAGGTTGAGTTCATTGAAGGCGTGCATGTACTCGTAAGCCTGGAAGCCGATGAAGATGAAGCCGAGCAGGAAAGTCTGCATCAGGAACATCGACAGCTTGCCGCGCTGACCCGCCCGCAGGGCGTGGTGGGCCAGGGTGATGGTCACGCCGCTGGTGAGCAGGATGGCGGTATTGAGCGCCGGAATGCCCCAGGCGGGCATCGAATCGAAGTGACCGCCGATATTTGCCGGGCCGTTTGACGGCCACTCGTTCTCGAAGTTTGGCCACAGCAGCAGGTTTGTCCACACGTCCGAACCCTGGCCACCGAGCCAGGGCAGCGAAAACACCCGGGCGTAGAACAGCGCGCTGAAGAACACGGCGAAGAACATCACCTCGGAGAAGATGAACCAGCCCATGCCCATGCGGAATGAACGGTCCACCTGCAGGTTGTATTGCCCGCTTACGCTCTCGTCGATGACCTGGCCGAACCAGCGGAACATCATGTAGAAGAGCAGCAGAACGCCGGCGATCATCACCCACCCGCCGATGGGTGTCTCGTTCAGCCAGACGGAGAACCCGCCGAGCAGGAGAAACAGCGCGATCGATCCCAGGATCGGCCAGTTGGTGCCGTGCGGGATGTAGTACTTGTCCTGGGCATGAACGACCATGGCAATGTTTCCTTCAGGTGCTATCTGTTGCCGCCGCAGCGACCGACGTCTCGGCGGCCGGCATGACGAACATCGTGTATGAGAGAGTCAGGCGATCCACGTACTCGGGCAGGGCCGGATCGAGATAGAACTGCACGGTCAGTTCGCGGCTCTCCGACGGTCCGAACTGCTGCGCGCGGAAGCAGAAGCAGTCGGTCTTCTTGAGGTACTTCGCTCCCTGTCCGGGCGCAACGCTCGGGATTGCCTGGCCGGTGAGCGGCTGGTCGGTCACATTACGGGCGAAGAACTTCGCGACGTACAGCTTCCCGGGCCGGGCTTCGAGCTTGCCCACCACCGGGTGAAACTCCCACGGCGCGGACTCGTTGACACTCGCCACGAAGTCGACGATCACCACCCGGTCTTCGGCCACCGCCACCGGCATCGCTGCGGCGGTGGCGGCCGTGCGCCCGCCGATTCCGGTGAGATCGCAGAGCAGCCCGTACATCGGTACCAGCAGGAAGCCGAAACCGAACATCGCCACCGCGAGCGCCGCCAGCCGCAAGGTCAGGCTGCGGTTGCTGCGACGGGTTGGGACGGAACCGGTCACGGGTCAGGCGGCCAGGCGCAGTGCCTGTACGAGGAAGTAGCTGGCGTAGACCGCAAGCGCGAGCAGCGCGAGCAGCAGGGCGTTGCGCCGGACCCGGCGCTGCAGGCGTTCCTGCGCGTTCATTTGATCTCCGGCGCCTTTTCGAAGGTGTGGTAGGGCGCCGGCGAGGGCACGGTCCACTCCAGCCCGAACGGCCGGTCCCACACCTTCGCTGAAGCCTTCTCGCCACCACGCACGCATTTGATGACGATGTACACGAACAGCAGTTGCGAGAACCCGAAGCCGAAGGCGCCCACGCTGGACCACATGTTCCAGTCGGCAAACTGTGTCGCGTAGTCGGGGATGCGTCGCGGCATACCGGCGAGCCCGAGGAAATGCTGCGGGAAGAACAGCAGGTTCACGAAAATGGTGGACAGCCAGAAATGCACCTTGCCGAGCTTCTCGTCGTACATGTGGCCAGTCCACTTCGGCAGCCAGTAGTAGGCGCCGCCGAGCGCCGCGAACAGCGCGCCGGGCACCATGACGTAGTGGAAGTGCGCCACGATGAAATAGGTGTCGTGATACTGAAAGTCCACCGGGGCCAGCGCCATCATCAGGCCCGAGAAGCCGCCGATGCTGAACATGAAGAGGAACCCGACCGCGAACAGCATCGGTGTCTCGAAGCTGATCGAGCCCCGCCACATCGTGGCAGTCCAGTTGAAGATCTTCACGCCGGTCGGCACGGCGATCAGCATGGTCGACATCATGAAGAACAGCGTACCGGCGAGCGGCATGCCGACCGTGAACATGTGGTGTGCCCAGACGATGAACGACAGAAAGCCGATGCTGGCGGTCGCAAACACCATGGACTCGTGGCCGAACAGCGGCTTGCGCGAGAACGTCGGGATGATGTGCGAGACGATGCCGAAGGCCGGCAGGATGATGATGTAGACCTCGGGGTGGCCGAAGAACCAGAAGATGTGCTGGAAGAGCACCGGATCACCGCCACCGGCGGCCTGGAAGAAGCTGGTGCCGAAGAACTGGTCGGTCAGCAGCATGGTGACCCCGCCGGCGAGCACCGGCATGACGCCGATCAGCAGATAGGCGGTGATCAGCCAGGTCCACACGAACAGCGGCATCTTCAGGAGCGTCATCCCGGGCGCACGCATGTTCAGGATCGTGACGATGATGTTGATCGACGCCATGATCGAGGAGATGCCGAGCAGGTGGACGGCGAAAATGGTGAACGGGAAGGAGTCACCGCCCTGCAGCGACAACGGCGGGTACATCGTCCAGCCGGCCGCCGGGCCGCCACCCGGCATGAACAGTGTCGAAAGCAGCATCGTGGCCGCGAACGGCAGCAGCCAGAACGACCAGTTGTTCAGGCGCGGCAGAGCCATGTCGGGAGCGCCGATCATCATCGGGATCATCCAGTTCGCGAAGCCTGCGAATGCCGGCATGATCATGCCGAACAGCATGACGAGCGCGTGAGTCGTGGTCATCTGGTTGAAGAAGGCCGGGTTCACGAACTGGATTCCCGGCTGGAACAGTTCGGCGCGGACGATGAGCGCCATGAGGCCGCCGACGAACAGCATCGTCAGCGCGAACACGAGGTACATCGTCCCGATGTCTTTGTGGTTCGTGGTCGTGATCCAGCGCATCAGGCCGCGGGCGGGGCCATGGTCGTGGTCATGATCGTGTGCGTGCTCGGTGGTGGCGCTCATGCGTATGCTCCCGTCCTGGCGCGGCCTCGCGGCCGTCGCTGAATTTCCCGTTGGTAGCCGGGGTGTCCTTACTGCGGTCCGTTCACGGCCGCAGAAGCCGTGGCGGCGACTGCGGGCGCGGCGTCGGCTTGCTGCGCGGCGAGCCAGGCGTCGAACTCTGCCTTCGGCAGGACCTCGACCACGATCGGCATGAAGCCATGGTCCTTGCCGCAGAGCTCGGCGCACTGGCCGCGGTAGACACCGGGCTCGTCGACCTGGAACCAGCCCTCGTTGATGTATCCGGGAATGGCATCGCGCTTGATGCCGAAATCCAGCACCCACCAGGCGTGATTCACGTCGTTGGAGGTGAGCAGATAGCGGATCTTCACTCCGGCCGGCAGCACCAGCGGCCGGTCGACCTCGAGCAGGTAGTTCTCGACACTGGCCGGATCGATGCCCGAATCCTTCTGTCGTGCCACGTTGCTGGTGCGGGCGAGGCTGCTGAAGAAGCTCACGCCCTCGTCGAGATACTCGTAGTTCCACTTCCACTGGTATCCCGTGATCTTGATGTTCATCTGCGCGCCACGGGTGTCTTCGATGAACACGAGCGTGCGGGCTGCCGGAATCGCCAGAGCGACGAGGACCATGACGGGAATCACGGTCCAGATGATCTCGGCGGTGGTGCTGTGGTCCCAGGTGGCCGGCTTCACGCCATCCTTCTTACGGAAGGCCACCATGGCGTAGATCATCACACCGAAGACCAGTACTCCGATGACGACACACACCCACAGGACCAGCATGTGCAGGTCGTAGATGCGCCGGCTGATTTCCGTTACGCCGGGTGGCAGGTTGAGCTGCCAGTCGGCATGGGCTGCGGACATTCCCAGCAGCGAAACAACGGTGGCGAGAATCCGGCCTGACAGCGATCGCAGCAATGACATCGGCAATATTCCTGAAAATTTCGCGGTCCGAACTACGTTTCTACAATTCTGCGAAGAGCGCCCGGCGCAGGCGGCAGCAGCTGCGCCAGCCGCGTGTTCAGGCGCCGCCGCTCGCTCTCGGTGAGGAAGGCGCCCACTTCGACCGCGCGACCCACCGGGCCGATCAGCAGACGGCTCGGCCAGTTCGACGCCGGAGCCGCCTGCAGCTGCACCCGTGCCCAGGGCCTGGCGAAGCGATACTCCGCTCGCCGCCGTCCGGCGCATCGATTCACGACCACGTCGCGTTCATCGATACGGATGAACTCGCGATTGCGACCGCGGCGCAGGCTCGCGTGCAGCGCTGCGGCGAGCCCGAGCAGTTCCAGCCCCGCGAACAGCAGGACGGGCCAGAAACCGGCGACTGCAAAGGCACCCGCCACGACGAGCGTCACGGCCAGGATCGACAGGTAGAAGAGGGTCGCCGTGCCGGGCGTCAGGGAACAATTCGGACTGAGTTCAAACAGGTGCACCGGCCGCCGGCTCGCATTCTTGTCGTGCCCTGCCCTGATCGGAGGCACCCCTTCCGCAAGCGGGAGAAATGGTAATGGATGAGCACTGGTGGCGCAATCGTGGCTTGTTCGCGCCACGAACGCGGCGCTCAGCGCCGTCGCATGATTTGCCCGAGCGGGACCGCAATGCCTCCGGTTGGATCGCGAAGGTTCGCCATCCGTTCGCCCGTCCACGCCTGGCCGAACACCACCTCGACCGTGACCGGCAGGGTTCCGGTCTCGTCGCGCAACTGGTCATAAGCCTGCGTCATGGCGCTCCAGCGTCCCGCCCCAGTCAGGGTGCGCCGGCGTCCCTCGCTCAGATCCGTTGCGCCCACATCGCGCAGGTCGGCCACCAGCCGATCCAGTCCGCGATAGGTAATGGTCAATTTCTCGATGTCGAGCACGGGCTCGGCGAATCCGGCGTGGATGAGTGCGTCGCCGAGATCATGCATGTCGATAAAACTGTGCGTATGGCTGTGGCTGTCCACCCGCGACCACGCCGTGCGCAGTTCCTGCAGGCTGTCCGGGCCAAGCGTCGCGAACGCAAACAACCCCGGGTACCGCAACACGCGCCGCGCCTCGGCCAGCACGGCCAGCGGGTCTGCGCACCACGGCAGCAGCATGTTTGCCACCGCGACGTCCGCGCAGGCGTCCGGCAGCGGCAGGCGCGCCGCATCGGCACATAGTCTGCTCCAGCCCTGCGGCGCGGCACCCAGCATGGCGGGCACCGCGTCGATCGCGATCAGGTGCGAGCCCGGGAATCGCGCAGCGTATGCGCCGCTGGCGGCGGGCGGTCCAGCGCCAAGATCGAGCACCGTGTGCGGCTCGAGTCGGACCGGGTCGAGGCGCTCGAGCAGCCGGGCGCGGATCTCGGCGTGCAGGAAATCCTTGCTGGCGTAGGTCGGAGCCGCCCGGTGGAAGGCTCTCAGTACCGCTGCCCGATCGGGTCCGCGCATGTCGAGGGCGCCTGTGGCCGCGTGCGCTTGCGGCCGTTCTGGTGCGGCATGCCGCTACGAGGCGACACGTGGTTCGCCGCGCAGACCGAGCCGCTCGAACAGGAGGCGGTCGCGGTCGGTGGCCGGGTTCGGGGTGGTGAGCAACTGCTCCCCGTAGAAAATGGAGTTGGCGCCGGCAAAGAAGCACAGGGCCTGCATCTCGTCGCTCATGTCGGTGCGACCCGCCGACAACCGGATGTGGGACGCCGGCATGAGGATCCGGGCAACGGCGATGATCCGCACGAAATCCAGCGGGTCTACGGTTGCTGCGCCGTGCAGGGGAGTGCCCGGCACCTGGACCAGCTGGTTGATCGGCACGCTTTCAGGGTGCGCCGGCAGTGTGGCGAGCGTGTGCAGCAACTCGAGCCGGTCACGCAGTTCTTCGCCGAGGCCGATGATGCCGCCGCAGCAGACTTTCAGCCCGGCGTCGCGCACCGCACGCAGGGTATCGAGCCGGTCCGTGTAGCGGCGTGTGCTGACGATCTTCGGGTAATGACGCTCGGAGGTGTCGAGATTGTGGTTGTAGTAATCGAGGCCGGCGTCTTTCAGCAGCCGCGCTTGCTCCGGCGTCAGCATCCCGAGTGTCGCGCAGGTCTCGAGCCCGAGTTCGCTGACCTGGCGGATGATGGCGGCGAACTGCTCGAGCGGGCGCGACTTGGGGCTGCGCCAGGCGGCGCCCATGCAGAAACGCGTGGCGCCGCCGGCCTGTGCGCTGCGGGCGCGTTGCAGCACATCATCCGCATCGAGCATGTCCTCGCTCCCGACGCCAGTGTCGTAGCGCAGGCTCTGTGGACAATAGGCGCAGTCTTCGGGGCAGCCACCGGTCTTCACGCTGACCAGCGTGCTGATCTGCACCTGGTTCGGATCGAAAAACTCACGGTGCCGGCAGTGCGCCCGGAACAACAGGTCGTTGAACGGTAATCCGGCGATCCCGGCCACTTCGTCGAGGGTCCAGTCCCTGCGCAGGGCGTTGTCAGGCAAGCGGCGCTCCGCGAATGAATCCATGCAATCTGCCCTGATTTGCGGGTCGGACGGCGGCCCGCTGCCGGTCGAGAATGGCGCAGTATCGAAAAGCGGTTCCGGCACTGTCAACCTATGATCGCGTCCAGGGTCGACGCATTCCTCGCCTGCCTGGTCCCACGCCGCTGCGTGCTGTGCAACGAACCGGGCGTAGATCATTCAATTTGTGGCGGTTGCCAGGCAGATCTGCCCTGGCTCGGGGCAGTCTGCCCGGGCTGCGGTGTCGGGCTGCCGTCCGGCACGGGCACCGGGCCCTGCGGGGGCTGCGGCACCCGCCTGCCTGGTCACGGAGCGGTGATTGCGCCGCTCACCTACGAGTTCCCGGTGGACCGGATGGTGACCGGTGCCAAGTTCCATCGCCAGCTCTACTTTGCACGTGCGCTCGGCGAGCTGCTCGGAGAGTTCCTGGCGCGTGAAGCCGGTGATCGTCCCCGGCCCGACGTGCTCGTGCCCGTGCCGTTACACCGTGGCCGACTGGCGCGCCGCGGCTACAACCAGGCACTGGAAATTGCCCGGCCGGTGGCGCGCAGGCTCGGGCTGCCGCTGTCCCCCCGCCTCGTCGAACGCATCCGCGGCACGCCCGAGCAGACCGGTCTGACGGCGCTGCAGCGGCGGCGCAATCTGCGCGGCGCTTTCCGCGCGAGCGCCGGTTGCCGGGGCGCACGGGTCGCGGTGCTCGACGACGTGATCACCACCGGCAGCACGGTGGCCGCGTTGGCTGGGGCGCTGCGCGCGGCCGGCGCTGTCTCGGTAGAGGTGTGGGCCCCCGCGCGTACACCGGGTCGCGGTGCCGGGGCGGCTCGCGCTGCTACGCCTGCCGGAAGGTGAAGTCGAGCAGGATGCCGGCGAATACCGCCGCGCCAACCAGGTGGCTCTCGAGGAAGGCCTGAAAGCAGCGTGCCGGGTCGCGCCCGGCAATGAGGTGGCGCTGGCGCAGGAGCAACGCCGCAGCCGCCGGCAGGGAGCCGAAGTACCACGGTCCGAGCGCCGCGAGGTGTCCGACCAGTGCGAGCCCGAGCAGCAGCACGATCATCAGCAGGCTCACGATGAATACATCTGCGCTGCCGAAGAGTATCGCCGTGGATTTCACGCCGACCCGCAGGTCATCGGCGCGGTCGGCCATCGCGTACATCGTGTCGTAGATCAGCGCCCAGACGACTACTGCCAGCCACATCAGCCAGGCGAGGCGTGGCACGGCGCCGGTTTCCGCTGCAAACGCCATCGGGATGCTCCAGCCGAATGCGGCGCCGAGTACCAGTTGCGGTGCCGCGATCACGCGCTTCATGAAGGGGTAGACGATGGTGAGCAGGCCGCCGACCACGGCCAGCACGCGTGCCAGCGGGTCGAGCATCAGCGCGAGGGCGATCGCGAGCAGCGACAAGGCGGTAAACAGGACCAGCGCCTCGGCGGGCGATACCCGGCCGGACGCCAGAGGCCGGTCGCGGGTGCGCGCCACGCGGGGATCGAAGTCGCGGTCCGCGTAATCGTTGATCACGCAACCGGCCGACCGCATGACGACGACGCCCAGGACCATCACCGCAAAGATCCGTGGTTGCGGCCGCCCCTCGGCCGCAACCCACAGGCCCCACAGCGCCGGCCAGAGCAGCAGCCAGATGCCGATGGGGCGGTCCAGGCGCATGAGTCGCAGGTACTGCTGCAGGGAATCCAGCGGTCCGGCGGCAAGCGGCGGCGGTCGGGCATCCCGGGATGGCATGGGCGGGATCATACGTTGCCGTAGCGGCTGCCCTCACCTATCCAGCGGCGAATCAGGGACTCGACGGCCTGCGGCGAGGACGCGAACAGCTCCCTGGCCATGTCCTGCACCGCTGGCAGCAGGGCGGCGTCGCGCGACAGGTCGGCGACGCGAAGTTGCAGCATGCCGGTCTGGCGCGTGCCGAGCACCTCACCGGGTCCGCGCAGTTCCAGGTCGCGCTGCGCAACCTCGAAACCATCGCTGGTCTGGCGCAGTACCTCGAGGCGCTGGCGGGCGATTTCCGACAACGGGCTGTGGTAGACGAGCACGCAGCTCGATGCGCCGGTGCCCCGGCCCACGCGGCCGCGCAACTGGTGCAACTGCGCGAGCCCCATGCGTTCGGCGTTCTCGACGATCATGAGGGTTGCCTCCGGCACGTCCACGCCCACCTCGATCACGGTCGTGGCGACCAGCACCTGCACGGCGCCCGCGGCGAACGCGCGCATCACCTTGTCCTTCTCGTCCGGCTTCATGCGGCCGTGGACCAGGCCCACCGTGAGCTCCGGCAGGGCTGCGGCCAGCATGGCGTGTGTCGATTCGGCCGCCTGGTAGTCGAGCGCCTCGGAGTCTTCGATCAGCGGGCACACCCAGTAGGCGCGCTGGCCCGCACCGGCGGCCTCACGCACCCGTGCCACCAGCTCCGGCCGGCGTCGGTCCGGCAGTGCCACCGTCTGCACGGGCTGCCGCCCGGGCGGCAGTTCGCGGATCAGCGAGGTGTCGAGGTCCGCGTACATCGTCATCGCCAGGGTGCGCGGGATGGGGGTGGCAGTCATCACCAGCTGGTGCGGACGCGTGTCGCCGGCCGCGCCCTTCTGCATCAGCGCCAGGCGCTGGTGGACACCGAAGCGGTGCTGCTCGTCGACCACCAGCAACGCCAGGCTGCGGTACTCGAGGCCCTCCTGGAACAGGGCGTGCGTGCCGATGATCACCTGTCCGCGGCCGCTGCCGATGGCCTCGTAGGCGGCCTGTCGCTCGCGGCGCGACAGGCTGCCGCTCAGCCACACCGTGCCAATGCCGAGCGGCTCGAACCAGCGCTGGAAACTGCGCCGGTGCTGCTCGGTCAGCAGCTCCGTCGGCGCCATCACGGCGACCTGGTGGCCGTGTGCCACGGCCCGCAGGGCTGCAGCCGCCGCGACCACGGTCTTGCCACAGCCGACATCCCCCTGGACGAGCCGCATCATGGGGTGCGGCAGGGCGAGGTCGGCGTCGATCTCGGCGAGTGACTGGCGCTGGCCGGCAGTGAGCGTGAAGCCGAGCTGCCCGAAGAATTTCCGGCGCAGCGCGTCGGCCGGCGGCAGGGCGACCGCGCTCTCGCGCCGGCCATGTTCGCGCAGGCGTCGCAGGCTCAGGTGATGGGCGAGCAGCTCCTCGAGCGCGAGCCGCCGCTGACAGGGATGCGTGCCCGCGGCGAGCTGCGCGAGATCGGCGCCGGGTGGCGGCCGGTGCAGGTACGCGAGGGCATCGCGCAGTGCCGGATAGCCCGCGGTAGCGGCCGCCGGCAGCCAGTCGGGCAGTAGCGGCAAGAACCGGTCGAGCGCCTGTGCGATCAGGTTGCGCAGCCGAAACTGCTGCAGGCCCTCGGTGGTGGGATAGACCGGGGTGAGCGACTGCTCGAGCGCAACCGGTTCCGCGGCGGCGAGCACGCGATACTCCGGGTGCACCATCTCCAGCCCACCCGGCCCGACGCGGGCCTCGCCGAAGCACACCAGGCGCCTCCCCCGCGCCAGGCCCTCCTGCTGAGCCTTGCTGAAATAGAAGAATCGCAGGGTGATCTGCCCGGTGCCGTCCGCAAGCCGGCACAGCAGGCTGCGCCGGCGCCGGTACACCACTTCGCTGAGTGCAACCTCACCCCGCACCACCACGCGCCGCCCGGGCACCACCGCGCCGAGCGGCGTAAGCCGGGTGCGATCCTCGTAGCGCTGCGGCAGCAGGAAGAGCAGGTCCACAGGGCGATGGACGCCAAGGCGTTGCAGGCGCTCGCGCAGCGAGTTGCCGACACCGCGCAGCGCGGTCAGTTCCTCCGGGATCGTCTCCGGCACGTTCCGGCCTCGCGCTCAGCCCGGAATGGCCGGCCGTCGCAGGACGCCGCTGCGTCTACGCCGGTCTAGCCGCAAAGGATGGCATCCGCCTCCACGGCGGCGCCGCGCGGCAGGGCGGCCACACCGATCGCCGCCCGCGCCGGAAACGGCTGCGGAAAATATTCCGCCATGATCTCGTTCACCGCCGCGAAATGGCCGAGGTCGATGAGGAATACGTTGACCTTCACGGCGCTCTCCAGCCCGAGGCCGGCCGCTTCGGCGACTGCCGCGAGATTGCGAAATACCTGGTGGATCTGCGCGCGGATGTCGCCGGCGACCAATTCGCCCGTGGCCGGGTCGAGCGGTACCTGCCCGGACAGGTACACCATCCCGGCGGCCCGAACGGCCTGCGAGTACGTGCCGATGGCCGCGGGCGCCCGCGGCGTGTTGATCGCCTTTTTCGTCATGAGTGTTGCTCCATTGGCGCGGTTTCGTGTCAGGCGCAGGTCCGGGTCACCTTCTTGACCATCGGCATCGGCCTGATGCTCTTGATGACCTGCGCCAGGTGTTTGCGGTCTCTCACCAGGATGGAGAATATCAGCGCCGCCGTCTCCTCCATGCGCTCGTCCACCGAGACCTGCTCGATGTTCGAGCCTGCGTCGCCGATGCGGGCAGCCACGTCGGCCAGCACGCCGGGCTTGTTCTGCACATCGATTCGGATTTCCACGGAGAAATCCCGCTCGATGCCGGGCTCCCAGTTCACCGGGATCCACTTGTGTGGCTGCTTGCGGTACTCGCTGAGGTTACCGCAGACGTTGCGGTGGATGACCACGCCCCGGCCGGCGCTCAGGTAGCCCATGATGGCGTCGCCGGGGATCGGGTGGCAGCAGCGGGCGTAGCTGACCACCATGCCCTCCGTGCCGGCAATGGTGATCGGCGAGGGCCTGGCCGGAGCGTTGACCGCCTCGGGTTGCCCGGGCCCGGCTGCGGCACCCGCCTGCAGCATCGTGGCGACCACCGGCGCGAGACGCTCGCCGAGCCCGATCTGCTCGAACAGTTCGTTCGTGTTGTTGAGCCCGAGTTCGTCGAGCAGCGCCTGCATCTGCTCGCGACTGACCTTGCGGAGCGCAGAGCGGAAGTCGCGCAACGACTGGTCCAGCAGGCGCCGGCCGAGTTCGCGCGCCTCGCTCTGCTGCAGATTCTTCAGGAACTGGCGAATGGCAGATCGGGCCTTGGCGGATACGACGAAATTGACCCAGGCGGGGTTGGGCCGCGCGCTCTTGGCGGTGATGATCTCGACGGTCTCGCCGCTGTTCAGCGGGGTGCGCAACGGGACGAGGCGGCGGTCGATCTTGGCGGCTACGCAGCGGTTGCCCACATCCGTGTGAACGGCGTAGGCGAAGTCCACGCAGGTCGCCCCGCGCGGCAGGCGCAGGATGTCGCCCTTCGGCGTGAAGACGTACCCCTTGTCGGGGAACAGGTCCACCTTCACGTGTTCGAGGAACTCTTCGGAGTTGGCGGCTGCCTGCATCTCGCTGATGCTCGCCAGCCACTCGCGCGCCCGCGCCTGCGGCTGCATTTCCTCACGCTCGGCGCCGGTTTCCTTGTACGCCCAGTGCGAGGCAATGCCGGACTCGGCGATGCGGTCCATCTGCTCGGTGCGGATCTGCACCTCTATCGGTATGCCGTTCGGCCCCAGTAGCACCGTGTGCAGTGACTGGTAGCCGTTCACGCGGGGGATCGCGACGTAGTCCTTGAACTTGCCCGGCATCGGCTTGTAGAGCTGGTGCACGATGCCGAGCGCGCGGTAGCAACTGTCGACATCGCTCATGATGAGGCGAAACGCGAACACGTCGGCGATCTCCGACAGCGACAGATGCTTGCGGATCATCTTGCGGTAGATGCTGTAGAGGTGCTTCTTGCGTCCTGCCACTTTGCCGTCGATGCCGGACTCGGTCAGCGCTTTCTGCAGGCGCTCTTCGATGCGCTTCAGGAACTGCCGCTGGTTGCCCTCCGCCCGGCGCACCGCCTTGTCGAGCACGCGGTAGCGGAACGGGTAGGCGTAGCGGAACCCGAGATCTTCCAGTTCCGTCTTGATCGTGTTGATGCCGAGCCGGTTGGCAATCGGTGCGTAGACGTCGAGCGTTTCGCGCGCAATACGCTGGCGTTTTTCCGGCGGCATCGGGTCGAGCGTTTGCATGTTGTGGAGGCGATCGGCGAGCTTCACCAGGATGACGCGGATGTCCTCCACCATCGCCAGGACCATCTTGCGGAAGCTCTCGGCCTGCGCCTCCGCACGGCTGGTGAACGAGAGCTGGTCGAGCTTGCTCACGCCATCCACGAGCGCGGCCACCTCCACGCCGAACTGCTTCTGGATCTGTTCCTTGGCAGTGGGCGTGTCCTCGATCACGTCATGCAGGAGCGCGGCGGCGATGGTCTGGTAGTCGAGGCGCAGCTGGGCGAGGACGTTCGCCACCGCGACCGGGTGCGTGATGTAGGGCTCGCCGGACAGCCGCTTCTGCCCTTCGTGGGCGCTGGCGGCGAAATCGTAGGCCGCGGTGATCTGCTCGAGTTGTTCCCGGGGCAGGTAATCCAGGCGCGCGAGCAGCTGCCGGAGGCCGAAATTCCGCCGGCCGACGAGCGGTAACCGGTTGAGCAGCAAGGCGCCGTAATCCATGCCCGGATTCTACTCCAGGGGTGCAGCCGGACCGGCTGCGTGGGCGGGCGGCGCGCGCCCTGCCAGTGGACTTAATGCGCGATCAGATCAGGTCGGAGTCGTCGTTCATGTTGATCGGCGGGCCGGCCAGCAGGTCGTCGGCCTGCTCGGTTGCGAAGAGGTCGGCGGGCGTCGGGTCGGCCTCGGCGAGGATATCCGGCCCGACCAGGCCGGCGGCAATCTCGCGCAGCGCGAGCACCGTTGGCTTGTCGTTCTCCCAGTCGAGGTGGTTGGGGGCGCCATTGGCCAGGCGTCGGGCGCGCTTGGCGGCGACCATGACGAGCTCGAAAATGTTCTCGACGTTGCCGAGGCAATCTTCGACGGTAATTCGGGCCATCGGGAGGTTCCGGGAGTAACGGGGCCGCAAAGGCTAACCGGAGGCGCTGCCCGGCGCACCCCGCCGTCGGGTCGTCCCCTCGAAAGCCTTTTCGGGCCTGCTCTGTAGGAGCGGCGCAAGCCGCAATTCCCTACGATCGCCCCTAGCCGTTGCAGGAGCGGCGTCAGCCGCGATTCGCCACGATCGCCTCGAGCCGTTGCCGCAGCGCCGGATTGCCGACCGCGCAGGCGGCGCCTGCTCCTTTTATGACGGTCTGCACCGCGGCAAGCGCGGCCGGCACATCGTCGTTGATGACGACATGATCGAATTCGGTCCAGTGCTCCATGTCGGCCCGGGCTTCGGACAGCCGCCGGCGAATCACCGCGTCGTCGTCCGTTGCCCGACCGCGCAGCCGGCGCTCGAGCTCGGCGAGCGACGGCGGCATGATGAAGATCAGCACGCTCTGCGGCATGTGCGCGCGCACCTGTCGTGCGCCCTGCCAGTCGATGTCGAGGATCACGTTGTGCCCGGCGCTGGTATGCCGCTCGATCTGCGCTCTCCCCGTGCCGTAGTAGTTGCCGAACACCTGTGCGTGCTCGAGCAACTCACCGCCTGCAATCATCGCCTCGAACCGGTCACGGTCGACGAAGAAGTAATCCCGGCCATCCAGCTCACCGCTGCGCGCCGCCCGGGTCGTGAAGGAAACCGAGAAGCGCAGCTGTGGATCGGCGGCGAGCAGTGCCTTCGTGAGGGTCGTCTTGCCCGCGCCTGACGGGGCGGTGATGACGAAGAGCTTTCCGCGCGGCATCGTCACTCGGCGTTCAGCACCTGCTCGTGCGGGGTGCACATAGCACATTGATTCATATAGGTTCAGCGTAGTTCTGGATCGGACTAGCTACATGCCTAGCTACACGTTCCGGGTTTCAGTTGGCCGAGCCAAAACATTGCAATCAGCCAACGCGCTCCGTGATGGATGCCGGCATACAACGCCAGTGCGTCAATGTCCGCGTAGACGCTGTCGAGGAAATAGTCACCGACGCCGGCCTGTTGCCTCTCATAGAACACGTAGCCTTCCAGCAGGTCGGCTTCCGCCGAACGTGCTATCCGGACTTGTGCCACATCAGCCCGCTTTGATCCGGGCGCGAATGCGCTCCTTCGCTTCAGTCCATGGAGACGTAGGTTCGCTGCCGCTGTCGAGACGGCGCAGGCGCTCTGCCAGTACATCCTTGTGCCAGGCCGGTATGACGCTACTGTCGGCCTCTACGCGAAGTGCCTACCACAGTTTCTCCATGAGCAACAATTTTTCGGCCACGGGCATTTTGGCAATGTCGGCGGTAGTCATGACGACTCCGGTATGTCCTTGGCTTTGAGTTTACTGGATGGTAGGGCCTGTTCGTATGCGCGAGACACGCCCTTTCAGATCCCCAGCTCCTGATCAAGCTGGGCAATCTCATTCAGTGCTGCACGGCGGCGCTTGCGATCCGCTTCATCGAATCTGATCAGGTCCTGGAACGCGATGCGTCGGCGCGTGCCCACGACGCGCGCGCCGGAAGCGCGCCCATGGCCCGGCTGGGTCAGCACATCCTTCTATTCGAAACGAACGAAACGAACGAAATTCGCGGAATGTGATGGATTTGCAGCTTCGGACATGATTTCTATTCAAGTTGCTGCTTGGACAGGCGGCTAGACGTGAACAAAAACATTTGTAAATCAGTAGGTGGCCTATTTAAGGCTTTTCTCGGTGCGGCGCCATCTGCGCCCTGGCTGGGTGGTTTCTGGGCGGTGGCGGCCGCTGCCGTACGGCATGGCCCACCCGCGCGGTGATGCTCCAGGCGCCCCGCCAGCCACCCCTGTCCCTTCGTCTCCACTCACCCCACGGCCCGCCCCCGATGCGCACCCGGCACGGAAAACGGCGCTGCGCTTCGAGCTGGCAGATCATCGAGCGCCCGAGGCCGGTGGCCTTGCAGACCTGCGGCAGGTGCAGGATCTGCACACACAGTGCAGATGACAGTGAGTGATTGACCTCGCCGCAAGCTACTCGACGTTCCGCACCTGCTCGTGCGCCTCAAGGTGTTCAACACCGAGCAGATGAACCAGGCGGTCTTTGCGTTCCGGCGGTATGAAGACGCGTCGCTCCGCTACACCGGCATTGATAGCCACCCCGGCCTGACCCACTACGGGCTCTACGATACGGTGGTGGCGAGGGAGTGAAGCGGTGGCAAACGCCTCCCGCGCGAACTTCGCGGTGAATCTCCGCATTCCCATGCGACTCCACCAGTTACGTCTGGGACAAGCCGGACACACCAGAGCAGAAAACACATCACGACATCGACGCGAAGCTCACCGCACTCGGCGGGCTCGTGCAAGACCTGGATCTGACCGAGGGTATCGTGGTCATGCTCAGGATCTGCAGGGCTCCTCGACACCACTTCAAGGCGAAGTTGCTGGCGAACCCGCGCATCTGACAGGATGGCTACGATCCGCCGAGAACGTGAGGGCTGCTGAATTGCCGACCACCCCGCGCCCAAAGCCCGTCGCGCTGCGCATCGAACTGCTGGACGTTGAGCCGCTCGTCTGGCGGCGGGGGCTGGTCTCCAATCAATGGACGTTCGCGAGCCTGCACCACTACCTGCAGTGGGTGATGGGCTGGACGGATTCGCACGCGCACGAATTCCACGTCGGCGAGGGAGTGGTCGCGCCGGAATGGTGGATTCACGAAATCAGCCTCGACCGGGATAGCCGCGATTACCGCGATGAGCGTCGGATCTCGGTTGCCGCAGTCGTTTCCGATCTGGGTGTCCGCGGCGAGTTCGAGTACCACTACGACATGGGCGATGGCTGGCAGCATCGAATCGTGTTCGAGTCCGTGCCGCCCAACGCGGCAACTCAGGATTTGTCGCTCCCGGTGTGCCTGGCCGGCGAGAACGCCTGCCCGCCGGAAGACGTTGGTGGCCCGCACGGCTACGCACTGTTCCTGGAGATTCTCGGCGATCGCGCACATGAGCAGCATGAAGACATGGCGCGGTGGATCGGCGGCGTGTTCGACCCGAAGGGCTTCGACCTGAACCGGCTCAACAGGGACTTCAAGGGCGCGAGGAAGCGCCGGCGCTGAGGGGGACGCCCCTGCTGGCGCTGCGCCCGGCATCGAACAGCCGCTTTACACGGCTCGCGAGCGCTCTGCATTGGCGGCTGTCGTTGCGCCGGTGATTCCTGCGGCTCAGTCCGAACATCGAGCAGGCACGATCAAGTCCCCGGTTGCCAGTTGCTGTGCAGCGCGAGCCGCCACATGAGCCGCTTGCCGGTGTAGTCGGAGTTCGGGCTGTGCTGCACGGCGCGGTTGTCCCAGAGCATCAGTGACCCTGGGCGATAGCGGAAACGCGCGCAGAAGACATCCTTGACCGAGTGCCGCTTGAGCATGCCGAGGATGGCCTCGCTTTCGGCGTGCGTGAGGTCCTTGATCGCCGTCGTCCACGCACAGTTGAGGTAGAGCATCTTGCGGCCGGTCTCCGGGTGGCGGCATACCAGCGGGTGCTCGATCTGCGGGTAGCGCTCGCGCATGGCCTTCAACACCTCGATCGCCTTCACGGTCGCGGTGGAGCCGTGGCCGGAGTTCAGCGCGTACTGGAGCACGTCGTGTACGCCGACCTTGTCGTCGAGGAAGGCCTGCATTGCCGGCGAAAGTGTCTCGTACGAAAGATAGTTGCTGGCGAAGAGCGTGTCGCCGCCGTGGGCGGGCACGTCGACCGCGTAGAGCATCGCACCGAGGCTCGGGTTTGTCTGGTAGCTGTGGTCGGCGTGCCAGCCGAGGTTCTGGGTCGAGAGAATCTTCGAGTCCTTTGGTGCGCCGCGCAGGTAATACACGCCGGGCACGTCGGCCTTGTGCGGCAGGAAGGGCTCGACTTCGAGCTCACCGAAGCGCCGGCCGAAGGCGGCGAACTGCTCCTGCGTGAGCTTCTGGTCGTGGAACATGACGGCGGAGTGGTCGAGGAAGGCCTGGTGGATCTGGCGGAAGGTCGGCTCATCGAGCGTCGCGAGGTTGACGCCGTAGATCTCGCAGCCGAGGGCGCCGGTCAACGGGCGAACCTCGAGGGTCGGGGATTCCTGGCGGGCGAAAGCAGTGGTCATGCGCGGTCCTCCTTGTCCGGGCCGTGTTCGTCGCGATGGGCGGGCGGGTGCAGCGGCGCCCCGGGGCGGGGGGCCGCGAACCATTCATTCGCGGGTTATCCTACCGTTGTCATGTTGACATGACAATAGAACCATGAGCATCGGCCGAGGGTCGCGGGCGACAGGCGATGGGCGTGAAGCCCGCGCGCATGACGAGTGGCTGAATGCCGTGGAGCCCTACTCCACGTTCTGCACCTGCTCGCGCATCTGTTCGATCAGGACCTTGAGATCCACGGCCTGCCGCGTCGTCTCGGCGTCCGCCGACTTCGAGGCGAGCGTATTGGCTTCGCGGTTGAATTCCTGCAGCAGGAAATCGAGCCGCCTTCCGGCAGCTTCGTCTCCCCTCGCCATGGCGGCGCGGAACTCGGTGACGTGGCTGCGCAGCCGGTCGAGTTCCTCGCTGACGTCGAGCTTCTGCGCGATGAGCACGATTTCCTGTTCGAGACGCCCGGGCTCGATGCTGGCGGCGAGACTGCGCACGCGCTCATCGAGCTTGTCCCGGATCGAAGCGAGGACGATGGGCAAGCGCTGTTCGACCGCGGCAACGCGCGTGAGGATTTCTGTGCACCGCGTCTCCAGCATCTCCCGCAGCCGTGAGCCTTCACGTTCGCGGCTGGCGGCGAGCTCGCTGACCGCGCGCGTGAGTCCATCGAGCGCGAGCGGAAACACCGGCTCGAGGCTCGCTTCCGGTTCGCGGAGCACGCCCGGCCAGCGCAGGATGTCCACGGGGTCGATCGGTGCGGCGTTGCCTGCGACGGTGGCGAGACTGCGCGCGTGTCCGATGAGTTCGCGCGCATAGTCGAGGTCGAGTTCGCCCTGCGTGTGCTCCAGTGCGCCCGTTCGCAACGTCAGGCTGGCGTCGAGCTTTCCCCGCCGGACGCCCCCGGCGATGATCTGGCGGGCCGCCGGCTCGATGGCGCGAAAACCCTCCGGCAGGCGGATCTGGGTTTCGAGATATCGGTGGTTGACGGAGCGCAGCTCCCAGAGCAGCGGCCCCACCGGCGACTGCGTCTCGGTGCGGGCAAAGCCCGTCATGCTTCTGGTCATGGGTCCTGGGAGCCTGTCGGTTGGTGGTAGCGGGCGCGGGTTGCGTGCCCGTCGCGCAATCTGTCAACAATCAGGTGCGGGGCGCTGCTCGCGCAGCTTACACTCTAACCGTGGCACGCTGGCCGAATCGCGGTGGCGGGTCAAGAGTTTCGTCCGGCGGGACCGCTGGCGGCCGGGCCGCTCGCGTGCACGCCATGTCAGGGGATCGAGTTGCAGGTCGAGCTGGCAGAACTGAGCCTGATCGGCGATCGGGAAGAGAACCAGGACCGTGTCGCAATCGCCCGCAGCGCCTCCTCGGTGCTGCTCGTGGCCATTGACGGCATGGGCGGGCATGCCGATGGAGCGAAGGCAGCGGGGGTCGCCGTGCAGGTGCTCACCGAGGCATTCCGGCGCGCGACGCAGCCGATCTTCGATCCACAGGGATTTCTGCACCTTGCCATCGGCAAGGCACATGCCCAGCTCGTGCAGCTCGGCGGAGGGTTGCGCATCGAGGCCCGGCCTCGCGCCACCTGCGCGTTGTGTCTTGTCCAGGACGGCGCTGCCTACTGGGCCCATGTGGGCGACAGCAGGATCTATCAGTTGCGCCAGGGTCGGGTCCACGAGCGCACTCGCGACCACAGCCACGTCGAGCTGCTGTTGCAGGAGGGGCTGATCACCGAGGAGGAGATCAGCGATCACCCGATGCGGAATTTCGTCGAGTGCTGCCTCGGCGGCAATTTTGCGCTGCCGGGGATGAGTGTCGGTCCGCCTCGGCGGCTGCAACCGGGTGACCTGCTGCTGGTCTGTACCGACGGCTTCTGGGTCGGCCTGGAGGACAACGCGATTGCGATGCTCTCCACGGCGGAGCAGGCGCTCGGCGCAGGGCTGCGTCGGCTGGCCGAGCAGGCCGTGCGCAGCAACAGTCCGTTCAGCGATAACACCTCGGCGGCCGCGCTGCGCTGGCTCGGGTAGGGGACGGAGCGCTGGTTACCATGAAAAGACCGAGCGGGCGCCGCCCGGACGAGTTGCGCCCGATTCGCTTCGAGCCGGGGTTCACCCGCCATGCAGAGGGATCGGTGCTGGCCGAGTTCGGCGCAACACGCGTTCTGTGCACCGCCAGCGTCGAGGATGGCGTGCCGCACTTTCTGCGCGGCCAGGGGCGCGGCTGGATCACCGCCGAATACGGCATGCTCCCGCGGGCGACGCACTCGCGCACCGCGCGGGAGGCGGCCCGTGGGCGCCAGAGCGGCCGTACCCAGGAAATCCAGCGCCTGATCGGCCGGTCGTTGCGCGCCACCGCGGACCTGAAAGCGCTCGGCGAGCGCACGGTTACGCTCGACTGCGATGTCCTGCAGGCCGATGGCGGTACCCGCACGGCTGCGATATCCGGCGCCTGGGTCGCGTTGACGCTGGCGGTTGAGTCGCTGGTGCGCGATGGCGATCTGTCGCGCCATCCGCTGCATGGGCAGGTCGCGGCGGTATCGGTCGGCATATTCAGCGCCACGCCGGTCCTCGATCTCGACTATGCCGAGGACGGCCAGGCGGAAACCGACATGAACGTCGTCATGAACGACGCCGGAGCATTCATCGAACTGCAGGGCACGGCCGAGGGCCACGCTTTTCGTCGTGATGAACTCGACCAGATGCTGGGGCTGGCCGCGGCCGGCATCGGGCAGATCATGGCCGTGCAGCGCGACATCCTCGATGAATGGCGCTCCGCACAGCGCTGAACCGGCCGTGCGCGTCGTGGTGCTGGCTACCGGTAATGCCGGCAAAGCGCGCGAGATCCGCGCATTGCTCGGCACGGCCTGGGAAGTCCTGCTGCAGAGCGATCTCGGAGTACCGGCGATTGCGGAAACCGGCACGAGCTTCGCGGAGAACGCCGTACTGAAGGCGCGCCATGCGGCTGCGGCTACGGGGCGGCCGGCTATCGGCGATGACTCGGGGCTCGAGGTAGACGCGCTTGGCGGTGCGCCAGGGATTTTTTCCGCGCGCTTCGCGGGCCCGCAAGCCAGCGATGCAGACAACGTGGCGCGCCTGCTCGAGGAGCTGGCGGGCGTGCCCGCGGCACGGCGCAGTGCCCGGTTTCGCTGCGTACTGGCCTATCTGCGTGGGCCGGGAGACGCCGTACCGGTCATCACGGAAGGGGTTTGGGAGGGGCGTATCGCCGCGGCGCCACGCGGCCGGGAAGGGTTTGGCTACGACCCCGTCTTCGAGGATCCGGCTCTTGGGCGCACGGCCGCTGAACTGGATGCCGCCATCAAAAATGAGCGCAGTCACCGGGGCCAGGCGTTACGCAAGCTCGCGGCGACGCTTGCCGGCCGGGGCTGAATACGGCGCAACTCGCGTGCGCTTATGCACAGGGGCCGGGCTCTCGGCAGATTTCAGCCAGATAAGCGCCTGATCGTCAGTTGTTGCCTCCAGATCGTATTGTAATTAGATGATTATCAACATTTTTCGTAATTTGAGCATTTATTGCGCAATTTGACGGAAATGTGCCAGTAATGGCCGCGGCTGCATTCCAACAGCGGTGTTTGCACAGACTTATCCACAGATTTTGTGGATAAGGGGCGGCACCGCGTTTCGCTTGCCACTGCGACGACGACTGGCTATTCTCTGCGCCCTTTTTCGGCGCATAGCAGTCCCCGGAGCGAGCGGTCATGAAATCTGAAATCCATCCGCCCTATCAGGAAATCAAGGTGCTGTGCAGCTGTGGCAACGAGTTCACGACGCGCTCGACACGCAAAGAGGAACTGCACATCGAAGTATGTGCCTCCTGCCATCCTTTCTTCACCGGCAAGCAGAAGATCGTGGACAGCGGCGGCCGGGTAGACAAGTTCCGCAAGAAGTACAAGATGGGCTGACGGCGCCCGGCCGTCATTGCCCTGATACCCCGGTCGAGGCGCGCGACGCCGCGCCTTGCGCCCACTGCGGTTTACCGCAGCGATCATGGCCACCCGCTCGGCGCTTACCTATAATGACCCGCCGTTCGGGCCGGGCGGCGCATAAGCTGAAGTCACCGGCTCCTGACGTTCCGGCAGCACGAGCATCAGGCAGATCGCGACCGTCGCCTGCAACTGGCAGGTGGCGCGCGCGGGCGCCGGAACTTCGTGCGGCCCAGGACCATTGACAGCCGGGTGGGCAAATGAGCGGAAAAAAATACGTACTGACGGACTCCGTCACCGGAAAGCAGATGGACCTGCCCGTACGCGGCGGTACCGTCGGACCGGATGTCATCGACATCCGGTCGCTCTATGCCGAAACCGGCGCGTTCACCTACGACCCCGGCTTCGGCTCGACGGCAAGTTGCGAGAGCAAGATCACCTACATCGACGGCGATCAGGGCGTGTTGATGTACCGCGGCTACCCTGTAGAGCAGCTCGCCGAAAAGAGCTCCTTCATGGAGGTCTGCTACCTGCTGCTGCACGGGGATCTGCCGGGCGCGGAACAGCTCGAGCAGTTCACCCACACCGTTACGACGCACACGATGATCAACGAGACCATCCTGCGTCTGTTCAACGGCTTTCACTACGACGCGCACCCGATGGCGATGGTGGCCGGCGTGGTCGGCTCGATGTCGGCGTTCTACCACGACACGACCGACATCATGAATCCGCGTCACCGCGACATCTTCGCCCACCGCATCATCGCCAAGCTTCCGACGATCGCGGCGGCGGCCTACAAGCACACCGTCGGGCAACCCTTCACCTACCCGCGCAACGATCTCGACTATTGCTCGAACCTGCTGCACATGTTTTTTGCCGTTCCGGCGGCCGATTACCACGTGGACCCGGTGGCAGCGCAGGCGCTCGATTTGCTGTTCATCCTGCACGCGGACCACGAGCAGAACTGCAGCACCTCGACGGTGCGCCTTGCGGGCAGCTCACAGGCCAATCCCTATTCGGCGATCGCCGCCGGCATCTCGGCCCTGTGGGGCCCTGCGCACGGTGGGGCGAACGAAGCGGTGCTGCAGATGCTCGAGCAGATCGGCACGCCGGAGAATATCCCGCGGTTCATCGCGCGCGCCAAAGACAAGAACGACACGTTCCGGCTGATGGGCTTCGGCCACCGCGTTTACAAAAATTACGATCCGCGTGCCCGGATCATCCGAACGATGACGCACAAGGTGCTCAAGCAGCTCGGCAAATCCGATCCGATGCTCGATGTGGCGATGCGCCTGGAAGAGATCGCCCTGAAGGACCCCTATTTCATCGAGAAGAAGCTCTACCCCAACGTCGATTTCTATTCCGGCATCATCTACAAGGCACTCGGGATACCAACTTCGATGTTCACGGTGATGTTTGCCATCGGACGCACCGTAGGCTGGTGCGCCCACTGGCGCGAGATGATCACCGATGCGGACGGCCGTATTGGCCGGCCGCGCCAGCTCTATACCGGACCCGCCAGGCGCGAGTACGTCGAGGTCGGCAAGCGCTGAACGCGTGAGCGGCGCCGGCCGCGGCTTGCGCAACGCCGGGCGGAGCGATGCGCGCGTGTGCACCGCGCGGTGTCCTGACGGTCATGGGGCATGGTGCTGCCCGTCACCGGGCGTCGACCTTCAGTCGACTCCCGCATCGGCCTGGCCGAGCAGTGCCTCCACGTCCTTCGCGGTGGCCCTGCGCACGGGCCGACCGTCGACTGCCGAGAGCGGAGCGTTGCCGCGCCCGCGTTCCGGGAATACGACGACCGTGAATTCGACGTTCTCGCGCAGGAATCGGTAGCCGGGGAACGGCTCGGTCTGGTCGCGCCGCACCCGCAGTCGCTGCTCGAAGGCGCGATTCGGCAGCCCGAGGCCGTCGAGCACCACGCCGATGGCCTCGACTTCGTCACTGAAGGCGTGCAGCTCCACGATACTGTGCTCGGTTGCGTTTCCGGCGAGTACCGGGCCGACCAGGCGCGGCGAGAATGGGGCGAGTGCGTGCATGACCGCGAGCGCGGCGCGCCGCTGCTGGCGGAGCAATTCCTCATGGCTGTCGCCCGCGAAGATCCGCTGACGCTCGGCCAGCGCGGATTCGATTTCGGCATTGCTGGGCAGGGCACCGTGATCCTGCAGCCCGAGTCGCTGGCCGGCCTTTTCCTTGGCTCCGCGGAAACTCGTCACGCCATGCTCCTGCATGAGGCGGGCGGCTTCCTGCGCGATGGCGCTGCGCCGGTGGTCAGGATGGTCGCGTTTGCGTCGTGGCACGGGTCAGAAGATATCAGCCTCGAAATCGGCCTGTTGCGCCGGGTTGCCGTCCGGGCCAGCCGCCGGGGCGGCCCGCTCGAGGGCCGCGAGATCTCCGGGGCGCAGAAATTCAAAGATGGCGCTGCCGTCCCCGGCACTCGCAAGCTGCCCGGTGACCGGCGAGATCTTCGCGGTAATCAATCCCGGCGGCTGCGGTAAGGGCGCTTCGGGCGTGTTTCGCAGCGCCTGGGCCATGAAATATTTCCACATCGGCAGCGCGGTCCGGCCGCCTTCCTCCCGTGCGCCGAGGGAGCGCTCCTGGTCGAATCCTATCCAGGCGGTGGCGACCAGTTCGCCGTTGAAGCCGCTGAACCAGGCGTCACGTCGATCGTTTGATGTCCCGGTCTTGCCGGCGATATCGCTGCGGCCGAGATCCCTGGCGCCACGTCCCGTGCCGCGCCGGATGACGTCGCGCATCATGTCGTACATCAGGAACGCGTTCTCTGCGCTTATGACGCGGGGGGCGAGGTTCACATCCCGGTACATGAGCGGGGTTTCCGCCAGTGTCGGCCGCCAGGCCGCGCCGTGCGCCATCATCTCCGCGACGCTGGCGTAGAGGGGCACCTCGTCATTGGTGGCGGCTGCCGCCACTGGTGCCGTTCCATCCAGCGGCATGGCGGCGCGCAATTGCCCGGGATCCACCGCGAACGTGCTGGCAGGACCTGTGGCGGCATCGCCTGGCAGCGGCGACTCCACCGGTGTACAGCTATCGCAGGCGCGCGGCGGGTTCGCCTCGTAGACGACATTACCCGCGGCGTCTTCGACACGATCGAGAATGAAATGCCCCACCCGCCGTCCACCGTTGGCGAATACCGCATAACCGGCAGCCATGTCCCAGGGTGAGGCGCCGCCGCTGCCGAGCGCCAGCGAAAGATTGCGCGGCAGTGCGGTGTCGTCGAAGCCGAACGCCTTGATGTGGCGCACGGCGTCGTCGATGCCCGTGCCCATCAGGATGCGGACGGACACGAGGTTCAGGGACCTAACCAGCGCCTCGCGCAGGCGGGTGGGGCCGCTGAACTCGCGCGAGTAGTTCTCCGGCCGCCACACGTCCTCGAGTTCGCTGTCGCCAAAGACCAGCGGGGCGTCGTTGATGACGCTGGCGGTGGAAAAACCGTGCTCCAGGCCCGCCGAGTAGATGAACGGCTTGAACGACGAACCCGGTTGTCGCCGGGCCTGGACCGCGCGGTTGTAGCGGCTCTCGAAGAAATCGAAGCCGCCGACGAGCGCGGCGGTAGCACCGTCCCTGGGATCGAGCGCAACGATCGCGCCCTGCGCCTGCGGCATCTGTGCGAGCAGCCAGCCGCGGTTGGTGGTGCGCAGCAGGTGTACGACGTCGCCCGGGGCGAGCACCTCGGCGACGGTTTCCGGTGCCGGCCCGAGGCTGTCCTCGCCTAGATACTTCCGCCAGCGCAGCCCCGCCCAGGGCACGGTCAGCCTACCGAGATCGCGCACGAAGAAATCCGCAGAGTTGTCGGCGTTCAGCGCGAGCACCACGGCCGGGTGCAGGTCCGCGTCACCCGGCAGCGGCGCGAGTACCGCGGCCAGCCCCAGGTCACGCGCCGGGCCCGGCTCCGGGGTGAGTTTCGCCAGCACATTGCGCTGGAGCGGTCCGCGATAGCCGTGGCGGCGGTCGTATTCGTAGAGTGCGGTTTCCAGTGCCTGATTGGCGGCCAGCTGCAGGCGGCTGTCCACGGTCGCAATCGCCTTGAAACCGTCGGTATAGGCTGCTGGACCGAAGCGCTCGATCATTTCGGCGCGAACCATCTCCGCGACGTAGGGCGCCTGGAGTTCCACGCGAGGTCCATGCAGCCTCGATTCGATCGGTGCTGCCATGGCCGCCTGGTATTGCGCCTTGTCGATGTAGTCGAGGTCGAGCATTCGCCCGAGGACATAGGCGCGCCGCTGCGCCGAACGGGCCGGCCCGCTGACCGGGTTGAGCTGGGACGGCGCCTTGGGGATCGCGGCGATCGTGGCTGCTTCGGCGAGTGTGATCTCGCCGAGCGACTTGCCGAAATAAACTTCGGCCGCGGCCGCCACTCCGTAAGAGCGCTGACCCAGGAAGATCTTGTTCAGGTACAGGGAGAGGATTTCGGTCTTGGTGAATTCCTGCTCGATCTGCAGCGCGAGGATCAACTCCTTCGCCTTGCGCACGAAGCTGCGCTCGGAGGTGAGAAAGTAAGCCCGCGCCAGCTGCTGGGTGATCGTGCTGCCGCCCTGGCTGCGTTCGCCGGTCAGCGCAAGGTTCACGGCGGCACGCGTGATGCCCTGGTAGTCGAAGCCCGGATGCTCGAAGAAGCGGTCGTCCTCGGCGGCGAGAAACGCCTTCACGACGACGTCGGGAATCTCCTCGAAACGCACCGGCGTGCGCCGTTGTTCGCCGACCTGCCCGAGCAGCAACCCGTCGCGCGAGTAGATGCGCAGAGGTGTCTGCAGCTTGACCTCGCGGATCACTTCGGCCGAGGGCAGGCCGGGCGCGAGAAAGTAGTAGGCCGCGCTGGCGACCGTGCCGGCCAGAACCAAAAGGGTAAATATGAGCGCGCCGGCCGCGGTCAGCAGGCGAAGTACCAACTGCATCGCAAAATCCCGCGGTAGTCCCTTGCCTCAGGGTGGGCGATTATGCATCCTGTCGGCGGTTTTTGGGCAAACCCACTGAAAGGTGGGGACGCAAAGCCACCGGTCTACGGGAGTTCATGGGACCGCAGCGACAGGAACACCACCTGCCGATGTTGGTCCCGACCTACGACAGCGGGGCTGCCAGGCTACCGACGTCCGTCGCCAGTGACGCGTCGCGGCCTGCACCCTCCTGTCAGCCTGCGAACTGCCGCGACCAGGGCCGGTGCCCATGAGCCCGAGTACTGACGTTGCCTTGGGGCCGGTTTTCGGAACGTTTGTAGGCGAGTCGTGAATTGCATCACGCGCGGTTTGTAAGCGCCCTGTTATATGGTTAAATTGGGTTTCTTAGGTGGGGCCCGGTTTTCCTTGCGCAAGTTGCCGAGATAGAAGGGAAAAGACGTGCTTTTTTCGTCGCGATCTAAACCCGTGATCGGACTTGACATTACGACCTCGTCGATCAAGCTGATCGAACTGTCAGGGTCGCTCCGGAACTGCCGGGCCGAGTATTACGCGGCCGAGCCGACGCCGCCGAACGCGATCAACGAGAAGACCATCGTTGATGCGGCCGCGGTCGGTGAAGCGATTCGCCGCGCCGTGAAGCGCTCGGCCACGAAGACCCGCGAAGTGGCGATCGGCATCAGCGGCGACGCCGCCATCACCAAGATCATCCAGTTGCAGAAGTCGCTCGGCGAGAGCCAGCTCGAAGCGCAGGTCGAGATCCAGGCCGATCAGTACATCCCGTTTCCGATGGAGGAAGTCAGTTACGACTTCCAGGTGATGGGCGAGTCGAAGGCCGACCCCGACATGCTCGACGTGCTGCTGGTGGCCACGCGCACGGAGAACGTCGACCAGCGCAGGGCCGCAGTCGAGGCCGCGGGCCTCGTGGCGCGCGTGGTGGACGTGGAGGCCTTCGCGCTGGAAAACGCCTGCCAGCTCATGGCGCACCAGATGCCCGACGGCGGCATGGGACATCTCATCGCGGTGGTCGATTTCGGCGCCAGCAACACCGCGTTCAGCGTGCTGCAGGACATGCGGGTCGTGTATACCCGCGATTTCTCTTTCGGTGGTCAACAGCTCACCGAGGAGATCATGCGCACCTACGGCCTGTCGCTCGAAGACGCCGGGCGCGCCAAGAAGGAAGGCGGCCTGCCGAGCAACTACGCTCCGGAGGTGCTCGACCCGTTCATCGACGATATGACCCAGCAGGTGAGTCGCTCGCTGCAGTTCTTCCTCGCCTCGAGCAGCGGCCGCGAACAGCCGGACCAGATCCTGATATGCGGCGGTTGCGCGAACATCCCCGGTGTCGCCGACGTCATCTCGAGCAAGGTCGGGATCCCGACGGAGATCGGTGATCCGCTCGGCCAGATGAAGATCTCCACCCGCGCAAAATCCCAGGGCGTGCGCAAGGACGCGACGGCCCTGCTGACCGCATGTGGGCTGGCGCTACGGAGTTTCGACTGACATGCCTCGCATAAACCTATTGCCCTGGCGTGCGGAGCTGCGCAAGGCGCGACGCAACCAGTTTTTCATCGGGCTGGGCGGTGCCGTCGTGGCCGCCGCGGTCGTGGTCCTGCTCGCCAACGTGGTGATGGGCGCCATCATCGACAACCAGCGCGAGCGCAACCAGCTGCTCAAGTCGGAAATCGACGCGCTGGACCAGCGCATCGCGGAGATCGTCGATCTCGAGGCGAAGAAAGGCAGCCTGCTCGCCCGCATGGCGATCATCGAGCAGCTGCAGCGAAGCCGCCCGGAGATCGTGCATGTGTTCGACCAGCTGGTCCGCACTCTGCCGGACGGCGTTGCGCTGACCAGTGTCAAGCAGACCGGCTCGCGGGGGGAGATCACCGGAACCGCTGAATCGAACACGCGCGTGTCGGCGCTGATGCGCAACATCGACAAGTCGGGCTGGCTGCGCGAACCGGATCTCGAGGTGGTCGAGGTCAAGCCGCAGGGCGGCCGGGGCAAGGTCGATGCGAGCACGCCGCGCGCGAGCGAGTTCAAGGTGTTCGCGAAGCAGGCCTCGGTGGTTGACGAGGAGAGTGGCAAGTGAACTTCCTCCAGCAACTGCGTCAGCTAGATTTCAACGACATCGGCCGCTGGCCATTCGTGTTCCATATCTTCTTCGTCGGCCTGTTCTTCGCGCTGGCCGCGATCGTCGGCTTCTACCTGATCGTGTGGCAGAACCGGATGCCGCTGCTGGAGAAGGCCGAGAAGGAGGAGCTGGAATTGCGGTCCTCGTTCGAGCAGAAGCAGCGCAAGGCCGCGAATCTGAGCGCGTACAAGGCGCAGCTCGCGGAAATCGAGCGCTCCTTCGGCACGATGCTGCGCCAGTTGCCGGGCAAGACGGAGATCCCGAACCTGCTGGTCGATATATCCCAGACCGGTCTCGGTGCCGGCTTGCAGGAGGAGTTGTTCCAGCCGCTCGACGAAGTGCGGCGCGACTTCTACGCGGAGAAGCCGATCAAGATCCGGCTCAAGGGTTCGTATCATGAGTTCGGGCGTTTCGTGAGCGACATTGCGGCCCTGCCCCGCATCGTGACGCTGCACGATATCGAGATCGCTCCGGCCGGTCCGGATGCCGGCCCCGACGAGCTCGTGCTGAATGTCACGGCCAAGACCTATCGCTACCTCGACGAGGCCGAGACCAGCGGGGACGCTGCCGGCGGCAAAGCGCCCGGTGGCAAGGCTGGCTCGCGTGCGCCGGCCAAGGGCGCCAAACCGGGCGCCGGGAAGGCGGGGTAAGACGATGAAAGTGCGAATGAGCGATGCCTTGCGCTGCCTGGCGGTTGCCGTGCTGGCCGCTTCGGCCACTGCGTGCGGCGGCAGCCACGACGACCTCCTCGATTACATCGACGAGGTGAAGGCACGCCCCGGCGGGCGCATCGAGCCGCTGCCCCAGATCAAGCCGTACGAGACTTTCACCTACGAAGCGCAAACGCTGCGCTCGCCGTTTACAGCGGATTCACCGAAGGGACGTTCAGCGGCAGGTCCGCGGCCGGAGGCAAACCGGCCGAAAGAGTACCTGGAGCAGTTCCCGCTCGACACGCTGAAGATGGTCGGGACACTGCAGCGCGACAACTCGCGCTATGCGCTGCTGCAGACACAGGATGGACTGGTGCACCGCGTGGTGCCGGGCAACTTCGTCGGCCAGAACGACGGTCGCGTGACCCAGGTAACCGACGGCGAAGTGCAGGTCGATGAACTGGTGCCGGATGGCATCGGCGGTTTCTACAAGCGTTCGGCAACGATCGGCTTGTCCGACTGATGCCCCCAACGGGAGAGCGTGGGAGTAATTTACGATGAGCACGGCTAGGGCAACGAGAATTTTCCCGGCGCATGCCGCCTGCGGGCGCGTGCATGCGATCACGGGTGGCACGCTGAGGCGATCGTTCGCCGCGATGGTCGTGACCATGGTCGCGGCGACGCTGGCCGGGGGACTCGCCACACGCGCCTACGCGCAGGCGCCGGCGCTGCAACTGGAGGACATCCAGGTGCAGACCATGCCCGGGAACAAGCTCGAACTCGAACTGAAGCTCTCGGGCCCGGCTCCGGCACCGCTGAGTTTCACCATCGACAACCCGGCCCGCATTTCGCTCGATCTCGCCAATACCAGCATCGGCTTGCCCGCGCGTCGTCGCGAGGTCAACACCGGCCCGTTGTCCACGATCCTCGCCGCCGAATCAGGCGGGCGTACCCGCGTGGTGCTGAACCTCGATTCCATGGTGCCGTACGAGACGCGCGTCAGCGGCAACAGCGTGTTCGTCACACTAGGCGGCACGGGCAGCGGCGCGACCTTTGCCGCAGCGTCGACGGCAGAAGCCGCCCCGGCGCCGGCTGCCGCAGCCGCGCCTGCCGGCGGGCGCAGCATCCAGAACGTGGATTTCCGTCGAGGTGAGAAGGGCGGCGGGCGGGTTGTGGTCAACCTGTCGGATCCCGGAACGCCGGTGGACGTGCGTCGCGAAGGCGAGCAGGTGGTGCTGGTGTTCGCCGACACGCAGCTGCCGGACAACCTGCTCAAGCGCCTCGACGTCACGGATTTCGCCACGCCCGTAAACACCGTGAGCGTCATGCGGGCGGGCAACGACGCGCGCATCGTCGTCGCTGCCCGCGGCGTCTTCGAGGAACTCGCCTACCAGTCCGACCAGGTGTTCACGGTCGAAGTCCAGCCGGTGGTCAAGGACGAGGCGAAGAAAGAAGCCACGCTGTTCAGCGCAGACAAGAGTTACAGCGGCGAACGTCTTACGCTGAACTTCCAGGACATCGAAACACGCGCGGTGCTGCAGCTGCTCGCCGACGTGAGTGGCCGCAACATCGTGGTTTCCGACACCGTACAGGGCAACGTCACCTTGCGCCTGCAGAGCGTGCCCTGGGACCAGGCGCTCGACATCGTGCTCGCGACCAAGGGGCTCGACAAGCGCCAGAACGGTAACGTCATGATCATTGCGCCGGCCGACGAGATTGCGGCGCGCGAGAAGGCCGATCTCGAGGCCCGTAAGGAGATCAAGGAGCTCGAGCCCCTGCTCTCGGAGTTCCTGCAGGTCAACTACGCCAAGGCGAGCGACCTGGCGGATCTCATCAAGGGCAAGTCGAAGAACTCGATGTTGTCGGATCGCGGTTCGGTGGCGCTCGACGAACGCACCAATACGCTGCTGGTACAGGACACTGCGGATCGCATCGCCGACATCCGCCGGCTGGTTACGACGCTCGACATCCCGGTGCGCCAGGTGCTGATCGAGTCGCGCATCGTCATCGTGCGCGACGACTTCAGCCGTGATCTCGGCGTGCGATGGGGTGTCACTGCGGTGAAGGATCGCAGCGACGGGCTGCTCGCGGTGAGCGGCAACGCCAGCGGCACGGACACCATCGTGCAGTCAGGCATCGACAACATCAACAACAACGGCACGCCGTTCCCGGTCGAAGTGCCGTCGCTCGACGACCGGTTCAACGTCAACCTGCCGGTGGCGAGCCCGGCCGGCCAGCTTGCGGTCGCGTTGCTCGACGATGATTTCCTCGTGGATCTCGAACTCTCGGCGCTGCAGGCCGAGGGCCGCGGCGAGGTGATCTCCTCACCGCGTGTGATCACGGCGAACCAGAAGGAAGCGTTCATCAAGCAGGGTGTCGAGATTCCCTACCAGGAAGCGGCTTCCAGCGGCGCGACGACGACACAGTTCAAGGAAGCGGTGCTCTCGCTCACCGTCACGCCGCAGATCACGCCGGACAACCGCATCATCATGGATCTGAAGGTCACCAAGGACAGCGTCGGCCAGGTGATCACCAACGAGCGCGGCGGCCAGGTGCCGAGTATCGACACCCGCTCGGTGGAAACACAGGTGCTTGTCGACAACGGCCAGACGGTCGTGCTCGGCGGCATCTATGAAACCGAACAGGGCGACGACCTGCGCAAGGTGCCGTTCCTCGGCGACATTCCGCTGGTGGGGTATCTGTTCCGCTCCACCAACCGGGTTTCGAACAAGTCGGAGCTGCTCATTTTCGTTACGCCAAAAATACTAAAAGAAGGCTCGAGCATTTACTGAAGGGAGCCCCGCAGGGGCCACGGTATAGGATCCGTAAGTCATGAAGAAACTGCGTAGTCTTTTGGTATTGGTGGCGGCAGCGTTCGCGCTCGCATCCTGCGGGAGCGACGACAACACGATCCTGAGTCCGGGCGGCGGTGCCGGAGCGGGCACTGCGGTCGGGTCGGTGCAGATCATCGCGAATTCGATGCAACTGCCCTCGGATCAGACCGGCGCCTCCAAGGTTACGCTGACGGTCATCGTCCGCGACGCCAACAACAACGCGATCGCGAACGCACCCGTATCGATGAGCGTGACTTCCGGCCAGATCATTCCGCCGGCACCCACGGACGCCAGCGGTACGACCACCGCGGAGCTGAGCAACGGCCTCGATCCGACCAACCGTGCGATTACGGTTTCCGCGACGGCCGGTGCGTCGGCGACGTCGTCCGGCGTTACTTCGACGATCAATATCAACGTCGTCGGCACGACCCTCGTGATCACTGGGCCGTCCGCGCTGGCGCTGAACAATTCCGGCCAGTACACGGTGGTCCTCAAGGATTCCGAGGGCGCGGGTATTGCCGGGCAGACGGTTACCTTTACCTCGGCGAACGGCAATGCGATCGCACCGCCGACCGCGGTAACCAGTTCCTCGGGCAATGCCGCAACGACCTTGACCGCCGGTAATGGCGGCGCCGGCAACAGCGATATCCTGACCGCAGCGGCACTCGGTCTGACGGCGACCTTCAACGTCAGCATCTCCGGTGACGCCTTCGGGTTCATCTCGCCGGCAGCCGGGGCCGAGGTGAACCTCAATGTCCCGCAGGTGGTGCAGGTGCGCTGGCTGCAGAACGGTTCGCCGGTGGCCGATGGCAGCGCGGTGCAGTTCTCCAGCACTCGCGGCACCGTTTCCGGGGTCACGACGACCTCCGGCGGCGTCGCCCAGGCCACGGTGACCAGCACGACGGCTGGAAGCGCAGTGATCACCGCCCGCGACCCGGCGACCAACACGACGGCAACGCTGAGCCTGGAGTTCGTGGCAACCGTGCCGGCGACGCTGGACCTGCAGGCCTCGCCGTTCACGGTGCCAG
>JAJTYX010000120.1:0-1019 GCA_021462865.1 Gammaproteobacteria bacterium | reverse complement strand
CGCGGACGGCGTGCTGTTCAAGCCGGCGCTGCCCGCCGAGATTCTCGAAACAATCGGGGCGTTCCTCGAAGCGCCCGCCCGCTGACCACAACCGCGGGCGGCGTGCGGCGTATAGGGTGACAGATGCCGCTGGGGAAAGGGGTTTGAGCCTGTGGGACGTTTGGCCAAGAACATGTTGATTATCGGCCTGGGCGGGTTGGGCGCGGTCTACCTGATGTTCCCCACCCTGGGGGTTTTCGAGCTGATCCCCGACGCGCTTCCCGTCATTGGCAGCCTGGACGAATTCAGCGCGACCGTGCTGGTGCTCAACACGCTGGCCTATTACGGCCTCGACCTCAGCCGTCTCTACGGCGAGCGCAGCCCGCAGCAGCCGCCGTCACAGGGGCACTAACTAGCGCCCCGGCAGCAGATGATCCCCTGGCGTGACGATTCGCGCCCACTTACGCTAAAATAGGCCCACGATCTGAAACGCTGCACGACAGAGAGGCCGCCGTGAAAACTGTTGTCGTCGCCTCAACCAACCCGGTGAAGATCCGGGCGGCCCGCGCTGGGTTCGAGCGCATGTTCCCCGGCGATCACTTCCGTGTGACCGGCATCGCGGCCCCGTCCGGCGTCAGCGACCAGCCGGCCAGCGACGGCGAAACCTACCGGGGTGCGCACAACCGCGCCGCCGCCGCCGCCGAGCTGAACGCCGCCGCCGACTTCTGGGTCGGCATCGAAGGCGGCGTCGAGATGCTCGAAGGCCAGCTTCAGGGCTTCGCCTGGGTGGTTGTGCGCGGCGTGGAGCGCAGCGGGGCCAGCCGCACCGCCACCTTCGCCCTGCCCGGCGCGGTGGCGCAGCTTGTGCGCGCCGGCACCGAACTGGGCCTGGCGGACGACATCGTCTTTGGCCGCACCAACTCCAAGCAGGAAAACGGCTCGGTGGGGCTGCTGACGAACGATGTCATTGACCGCGCCGCCTACTACGAACACGCCGTCATTCTGGCGCTGATTCCGTTCCGAAACACAGCCTTCACGTT
>JAJTYX010000012.1:0-24823 GCA_021462865.1 Gammaproteobacteria bacterium | reverse complement strand
CGACCACCGCAGCGTGCGGAATTACGGTCGGCACTGAAGTGCCTCCTGCAGGGTGCTGCCGGCCGCGGCGATGAACGAAGCGCCACCACTCACGGCGATGAACGAAGCCGTGTAGGAGGGACTTCAGTCCCGACCGGTGAGTCGCTCCGGTCGCGTAATGAATGCCGGGCCGGGTGCGGCCCGTTGAAGCCTGAGCCGCGTCAGCGCAGGTCCTCGTCCGGCACCGGCCCGAAGTGCATCTCGAAACCGACCCCGACGCCCGGGTTGATCCTGCGTTCTTCCTCGAGCGTCTCGCGCGGCCAGGTCAGGCTCGAACGCAACTCGAGAAACAGCCACTTGCGGAACGTCTGGCGCCGGTAGCGCACCTCGACCCCGAAGTCGCGCACAGGCACGTCGGTGTTCACGACGCCGCGCACGAAGGTCGTGTACGAGAGCGCCCGCCGGACGCTCAGGCTCTGGAACGCGATCACCGCGGAGGTCCACTCGAGTCGCGCCACGTCCTCGGCCAGCGTGGCCGTGTTGTTCCAGCGCAGCAGCAGCGATGGCGAGACCAGGCGATCGAAGTCGAACTCGGTCGTCTGGCCGAAGCCGCGGCTGTCGCGCCAGAAGACGGTCTGGCGGGCGCGCAGCGCGGTGGCATTGTCGAAGACCAGGCTGTGGCGGTAGGTCGCCTTGGTGTACGGATCGACGGGTGTGCGCAGGCGTATGCCGGCGCCGAAGTCGAAGCCGTTCTCGAATCCCTCCCGGCGTGAGTAGCCCAGGCCGAGCAGCCAGGCGTCATCCCTCACTTCGCGAAAGTTGCTCGGCAGCGCCGCGCCACGGGACTCCTCGATGACGTCGCGGTCGTCACCGCGGCCGACCAGCAGTTTCAGCCGTTGCTCCATGGTCGGCAGGGCAACGCGCGCCCGCAGCCGCAGGCGCGTGTCGAAGCCGTCGCGGTCGTCCCAGGACTCGAACAGGCTCATGCGGCCGAAGGTGGCGTCGGAGTCCTGGTCGAAGCGGCGCGTACCGAACAGGCCATCGAACCAGCGGGCCGTGCCGCAGACGGTGTAGTAGACGCCGCGCTGCATCTTGTCCACGATCGCCTGGCCGTCGGAGCCGGGCTGATCGCAGCGGTATTCTTCGGGCGGTGGTTCGGCCGGGTCCGCGGCGCCGGCCGCCGGCGCGGGCGGTCCCGTAAAATCGGGCGCAGCGGTTTCCTGCGCCCACGCGGATGCGCAGGCGAACCCGAGCAGCAGCACCGCGGTAGGTGGTGCGCTGCGCAGCCGGAACAGATTGCGGCCAGCTCCGTCCATGAGCGTCCCCGTTGCGGGGATGATCAATGCTACATGGCACCAGGCGGCGCGTACGCGACGCAGGTCGCGGTCCCGCGCGGAACTGCCGCGCGGCGCGGGGCCGGAGCGGCCGGCAGCCGGCATATACTGCGACGCACATTCGCCGGAGACTCGCATGAAGCCAACGCCGTTCATGGTCCTGCTGCTCGCTCTCGCGGCGCTCGCGCTCGGTGCCTGCGCCAGCGATTCGCCCCGGGGCGGCGCCGCCGACGTGCTTGCCGGAGAAACCATCGTCGTTGCGGGCGGCTCGGGCCGCGCCGGGCGTTACGTGTTGCGCGAGCTCAAGGCCCGGGGTTTGACACCGCACGCCACCACCCGCAACGAAGCGCAGGCGCGGGTGCGTCTCGGCATCGATGCCGAGGGCGTCGAGTGGGTGGAGGCGGATCTGCGCGAGCCCGGGCAGGCGGAGCGTGCGGTGCAGGGAGCGGCCTTCGTCATCTGCGTCGTTGGTTCGCGCGAGATGGCCGGGCCGAACAGCGCGCAGTTCGTCGACTACGAGGGCGTGCGCAACCTGGTGGATGCGGCCGCAGCAGCCGGCGTGCGCCACTTCGTGCTGCTCAGCGCGATCGGCGCATCCGACCGGGAATCAGCCGCCAACAAGATCTTCAAGGGTGCGCTCGAATGGCGCTTCCGGGGTGAGCAGCACCTGCGGGCGAGCGGCATCCCGTACACCATCGTGCGCCCGGCGGGGCTCACCGATGCGCCCGGCGGCGTCCAGGGCGTGAAGCTCTGGCAGGGCGATGACTGGCGCGCGCATCTGCGTCAGACCATCGCGCGCGCGGACCTCGCGCAGGTGCTGGTCGAGAGCCTGCGCAACCCCGGTGCGCGCAACGCCACCTTCGAGATCACCAACGAGACCGCCGAGCCGCCCGGCACCTGGCGCGCGCAGATGGCGGCGCTCAGGGCCGATGTGCCTGCTCCGGCTGCAACCCCGCAGTAGCGGCGCGAGATGGCCACGACGAAAAAGCGGCGCTCGCTGATCCGACGGTTCTTCGCGGGCCTGTGGTGGCTGCTGCGACAGCGCGTGGTGCAGATCCTGCTGCTCGCGCTCGTGCTCGGCCTGGCCGGCTATGTCGCCTATCTCGACCGGCTGGTCACCAGCCGATTCGACGGGCGTCGCTGGACCCTGCCCGCGCATGTCTACGCGCGTCCGCTCGAGCTCTATGCGGGTCTGCCCCTCGATGCAGACGGGCTCGCGGCCGAACTGCGCCGGCTCGGCTATCGCAGCGTCAGCGTGCCGGACCGGCCCGGCACCTGGCGGCGCTCCGGCGCGCGGATCGAGTTCGTGACGCGACCGTTCCGCTTCTGGGACGGGGAGCAGGCATCGCAGCGCGCGGTGGTGAGCTTTGCCGGCGCGGGCGTGGCCGGGCTGCGCACGCCGCAGGGCGGGGAACTGCCGTTGCTGCGACTCGACCCGCTGCTGATCGGCAGCGTGTTTCCGACGGATGGCGAGGACCGCATCATCCTCGCGCCCGACGACGTGCCGCCGATCATTCCCGCGGCGCTCAAGGTGGTGGAGGATCGCCGTTTCGACCAGCACCCGGGCGTGGATGCGATCGGCATCCTGCGCGCGATCTTCGTCAACGTCACTTCGGGCGAGATGCGCCAGGGTGCGAGCACGCTCACCCAGCAGCTCGTGCGCAGTTATTTTCTCTCGAACGAGCGCACCTTGACGCGCAAGCTGCGCGAGGCGCTGATGGCGCTGCTGCTCGAGGCGCGTTACTCGAAGGAGAACATCCTCAACGCCTATATCAACGAGATCTACCTCGGCCAGGACGGCAGCCGCGCCATCCACGGCTTCGGGCTGGCGAGCCAGTTCTACTTCAGCAAGCCGCTGGCGGAGCTCGAACTGCACGAGGTCGCCACGCTCGTGGCGATCGTGCGCGGCCCCTCGTACTACGACCCGCGCCGTCACCCGGAGCGCGCGCTCGAGCGGCGCAATCTCGTGCTGCGTCTGCTGGCCGAGGAGAAGGTGATCAGCGCCGAGGACGCGCGCAAGGCGGCGGCGAAAAAGCTCGCCACCTCACTCGATCGCAGCGCCGGCGCGACGTACTTCCCCGGCTTCATGGCGCTGGTGCACCGCGAGCTCGCCACGCAGTATCGCGACGAAGACCTGACCACCGAGGGGCTGAAGGTCTTCACCAGCCTCGACCCGATGGCGCAGGCGCGCGCCGAGGCGGCGCTCACGAGCGGTGCCGCGCGGCTGCGGCGCGCCGGCGAGCCGGAGCTGGAAGGCGCGGCCGTCGTCGTCAATCCGCAGACCGCCGAAGTGCTCGCGGTCGTGGGCGGGCGGCGCCCGGGATACGAGGGCTACAACCGCGCGCTGGACGCGAAGCGGCCGATCGGCTCGCTCATCAAGCCGGTCGTGTACCTCGCGGCGCTCGAGGCGGGGCGCACGCTCGCCACGCGCGTGGACGATGCGCCGGTCGTGGTCGAGCTCGCCCGAGGCAAGACCTGGATTCCGCAGAACTACGACGGCGTGGCCCACGGCCAGGTGCCGCTGGTGCGCGCGCTCGCCGAGTCCATGAACATGGCCACCGTGCGCCTGGGCCTCGAGGTGGGCGTGCCGAAAGTGGTGACGCTGCTGCGGAGGCTCGGGGTCGAGGCGAATCCGCCGCCCAACCCCTCGCTGTTGCTCGGTGCGCTGGATCTCGCGCCGCTCGAGGTGGCGCAGCTCTACAGCACGCTCGCGAGCGGCGGCTTTCGCACGCCGCTGCGCGCGGTGCGGTCCGTGCAGGGGCCTGACGGCGAGCCGCTCGCGCAGTTTGCGCTCGAGACCGAGCAGGCGGCCGATGCCGACGCCGTGTACCAGCTCGGTCAGGCGCTGGTGCAGGTCATGCAGCGGGGCACGGGTCGCGGGGCGCGATCGCGGTTGCCGCCGTCGCTCGTCGTCGCGGGCAAGACGGGCACCTCCAACGACCTGCGCGACAGCTGGTTCGCGGGTTTCGGGCAGGACGTGCTCGCGGTGGTCTGGGTCGGCCACGATGACAACCGTCCGACCGGGCTCACCGGGGCGAGCGGCGCGATGTCGGTGTGGAGCGAGTTCATGAGTCGCGTGCCGGTGGCGAGCTTCGATGCGCCGCTGCCGGAAGGCTTCGAATTGCGCAGCATCGACTACCCGACCGGGCTCGCGGCGGATGCTGCCTGCGGCGATGTCGTGTGGCTGCCGCTGCCGCAAGGCACCGTGGTGCCGCCCTTGCCCGGCTGTGCGACCGGGCCGGCCGGCGTGGTCGAGCCGGCGCTGCAGTGGTTGCGCGATCTCGTGCGCTGAAGCGCGAGCCGCTATGCTGTCCGCATGATCAGCCTGACCAGACAGTATGGTGTCGCGGTGGCGCTCGGCGCGGCGCTCGCGGGTTGCACCGCACCCGTCTACGAGCCGCCAGCGCAGCCGCGACCGGTGACGCAGCCGGCGCCGGTGCAGCCGGCGCCGCCGGTCGTGCAGCCCGAGGTGACTGCACCCGAGCCTGCGCCGCTGCCGCCTGCTCCGATTCCGCCGCCGCCTCCGCCGCCGCCGTCGAGCGGTGCCACCGCGGCGCTCCTCGAGCAGAGCCGGAGCCAGTCGGCCGCCGGCAACTACCCGATGGCCACGGCCACGCTCGAGCGGGCACTGCGCATCAACGCGCGTGACGCCGAGGTGTGGCTGGAGCTCGGCCGCCTGAAGCTGCGCCAGGGCGACGACGCCCAGGCCGAGAGCATGGGCCGGCGCGCGTTGTCGCTCGCTGCGGGCGATGCCGGGTTGCGCGCACGCTGCGAGGCGCTGATCGCAGCCGCGCAGCGCGGGGGTTGATCGAATTCATTCGGCGGTTGGCGCCACGGGGGAGTTTATGGTCGATCTCGGTATGGCGGCGAGACTGCTGCTTGCGGCCAGCGCGGTGCTCGCGCTGCCGGCCTTCGGTGCCGGCGATCCTGCGCGGGGTCGCGACCTTGCGCGCGAGTGCGTGTCCTGCCACGGGCTCGACGGGCGCATCAAGTCGGCGACCGTGCCGATGCTCGCGGGGCAGCACCCGACCTATCTCGCCAATGCGACCCGTGCCTACCGCAAGGGGCAGCGCAGCGACCAGAGGATGGCCGACGCGGTCCGCAAGCTGACGGACCGCGACATCGAGGATCTGGCCGCCTGGTACGCGAGCCAGCCCGTCGGCGCCGCGGCGAGCGCCGCTCCCGTACGGCCGGCCGCGCAGGCGCGCGGTGATACGCTCGCCGGCTGCCCGGTCGACAACCCGAAGATTCCGGAGACGCAGGATCTCGATCACGATGGGCTGCCCGACCGCTACGACGCGGCGCCCGCGGATGCGAGCGAGTTCGTGCGCGACGCCGATGCCGATGGCTGGTTCGAGATCTGCAACATTCGCCAGCTGCAGGCGATCCAGACGCTGGGCGAGGGCGAGGGCAATGCCACCGGCCTGTCCTGGGCGGCACGGGTGGCGCGCAGTTACCGGCTGGTGACCGACCTCGATGCGCGCGCGCTCGCCAACTTCCAGCCGATCGGTAACTGCGGGCCGCAGGGCAACTGCAAGAGCGCCGGCGACAAGTTCGGCTTCACGGGCAGCTTCGACGGCGGCGGGCACGTGATCCGCCGCCTGCGGATCGCCCGGCCCGAGACCGGCGGAGTGGGGCTCTTCGGCGTGCTGGCAAAGCCGGGAGTCGTGCGTCGCATCGATCTCGAAGAAGCCGAGATCAGCGGCCAGCACGGCGTCGGCGCGCTGGTCGGCGTCAACTTCGGCCTGGTTGCCGAATGCCGCGGCAACGTGCGCGTCAGCGGCGCGAATGCGACCGGTGGGCTGGTCGGCGGCCATGCCGGACGGCTCATTGGTTGCCAGGTGACCGGCGAGGTCAGCGGCAAGGACGCGACCGGCGGGCTTGCCGGCGACATGCGCGGCTTCATCGCCCGTTCGCACGCCGGCACCCGCGTGAGCGGCGCCAATGGCGTGGGCGGGCTCGCGGGCACGAACACGGCGAGCACGCTCGTCTCGAGTTATGCCACCGGCAACGTCAGGGGCAACAGCAACGTCGGCGGGCTGGTGGGCACCAGCAGCGACGCGGTCATCGCCGACAGCTTCGCCACGGGCGAGGTCGAGGGCGAGGGCACCAACGCCGGCGGGCTGGTCGGGTTCAATGCGAAAAGCATGATCCGCAACAGCTATGCGCAGGGCCGGGTGCGCGGCATCGCAAACGTGGGCGGACTCGCGGGTGCGAGCAACGGCACGCTGCGCGCGAGTTACGCCACCAGCAAGGTGGCCGGCCGGACGAACGTCGGTGGCCTGATCGGCGACAACACCGGCGGCGTGGTCCGGGCCAGCTACTGGGACCGCAACCGCAGCGGACGGGTGTTCGGCGCCGGCAACGACGACGGCTCGCCGGCGGGAGAGGGCAACGACAACAACCGCGTGGACGAGGGCGAGCGCAACACGCTCGAGGCCTACTCCAAGACCACCGCCGCATTGCGCGTGATGACCGCGGCGGAGACCGGCTGGCACCCGCCGGCGTCGCTGCCGCCGGAGGACGCTCAGTTGTATCACTGCGACGCCAATGCGGATGGCGTCGTCCCGGCCGACGAGCAGCGTCCCGATAACCTGTCCTGGAATTTCGGCGACCAGGCGACCTTGCCCGGCATCAACTGCGTCGAGGGTGGGCTTGCGGTGCAGACTCTGCGCTGAGCGGCGTTGCCGCCCTACCAGTCGATCCAGCCGGTGGCCGAGGTGAGCAGCACGATGCCGCCGAAGACGATGCGGTACCAGGCGAACGCCGCGAAGCTGTGCGAGGCGACGTAGCGGATGAAGCCGCGCACCGCGAGCAGCGCGGTCACGAAGGCGAACACGGCGGAGAGCAGCAGCGGCCCGAGGGTCTCGGGCGTGAACAGCTCCCGCGCCTCGATGAGCTTGTAGGCCGTCGCGGCGAGCAGCGTCGGGATCGCGAGAAAGAACGAGTACTCGGTCGCCAGCCGCCGTGACATGCCCATGGTCACGCCGCCGATGATGGTCGCCGCCGAACGCGAGGTGCCCGGAATCAGCGCGAAGGACTGCCACAGCCCCAGCTTGAAGGCGGTGGCAGGCTTGACGTCGTCGGCGAGCTTCAGCGTCGCGCCGGCCTCGCGCCGGTCCACCAGCAGGATCAGCACGCCGCCGACGATCAGCGCGATCGCCACCGGCAGCGGCCGGAACAGGTACTGCTCGATCGTGTCCTTGAAGGCGAGCCCCAGCACGGCGAGCGGCAGGAAGCCGAGCACCAGGTTCAGCAGGAAGCGGCGCGAGGACGGTTCCTGCGCGAAGGTGAGCACGGTGCGCGTGAGCATCGCGCGGTACTCCCAGCACACCGCGAGGATCGCGGCGCCCTGGATCACGATCTCGACTGCCACCGCCTGCGGCCCATGGTAATCGAGCAGCGCACCGGCGAGGATCAGGTGGCCGGTGCTGGAGACGGGCAGGAATTCGGTGAGGCCCTCGACGATGCCGAGGACGATCGCGGTGAACCAGTCGAGCATCGCGTGGGCCGGGCGGTCGTGGCGTGGCTGGAGCAGCGGCTATGGTTGCAGGCGCGGTGCCAAACGGCAACCGCCGGGCAGGCTGCAAGCGGCGGGCCGACGCGATTTCTGACATAAGGGCCGGCAGCGCGTTGGTGTGCGCAGCGGCCTTCGGCTAGGCTGTGCGCAGTCGAATGCTCAGGGAAGAGGTTGGTCGGACATGCGCAGGTTTGGACCCGGTTCCTTATTGATAGGCGTGTTGCTCGCCCTCGGTGGCTGCGGCGGCGGTGGTGGCGACGGCGGCAGCCCCGCGAGTGCTGCGCCCGCCACAGTCGGCGTGCTGATCACGGATGCGCCCACGCTGGCTGTGGACGAAGCGCTGGCGACCATCACCAGCGTGGAGCTCCTCGGCGGGGGTGCGCCGGTGGTGCTCTTCAGCGGCACGCAGACGCTGGATCTCCTGAAGCTCGGCGATTTCTCGGAGCTGTTCTCCGTTTCCGACACCGTGCCGCCCGGCACCTACAGCAAGATCCGGCTGCGCCTGTCGGACCTGGTGCTCAACCGGCTCGACCCCGAGACCGGCGCGGTCATCGAGAGCATTCACCCCAAGCTCGTCGGCAACGGCAAGATCGACCTCAACCCGCGCGGGCCATTCACCGTCGGCCCGGGCGAAGTCATCTTCGTCGAGCTCGACTTCGACATGGAGAAAGCGCTGAAGATCACCACGACCGGCAATGGCGGCAAGGTGATCGTGCGCCCGGTCGTGTTCGTGGACATCCACACGGATCAGGCGGCGGGCCGGCTCGCGCGCATTCACGGCAGGATCACCGCCGTGGATTTCACCGCAGCCACGCTGCGGCTTTGCCAGACCGGGTTCGCGTCCCGCTGGGAGGACGCACCGGCAGCCGACCTGGACGATGCGCATTGCCTGACCGTGCACACGGACGCGGCGACCGGCGTGTTCGACACCGAGGGGCTGCCGCAGGATTTCGCCGGACTCGAGGTCGGCGAGGAAGCGACCGCGATCGGCCGCCTCGCGCGGCTCGGCGACGGCGCACACAGCGGCACCGGGGATCGCCTGCGCATGGATGCGGTGGTGATCACGGAGGGGCCGCTCGGCACCTACCAGCGTCTCGCCGGCACCGCCGCGTCGGCGCTCGATCCGGTGAGCAGCCGCTTCGATCTCGATCTGGCGCCGGGCCAGGGCTTCGGCAGCGACTCCTCGCTTACCGTGCAGCTCTTCGACCAGTCGCGCGTGTTCAGCCGCAGCGGCGAGGAACTCGGCCGCGAGCAGATCGCCGCGGGCGTGCCGGCGCTCGCCGACGGCGTGCTGCAGATCGGCGCCGCGACCCTGCTGCGCTCGCCGCTGGTCGTCCTGAATCTCGAACCGCTGGCGGGCACGGCCTTGCTGGAAGGCGAGGTGGTGTCCGTCAACGTCGACGAGTCGAGCCTCATCGTCTTCAACGGCACGGCGGATCGCTGCGTCCGCGCCGGCACCGCCGCGGTGTACCTGGTCAACGACGATGACGGCTTCAGCGCGACCCGCGGTGCGCTCGCCGACCTGCGCCCGGGGCAGGACGTGGCGATCTTCGGGGCGGAAGCCGTCGACGGCTGCGTCGTGGCAGGAACCATCCTCGCGGAGCAATGACACGGCGCGCCGCGTTACCATCGCGGCATGACCCATCCGCTGCCGCCGTTGTCGCTGTACGTGCACCTGCCCTGGTGCGTGCGCAAGTGTCCGTACTGCGACTTCAACTCCCACGAGCAGCGCGGCGAGCTGCCGGAAGACGCCTACGTCGATGCGCTGCTCGCTGATCTCGATGCCGCGGTAGTCTCCGCGCAGGGTCGGCCCCTCGCCAGCGTATTCATGGGTGGCGGCACGCCGAGCCTGTTCTCGGCGGCGGCGATCGCGCGCCTGCTGGACGGCGTCGCGGCGCGCGTGCCGCTTGCGGCCGATGCCGAGATCACGCTCGAAGCGAACCCCGGCGCGGCCGAACACGACCGCTTCCGCGGTTACCGCGCAGCCGGCGTGAACCGGCTCTCGCTCGGCGTGCAGAGCTTCCAGCCGCAGCGGCTGCGCGCACTCGGCCGCATCCACGACGAACACGAGGCGCGCCGGGCGATCAGACAGGCGCTGGAGTGCTTCGAGCGCGTGAATCTCGATCTCATGTACGCGCTGCCCGGGCAGACGCTGGAGGAGGCGGAAGCGGACTGCGAAATCGCAGTGACGAGCGGCGCCACGCACCTCTCTTTCTATCAGCTCACCATCGAGCCCAACACCGTTTTTCACCGCCAGCCGCCGGAACTGCCGGATGAGGATGCCGCCGCCGCCATCGAGGAGGCGGTGCACGGACGCCTTGCGCGCGCCGGCTTTGCCCGCTACGAGGTCTCCGCCTGGTCGCGACCGGGAGCGGAGTGCCGGCATAACCTGAATTACTGGCGCTTCGGCGACTACCTCGGCATCGGCGCCGGCGCGCACGCGAAGATCACCACGCCGGCAGGGATTGCCCGCGAGGCGCGCAGCCGCGCGCCGGCCGATTACCTGCGCCGCGCGGCGCAGGCCGGTGCCGTGGCGGAGCGGCGCGAGGTGGCCGGTGCGGAGGCGGTGTTCGAGTTCATGCTGAACGCGCTGCGCCTCACCGGTGGCTTCCCGGAGAAGCTGCTCGCCGAGCGCACCGGGCAGGCGCTCGCGGCCGCCGAACCGGGCTTGTCGACGGCAATCGAGCGCGGACTCCTGACCCGCAGCCGCGGCGAGATCCGGCCGACCGCGCACGGCCTGCGTTATCTCAACGATCTCACGGCGTTGTTTCTGCCGGCGCGATCCGGTTGCCAACGTTGAAGATGCCGGCCGGATGGCGGGCCGGCAGGCGCGTGATTTCCGCGAGTGTCACGGTATCGATGACGATGACCGCGCCGTTCGCGTCCGCGACAGTCGCGAGTGCGTAGCGCCCGTCGCGCGTGAACCCGAGGTGCGCGAGCACCTTGCCCGGTGCGGGCTCGATCGTGGCGGTGATCGTGAGCGTCTGCCTGTCGATGAGTTGCAGGCGGTCGCCGCGCCGCCCTGCGTTCACCCAGGCGTGACGGGCCGTCGCGTGGCTGCTGATGAATGCGCCGGGGCCGGCGGTCTGCACCTCGCGGATGGTTTTCCAGTCGCGCGCCTCGACGATGCTCACCAGCGCGAGCTTGCCATTGGGTATGGCGACGACGTCGCGGCCCTGCCAGTGCCAGGCGCTGCCGGCGCCGGGCCGTGGCAGGCCGGGCAGGTCGAGGTGCGCAATGCCGCGACGCGCGTCGAGGTGCACGACTTCGCCGCCGCCATCGCGGCTGGCGGCGAGGATCGCGGTCGCGTCGGGCGCGATGATGAAGTCCGCGGGCGGGCGCTCGGGGAACGATCGCCGCGGATTGAGAAAGCCCGGCAGGAACGTGCCTTCGCGGTAGCGGAAGTCATGGATCACGCCGGCGGGGATCGGCGCTGCCGCGGGGTCGTAGCTCAACTCCCAGACTTCCGGCACATCCGTCAGCGTGGCCACGAAGCTCCGCCGCGGCCCGGCGGTATGCACGGCGGCCACGGCGGAGCTGCGCCGTCCGGCCTGGTCGCGCGCGGCGTGCACCTGCACGGGATTCAGCGCGCCGTCGAGGATCACCAGCGTATGCGGCTGATCGTTCGCCACCGCGAGGTAGCTCCCGTCACCGGCCAGCGCGATGTTGTTCGTGCGGATGCCAGCGCGCGTCACCGCGATGAGTTGCAGATTCCACAGGTCGAACTTCGACACCCAGCCGTCGCGGGAGACGAGGAACAGGTAACGGCCGTCGGGCGTGAACTGCGGCTCCGCGTGGAGCGCGTGGTCGGCGCGAAAGCGGTGGATGCGCTCGAAGCGCTCCCCGTCGAGGATCGAGACGAGGCGGCCGTCGTCCTCGATCAGCACGAAGAGGTTGAGCGGGTCGGCGGCGAACCGCGGCGCATCGGGCAGCGTGCCCGGCGGGTGCAGCACGCGGTGCGAGGCGCGGATGTCGGCCTCGCGCCACTCCGCCGGCGACGCGGCCGGCGCCGTGGCGGCGAGCCACGCGAGGCCGAGCGGCACCAGGCGGCGGCTCAGCGCTCGCGCTCGCAGCGGGTGAACGCTCAGAGCTCCGCGGCCTCGAAGGTTTCGCAGTCGCCCGGGTCGCCGTTCTCGAGCCCGCGGCGGAACCAGCGCACGCGCTGCGCGGAGCTGCCGTGGGTGAAGGAGTCCGGCGTCACGTAGCCGCGGCCCTGTTGCTGCAGCCGGTCGTCGCCGATCGCGCTCGCCGCGCCGAGGCCTTCATCTATGTCGCCGGCTTCGAGCACGCTGCGCGCACGGTCGGCCTGTCGCGCCCACACGCCCGCGTAGCAGTCGGCCTGCAGCTCGAGCCGCACGGAGAGCGCATTGCCCTCGGTCTCGCCGACGCTGCTGCGCTGTTCATGCACCTGTGCGGAGGTGCCGAGCAGGTTCTGCACGTGGTGCCCGACCTCGTGCGCAATCACATAGGCCTGGGCGAAATCGCCGGGCGCCTGGAAGCGCTCGCGCAGGTCGCGGTAGAAGTCGAGGTCGATGTACACCTTGCGGTCGGCGGGGCAGTAGAAGGGCCCCATCGCCGCCTGGCCGAGCCCGCAGGCCGATTGCACTGCGCCGGTGAACAGCACCAGCCGTGGCGGCTCGTAGTTCAGCCCGGAGTCGCGAAAAATCGTCTGCCAGGTGTCCTCGGTGTCGCCGAGCACCACCGCGACGAAATCCGCCAGCGGATCCTCGCCCGCGACCGGTGGCGGCGCGGGTTCCTCGGGTGCCTGCGTGGCGTCCATCGGCACGTTCTGCAACAGCATGGTCGGGTCGATGCCGAGGAAGTACGAAACCAGCAGCACGATCACGACCGTGCCGAGCCCGCCACCCACGAGGCCGCCGCGCCGCACGGGCATGCCGCGGCGGTCCTCCACGTTTTCGCTGCGCCTGCCGTCCTGCCATCGCATGTTCGTCCCCCTGCCGCCGGGCTGTGCGGCCCGGTCTGGTTCTGCGCGCTATCGTTCCCCGGCTGCCGCCTTCCCGTCAATCCCGACGGCTGTCGTATCATGCGCCGATGCAGGACTTCGAGAAACTCGGCGTCTTTTATCTCGGCAGGCGCTACGACACCGCGGCGGGGCAGCTTGCCGAAGACCTCATCCTGTACGACTCGAAGGATCTCACCACGCATGCCGTCATCATCGGCATGACGGGCAGCGGCAAGACCGGGCTCGGCATCGGGCTCATCGAGGAGGCCGCGATCGACCGCATCCCGGTGATCGCCATCGACCCGAAGGGCGATCTCGGCAACCTGCTGCTGTCATTTCCCGATCTCGGGCCTGCCGCGTTCGAGCCCTGGGTCGACCCGCGCGTGGCCGCCGAGGCCGGGCAGTCGCCGGGCGAGTTCGCCGCTGCGCAGGCCGCCGCGTGGAAAGCGGGGCTGGCCGAGTGGGGGCAGGATCCCGCGCGCATCGCGCGGCTGCGCGCCGCGGCCGATTTCGCGATCTACACGCCGGGCAGCAGCGCGGGCACGCCGCTCTCGGTGCTGAAGGCATTCACGCCGCCGGCAGCGGCGTTGCGCGCCGATGCCGATCTCTACCGCGAGCACCTGCAGAGCACGGTAACGGGGTTGCTCACGCTGCTCGGAATCGCGGCCGACCCGCTCACCAGCCGCGAACACATCCTGCTCGCCAGCCTGCTCGACGAAGCGTGGCGGCGGGAGCAGGCGCCGGACCTGGCCGCGCTGATCGGCTCGATCCAGAAGCCGCCGTTCAGTCGCGTGGGTGTGCTCGATCTCGAAAGCTTCTATCCGGCGGCCGAGCGCCAGGCGCTCGCGCTGCGGCTGAACAACCTGCTCGCCGCGCCCGGCTTCGAGGCGTGGACGCAGGGCGAGGCGCTCGCTGCCGACCGGCTGCTCTACACCACCTCGGGCCAGCCGCGCGTCTCGGTGGTTTCCATCGCGCACCTCGACGACGCGCAGCGCATGTTCTTCGTCACCCTGCTGCTCGCCGAGATCCTCGCCTGGATGCGCCGCCAGCCTGGCAGCGCCTCGCTGCGGGCGATCCTCTATCTCGACGAAGTGTTCGGCTACATGCCGCCGGTCGCGAACCCGCCCTCGAAGCTGCTGCTGCTCACGCTGCTCAAGCAGGCGCGCGCCTTCGGCCTCGGCGTCGTGCTCGCCACGCAGAACCCGGTGGACCTCGACTACAAGGGCTTGTCGAATGCCGGCACCTGGTTCATCGGCCGGCTGCAGACCGAGCGCGACAAGGCGCGCGTGCTCGAGGGCCTGCTCGCCGCCGCCGGCGGTGAGCGGCTCGATGCGCGCGACCTCGAGCGTACGCTCGGCGCGCTCGGCAAGCGCCAGTTCCTGCTCCACAACGTCAACGAGCAGCACCCGGCCGTGTTCGCCACGCGCTGGGTGATGTCCTATCTCGCCGGCCCGCTGACCCGCGAACAGATCCGCCGGCTGGCTCCCGGTGTGGCGGCAGGCCCGGCGCCTGCGGCGGGCGCGGCGCCGGCACCCGCAGCGCAGGGCAAGACGGGGGCCCGGCCCGTGCTGCCGGCCGCTATCGGCCAGTTCTTCTTGCCCGCTGCGCGCCTGCCGCACGGCGATGAGCGGCTGCTCTACCAGCCACGCGTGCTCGCTGCGGTGGCGGTGACCTATGCGAATGCGAAGCTCGGCATGAACGAGCAGCGCGAGTTCGTGCTGGCGGCGCAGCCGGCAGCCGGCGCCGGCGGCGTGGACTGGTCTGCCGCGGAAGAACTCACGGTGCGCGCCGCCGACCTCGAGCGCGAGCCGGAGCCTGACGCCGTGTTCGGCGAACCGATGACGCCCATGACGCAGGCGGCGAATTACAGGGACTGGGACAAACAGCTGCGACGCTCGCTGGGCGTCGATCGCGCGCTCACGCTCTACCAGAGCCCGGCGCTTGGAGAAATCTCGCAGCCCGGCGAGGGCGAACGGGAGTTTCGCATCCGCCTGCAGCGGCTCGGCAACGAGCGGCGCGACGTCGACGCCGCGAAGCTCAAGCAGAAGTACGCGCCGAAATTCGCCACGCTCCAGTCCCGCGAACTGCGCGCGCTGCAGGCGCAGGAGCGCCAGGCCGAGCAGGCGCGCGACGCGCAGATCGGCGCCGCAGTTTCGATCGGCACCGCCGTGCTCGGCGCAATCTTCGGCCGCGGCCGCTCCATCGCCTCCGCCTCGCGCGCCGGCAGCGCCATCCGCCGCACCGGCAGCATCGCGCGGGAATCCGGCGACGTGCGCCGCGCCGGCGAAACCGTCGAGAAGGTGCGTGCCGACCAGCAGGCGCTGGAAGAACAATTCCAGGCCGAGCTCGATGCCCTGCAGGGCAGCTACGACGCGCAGGCCGAGGAACTGAAGGAGATCGTCGTGCGCCCGAAAGCCAGCGACATCGACCTGCGCTTCCTCGGCCTCGGCTGGGTGCCGTACATCGAGGACGCCGCCGGTGAGCTCAAGCCGGCGTAGCAGCGCCCTCCGGGAAATCGAGGGCGCCCGACACCGACATCCTGCGCTGCGGGTCTCATTCGTAAACGTCGGGGGTTGTGTATAAACACCGACGTTACGTATCATTGACCGTATGCCCCCGATCCCCAGAAACAAGGCCCTGCGGAGGATCCGAGCCATGGGCATCGTCCGCCCCCGGGACCTCGATCCGTTCGGGATCACCCGCGCGCAACTCTCCCGCCTCGTGCGGGATGGGCTGGTGCTGCGTGAGTCGCGCGGCGTCTACATCGCGGCCCATCATGCGCCCACGGCGGAGCACGCCCTGGCGCAGGTTGCCAAGCGCGTGCCCGATGGCGTCTTCTGCCTGCTCACCGCGCTGCGGCTCCACGGCCTGACCACGCAATCGCCGGCAGAGGTCTGGGTCGCACTTTCCGAGAAGGCGCGCCGGCCGCAGCTCGATTACCCGCGGCTGCGGATCGCGCGCTTCTCCGGGCAGGCGCTGACCGAAGGCATCGAAGAGCGCCGCGTGGAAGGCGTCACCCTGCGCATCTACTCGGCGGCCAAGACGGTTGCCGACTGCTTCAAGTACCGCAACAAGATCGGGATCGATGTCGCCGTCGAAGCGCTGCGCGACTTCAGCCGCAGGCACCGTGGCGGCGCCAACGACCTGGCCCGCTACGCGCGGATTTGCCGGGTCACCCGCGTCATGCAGCCCTACCTGGATGCGATTGCATGACACGCGAGACCAAGGCCAGCCTCGCCGCTTCGGTCGCCGCACGCCTGCTCAGCCGTGCCCGGCAGACGGGCGACGACTACCAGGTCCTGCTCACAAATTACTGTCTCGAGCGCTTTCTATACCGGCTCGCCGTCTCTGACCGGCGTGACCGGTTCGTGCTCAAAGGCGCTTTGCTCCTGCGGCTTTGGTCGGAGCGGCCCTACCGGGCGACGCTCGACCTCGACCTGCTGCGCCGGGGTGACGGTACGTTCGACGCGATTCGCGAAGATCTCCGCGCGATCGTCGCGACCCCGGTTCCGACCGATGCCGTTGACTTCGACGGCGAGCGCATCGGCATTGAGCCGATCCGTGCCGAGGACGAGTACTCTGGCACCCGTGCCACGCTGCCCGCGCGCTGCGGCAAGGCGCGCCTGATGCTTCAGATCGACATGGGCCTCGCCGACGCAGTCTGGCCTCCAGCCGAGCACTGCGCCTTTCCCACGCTCCTCGACTTTCCCGCGCCCGAGTTGCTCGCCTACCCGCGCGAGGCCGTCGTGGCGGAGAAGTTCGAGGCTATGGTGGTGCTCGGTGACCGTAACAGTCGCATTAAGGATTTCTTCGACCTGCATCCCCTCGCGTCCCGCTTCGGGTTCGACCGCTCGACGCTCACGGAGGCGGTGCGGCTGACCTTCGAGCGTCGCCGCACGCCCGTTCCACAGGAAGCACCGCTTGCGCTCACGCCCGACTACTGGCAAAACCCCACGCGTCCGGCGCAGGTGCGGGCATTTGCGCGCCGTGCGCGGATCGATGCGCCGGCTGATTTCGCCGATGAGTGTTCCCGCCTGCTGGATGCATTCCTCACGCCAGTTCTCGACGATCTCCGCCGCCGCCGGGCAGCGGCGGGCATATGGCCGCCGGGAGGGCCGTGGCGATGAGCACGCCGCGCTTCAAGCCGTTCCCGGCGTACAAGAACGCACCGCAATTCGCCACACTCCAGCACCGGGAGCGCCCGGCCGGGGAACTGAAGGAGATCGTCGTGCGCCCGAAAGCCGGCGAGCTCAAGCCCGCCTGACAGCCGCTCAATTCACCTCACAAAACGTTTCCGCGGAAACGTTTCTGCTCCTGGCATCGGCACGCAGCAGCGCCTCGACCGCCAGATCGTCGTCCATCTCCTCGCCATTCCAGTCAGGCACGCCGGTATCCGGATCGATGACCACGCCCTGCAACGCGTTGGCCGCGACCAGGCCCTCGGTGGCGGTGTCTGGCACCGGCCCCGACCGCCCGGCGTCTTCCACCCGTGAGCCGTCCGGTTGCCGGAACACCAGCACGCCATCATCGGTCATCGCCGCCGTAAACCCGCCCTCATGCACCAGCCGGTGATGAAACCGGCACAGCAGCACCAGGTTGGAGAGCTTCGTTTCCCCGCCCGCTGCCCAGTGCCGGATGTGATGGCCGTCCACGTAGCGCGTGCAGCTGCATCCCGGAAACCGGCAGCCCCGGTCTCTCATCCTCAAGGCCCGCATCTGCGCCGGCGAAATGGCGCGGGTCTTTCTGCCGAGGTTCAGTGGCTCGCCTGATTCAGCCTCGGTCACGTGTACCCGGCTGCAATCGCAGGCCACGCGCCGGCACGTTTCCGCTGCAACGTTTTCTTCTGCCGTGAACGTTTCCGCAGAAACGTGCATCACCACCTGATACCGCTCCCCACCTGCCAGTTCCCCAGGCCCCCTGGCGATGAACGTCTCCGCCATCAGCGCCAGTGCATCAGCCCGCCGTGCCGCTGCCGCATGGTCTCGGGCTGTTGGAGCGACGCCAGCCGCGACCTCCTGCTTCCGTACCGACTCGGTTGCGGCCTCGAGTCCCTTCATGACCAGCGCCCCCAGCTCGGCCGGAATCCGCCCCCGGATCACCAGGCAGCCATCATCGTCCTGGTGCCAGGAGACATAGCGCTCCGCGTGCAGCCGGTTCGCATCCTCCAGCCGCTGTACCCGCCGGTACCCGCGCACCAGCCGCTCCACGTGCAGCGCCGTCCCGCATCGCGCAACGTTCAGCAGCTCCGCCTCGTTCGCCGGCGTGGCCACCCGCGTCATCGCCCGCACCTTGGAGTAACTGACCTCACCCCGCCCGAAGGCCGCCGCGATCAGCGGCAGGGAGGCGAGCGCGTGCGCCACCCGCAGCTTCTCCCGCGCCGCCCCGAGATCGAGGCCGCACTTCCAGTTCAGCCAGTGCGCGCAGGAACGCATTCCGACGCCGGCCCAGCCGTCGCGCGCATCAAACTCGCGGATCAGCACCAGCAGCCGGAACGTTGCCGCCGACACCTGTGCCGAGAGGGCCGTGATCTCGTCTTCGATCACCGCCAGCGGCCGCAGCCCGACTGCGAACCTGCCCGAGGAACCGTCCATAGGAAGCCCTCCACCTGAGCCTGTATGGATAGCCAGTATAACCCGATAGAAAGCAATCAAGTCAAGCACTTAAACAGGCATTTCAGCGGGTTCCCGGGGCGAGGGCCGGGCGCCGGCACCAGCCCTGCAGCAGCGGGGCGGACCGCGATGCGGGGCAAAATCCCGCATTGCGGCAGGCATAATCCTCTGATGCCGCGCAAACCCTCCGCCCGCAAGAAATCCGCCGCCACCGCCGCGCCCCTCGGCCTGGAGCAAAAGCTCTGGGCCGCCGCCGACGCACTCCGCAACAACATGGACGCGGCGGAGTACAAGCACGTCGTCCTGGGGCTGATCTTCCTGAAATACATCTCCGACGCCTTCGAGGCGAAACACGCCGAACTCGCGGCCCAGGTGAAGGAGGGCGCCGACGCCGAGGACCCGGACGAGTACCGCGCCGCGAGCATCTTCTGGGTGCCGAAGGAAGCGCGCTGGTCGCACCTGAAGGCGAACGCCCCGCAGCCCACCATCGGCAAGCTCGTGGACGACGCGATGGCCGCCATCGAGCGGGACAACCCCACGCTGAAGGGCGTGCTGCCGAAAGAGTATGCCCGCCCGGGGCTCGACCAATCGCGCCTCGGCCAGATCATCAATCTGGTGAGCGACATCGCGCTGGGCGACGAGGCCTCGCGCGCGAAAGACACCCTCGGCCGCGTGTACGAGTACTTCCTCTCGCAGTTCGCGAGCGCCGAGGGCAAGAAGGGCGGCCAGTTCTACACGCCGACGCATGTCGTGCGCGTGCTGGTGGAGATGCTCGCGCCGTACAAGGGGCGCGTGTACGACCCCTGCTGCGGCTCCGGCGGCATGTTCGTGCAGAGCGAGAAGTTCATCGAGGCCCACGCCGGGCGCCTCGGCGACATCTCGATCTACGGCCAGGAGTCGAACTACACGACCTGGCGCCTGGCGAAGATGAACCTCGCGATCCGCGGCATCGACGCGCAGATCGGCCACGGGGATACCTTCCACAATCACGCCCACCCAGACCTGAAGGCGGATTACGTGCTGGCCAACCCGCCGTTCAACGACAGTGACTGGCGCGGCGAGCTGCTGCGCGAGGACCAGCGCTGGCAGTACGGCGTGCCGCCTGCCGGCAATGCGAACTTCGCGTGGGTGCAGCACTTCATCCACCATCTGGCGCCCACCGGCCTCGCCGGCTTCGTGCTGGCGAATGGCTCGATGTCATCGAACCAATCGGGCGAGGGCGAGATCCGCAAGGCCATCATCGAGGCCGACCTCGTCGACTGCATGGTGGCGCTGCCCGGCCAGCTCTTCTATTCGACGCAGATCCCGGTGTGCCTCTGGTTCCTCGCCCGCGACAAGAAGAACGGCCCCAAGAATCAACAATGGCGCGACCGGCGCGGCGAGACGCTGTTCATCGACGCACGCAAGCTCGGGACCATGGCCGACCGCACGCATCGCGAACTCACGGATGCAGATATCGCAAAGGTCGCCGGCACCTACCACGCCTGGCGCGGCGATAAGGACGCGGGCGAATACGCCGACGTGCCCGGCTACTGCAAGGCCGCGAAGATCGAGGACATCCGCAAGCATGGCCACGTGCTCACGCCCGGGCGCTACGTCGGTGCCGAAGCGGTCGAAGACGATGGCGAGCCGTTCGAGGAGAAAATGAAGCGCCTTACCGCGACACTGCGCGAGCAGCAGGCCGAGGCGGCGAAGCTGGATGCTGCGATTGCCGCCAACCTGAAGGAGCTCGGGTATGGCAGTTAGCGAAGTTGTATTCTCCGAGCTGCTTTCGGCAGTCATAGACAACCGAGGGAAGACCTGCCCAACATCGGACGCAGGCATTCCCCTCATTGCTACCAACTGTATTCGCAATGAGCTGCTGTACCCGACTTACGAAAAGGCTCGCTTCGTCTCGCAGGAGACATACTTAAACTGGTTTCGTGGCCACCCGATGCCGGGTGACATACTGTTCGTGAACAAGGCGACTCCCGGTCGCGTTTGCCTCGTCCCAAACCCTGTCGATTTCTGTATCGCGCAAGATATGGTCGCCCTTCGGGCAGAAAGCACGAAAATCTATCCGAGATATCTCTTTGCGGCTTTGCGCTCGCCGAGCGTTCAAGAACGAATAGCGACGATGCACGTCGGAACACTCATTCCACACTTCAAGAAAGGAGACTTCGACAAACTGACTATTCCCGTTCCGGAACGGAAGGTGCAGGAGTTCATCGGCGACACGTACTTCAGTTTGTCGGCAAAGATCGACGTGAACCGGCGGATGAGCGAGACGCTGGAGGCGATGGCGCGGGCGCTGTTCAGGTCGTGGTTCGTGGATTTCGACCCCGTCCGCGCCAAGTCCGAAGGCCGCGACCCCGGACTGCCCAAGCACGTTGCCGACCTGTTTCCGGATTCGTTTGAGGATTCGGAGCTGGGGGAGATTCCGAGGGGGTGGGGCGTCGGCGCGCTGGGCGATTTTTTGTGCCAGCGCGTGGAGCGCTGCTTTCGGTCTCAAGAAACAGCTGCTCGCCCATACGTCCCGATCGACTGCATTTCCCCGAAGTCTCTTTCTCTGGCTGCGAGCAAACCCGGCGACGAGGCACAGACCAGTCTCACAAAGTTCTATCAGGGAGACATCCTTTTCGGGGCAATGCGCCCGTATTTTCACAAGATTTGTATCGCTCCCTTCGACGGCACGACGCGTACGACCGCCTTCGTCTTGCATCCAGGCTCAATAAACGATTTCGCATTCGCAACATTTCAGTTACACCATCCCGATACGGTCGACTTCGCAACCCGGCATTCCACCGGGAGCACCATCCCATATGCGGTATGGACAGACTCCATGGAGACCATGCCAATAGTTGCGCCACCCGATAATGTGCGTGAGGAGTTCAATCGTCTGCTGCTCCCGCTCTTGGTGCGCCTTCAGGAGCCTTACTTCGCGAACCGCTCACTCGCCGCCCTGCGCGACACGTTACTGCCCAAGCTCATCTCCGGCGACTTGCGCGTGAAGGACGCCGACAAGTTTCTCGAAAGGGTCCACGCATGAGCGAGCTGAAAACCTGCTTCAAGCGCGTCGATTACGACCTCGCCGGCCTGCTGCACTATCTGGACATCGGCGACATCGGCCTGCCCGACATCCAGCGGCCGTTCGTCTGGAAGAACGCGAAGGTGCGCGATCTGTTCGACTCGATGTACCGCGGCTTTCCGGTTGGCTACCTGCTGTTCTGGGAGAACGGCCAACCGAATGGGGCGAAGCAGATCGGCGTCGGCAGCAAGCAGCACGCGGTGGCATCGCGGCTGATCGTCGACGGGCAGCAGCGTTTGACGTCGCTCTACGCCGTGTTCCGGGGCAAGCCCGTGCTCGACGACGACTACAGTGAACGACGGATCGAGATTGCCTTCCGGCCGCGCGACGGCAAGTTCGAAGTTGCCGATGCTGCGATCCGCAAAGATCCGGAGTGGATCGCCAACATCTCTGACCTGTGGGCATCAGGGAAGTCCAGCTACCAGATGGTGAAGGGGTTTCTCACCGCGCTGAAGAACAAAGTCTCGGTGACCGACGAGGAAGAGGAGCACATTAGCCACAACCTCGATCGGTTGTTCGACCTCCAGAAGTATCCCTTCACCGCGCTGGAGATCGCGTCTTCAGTCGATGAGGAGCAGGTCGCGGACATCTTCGTGCGAATCAACAGCGAGGGCGTGAAGCTCAATCAGGCCGACTTCATCCTGACCCTGCTGTCGGTGTTCTGGGATGAAGGGCGCGCCGCGCTCGAGTCGTTCTGCAAGGCGTCTCGGCGACCGCCCGGTCAGGGCGACAGCGCATCGCCATTCAATCGCTTCATCGAGCCCGATCCCGATCAGTTGCTCCGTGTGTCCGTTGCCCTGGGGTTCCGGCGAGGGCGGCTCAAGAGCGTCTATCAAGTGCTGCGCGGAAAGGATCTCGAGACCGAAACATTCTCCGTCGAGCGGCGCGACCAGCAGTTCGGCATTCTGAAGGCTGCGCAGGCCGATGTGCTGAACCTGAAGCACTGGCATCAGTTCCTGAGCGCGCTCGTCGGTGCAGGATTTCGCAGCGCGGAGATGATCTCCTCACAGAACGCGCTGCTCTACGCATATGCTTTCTACTTGATTGGCCGGCTCCGGTGCGACGTTCCGGAACACCAGCTCCAGAAGCTGATCGGCCGCTGGTTTTTCTTCGCCAGCCTCACGGGGCGTTACACCAGTTCTCCGGAGTCGGTGATGGACGCCGACTTGAACCGCGTTGGCGCACTGAGCGATGCGGCTGCGTTCGCAAGCGTCCTCGAAGACGCGATGTCGAGCGAATTGACGAACGACTACTGGACGATCACGCTTCCGGCCGACCTCGAGAGTTCGGCCGCACGCAGCCCGGAGCTGTTCGCCTACGTTGCCGCACAAAACCGTCTTTCCGCGCCCGTCCTGTTCTCGCATAAAAAGGTCAGCGACCTTCTTGACCCTTCAGTAAAGGCGACCAAGAAGTCGCTTGAGCGTCATCACCTGTTCCCGCGCGCATGGCTGGAAGCGCAGGGTGAGACCGACCTCAAGATCATCAATCAGTTGGCGAACTTTGCCTTGCTCGAATGGCCGGAGAACATCTCCATTAGCGATGAGCCACCGTGCCAGTACGTTCCGAAACTGCGGAAGCGCTTCGCAGAGGAGGAGTGGCGATACATGCACGAACTTCATGCCCTTCCGGACGGCTGGGAGTCGTTGCCCTATGCGGACTTCCTTAGCGCCCGACGCCGGTTGATGGCCGGCATTATTCGGCGTGGATTCGAAGGCCTCTGAACAGGCGAAGTTTACGGAGTCGTGGGAAACGGGTGCCGGTACTTCGGTTCTGGATTGACCGGCGAATGTGGCTGGTGCCGTAGTCCCATAACCGGTACTACGGCGGACAAATGCGGAGTGCGCGGCCGTCTCAGATGGTTACAATGCAGGACACTCGCCGGCGGGAGTGGGTGCTGCGATGGCAAAGGTCGATCCGAGGCTGGCTCCGGCCTACACGGTTGCAGAGGCGGGCCGTTATCTGAAGATTCCGGGACCGACTGTTCGGTCGTGGGTGATGGGCCGTGACTACCCGAAGCAATCAGGCAAAGGTTGCTTTGCGCCCGTGATCGGGCTACCCGACGATCCGAGTCGCCAGCTTTCGTTCCGCAATCTGATTGAACTGGCAGCGCTGCGCGCTGCTGCGAACCGAGCACGAGTTCAAGCTGTCGGCCGTGCGTGAGGCGCTGGACTATGCCCGGCGGAAACTGGGCATTGAGGATCTGCTGGCGAGCAAGGACCTCTACGCGCGGCCGGTCGAGCTTTTCCTCAAGCACTACGGCGCGCTGATCAGCCTCAATCGCGCGGGCCAGCTCGGTATCAGGGTGGTGCTCGACGGTCTCGTGGAGCGGATCGACTGGGATCGCAAGCTGCCCTGCCGATTTTTTCCGCTGCTATCGAATCGAGCCGAAGCGAAGACCGCGCTCATCGATCCGCGCGTGTCCTTCGGCCGACCCGTAGTCGCGCGTCTTGGCATTTCGACCGGTGTCATCATCGATCGGGTGAATGCCGGCAAGAATCCGGAAGAGCTGGCCATGGACTACGGAGCGACAACCGACGAGATCATGGACGCGCTCGCCTATGAACGCGCCGCATGAGCCGACGTACTTCATAGACAGGGATCTCGGCCTCAGTTTTTTTGAGCGCACTGCGATCCGCTGGCATCTGCCAGTTCGTCACGGCGTTCTCGATCTGGCTACAATCGCTCTCAATATGAGAACGACGCTCGAATCCGCGCTATGACAGGAGGCTTCAGTAACTATCTCGTGTTCGTTGACGAGAGCGGCGACCACGGGCTGGATACGATTGATCCAGGCTATCCAATGTTCGTGCTGGCGTTCTGCGTCATTCGCAAAGAAGACTACGTGGCTGCGCTCACGCCCGCGCTGCAACGCTTCAAGATGAAGCACTTCGGTCACGACGACGTCATCCTTCACGAGCGTGATATTCGGAAGGACCAGGGCGCATTTGCCTTCTTGAAAACCAAGGAGAAGAAGGACGCGTTCCTCGGTGAGCTGACTGATATCGTGGCTGAAGTCCCGTTCACGCTGATCTGCTCAGCGATTCGAAAGGATCAGCTGCGGGCGAAATACGTTTCGCCGGGCAATCCGTATCACATTGCGCTGGGCTTCGGGTTGGAGCGTGTCTTTTATCTCTTGCGCGATAAGCGTGAGGTGTCCGTTCGGACGCATGTCATGGTGGAAAGGAGAGGAAAGCGGGAGGATGCCGACCTTGAGCTGGAATTTCGCCGCGTCTGCGACGGCGGCAACTACAACAACCAGCAATTGCTGGCGCTCTCAACCGGTCGATGCAACGCGAGCATGAAGAACGTTCGCCGGTGTGTCAAAACCGAGCGTCTCGCGCGGTCGCTGAT
>JAJTYX010000119.1:0-11852 GCA_021462865.1 Gammaproteobacteria bacterium | reverse complement strand
GTGCCGCCGCCGCTCACCCAACTGAGCTACGGGTGCGCGCTTGCCGCACGATTATCACTCATCCCGAAACCAGCCAACGGCGCTGCGTGCCGCCGCCGCTCACCCAACTGAGCTACGGGTGCGCGCGCTATGCCAGCCTACCGCCGCGCGGCCATCATCTTCATGAAGCCATCGAAGGCGGTGCCATACGCATTGAGCACCTCGGCACAGACCGCGTGCTTCTCCATCGCCTTCCACCAGGTCGCCAGCCGGCCACCGGCCACCGGATCGGGAATGTCGAACTGACCCGCGGTGATGATCTTGCGTGTCATCGCGATGGTCGGGCCAAGCGCGCAGTCACCGAAAGTCGGCGTCGCGCCGACGCAGAACGGCCCGGCACCCATCACCTGCTCGAGGTAGCCGCAGACTTTCACGATCTCCTTGCCCGCCGCCTCCACGGCAGCCGCATCACGTTTGGCCGGATTCATGTGCCGGAACAGAGGTCCGACCTGGGCGGCGAGATACAGATCAGTGATGCGCCCGACGAGGCGGCTGCGCGCGCGTTCGAGCGGGTCCGCAGGCAGGCCGGATTGCTTCGGGTAAACGTCCTCGAGGTAATCGCAGATGACGGTCGATTCCCCGATGCCCTTCCCGTCCACATCCAGCGCCGGCATCTTGCCGATCGGATTGAGCTTCAGGAATTCGGGGCTTTTAATGCCGCCCCCGGGGGCTTCCTCGAGCGGCAGATCCACGCCCTTGAGCTTTGCAAACATGACGACGCGTGCGACATAGGGCGAGGCAATGGAACCGTAAAGCTTCATGACTGTTCTCCGATTGTTCTTCCGGCGCAGGTGCGCATGTTCCCGCAGCGCCCGCCTTCCGGTCAACGCCGGCCACGGCGCTCGACGCGACGAGCCGGACGACGAAGGCGCCCCGCGCTGATCTATGGGAATGCCTGCACCTTCGTCTGGTCTGTGCGAATGGTGGTGACCCGGACTCACCGGCGCCCTTATCAGGGCGGCTGGCGGGGACACTGCTCCAGGGCACGCGGCACCGGCGCGGGCTGCGGATCCGGACAGCCTGTGCCGGGACGCTCGCTTCGCACCTCCCTGTGCTGCGCTCGCTCGGGTTTGGCTGCGGCTGCGCTCCGTTAATCGCCGCGGGCGGCAGTACCCTGTAGCAGCACTTCAGTGCCGACCGTATTTCCGGACGTCGCGGTGGTCGGGACTAAAGTCCCTCCTACACGGCTCGAGTCCGACGATGAGTCCGGGTCAGCGGCTGCAAAACGCCCGCTAAGCGCAAGGCGGTGGTGGCCCGGTGTCCGGCGAGAGCACGTGTGGAGCCGGCCGGCCTCGAGGGCAGCAGCCGGCGCAACCCGTAGCGACGAGCACAGGGACGCGCGAGGAGCGGCGCTCGGCGAACATCGGGCCGCCCCATCACTCGCGCATGCCGGACGCAGTGCGGGCAGCCCCGCAGCCTGGCGATGAACCAAAAAAAGGGCCGGATCAGATGATCCGGCCCTTCCGACGCGCGATGCAGGCTGGAGGATTAGTCGCAGTAGTTCGGGTCGCCCGGGCTCAGTGAGTCGATCCAGGCGCCGATGGCATCACGTTCACTCTGCGGCAGCATGACTCCGACCGGCGGCATCGGCGCCGTCGTGCTGTTGATGCGCTGCCAGAGAATGCTGGTTTCCTTCACTCCCGGCGTCACCACCGGACGCGGTCGCGGGGCGCTGCCGAGCTGCAGGTTCTCACAGGTCGTCAGGCTCAGGCCGCGCGCAGCGCCGTGGCAACCGGTGCACACGCGGTTGAACACCGGCTGCACATCGCAGTCGTAGCTCAACGGGCCGCCCGAGGAAGTCACGGTGACCGTCACCGACGCCGACGCGACGGCACCGCGGTCGTCGGCCACCTCGACCGTGGCGACATAGGTGCCATTGCATTGATACGAATGGCTCGGATTGAGGTCGGTACTGGTGGTGAAGTCACCGAACTTCCACAGCACGGAAGCGATGCTGCCATCCGGATCGACCGCGTTGGCCGTGAAGCTCACGGGCAGCGGCTCTACACCAGAACTCGGTGCAGCAACCGGCGCAACCGTCGGCGACAGATTCGGCGAGATCTTGTCCACCAGCGAGTTGATCAACACCTGGTTGATCGCGATCAGGCGCGCTTCGGCAGCCGGGTCGACCAGCCGTTGTGCGATGCGTCCCGTCAGTTTCTCCGCCTTGTCGAGCGCACCAGCCAGATCGCCCTTATTCAGCTTCTGGGTGACCTGGTTGACCTGTGCATTGAGCGCAGTGCGGCCGCCATGCCCACCCTGGAAGGCGCTGTCCGGCAGGTCGGCGATCACGTTCTGCATGCCCTTGATCTGCTGGCTGAGGCCCGGCGTATAGATCTCCACCGAATTCAGCAGCACGGCACCCGGCGAGACGAAGCCGCCGGAGATCATCACCCGGCCGTCATCCAGCGTCAGGCCGCTGAACTCGTCGCGACCGGTGGACATGATCCCGGAGAGCTGCCAGTTACCGGTTGCCGGGTCGTAGACCTCGGAGGAGTTCTGGAAGAACGTCAGGTTGCCCGCGCCCACCTTGGTGGAAACGCCGCCGGCAATCAGCAGGGTCCCGTCCAGCAACCCCTGCGCGCCGATGTCGATGCGCTTTTTGAACATCGGGTTGATCGACGTCCAGGTACGGGTCGCGGGATCGAAGATTTCACTCTCGTTCGTGATGATGCCGCCCGCCGAATTGTGCGGCGGGTTGTAGTACGCGGAGCCCTGCACGATGCGCCCATCCCGCAGCTTGCCGGGAATCTGCGCCAGGTGCGGGTAGATCATGGGCGCCGTGGCGGTGAAGGTATTCGTCACCGGGTCGTAGATCTCCGAGGCATTGGTCGGGAAGAACGTTCCCGTACCCGAGGAACCACCCGAAAGCAGCACGGTGCCATCGTTGAGTTCGTTGGCGCTGTGCCCGAGCCGCGGCGTCACCATGTTGCCGACCAGCGTGAACATCCCCGTCGCCGGATCGAAGAGTTCCGCCGACTGGATGGGCTGCTGGGTGAACGTGCTCACGCCGTTGCCGCCGCCGGCGATGAGAACCATGCCGTTCGGCAACAGCGTCGCCGTATGACTGCGGCGCGCAGCGTTCATCGGCCCGGCGGTCTGGGTCCAGGTGTCGGTTACGGGATCGTAGACCTCTGCCGTGGCGAGGACGACACCCGTGGCCGCCGTGGAACCGGTACGCCCGCCGGTCACGAGTACACGCCCGTCAGCGAGTGTCGTCGCTGAATGCGACCAGCGCGGTACGGTCATCGGCGCGGCCGGGGTGATGCTGTTGTCGGCGGGATCGAAGATATCCACGGAGGTGGTGATCACCGCTGTCGGCGCGTTCTGGGACTGCCCGCCCGTGATCAGCACGCGACCGTCGAGCATCTTCGCCGTACGATGAATGAACCGAGGGTTACTCAGGTTGAAGCCGCGGGTGAACAAACCCACCTCGCAACTCGCCGGAGCCATCGCCTCGATGACCTCCGCGGGCGGGTAACCCATGGAGGTATGGCAGGCCAGGCAGGCCGTCGGCGCGCGGCATTCGGCCAGCGCGACATTGGCGAACGGCAGCAGAAAGAGCGCAGCGAGTGCCGCGAGCGAACGTGTACCCAGAACCGAATTCATGGCTTCCCCCCCTGGTTCGGATCGACTGTCCCCGCGCCGCCGACGATGCAGCGGCCAGGCTGGTATTAACGTTATATCAACAGGACAACCCGCTTTTAACGCAACGGCCGCTACTTAGGCCGATACGTAGTTATACGTACGAACAACGTTTGAAAGCAGCAGAGAAAGATCGTAACTCTCTGATCAAAAATAAATTTATCGCTATCTGGCCGGCCCGGATTCGGTCGTCACTGGTGGCGGCAAATATGACCTTAGTGCGGCTTCGTCGATCGTCACACGAGCCGCCGCGCGCAATCGCTGGCGCAGTTCCGCTTCGGTGCGCTGACGGGCCGCAGCCTCGAGCCCGGCCACTATGCCCGCGCGGACCTCCGTCAGCGGTCGCGGCCGGGCCGCCTCGGTCTGCTCGGCCCGCAGCACGGCGAAGCCGGTGGCCACCGCGACCACGGGGCTGACTTCGGCTTTCTGCAGTTCGAGCGCGACTGCCACGAGCTGCGACTTCTTCGGCGTGTCCTGCAACCAGAGCGTCTCGACGTGGCGCAGCCCGGGGTTCGCGTCGGTGCGCAGCGTATCCACGGTCGCGCCGCGCAGGAGTTCTTCGCGCGCCCGCGCGGCCGCCTCGGCTGTAGCCGCCACGACGCGCGTGACCTGCACGCGCGCCGGCAGCGTGAATGCGCCGGCATGCTCGCGGTAATACCGCTCGATGTCCTGCTCGCCCGGCCGCTGCACGGTAGCGAGTTCGCGCGCCAGCCACGCCTCGGCGAGCGCCTCCTCTGTCGGCTCCGAAGCCGGACTGTCTGCCGGCGCCGCTTTGGGTTTCATGCCGGCCGCGCTGGCCGCGCGCGCCATCAGGCGCCGGTCGATAAGCGCATCGAGGAGCTCGCGAACGACCTCGGGCGAACGGGACTCGTAACGATCCGGGCCGCGCATTGCGCCGATGGTGGCGTCGAGTTCGCCCGCTGTAATGGTCTCGCCATCGATGCGTGCGAGCACCGTATCCGGCGCGAGCCGCGGCGCAGCCGGCGGCGTGCCTGCCTTCATCCACGACGGATGATCCGCCGGCATTACCGGGGTGGCAGACTGCGCACCGGCGTCAATGCTCATCAACGTGACGGCACTGCACGCAAGCCCGATGAGCATTGCCCGCCACCAGCATTGATCTCTTGCCCATGTCCATGTCCCCGTCCTGCCCATGGCGATTCACCTTCTCCGCGTTGATGCCCGTCGCCGCCCGCCGGGATATTCGGCCGGAAAAGATCTGCGGGCAAGCGCCGCGAAGCAGCCGCTGGCGGAGCGGCCTGTGTCCTCATCCGGCAGGTGCGGGTGATCTGCCTGGCGCGAGATGCAGCTATTGAGCCCGCGTCACCCGCAGCGGTGGCTCCGCCCGCGACGCACTTCGCGCGGCGTGCATCGCGCCGAGGCGCGCGTTGCCTGACCGCGCGACGGCGTCGGAGATCGCGGCTTCTCGGCACTCGCGCGACCGGCGCCGCCGCGTCAGGTCGCGGCCCTCCTCGGGGCGGCAGACCTGAGCTGCAGCCTGCCGCAGGCGCCGATACAGCACCCGCAGCCCCTCTTCGCCCGTGATGTCGAGATCGCCGTAGCGGACCACGATGGCCGGCGCACCGCCGGACGCCGTAGTAGCCCCGGATGCCGGCGCGCCGATCAGCGTGCACGCGGCGAGACCCCCTGCGAGTGCGGCGTTCAGATAACCCCTGGCGAACGTGATGATCGGTGACATGACCTGCCTCCTCTGCTCCGGACTGCTGCAACGCGTGTCGCGTGGCCGACGGTGATGCCGTAGCCACCAGCACGCGAACCGTATGCTGGCGATGATGCTAGACAGTGGCGCAGGGGTTCGGTATAGACAGGCCGGAAACCCGGCTTTTCATTTCTGTACGAAGATGGAGTGGGACGATCTTCGCTATGTGCTCGCGGTGCACCGCGCGGGCACGCTTGCCGGTGCGGCACGCGCGCTCGGTGTCAGCCACGTCACGGTCTTCCGGCGCATCGAGCACATCGAGAAAGGCCTCGGCGTGCGGCTGTTCGACCGCAAGCGGCAGGGTTACGTCGTCACGCCGGTCGCAGCCGGAATTGTCGCCCAGACCGAGCAGGTCGAAGACCAGATCAATGCCATCGAGCGGCGCATCTGGCAGCAGGACCACGCGGTGCAGGGCACGGTGCGTCTCACCACCACCGACACCATCGCGATCGCTGTCCTGCCGGGCATCCTCGCGGGATTGCGCGCGGCGCATCCCGGCCTCAGCGTCGAGGTGATGATCTCCCACGCGTCCCTCAATCTCACCAAGCGTGACGCCGACATCGCCATCCGGCACACCGTCTCGCCACCGGACATGCTCATCGGGCACCGGCTGGCGCCGGTGCGCTACGCAATCTACGGCGCCCGGCGGTTCGCGCCACGCGGTCGGCGCAGCGCACCGGACCTCGCGACGGTGCCCTGGATCGCTCCCGACGACGACCCCTCGGAGTACCGCTTCACCAGCTGGCTGCGCGAAAACGGTCACGAACAGCAGATCGTGCTCCGCTGCAACTCCTTCATCGCGATGGCCCACGCGGTACGAGCCGGCGTGGGTGTCGGGATCCTCTCCTGCTTTACCGCCGACGGCATCGATGGTCTGGTGCGGCTGAGCCCCGTGATCCGCGCAGTCGATTACGAATACTGGATCCTGACGCACCGCGAGCTGCGCGAGGTGGCGCGGGTGGCGAAGACTTATGCCTTCCTGCGCGATGCGTTTGCCGCCATGCGCCCGCTGTTTCTCGGCGAGCGGCCACGCGCGCGACGTGCGTGAATTCGCAGCGGCCGCTCAGTACCGCGCCATCGACGGGTCGATCTTCTCCGCCCAGGCATCGACACCGCCATCGAGCACCTGCAGGCGCCGGAACCCGGCCTTGTGCAGCAGGTAGTACGCCTCCATGCTGCGCAGGCCGCCGTGGCAGGCAATGACGTAGTCACGCGCTGAATCGAGTTCGTGCAAACGCCCGGGCAGTTCGCTCAATGGCAGGGCGGTCGCACCCGGGATGCGCGCGATGTCGAGCTCATGGGGTTCGCGCACGTCGAGGATCGCGACGGATTCGCCGGCGCGCTCGCGCGCCGCCAGCTCCCCGGCGCGAATCACCGGCAACCCGCCGCCCGGCGACCCGCAGAATGCCTCGTAGTCGACGGGAGCACGCACCGTCGGAGCGTCACCGCAGACGGCGCAGCCGGGATCCTTCGCGATCTTCAGCTCCCGGCTCGACGAGGACAGCGCGTCGAACAGCAGCAAGCGGCCGACCAGCGTCTCGCCGATACCGAGCACGAGCTTGATCACCTCGAGCGCCTGCAACGAGCCGATGATGCCGGGCAACACGCCGAGCACGCCGCCATCGGCGCAGGACGGCACCAGCCCCGGCGGCGGCGGCTCCGGGAACAGGCAGCGGTAACAGGGCCCGCGGCGCGCGTCGAACACACTCACCTGGCCCTCGAAGCGATAGATGCTCGCATAGACGTTCGGCCGGCCGGCCAGCACGCAGGCATCGTTGACGAGATAGCGCGCGGGGAAGTTGTCCGTGCCGTCCGCCACCACGTCGTAGTCGCGGACGATCGCCATGACGTTCTCGCCCGACAGGCGCACCGGGTGGGCGATGAGCCGCACCTCGGGATTGAGCGCTGCCAGTCGTTCGCGCGCGGCCTCGAGTTTCGGGCGGCCGACGTCGGCGGTCGAATACAGGATCTGCCGCTGCAGGTTGGTGAGATCGACGCGGTCAAACTCCACCAGCCCGATGGTGCCCACCCCCGCCGCAGCGAGATACAGCGCGAGCGGCGAGCCGAGACCGCCGGCGCCCACGCAGAGCACGCGCGCGTCCTTCAGCCGCTGCTGGCCCGCCAGTGTCACCTCCGGCATGACGAGGTGACGGCTGTAACGCAGTATTTCGTCGTTCGAGAGGGCGGCCATCGGGGCAAAGCTCACTGCTTGTTCCCGACTATACTAGGCGTGGACGGCCCTGACGGGGGAAGATCCATGAGCGCGATCCGGGTGCTGGTCGGCACGCGCAAGGGTGCCTTTATTCTCACGGCGGACGGCAAGCGCAAGCGCTGGAAAGTCGCCGGCCCGCATTTCAGCGGCTGGGAGGTGTTTCACCTCAACGCCTCGCCGGCGGCGCCCGACCGCATCTACGCCTCGCAGACGAGCAGCTGGTTTGGTCAGGTGATGCAGCGCTCTGACGACGGCGGCAGGCGCTGGGAGGCGATCGGCAACCAGTTCGCCTACGAGGGCGAGACCGGCACGCACCTGTACTACGACGGCACCACCCGCCCCTGGGAGTTCAAGCGCGTATGGCATCTCGAACCCTGCGCCGCGGACCCCGACACGGTTTACGCAGGCGTCGAGGATGCCGCCCTCTTCCGCTCGCGCGACGGCGGCAAGTCGTGGCAGGAGATCGCGGGCCTGCGCACTCACCCGTCGGGGACGGCTTGGATGCCCGGCGCCGGCGGCATGTGCCTGCACACGATTCTGCTCGACACTGCGCGCCCGTCGCGCATGTACGTCGCAATCTCCGCCGCCGGCACCTTCCGTACCGACGACGGTGGCGCGAGCTGGCAGCCGGTCAACCAGGGGCTGCGCTCCGGGCAGATCCCGGACCCGACGGCCGAGGTGGGCCACTGCGTGCATCGCATCGCGCGCCACGCCTCGCGCCCGGATGTGCTCTTCATGCAGAAGCACTGGGACGTGATGCGCAGCGACGACGGCGGCACGTCGTGGCATGAAGTGAGCGGGGATCTGCCGAGCGACTTCGGCTACCCGATCGACGTGCACCCGCACGAACCGGAGACGATCTACGTCGTCCCGATCAAGAGCGATGCCGAGCACTTTCCGCCGCAAGGTCGGCTGCGCGTGTACCGCAGTCGCAGCGGCGGCCACGAATGGCAACCGCTCACGAAAGGCCTCCCGCAGCGCAACTGCTACGTCAACGTGCTGCGCGACGCCATGGCGGTGGACCGGCTCGACCCCTGCGGCGTGTACTTCGGCACCACCGGCGGGCAGGTGTATGCCTCACCCGACGCCGGCGACACCTGGAAGGCGATCGTCCGCGACCTGCCGGCGGTACTCTCCGTCGAGGTGCAGACGCTGCCGTGATCCGCATAGTCCTGCCCGCGCCGCTGCGCGTGCTCGCCCGCACCGGCAGCGAGGTCGAACTCGCAGTCACCGGCGTACCCACGCAGCGCAGCGTGCTCGACGCACTCGAGGCACGCTACCCGATGCTGCGCGGGACCACGCGCGACCAGGCGACCGGTCAACGTCGTGCCTACATCCGCTTCTTCGCCTGCGGGCAGGACCTGTCCAACGAAGCGCCGGACGAGCCGTTACCCGCAGCGGTCGCGAGCGGCGATGAACCCTTCCTGGTGGTCGGCGCCGTCGCCGGAGGCTGAGCGCCGCGCTGCTGTCCACACGCCTGCTCCTTTTTGCTTTAATGGCAGGGCGGCGTTCGCCGCCCGGAGCCCTGAATCATGGACATCGAGATCATCATCGGTTGCGACATGCATCCGCGACAGGTGGCAGAGTTCGCGGTCGAAGCGGAGCGCGCCGGCGTGCGCACGCTGTGGCATTCGAACCTGCCGAACGGCTGGGACCCGTTCATCGGGCTGTCGCAGGCGGCGCTCGCCACGAGCCGCATCCGCCTCGGCGTGCTGGCGCTCAGCCCCTACGAGATGCACCCGGTGCGCATCGCCTACTCGATCATCAGCCTGAACGAACTGGCGAACGGCCGTGCTGTCATCGGGCTCGGCGGCGGTGGCGCGATGGCGCTCGCCACCACCGACCATGCGCGGGGCGCGAGCCTGGACTTCGGCAGGATGCGCATCGTGCGCGGTGTGCGCGAGGCCGCCGAGATCATCTGGCGGATGTCCTCGGGCGCGTTCCACTGGGGATACGAAGGCGAGGTGTTCAGCGTCCGCCAGCCGTTCAAGATGGCCTTCATGAAGGCGCCACGCCCGAGGATCATCACCTGCTCGATGGGGCCGCAGATGCTGCGCATGGGCGCGCGCATCGCCGACGGCGTGCAGGCGGGCGACGTCACTGCGGAACGGCTGCCGGAAGTCATGCAGGAGATCCGCACCGGTCTCGCCAAACGCCGCTACCCGGCGGAGGATTTCCGCATCGGGAATTTCTGGGCCTGGCACATCAAGAAGGACCGCGAGGCATCCATGCACGAGGCACGCGTCGGGCTGTTCGCCCGCGCCGAGGTGATTCCGCCGCACATCGGCCTCGACCATCTCCTCGACCCGGCAGAGGCGCAACTGGTGCGCGACAATTACCGCAACTTCCTGGTTGCCGGCGTTACCGGCACCGGCAGGATCAAGGGCGTGCCGCCGGAACTGGTGCAGCGGCTGATCGATGCGGTCAGCTCATCCGGCGACTTCGGCGCGATCGACCGTGAGGTCGAGCGCTACCGGAAGATGGAGCGCGCCGGGCTCACCGATCTCGCGCTGCGCGTATTCGATGAGCCGTTCGAGGCGCTGCGCACGATCCGGGAGCGCGTGATTCCACATTTCGTCTGACGGCATGGAACGGGGCGATTCCGGTCACCCCCCCCACGTCGTCATCGTCGGCGCGGGCTTCGGCGGGCTGTTTGCGGCACAGGCACTGGCCGGCATCGATGCGCGCGTGACACTGGTGGACCGACACAACTATCACCTCTTCCAGCCCCTGCTCTACCAGGCGGCCACCGCGGGCCTGGCGCCATCGGATATCGCCTGGCCCGTGCGCTCCATCCTGCGCCGGCAGGCCAATGCGACCGTGCTGCTCGACGAGGTTCGCAGCGTCGATGCCGTTCGCCGCCAGGTGCTGCTGACGCGCAGCTCACTGGAGTTCGACTATCTCGTGCTTGCGACCGGAGCCCGGCACTCCTACTTCGGGCACGATGACTGGGCCGGGGCAGCGCCCGGCCTGAAGAGCCTCGACGACGCAACCGCGATGCGCCGGCGGTTGCTGCGGGCATTCGAGCACGCCGAAATGCTCGACGACGACCACGCACGCGAACGGTTCCTGCGCTTCGTCATCGTCGGCGGCGGGCCGACCGGCGTCGAACTCGCCGGCGCCATCGCCGAACTCGCGCACCACACGCTCGCGAAGGACTTCCGGCGCATCGACCCGCGCAGCGCGCGCATCGTCCTCATCGAGGCGGGGCCGCGCATCCTGCCGGTTTTCCACGAGTCGTTATCGCGCTACGCGCAACACTCGCTCGAACGACTCGGTGTCGAGGTGCGCCTGAACGCCCAGGTCACGCACTGCGACGCCAATGGCGTTGTGGCTGGCGGCCACCGCCTGGAGGCAGCGACCGTGATCTGGGCCGCCGGAGTCGCCGCCTCGCCCGCGGGCCGCTGGCTCGGCGCACCGACGGACCGTGCCGGGCGGGGGCTGGTCGGGCCGGACCTGTCGGTGCCGGGCGAGCCGGCGGTGTTCGTGATCGGCGACGCGGCCAGCGTGACCGACGCGCGCGGTGTAGCGGTCCCCGGGATCGCGCCCGCCGCCAAGCAACAGGGTCGCTACGTCGCCCGGGTGATTGCTGCGCAGATCCGCGGTGCGCGTTTGTCGACTCCATTCCGTTACCGCCACGCCGGCCATCTCGCCACGATCGGGCGGAGCGCGGCCGTCATCGAGTTCCGCGGCCTGCGCCTGCGCGGCGTCCTTGCCTGGTGGCTCTGGGGCCTCGCCCACATCTACTTTCTTGTCGGGGTACCCAACCCGCTGATCGTCTCCGTGCGGTGGCTGTGGCAATACCTTACCTACGGCCGCGGCGCGCGCCTGATATAAGAGGAATCCTTCCTTGGTTCTGCGCCGATGCGCGTGAATGCCACGAAGTCGCCGCGTCGATGCCGCGCGGGGCTGCTGGCGCGGACGCTGCGCCGGGACGCCCGGTGACGTATCGCACGCGTTGCCTGACCCCGGGGCGGTGGTCGGGACTGAAGTCCCTCCTACACGACTTCGTTCATCGCGGCGCGCGTCGCGCTTCGTTCATCGCCGCGGTCGGCAGCACCCTGTAGGAGGCACTTCAGTGCCGACCGTACTTCCGGACGTCGCGGTGGTCGGGACTGAAGTCCCTCCTACACGACTTCGTTCATCGCAGCGCGCGTCGCGCTTCGTTCATCGCCGCGGTCGGCAGCACCCTGTAGGAGGCACTTCAGTGCCGACCGTATTTCCGGACGTCGCGGT
>JAJTYX010000118.1:0-1394 GCA_021462865.1 Gammaproteobacteria bacterium | reverse complement strand
TCGGTGAACGACATCTTCCGCGAAAACCTGCCCATCTCCATGCAGTTGGGCGTGGCGGCGCTGGCAGTGGCGCTCTCGATCGGCCTGCCGCTGGGCATCTTCGCCGCGCTGAACCGCAACACCGCTTACGACTACCTGGGCATGGGCGTCGCGGTGGTGGGCGTCTCCGTCCCGGTGATTATCACCGCGCCGCTGCTGCAATATATCTTTGGCGTGCAGATGAAGGTGCTGCCGGTGTCGGGCTGGGGCACGTTCGCCCACCTGGTGATGCCGGCCTTCGCGCTGGGCTTCGTCAGCTCCGCGCTGATCGCCCGCCTCACGCGCGCCAGCCTGCTGCAGGTGCTGTTTGAGGATTACATCCGCACCGCGCGCGCCAAGGGCCTCTCAGAGCGGGCGGTGATCCTGTTCCACGCGCTGAAGAACGGCCTCATCCCCGTCGTGACCATCCTGGGGCCGCTGTTCGCGGCGCTGATCACCGGCACGTTTGTCGTCGAAACCGTGTTCGGCATCCCCGGCATGGGGCGCTACTTCGTCACCAGCATCACCGGGCGCGACTACCCGGTTATTATGGGCACGCTGCTGCTGTACGCCAGCTTTCTGGTCACGGCCAACCTGGTCGTTGACCTCGCCTACGCCTGGCTTGATCCGCGCATCCGTTACGATTAACGATTTTTGTGGGGTAACTTTCTTATGGCGGTTGTAGAACAGAAACAGCAGAACGCCCCCGCCGCAGCGGGCCAGGTTGCCAGCCTGGACGATTATGTTAAGGGTGAAAGCCTGTGGCTGGACGCCTGGCGGCGCCTGCGGCGCAACCGGGCCGCGCTCTTTGGCCTGGTCGTCATCGTCTTCTGGATTCTGGTGGCGATCTTCGCGCCCTGGATCGCGCCGAAGGACTACCAGACACAGGTGCTGGTGGACAACAACGCCGCGCCGCGCTGGATCATTGACATGTTCCCGGCGATGACCGCCAAGGACGAAGGCGGCTATGTCACGGTCAGCGACGCCTACCCGCTGGGTGCCGACGCCCTGGGCCGCGACCTGCTCAGCCGCATCATTTTCGGCGCGCGCGTGTCGCTGGCAGTGGCGTTCATCGGCCCGCTGACGGCCTTCCTGGTGGGCATGTTTGTCGGGCTGGCCGCCGGTTACGCCGGCGGGCGCCTGGACAATTTCCTCATGCGCATCGTGGACCTGATGTACGCCTTCCCCACGCTGCTCTTTATCATCATGCTGATGACGTTCTTCCGCACCAGCTTTGCCAGCCCGCAGCCGGGCACGCTGGCCTACACGCTGGGCCAGCTTGACTCGCAAAGCGGCGGCATGCTGTTCATCTTCATCGGCATCGGCCTCACGTCGTGGATGGGCCTGGCGCGCCTCACGCGCGGGCAGGTGCTGTC
>JAJTYX010000117.1:0-1909 GCA_021462865.1 Gammaproteobacteria bacterium | reverse complement strand
TTCTGGGCCATCCCCGATTATAATTAGTTCAATTTGTGGAAAACTATTTCTTAAATCGTTAACTGCTCTAATTAGAAAATCTACTCTTTTCCATTTTACTAATCTTCCTACATGAATCAATCTTTGATAATTGTAAGTTAGAATTGGTTCCGAAGAGAGTGCTTGGTTTTTAACGACCTTAAGCAATTCAGTATCAGGTGAATTATATGATACAAATATTTTTTCTTTAGATACGCCAAATGTCTTTAATAATTTGTATGAATCTTCAGTATAAGTGATTATTCCATCTGCAATCCTATAATAAATTGACCGAATAATTGCTATAAAAAAATTAGAAATTTTTCTTTTAAATGATTTATCAATTAATTCAAGATTTTCATTTATAAATTCTGTGGACTTAAATTTTATAGCATCATAAAAGGGCTGAACCTGAAAGGGAATTTCTTTGAAAAGTATTTTTATTTTGTTTTTTTTTATATGAAATGTTAAAAACAGATTAAACACTAGTTCCAAAACAAATGGCCAACCAAGAACAATAATATTAGGCTTCTCTTTTTCCAATATTAATTTAAAATTCTGAAAAAAAGTTTTATTATAATATCTCTTAACCTCCTTTTCGAAATACATTTTAAAATTAGCTCCACTTTCGGTTAGATATACGCCAGCACCAACATTACTTGATAATTGACCAGCAGATATAGTAATAACTTCAACATTTTCAAGATTATTTATTTTATTTAAAATAGGAATAACATAATGTGTTAAACCATTTAATAAAAAAAGAACTTTCATAGCATTAAATTTCAAGACAATTATTGTATTTATAAAATACAGATGTACAATTATTATGTGGCGTTACTGGTGATATCCCTATAAAATCGATTTTCTTAAATCCTCTATCTTTCAAATGATTAATACCCTCCAGATATTTAGGCAAATCCGCATTATCAAAAATTATTACTCCATCTTCAGTTAAAGAATCTAATGAACATTTAATACAGTTAACTCTATCCCGTCCATCAATAATAATTAAATTAAATTTTGTATTCTCTGCATTAACAGACCGGCAATATTCTCCATTATAATCTAATCCTTTAAAAATAATATGAGCATTTTGGGGCAGTTTAGATGATATAAAGTTAAACCATTCTTTATCGCTTTTAACAGCAACTATATTTTTCACCCGGTTTGAGTACCAAAGTGTTGAATTTCCACTTCCAAACTCAAATACAGTAAAATTCTTTTTCAACCTTGGTTCAATAAATTTGATAAATGAATAGGTGCACCAAGGTATAGGCTTATTATTAATATCAACTGATTGTTTTGTGTTAAAACTTTTGAACCAGCCATCTTCGAGTAAACCACCTGTAAGCATTAGTTGGATGGCTCCTCCAAGATTTAGCTTGATTAATAATTTCCAAACAATATTTTTAATCCTCCTGATCATTTAATCCTTATTAAATATATCAATGTTGTTGTTTTTTTTTTGAGCCCATTCAGATGGATTTTTCCATTTTACAATTATAGATTTTAAAGTGTTAATCTCATTAGTATGATAAAATTTTGTTAAATACAAAATCAATGGGAATAATAGAACTAGCACTAATTTAAAAGTTAAGTTTATCAATAATAATTCTATCTGAGTGACATAATTTATAAATAATAAAATACTACTGATTAAAAAAAGTAAAAGTAAACGTAATACTTCGAAATTTATTTTATAATATTTATTAGACATGATAAATGAGAAAAAGTAAAGGAATATAAACGCAATCAAAGTGTTAACTGCTGCACCCATTATCCCATATATTGGAATGAAAATAAAATTGAGTATAATATTCAAAACGGCAGATACTATTGTTATGATTGCTATGTATGTTGTCTTGGATGTCAGATACATTCCTAATGA
>JAJTYX010000116.1:0-1763 GCA_021462865.1 Gammaproteobacteria bacterium | reverse complement strand
ATCCGAGAGTTTGCCGATGTGGAATCCGCCGTCGCCTTGCGAGATCAGCCAGACTGCCGCGAGCGCGAGCGCGAATCCGATGAATTGAATGACGCTGGGCAATCCCTCGGTGATCGAGCCGACGATGACGGGAAGCAATGCCGCGAACAGCGCTGAGACCGGCGCGGCGACGCTCATCTGCCCGACGCTCAGGCTGTAATACAAGATCAGCAAGCCGCACGAGCCAAGCGCGCCGCCGATGAACGCGTTGAGCGCGGCAGTTGAGGTCGGGAACGATTCGCGATAAAAAAACGAAGCGATGACGAGAATCAACAAGCCGAAGAAATCGGCGTATAACACCGCGCGATACGCGCCGACCTTGCGGCTGGCGAGCCCGCCTGCGAAATCTCCCGCGCCCCACGAAAGCGACGATGCAATGCCGTATAGGATGGATAGCAAGATTGATCTCCCGATTCTTTGCCACAGATTTCACGGATTCACACGGATTTCTTTTTTGAATTTCTGTGAAAATCCGCGCGTCGCGTGGCGCCGTGGCGACATAGTCTGTAGCTGATGTTATAAATTCTTCCTGCCGCCTTCATCTGATCCAACGCGCGCGCCGACCTTTTCTGAGTATAAACTCGTCATTTCTCGGGCGGAAGCGACGCGTGTTTGAAGCGGTTCTCGAAGAGCGGTTTGAGCGCGGGCAACAGAGTCGTTCCATACACTGCCAGAGGCAGAAGAGTCAAAAGTTGAAGAGCATCCCATCCATAGATGGTGAGGAGATATCCGAGATTGCCGAGCAAGCCCAGCCAGCCAATCGGTATGGCGAGCAGGAATAATAAATCAGACTGTTGAAAATAGGGTAAAACCAGCGCGGAGGTTGCCGCCAATGCAACGAAGCGGCGCTGGGGAGGCAGGGGAATCAGGAGCAGCGGAATACAAAGTAAAAGCGACCAGGGCCCAAACCAGCGCCATAACGAGATACTGCCAAGTGCATTCGGCGGATCATTGATAATATTTTCCATGAGTTGTAACGGCCAGCCGGGATATAAAAACAGCGATGCAAGCGCGACCAGAGCCGGTACGATCAGCGCGCGGGCTTTGTCTTTCCAGGGTATATCTGTCATATACAGGAGGATCAGGCTGCCTGTAATGCCGATCTGAAATTTACCGCTTGCTATGGCTATGCCTAAGCCCGCCAGATGCCATTGTCGGTTGCACAGGCTCCACCAGCAGAGCGCCAACGCGCCTACGATCACCCCGGAGATTCCCCCATACATGAGCGTGTAGAACATCTGATAGGAGAGCAATGCCACAATCCCTTTGCCTCCGAATATGCGGGCCGCCAAGAATACCCCAAATATGTTCATACCGCTCCACAGCAGGTAGCTTACATTGAGAGGAAACCTGGCAAGCAGGGCAAAAAACGGCAAATACCAGTTGGCGTAATAGTAGCCTTGAAATTCTCCATGGGCTGTATTGAGATAAATCTTGAAATCGTAAAAGGAATAGGAAATTTGGGGAGAGAACCAGAGGAAAAGCCCTCCCGCGCTGAATGCCAGGGCGAGCCCAAACAATTCGCCGGGCGTAAGACGTTGACGTAAATTCCAAGTCGTTTGTTGACCACTGAAGGGAAGCGTCATCGCGCCTTGCCCGCCGCGCGCGCACGATCCAACACCTTTTGCGCATTCTTCAGCAACGGCATGTCAATCATCTTGCCATCCAGCGCGTACGCGCCTTTGCCCTCTTTTTGACTCGCCTCGAACGACTCGACGATCCGT
>JAJTYX010000115.1:0-2816 GCA_021462865.1 Gammaproteobacteria bacterium | reverse complement strand
GGCCATGCCCCGTGTCCTTCCGCAGACCTGGCCTGATTGAATGCCTGATGAAGGGCACGCGCCAGCCGCCGGTTTCCACTGGGAAGGTCGGCCTCGGCCTGGAGTCGGGCGGCCTGAGACGCCGCGGCGTCGTCGAGCGCGGGAATCTCCAGCACCCGGCAGAGGACCGATCCGCCCGGCAGCACGCGAACCACGCGATCGGGCGCGAGGCGCGCCAGCAGCGAGCCAAGGCGTTCCGCATCCCGCACGGGGATGGACTGGTGCTCGGCGACGTGGAGGCGGCCGGAGCGGTTCTCCGCCATCACGACCTGCCACTGCTCGCCCTGGCGATGCAGCGCGACGACGCGCCGCAGCGCCTCGCCGCCGTTGCTTCGAATTGATCCGTTCGTTCGCGTCATGAAACTGGTCCGGTCTCCGGTTGAGCGTGGGGTTCGGTCAAGCGAGGTCGCTGGCGTGGGCCAGCGGTCCGAAGCCGAACCGCGCCGTCCTGCGTTATCGAATGGCGCGGGCCGAGCCCGCCGCCCGAGAGATATTCTCCATTACCGTTCAATGTACTCAAGAATGCGTATGGGAAGGGAGGAACGGTCGATCGTAACCACAAGTTGCACTTCAGTCCTGCCGGGGATCGCCGCGCCGCTCGCGGTGATGACAAAGGCGTTGCTGCGCACGTCGATGTAGGGGGCGATGGCCGCCAGCGTCTCGCGCGACAGCGTCGGGATCTGGAGCAGTTCGACGAGGCTCGTGATCCCGGCGGACTTGCCGTGGCGCAGCGAGTCGATCTGATCGGCGAGCGCTTCATCGACGCCCGGCAGCAGTTCGAGCACCTCGACGGGCGCGGTGTTGATGTTCAGGCGCCCCGGCTTGGGCGCGTAGGTCGTGCCGATCGTCGCTCCGGCGAGGATGCGGCCGATCTGCTCGTCGGTCAGGTCGCGGGCGCCAAGCGTCTGGTTCTGCTGGTTCCGGTTGGCCCCGCCGCGCGTCCGCCCGGCGCCGCCCGTCGCCCCCGCCCCGCCCGCGGCCTCGCCCTGCCCGCCCTGGTTCGGCTGGCCGTCGCGCGTGATCGTGCTCAGCGGCGTCGTGAGGAGCCCTTCGAGCGTGTTGCCTTCCGCGCGCGAGTAGTGGAAGAGGGCGTTGGCCTGCGCCTGGTCGAGGCCGAAGGCGTTGCGGATCTCCGAGACGGCGGAGGTGCTCAGGGAGAGGCGGTTGCCGTCCGCGAGGGGTCCGGGCTCGACGGATGAGGTCGTGAGCAGGGCGGACCACCCGGCGTCGAGGCGGCCGTCCGCGTTGTCGTCGGGCCACGTCGCGGGGCCGTCGTCTTCATTCGGATCGAGGATGCCGTTGAGGTTCCAGTCTTCGCCGCGCACGAGCAGCGGCGTGACGCCGTAGACGAGTTCGAGTTCCTGGAGGTTCTTGAACGGGCCGTTGCGCGGATCGTAGGGCTTGAGGGGGTGGTTGTAGTAGCCCGCCTCCGCGCCTCCCTCGCGCACGTCGTCGTCGGGGTCCATCCAGTCGAGAATGGCGGCGACCATCTCGGGGGTGATGTCTTCGAGTTTGCCCAGGGACTCTTCGTCGAGGAGGTTGAGGTTGATCTTCGCGTGCGCGTCGGCCGGGCCGTCGGTGAGTTCATCGTTGATCCAGTGCTGGACGTGGTACTCGGCGACGAGGACGCCGGCGGAGTCGCGGATCGTGCCGTGCGCCAACTCCTCCATCTCTTCCTTGAAGGTGGTCGGCTCGACTTCCTGCTCGGTGTCGATCTGCCATTCGAGGTAGGCGATGTAGGACTCGACGGCGGCGCGGGCGGCCCAGCGGGCGCGGACGCGGCCGAGCGCTTCGCGTCCGGCGACGGCCTGGCGCTGGGCGGAGAGTTGCAGGGGAATGACGATGAGCGAGGTGATGGTGACGACCCAGAGGACGAGCATGAGCGTCGAGCCGCGCCGCCGAAGGGATGGTCGGGCGGCGGCCCGCCGCGCACGCTGAGAGGCGTTGAGGGCGTTCATGGTCGGCCTCCTCCGGGCCGCGCGCCGCCGCCGGTTCCGGGCTGGCCTCGTCCGCTGCCGTCGCCGCCTCCGGTGCGGCCGCCGCCATCGCGTCCGCCGCCGGACTCGCCGCCTCCGCCTCCTCGCCGTCCGCCGCGTCGTCCGCCGCCGCCGCCGGTGGTTGAGCCGCCCCCTTCGAACTGGAAGAGGTCGCCGCCGCCGGTCTCGCCCTCGGTTCCGAACTCGAGATTCTCGACGTCCATCGAGGGGTCGTAGGTCTCATCGACTTCGGGATCGAAGGGCAGGGGGACGCGATCGAGGGCGACGGTGGCGCGGGCGGAGATGACGGCGCCTCCCTGCGGCTCGACGACGCGGCAGGTGACGCGCAGGGCGTGCGGCAGGCCGTCGTTGTCGCTGTCCCACGTCGAGAGCCACGACGTGCCGTCGAACGCCTCGAAATCGAGGGAGAAGACCTGCGTTCCGAGGGGGACGGCCACGCCGCCGCCCTCGTAGTTCTCATCCACGATCGGGTCGCTGCGCCGCCAGAGAACGCCGACGACCTCGCGATCGGGCTTGAGCCGGTAGTGAACCTCGTGAATGCCCGCCTCGCGGTAGGTCGTCTCCTCCTGCTGCTCGGGGCGCACGGGGCGCATCGAGCGGCAGAACAGGAGAATCTCGTCGGTCTGCTGCTCGCCCGAGCCGGGCGTGTCGTTGATTCGGACGATCGTGTCGAGGAGGGCAGTGTCGCGCGCGATGTTGGCGAAGTCGCGGGCGATGAGGCGCGTGATGGAGTGGACGGATTCGACGGCCGCCTGCCGCGCGGAGGACCGGTCGCGGCCG
>JAJTYX010000114.1:0-43802 GCA_021462865.1 Gammaproteobacteria bacterium | reverse complement strand
GCGTCAGACAGCGCGCAGCGCTGTTGGCTGCGTCAGGGGATAAGGTACAAACTGGAACACAACATCAAGCGCCCGTAGCTCAGCTGGATAGAGCGTCAGCCTCCGGAGTTGAAGGTCACAGGTTCGAATCCTGTCGGGCGCGCCAGGTTCGACAAAATCGCGGAGCGATTCTGGGCGGCGCAGCCGCCCCGCAAATCAGCGAAGGCTTTTCTCTCTGGCCGGGGTTTCTGCTTGCCAGAGCGCGGAATCTGCGTCTTCGGCCTGGCCTGACGCGGACTTCGCCGGTCGGCGGCTGAAGCTCATCACCGGCTCGGAGTAGTCCTCGTCGTCATCGCCGGCGGCGTCACGGGCCGGCGCGGGCCCGCTCAGCAATGCAGCGATGTACGGATCCCAGCCACCGTCGGTGGACTCGAACTCGGGCTCTGGTGGAGCAGACGCTTCATCTTGTTCGTTGGCCGGTCTCACGTCAGCGTTCTTGTTCTTGTAATGAGTGCAAACGACTATAGCCGTAACCGCGCGGCAATCACATAGGTATTTACAGGTGTGACATAACGCGGCAAAAGCCGCTGGTGCTAGCATGAATCGACCACAACACACCCGCAGATCAGTATGAGCACTCCGGCGATCTACGAGCACGGCCTCGAGCGCAATCCGGCCAATTTCGTTCCGCTGACGCCGCTCTCCTTCATCGCCCGGGCGGCACAGGTCTGGCCGGAGCGACTCGCGGTGGTGCACGGGGAGCGCAGCTACCGCTGGCGCGACACCTACGCGCGTTGCCGGCAACTCGCCTCGGCGCTGGCGCGCGCCGGTGTCGGGCCCGGGGACACTGTGGCGGTCATGCTCGCCAATACTCCCGAGATGGTGGAGGCGCATTTCGGCGTCGCCATGACCGGAGCGGTGCTGAACACGCTCAATACCCGACTGGACGCCGAGGCGATCGCGTTCATGCTCCAGCACGGTGAGGCGCGTGTCCTGATCACCGATACCGAGTTCTCGACGGTCATCGGCAAGGCGCTCGGCAGGCTCGATCCGCGGCCGCTGGTGATCGATGTCGAGGATCCGCTTTCGGCTGGCGGCGAACGGCTGGGGCGGCAGGACTACGAGGCGTTCATCGCCACGGGCGATGCGGATCTCCGGTGGCGTCCGCCGGCCGATGAATGGCAGGCGATCGCGCTCAACTACACCTCGGGCACGACCGGCAATCCGAAGGGTGTGGTCTACCATCACCGCGGAGCCTATCTGGCATCGCTTTCCAACATCCTCGACTGGGGCATGCCGCACCACGCGGTCTATCTCTGGACGCTGCCGATGTTCCACTGCAACGGCTGGTGCTTTCCCTGGGCGGTGGCGGCCATCGGCGGCACGAACGTCTGCCTGCGGCGGGTGGAAGCCGCCGCCATTTTCGATGCGATCCGCCGGCACGGTGTCACGCATTACACCGGTGCGCCGATCGTCCACAGCATGCTCATCAACGCACCCGAGACGCTGAAGGCGGGCATCAAACATCGCGTGGCGGCGATGGTGGCGGCGGCCGCCCCGCCGGCCGCGATGATCGAGGGCATGGATCGCATGGGCTTCGATCTCACCCACGTGTACGGCCTGACCGAAACCTACGGCCCGGCGACGATCTGTGCGAGGCAGCCTGAGTGGGCGGAACTCGATCTCGCCGCCCGGGTCGAGCGCAATGGCCGGCAGGGTGTGACCTATACGCTGCAGGAGGCGGTCGCCGTGATGGACCCGCAGACCATGACGCCGGTGCCGCCGGATGGCGCCACCATCGGGGAGATCATGTTTCGCGGCAACATGACCATGAAGGGCTATCTCAAGAATCCGCGCGCCACGACCGAGGCATTCGACGGCGGCTGGTTTCACTCCGGGGATCTCGCCGTGGTGCAGGGTGACGGCTACGTGAAGATCCGCGATCGGTCCAAGGACGTGATCATCTCCGGCGGCGAGAACATCAGCTCGCTGGAAGTCGAGGATGCGCTCTGCCGGCATCCGGCCGTGCTGCTCGCGGCCGTGGTGGCGCAGCCGGACCCGAAGTGGGGCGAAAGCCCGCGCGCCTACGTGGAGCTGAAACCCGGGGCGAGGGCGGGCGAGGAGGAGTTGATCGCCCATTGCCGCAGCCTGCTCGCCGGGTTCAAGGTGCCGAAGCGGGTGGAGTTCGGCGAGTTGCCGAAGACCTCCACCGGCAAGATCCAGAAATTCGTGCTGCGCGAGCGTGCCCGCTCCGCAGGTGCCATAGAGTGAGTCGCCGCCGGGTGACGGGAGGAGCAGGGTGAACATGGAACCGTCCTTGCTGCGCGCCGATGCCGCCGGCGTCACGACCCTGACCCTGAACCGGCCGGCCCGGTTCAACGCGCTCGATCACGCGCTGCTCGGCGAGTTGCGCACGGCGCTGGCTGCCATTGCGACGGACGACAGTGTGCGTGTCGTCGTGATCGCGGGAGCCGGGAGCGCGTTTTGTGCGGGCCATGACCTGAAGGAGATGAGCGCCACGCGCGACGAGGCCGCGATCGGTCGCCTGTTTCGCGACTGTGCCGGCCTCATGCTGGCGATTCGCGACCTGCCGCAGCCGGTAATCGCCAGGGTGCACGGCATCGCGACCGCCGCCGGATGCCAGATCGTGGCTGCCTGCGATCTGGCGATAGCCGCAGCGGACGCGCGCCTGGCGACCTCGGGCATCAATCTCGGGCTGTTCTGCGCGACACCGGGCGTGCCCGTTTCGCGCAATATTGCCCCGAAGCGCGCCTTCGAAATGCTGTTCACCGGCGAGTTCATCGACGCTGCGACTGCCCTGGCATGGGGGCTCGTGAATCGCGTGGTCCCACCGGCCGAACTCGACGCGGCGGTCGGCACGCTGGTCCAGGCGTTGCTGGCAAAGCCGCGGCGCGTGGTCGCGGCGGGCAAGCGGCTGTTCTACCAGCAACTCGAGGAGCCCCTGCCGGACGCCTATCAGAGTGCTGCCCGCTGCATCACTGCCAATCTGCTCGGGCCCGACGCGCAGGAGGGCATCAGCGCGTTCATCGGCAAGCGTCCGCCACGCTGGCCGGACTGAGATCCGCCGCATGGGGCTGCGCGCAGTCGCCTGTGGCGAACTGCCCGCGCTGCAGGAGTTGCTTGCTGTGGCAGTCCTGCCGGCACAGGCAGCCACCCCCGATCCCGGGGGCGCTCCGGCGGTCCTGCCGCGACGTCGGCCAGCGGCGCCAGGGCAGAACCATTACACTAATCAAGGCATTGTCCGGAGATCGAAATGCGATCCCGGTCACTGCAAATTCGGCAGGGTTTCGGAAAATGTCAAATGGCGAACCGGGCCCGGCCCGTCGCGACCATGCCCGCGGCGGATGGTCCGTCGGACCTGTTCCCGGGCGCCCGGAAAATTTGTTGGGGGAACACATGGAAATGCCAATGATCGGACGTTTGACTTGTGTGATGACCATTGCTCTCGCTGCGCTGACAGCGGGCTGCGCAACTTCCGAGCCGCCGCCGACGCCGACCACGACGGAGGCTCCGGCGCAGTACCTCATCGGGCCCGGTGACCAGCTCGACATCTTCGTGTGGCGCAACCCGGAGTTGTCGGTGAGCGTGCCGGTGCGCCCGGACGGACGCATTTCGACGCCACTCGTGGAGGACATGCAGGCAGTCGGCAAGACACCGACACAGCTCGCGCGCGACATGGAGGCAGCCCTCGCCAATTTCGTGAAGACACCCCAGGTGAACGTCATCGTGCGGGAGTTCGTCGGCACCTTCGGCGAGCAGATTCGCGTAGTGGGCAAGGCCGCACAGCCGCGGGCGCTCGCCTACCGCCGAAACCTGACCGTGCTCGATGTCCTGATCGACGTGGGCGGGCTCGCGCCCGGGGCGGCGGGTAACCGCGCCAAGATCATCCGTCGCGCCGACGGCCACAAGGTGGAGATTCCCGTCCGCCTCGCCGACCTGCTGAACGAGGGCAAGATCAGCGAGAACATCGAGATGATGCCCGGCGACGTGCTCTTCATACCGGAATCGCGGCTGTAGGCAAGACGACTCTCATGGCAAGCACTGTCAATCAGGGCGGGTTCGACCCCGCGGAGTTGATCGACTACATCCGCGGGGTGCTCTGGGGTTGCTGGCGGTTCCGCTGGGTTGCGGTTGCGGCCGCATGGCTGGTCTGCGTCGTCGGCTGGACGGTCGTGTTCCTGCAGCCCGACGTCCACCGCGCGTCGGCGCGCGTGTACGTCGACACGCAGAGCACCCTGCGGCCGTTGCTGCAGGGTCTTGCCGTCAACACGGACGCGATCGTCGCCGCCAACATGATGACCCGCGTGCTGATGAGCCGGCCGAACCTCGAGCGGCTGATCGAGGAGGCGGGGCTGCGCGGCGAGGGGGGCAGGGGCCCGACCACGGAGGCGCTGCTGGATAACCTGCGTCTGAACATCAACCTGAACTGGGAAAGCAACAACATCGTCAATGTGAGCTACCAGAACACCGACGGGCAGAAGGCGCTCGCCGTGGTGACGGCGCTGATCAGCACCTTCATCAGCGGTGCGCAGGGCAAGAGCGTGACCGACGCCGCTGCCGCCAAGACCTTCCTCGACGAGCAGCGCAAGGACTACGCGCGACGCCTGAACGAAGCCGAGGCAAAGCTCGCCGAGTTCAAGCAGCGCAACGTGGGCCTGATGCCCGACGACGGCGTGGATTATTTCGCGCGTCTGCAGGAAGCAGACAACAAGCTGCAGGACATCGCCTCGAAGCTGCGGGTGGCGCAGAACCGCCGCGCCGAGCTGCAGCGCCAGCTCGAGGGCGAGGAACCGGTCTTCGGCCTGGCTCCCTCCACGGGTGGCCAGTCGGTGGATTCCCCCGAGAGCCGGCAGATTGCGCAGTTCGAGGCGCAACTCGCGGAGCTGCGCCTGAAATACACGGATACCCATCCGGACATCGTGGCGATCAACAAGACCATCGAGGAGTTGCGGGCCAAGCAGGCCGCGACCGCACCGCTCCCCGGGGCCCGCTCGCGCGCCTACTCGCCGCTCGACCTCAATCCCGTCTACCAGCAGATGAAGATGCAGTTGTCGCAGACCGACGTGCTGATTGCGCAGTTGCAGACCCAGCGCTCCGAGCAGGCGGGCGTCGTGGCCGGGCTGCGCCGCAAGGTGGACACCGTGCCGGCCATCGAGGCGGAACTGAAGCGGCTCACCCGCGATTACGATTTCACGCGCAAGCAATACGAGGAGTTGCTCGCGCGGGTTGAATCGGCACGCATCTCGGACGCCGCGGAAGAAAGCCGCAGCGACGCGACGTTTCGCATCATCGACCCACCGACCTTGCCGGCAGTGCCGGCAGGCCCGCCGCGGGGGCTGTTCGTGACCGGGGTGCTCGTGTTTGCACTGCTCGCCGGCGCGGCGCTCGCCTTCGGCCTGAACCTCATCCGGCCGGTGTTTTTCACCGGCAGCGACCTGGAGCGGCGCTTCGGTGTGCCGGTACTGGGCGCCGTGCGACTCGTACGGGCCGACGCTGAGCAGGCCATGCTGCGCAGGAACACCATGCTGCTGGCCGGCAGTGTCGCCGGGCTCTTCGCGGTGTACGCCGTTTTGCTGGTTACGTGGCTCGCGCTGCGGGCGACCGAGGTCGGTGCCGTGGCCGGGGTGGCAGCGACATGAGCAGCATCGTAGAGAAAGCCATGGGCCGTTCCCCGCCGGAGCGGCGCGGGGATTCCTCGGCGGTGGTTCCGGCCATCCCGAAGGCCGCGCAGCCGCGGCTGCCGGTTGCAGATCGGCCGCCGGTCGCATTGCGCAGCCTGTTGATGCTCGATAGCTCACCGATGCTCGCGCGTGATTTCCGCTTCCTCAAGCGTCCGGTGCTCGCGCGAGTCTTCGGCATGTCGCGGTCGGCACCCAAGGGCGGCAATCTCGTCATGCTGACGAGCGACCTGCCGCATGCCGGCAAGTCCTTCATTGCGCTGAACCTGGCCGCGAGCATGGCGAGCGAGCAGATGACCCGGGTCGTGCTGATCGACGCCGATCCGGCGCGGCGCACGCTCAGCTCACGGCTGGGAATCGACGAGTGCCCCGGTATGCTCGACCTCCTCGCAGCGCAAGCGCGCGACGTTGCCGAGGTGCTGCTGGCGACGGATGTGGAGTCGCTCTACGTGATGTCGGCGGGTCGGCCGCGCCAGGATGCGACCGAACTGCTGGCAGGCCCGCGCATGGGCCAGATCCTCAAGTCGTTCAACGACGCCAACACGGTGGTGCTGCTCGACTCACCGCCGCTGCTCCTGAGCAGCGAGGGGCGCGTGCTTGCCGACCAGGCCAATCACGCGCTGGTCGTGGTGGAGGCGGGCCGCTCGACGGCCGGCGATGTCGGGCAGGTCCTGCAGTTGCTGAAGGGCACGAACGTGACCGTGAGCCTCGTGCTCAACAAGGCGCCTGCATCCGGGCACTCCCGCTACAAGGAATACTACTATCCTTACACTCAGGACTAGGGGCGGCGTCGTGATGCGGCACAAGGCGGCGTTGTGGTCGACCACGGCCATCCTGGCGTTCGGTTCGTCTGTCGCGGCGGCGTGGGAGATCGAGCCGTCGATCACGCTCAGCCAGACGTACACGAGCAACGTCAATCTGGCTCCGAGCGACGAGGAAGAGAGCGACTGGGTCACCCGCGTGCTCCCGGAGGTTGGCCTGTTGTTCGAGGGCAACCGCCTGCGCGCCGAGGCCAACTACCAGCTCGAGGCGCTGTTCTACGCTGACGATTCCGATCGCAACGAGGTGTACAACCACCTCGATGCCGACGTGCTCGCCAACCTCATCGGCGAGGAGCTCCAGCTTCGCGGGCGTAGTTATCTGTCCCAGGTGACCGTCAGCCCCGAACTGCCCGTGAGCTCGAGCAACATCCCGGTTACGGGCAACCGGACCGATGCCTTCATCTGGGACGTCGGTCCGGAATGGCGGCGCGGTGTCTTCGGTCATTCCGAAACTGAAGGCCACTTCCGGGTGGGCCAGGTGCTTTTCGACGACACTCCCCGTACCGACGACCAGACCATCTCGGAACCGCTCGACATCCAGGACATCGACACGATCGATGGCGCCGCATACCTGAGATCGCAGGACGAATCGCCCCGGCCGCTGCGCTACGAGCTGGCCTATGAGTACGAGAGCGTCGACTACGAGACCTCGGGCGAGCTCGTGCAGCAGTCCACATGGTTGCGCCTCGGGTACCAGACGACGCCGGCGTGGCAGGTGTTCGGCCTGGTGGGACTGGACAGCGATTTCCAGGATCCGGAGGACGACTCGCTGAACGAGGGTCGCTGGGAAACCGGCGTCGCCATGGCGACCGAAACCACGATGCTCGAGGCAGCCGTCGGACACCGGTACTTCGGCACCACCTGGCGCATGCTCGGCGAACTGGTGGAGGAAGACGTCCGCTATCGGCTGAGTTACGACGAAACCCCGACGACGACCGACCTGACCGAGCTGCGCCGCCTGCCGGCTGGTGTGCCGGGGCAGGAGCAGCCGCCGCTGCCGCCCGGCTCGCAACTGGGGCGCACCGGTTCGGGCAACTTCTACCTGTACAAGCGGGCCGACGCCTCCGTGCTGCGCGAACTGTATCGCAGCCGCGCGACGCTGGGCCTGTTCTGGGAGCGCCGCGAGGACAACATGGCGTTCGACCCGGATACCGCACAGGTCCAGAACCTGGACGACGAGACAGCCTGGGGTGTCTACACGGATCTCGGCTGGGACATCGGGGCGCTGACCACGGCGTCGTTGAACGCCGCCTGGGAGAATCGCGAGTACAACAACACGCTCGACGACACCGCGCCGGCTTTCGAGGACGACAACCTGTACCTGCGCATGGGCGTCGCCCGCGAACTCGGCCTGCGCACAAGCGCTTCGCTGTACACCGGCTGGAGCAGCAGGGATCGCAAGGACGGCTCGTCCGCCGACTATGACGAGTACTGGGTCAGTGTCGAACTCGTCCGCACGTTCTGATGGCGTGACGGCAAATGAGCGGCCTTTCCCGGAAGAACCAAATGGCGTCTCCGCGGGACGGGACAACGCCATGTCGGTCGACGTCGAGGACTATTTCCAGGTCTCGGCATTGCGTCCGTACGTGTCTCCCGACGACTGGGATCGCTACCCGCTGCGCGTCGAACGCAACGTCGGGCTGATCCTGGATATTTTCGCCGCGGCCGGTATCCGCGCCACGTTCTTCTGGCTCGGCTGGGTCGCCGAGCGCCTGCCGGGAGTCGTGCGTCAGGTTGCGGCTGCGGGCCACGAGATTGCCAGTCACGGCTACCGCCACATCCGCGTGCACGAGCAGCAGCCGGCCGAGTTCAGGGCGGATATCACCCGCACCAAAGCGTTGCTGGAAGACCTGTCCGGCCAGCGGGTCATCGGCTATCGGGCCGCGAGCTTCTCGCTCAATGCCGACTGCCTGTGGGCGCTCGACGAGCTGAGCGAAGCGGGTTACCGCTACAGCTCCAGCATCAACCCCGTGCGTCACGACCACTACGGCATGCGCGAGGCGCCGCGCTTCCCCTTCCACTTCGACGGGTACCCGTTGGTCGAAATTCCGATCACGACGCTGCAGTATGGCGGCTGGCGTTTTCCCTGCGGCGGCGGCGGTTTCTTTCGCCTGCTGCCCTACTGGTGGAGCCGTTGGGCGCTGGCCCGTGTCTGCGGTGGCGAAGGCCGGCCCGCCGTGTTCTATTTCCATCCCTGGGAGCTCGATCCCGACCAGCCCCGCGTCGGCGACATTGACCTGCGCACGCGCTTTCGCCATTACGTCAACCTTGCCCGCTTCGAGGGCAAGCTGCGCCGGCTCGCGGGTGATTTTCGCTGGGCGCCCGTGGGCGAAGTATTCGCGAAGGTGATTTGACGCTGCGGTGAGCCGGCTGGCCATGCGCAGGTAACCCGCGGCTGTTGGTGTGAGATGAAGCGAAGAATCAGCATCGCGCACGTGATCTTCCGGCTGGACTACGGCGGACTGGAGAATGGCTTGGTCAATCTGGTCAACCGGCTGCCACGCGAGGAGTTCGCGCACACGATCATCGCGCTGACGGGTGCGACAGAGTTCCGCCGCCGCCTGCCTGCGGACGTTCAGGTGCACGCCCTGCACAAACCGCCCGGCAAGAGCCCGGCGTACCTGTACCACCTGTGGCGGCTGCTGCGCGAACGACGTTTCGACATCCTGCACACGCGTAATCTGCCCTGCCTGGAGTCGCAGCTCGCCGGGCTGCTCGCCGGCGTGCCCGTGCGCATACACGGCGAACACGGCTGGGACGTCGTCGACCTGCACGGCACACGCAGGGGCTATCGCGAGCTGCGCCGGGCATTCCGGCTGGTGGTGACCCGCTACGTCGTGCTCTCGCGGCACCTGGAGGACTATCTCACGACGAGTATCGGCGTGGATCCGCAGCGCACCAGCAGGATCTGCAACGGGGTGGACACGGAGCGATTCAGGCCCGATCCGGCCGGGCTTCCCGCCAGCGGCTTCGTCGTCGGCTCGGTCGGCAGGGTGGAACCGGTAAAGGATTTCATGACACTCGCGCAGGCTTTCGTCCGGCTGGCCGGCAGCTCGCCGCTGCCGCGTCTCACGCTGGTCGGCGAGGGCAGCGAGCGCGGCGCGGTGGCCGCCATTCTCGGAGATGCGGGTCTCATATCGCGCTGTGATGTCGCCGGTGCGCGCGACGACATTCCACAGGCCATGCGGGGATTCAACGTCTTCGTGCTGCCGTCCCTCGCGGAGGGCATCTCCAACACCATCCTCGAGGCCATGGCCTGCGGCCTGCCGGTCATTGCCACTGCGGTAGGCGGCAACGCGGAACTCGTCGTGGACGGTGAAACCGGTTACCTGGTGCCGGCCGGCAATCCCGCGGCGATCGCGCAGCGCCTGCGCCATTACCTGGATCATCCCGAGGTGGCGGCCCGCCACGGACGCGCCGCGCGCGAGCGGGTCATGAGGGAGTTCAGCCTGGATGCGATGGTGGCCGGTTACCGGCGCCTGTACCTCGACAGCGTGGCGGCCGATTCCCGCCTCGGGATGGCGGCTTAAGCCATGTGCGGCATCGTTGGCATCGTGGATCTGCGCGGCGTGGAGCCCATCGACGAGGGTGTGCTGCGCGCCATGAACGACATCCAGGCGCACCGTGGCCCGGACGATGCCGGGTTTCACGTCGAGCCCGGAGCAGGACTCGGGCATCGGCGCCTGTCGATCATCGATCTGTCCACCGGCAAGCAGCCGCTCTACAACGAAGACGATTCGGTGGTCGTCGTGTTCAACGGCGAGATCTACAACTTCATGGATCTGCGCCGGGAGCTGCAGACTGCCGGGCACGTGTTTCGCACCCGCACGGATACCGAGGTCATCGTGCACGCCTGGGAGCAGTGGGGGCGCGATTGCGTGCGCCGTTTCCGCGGCATGTTTGCGTTCGCACTGTGGGACCGCAATCGCCGCGAGCTGTTCCTCGCGCGCGACCGGCTCGGCAAGAAGCCGCTGTACTACGCCGTGCTCGGCAACGGCCAGGTCGTGTTTGCCTCGGAGCTGAAGTCGCTGCTACGCCACGGCGGCGTGCCGCGTGACATCGACCCGCTCGCCGTCGAGGAATACTTCTCGCTCGGCTACGTCGTCGATCCGCGCTGCATCCTGGCCGCCGTGCGCAAGCTGCCGCCGGCCTGCACGCTGGTCATGACCCGGGGCGCCCCGGTGCCGGCACCGCAGTCGTACTGGGATCTGAGCTTCCGGGCAACCACGCCGGCCGACGAGGACGTGGTCATCGGCTCGCTGCTGGAGCGTCTCGAGGAGGCGGTGCGCGTGCGCATGATCGCCGACGTGCCGGTCGGTGCCTTCCTGTCGGGCGGCGTGGACTCGAGTGGTGTGGTGGCGATGATGGCGCGTGCCTCGTCGCGGCCGGTCAACACCTGCTCGATCTCGTTCGGCGATCCGGCCTTCGATGAGTCCCGCTTCGCGGCACGCGTGGCCGGCGCGCTCGGTACCGAGCACTTCGTGGAGACGGTCGATCCCAACGACTTCAGCCTGATCGACCGGCTGGCGAGCATCTACGACGAGCCCTTCGCGGACAGCTCGGCGCTGCCGACCTACCGGGTCTGCGAGCTCGCGCGCAAGCGCGTCAAGGTCGCGCTCTCGGGCGACGGCGGCGACGAGGTCTTCGCCGGTTACCGCCGGTATCGCTGGCACATGCACGAGGAGCAGGTGCGGGGTCTGCTGCCCTATGCACTGCGGCGACCGCTGTTCGGGCTGCTGGGGTGGGTCTATCCGAAGGCCGACTGGGCGCCGCGGATCTTCCGCGCCAAGAGGACCTTCGAGGCGCTGGCACGGGAAAGCACCTCGGCCTACTTCGACAGCGTCTCCATCACCACGCCGCAGTTGCGCCAGCGGCTGTTCACGCCGCGGCAGCGCTCCGACCTGCAGGGCTACCGGGTGCTCGACATCTTCCACCGGCACGAACGCGAGCTCGACGGCGTGGACCGGCTCTCGCAGATCCAGTACATCGACATCAAGACCTATCTCGTCGGCGACATCCTCACCAAGGTCGATCGCGCGAGCATGGCGAACAGCCTGGAGGTCCGCGTGCCGATGCTCGACCACGAGTTCATCGAGTGGGCGGCGACGGTGCCGCCGGAGCTGAAACTGCGTGGCGGCGAGGGCAAGTACGTGCTCAAGAAGGCGATCGCGCAGCAGATACCGCGCGACGTGATCTACCGGCCGAAGATGGGTTTCGCGGTGCCGATCGGCCGCTGGTTCCGCGAGGAGCTGCGCGAGCACGTGCGTTCGCGCCTGCTGGAAGGCTCGCTGGCCGACACCGGGATGTTCGAGATGCGTGCCGTCGAATCGCTCCTCGCGCAGCACCAGTCGGGCCTGAGCGACCACAGCCCGGCGCTGTGGTCGCTGCTGATCTACGAATCGTTCAACCGCGCGGTGCTGGCGGCGTAGGGGCCTGGGCCCGGTCGCGGTTCATTCCGTCATGTGCGGCATACACGGTGTTCTTTCCCTCCGGCCCGGCACCGGCCTCGATCCGGCCTGGGCCGCGCGCATGGGCGAGGTCACGCGCCACCGCGGCCCGGATGACCACGGCTGCTACACCACCGAGGGGCTCCTGCTCGGCATGCGCCGCCTGTCGATCATCGATGTCGCGGGTGGGCACCAGCCGCTGCACAGCGAGGACGGCCTCATTCAGCTGGTCTGCAATGGCGAGATCTACAACTTCCGCGAGCTGCGTCGCGAACTCGAGCAGGACGGCTACCGCTTCCTGACCGGCAGCGACTGCGAAGTGCTGGTGCACCTGTACGCGCGCGACGGCGAGGCGATGGTCGAGCGGCTCGACGGCATGTTCGGCTTCGCCCTGTGGGACGGGCGACGCCGGCGCCTGCTGCTCGGACGCGACCGGCTCGGCATCAAGCCCCTGTACTACTGGCTCGATGCGGACCGGCTCGTGTTTGCCTCCGAGGCGAAGTCGATCCTGACGCTGCCGGGCATCGACGCGGCGCTCGACCCGGAGAGCCTCGATCAACTGCTCTACCTCGGCTACGTCCCGGCGCCCCGCACCCTGTTCCGCGGCATCCGCAAGCTGCTGCCCGGGCACCTGCTGGTGGCTGCGGAGGGATCGGTCACGACCCGGCAGTTCTGGCAGATGCCACGGCACGCGACTGCCGCGATGGGACACGAGGATGCCCGCGAAGCGTTGCGGGCAGCCCTGCAGCGCTCGGTGACCGCGCAGATGGTCGCCGACGTGCCGCTCGGCGCGTTCCTGAGCGGCGGCATCGACTCGAGTGCCGTGGTGGCCTTGATGACCCGCTCGGCCAGCGAGCAGGTGAAAACCTATTCCATCGGCTTCGACCTCGGGCGTGCGGGCGCGTACTACAACGAGCTGCCCGATGCACGGCGTGTCGCCGCGCATTTCGGCACCGACCATCACGAGATCATCGTGCGGCCCGACGTCGCGCGTCTCCTGCCGCGGTTGCTGTGGCACATGGACGAGCCCGTGGCCGACTCGGCGATCATCACGACCTTCCTCGTGGCCGAGTTCGCGCGGCGCGATGTCACGGTCATTCTCTCCGGGGTGGGCGGCGACGAGCTGCTCGGCGGCTATCGCCGCTATCTCGGTGCGCATTACCTGCGCCGGTTCAACCGCATTCCCCGCTGGGTCCGGGAGCGCTGCCTCGTGCCGCTGGCGCGCCGGCTGCCGAGCGACCGGCACGGGCCGGTGACGAACCTGCTGCGCTACGCGCGCGAGTTCATCGGCCACTCGACGCTGCCGCCGGAGGCCCAGTACATGGCCTACGTGCGCCTGTTCGATGCGCAGGCGCGCGCGCGGCTGTCGCTGACGGGCACAGCGCGCAGCGATCACGACCCGCTGCAGGCGGCTTTCGACCGCGCGACCGGCAGCGACGCGGTCAATCGCCTGATGCAGGTGGACCTCGAGACGCAACTGCCCGACGACCTGCTGCTGCTGACCGACAAGATGACCATGGCCGCGTCGCTCGAATGCCGCGTGCCATTGCTCGGCAACGAGCTGCTCGACCTCTCGCTGCAGCTGCCGGCCGCGCTGAAAATGCCCGGAGGCCGGCTCAAGCACCTGTTCAAGTCTGCGGTAGCGGACCTGCTGCCGGCCGCCACGCTGGAGAAGAGCAAGCGTGGCTTCGGCGCGCCGATGGGCGCCTGGCTCAAGCGGGAGCTGCGACCCGTGATGCGCGCCGTGTTGTCGCAGCAGGCGCTGGAGCGGCGCGGGCTGTTCCGCCCGGGCGAGGTCGGCGAGGTCATGGCCCTGCACGAGGCCTCGCGGCAGGATTACTCCGATCACCTGCAGTGCCTCATGAACATCGAGATCTGGTGCCGGATATTCCTCGACGGGCGCAGCCACGAGGACGTGGCGGCGGAGCTTGCCGACCTGACCCGTGGAGCGGCGGCGGCGTGAAGGCCCTGTTCGTCTGCCACCGCTTCCCTTATCCGCCGGCGCGCGGCGGCAAAATTCGCCCATTCAACATCATCCGCCAACTCGCCGGGCGCCACGAAGTCACCGTGGCGGCGCCGCTGCGCTCCGAGGCCGAGCGCGAGGCGGGCGCCGGGCTTGCGGAACACTGTCATCGCATCATCGCCGAGCCCATCGGTACGCTGGCTGCCGGGGCCCGCATGGTGGGGCGGCTCGCCAGCACGCAGCCCTCGTCGTTCGGCTACTTCTATTCGCCGGCACTGGCGCGACGCATTGGCGCCGAACTCGCGAGCGGCGCCTACGAGCTGGTGTTCGTCCACTGCTCGTCGGTGGCGCCCTACGTGGCCGGCCACGAGGGGGCCTTCAAGGTGCTCGACTTCGGCGACATGGACTCCGAGAAATGGGCCATGTATGCCGAGGAACGGCGCTTTCCGCTGTCCGCAGGCTACTGGCTGGAGAGCGTGAAGCTGCGTCGTGTGGAGGCGGCGCTCGCGGCCCGGTTCGACCTGTGCACCTGCACCACCGCGGCGGAACTCGAGTCACTGCGCTCGCTCGGCACCGCGCGGCAGACCGGTTGGTTTCCGAACGGTGTCGACACGGAGTACTTCGCGCCGGCCACCGAGCCCTACGACCCCGATCTCGTCTGCTTTTCCGGGCGCATGGATTACTTTCCGAACCAGCAGGCGGTGCTGCGATTCTGCGACACCGTGCTGCCGCGGATTCTCGCGCAGCGGCCGTCGACCCGGTTCGTGGTCGTGGGCGCCGAGCCGCCCGCCGTGATCCGCCGCCTCGCCGACCGGCCGGCCGTGACCGTGACGGGCACGGTGCCGGATGTGCGACCGTTCGTGCGACGCGCGGCGGTCAGTGTCGCGCTGCTCGATGTGGCCCGCGGCACCCAGAACAAGATCCTGGAGTCCATGGCGATGGGGGTGCCGGTGGTGTGTACGCCGCTCGCAGCGCAGGGTGTCGATGCGGTCCCCGGCGAGCACCTGCTGACGGCCAGCGGACCGGCGGAAGCGGCGGCGACCGTGCTGGCGCTGCTCGGCGATCCGGCCAGGCGTGATACGTTCGCGCGTGCCGGCCGCGCGCGCGTCATCAGTCACCACAGCTGGGCGAGTTCCCTGCGGCGCATGGAAGAGCTCATCGAGCGCTACGCCGGGCCGGCGCCCGCGCGCCGGGCGTCGGCGTAGGCGGACGGAGCGCAGAAGGCCATGCTGCGATCACTTGCCGTGCGCTGCGCCGAGAGTCTGGTCCGCTTCGCCGGGGCGCGGCTGCTGGTGCTGATCTATCACCGGGTTCGCACCGAGCCCGATGCGATGTTCCCGGACGAGCCCGACGCGCGCATGTTCCGCGAGCAGATGACGGTGCTCGCCGAGGACTTCCGGGTGCTGCCGCTCGGCGCGGCGCTCACGCTGCAGGAGCAGGGCCGGCTGCCGGCGCGCGCGGTTGCCGTGACTTTCGACGACGGCTTTGCCGACAACGCCACCGAGGCCCTGCCGATCCTGCGTGAACTCGGCTTGCCGGCGACGTTCTTCGTCGCCACCGGCTACCTCGACGGCGGTTTCATGTTCAACGACGCGATCATCGAGGCCTGTCGCCAGGCGCCCGCCGGCCTGTGGCAGACCGGTACCCGGTGGTTCGGTGACCTGCAGCTCGATTCCATGGACAGCCGCCGGCGCGCGGCACTCGACATGATCGACCGGTTGAAGTACGAGGATCCGGGCCTGCGCTTCGATTACGCCCGGCAGCTGCTCGAATCGGCGCGCGCCACCATGCCGGCCGGCCTGATGATGACCTGCGCACAGGTACGCGAGCTGCACGCTGCCGGCATGGAAATCGGCGGCCATACCCGCAGCCATCCCATCCTGGCGCGCCTGGACGAGCGACAGGCGGGATTCGAGATTGCCGCAGGTCGCGACGACCTGCTCGGCATCGTCGGTGCTCCGATCGAGTTGTTTGCCTATCCCAACGGCCGGCCGGGTCGTGACTACGGCATGCGCGACGTGGAGCTGGCACGCAAGGCCGGCTTTCGTGCGGCCGTGACCACTGCCTGGGGCTATTCCGACCGCGCCACCGATCCGTGGCAGATCCCGCGCATTGGCCCCTGGGGCGGCAGTCGCTGGCGCTTCGCCGCGCGCCTCACCGAGGCGCGGGCCCGCGCGCGGGGCGAGACCTGTACGATTCCCGCCAATGGCTAGGCGTCGGGGGCCGTCACGATCCGCAATGCGCAGCGCCCTGCCCGCATGAACGTGCTGACCTTCGGCATGCTGTATCCGGACGCCAGCCGGCCCTGGTACGGCGTGTTCGTCGAGCAGCGCCTGCGCCAGCTCGTGGCTCTCGGCGGAGTCAACGCACGGGTGGTGGCACCCGTCCCGTGGTTTCCTTCGGCGCGGTCGCAGTTCGGCGCCTGGGCGGCATACGCGCGCGTGGCGCCCCGCGAAATACGCCACGGCATTCCCGTCGAGCATCCGCGCTTTCCGAGCGTGCCCCGGGTCGGCATGTCGATCGCCCCGGCACTGCTCGCGCTGGCCGCGCTCCCCGCGCTCCGCCGCCTGCGCGCCGGGGGCTTCGATTTCGACCTGATCGACGCGCAGTATTTCTATCCGGACGGCGTGGCCGCCATCCTGCTCGGCCGGCATTTCGATCGGCCGGTGACGATCACGGCGCGGGGCAGCGATCTCAACGTGATCGCAGGCTTCGCCCTGCAGCGGCGCATGATCCGCGCCGCGGCCAGGCGGGCGGCGGCACTGATCACCGTCTCGGCGGCACTCAAGGAGGTGCTCGTCGGAATCGGGCTGCGTCCCGAGGCGGTCGAGGTCCTGCGTAATGGCGTGGACCTCGCCCAGTTTCGCCCTCCGGCCGAGCGCGCTGCGCTGCGCGCGCGCCTCGGCCTGGCGCGCCCGACGCTGCTGTCGGTCGGGAACCTGCTGCCGGTGAAGGGGCACGACCTCGTGCTCGGGGCGCTGGCGCTGCTGCCGGGCTACGAACTCGTGATCGCCGGTGCCGGCCCGCAGGATGCGGCACTGCGCGAACTCGCCCGCGCGCGCGGCGTTGCCGAGCGCGTGCGCTTCACCGGCGCGGTCGAACAGGCCGAACTGCGCGACTGGTATGGTGCCGCTGATGCCCTGGTGCTGGCGTCAGCCAGCGAGGGCTGGGCCAACGTGCTGCTCGAGGCAATGGCCTGTGGCACGCCGGTCGCGGCCACCGATGTCGGTGGTACCCCGGAGCTGGTGTGCGCGCAGCCCGCCGGTGTCCTGATCCGGCAGCGCACGCCGCAGGGCGTGGCCGACGCCGTGGGCGTGCTGTTCGCGAACCCTCCCTTGCGCGGCGCCACACGCGCCTACGCCGAGCAGTTCTCCTGGCGCGAGACGGCCTGCGGCCTGCGGGATCTGTTCACGCGGGTGATCGCCAGCCACCGGCCGCGCTGAGCAGCGCGCGAGCGCCTCACAGGCCGCGGCTTTGCAGCCATTCCTCCAGCGCGAACAGCGGCCAGATGAGGGACCCGTAGAACGAGGCGTGCTCTCTCGCCTGCAGATCGAGCAGGTCGTCGGTAATCTCACGGCGGACGATGCCGCGGCGGGCGAGCGCGTCGAGGCGCTCGCGCACGCGCTCGCGCAGATCCGCATCCTGGTTGACCCAGATGCCGACTGGCACGCCGAAGCCGTGCTTGCGCTTGCGGATCACCTCGGGCGGCAGGAAGCTGGCGAAACTCTCCTTGTAGAACTTGCGCAGCTCTGCGCGGTTGAGCTTCGCCTCTGACGGCACCTCGGTGGAGACGCGCACCACGGCGGGGTCGAGCATCGGGAAGCGCACGCGCACCCCGGCCAGCTCGCAGGCCACCCGGACCTTGGGCAGATCGTTGTCGGTCAGGGTGGCGGTCCAGTCCAGGTACATCATGCGATCCACGACGTCCCCGCTGGCCGGCGCGGCGTACAGCGCGCGCGCGTATCGATACGGCGATTCGGGATCGATCGCGGCCAGGAAGTCGGCGGCGACGACCGTCGCCGGCGGTTGGTGAACCAGCAGGTTGTAGCTGTAGAACCGGTCGGGCAGGGGCGTGCGCGCCTGGCGCACGTAGCTCGCGAGCTTGTCGAGTGGCGCCGGAGCGCGGGCCGAAACCGCAGCCAGCGGGTTGACGAGACCGCCACGCAGCCAGCCGGGCAAGCGGCCGTAGACCTCGAACAGCAACTGCTTCTGGTAGCGCTCGTTGCCGGCGAACAATTCATCGCCGCCATCGCCCGCAAGCATGTGGCGTACGCCGGTATCGTGCGCAAACTCGGCGCAGACGTAGGCGGGAATCGCGGACGGGTTGCCGAAGGGTTCGGCGAATGCGTCGATGACCCGGCTTGCGCAGCGGCCGATTTCCGCCGAGCGGATGACCTTTTCGTGCAGCGTCATGGCGAAATGCCGTGCGCTGATGCGGGCGAACTCGCGCTCGTCGAACTGCGGAACGTCGAAGCCGATGGTGAATGCAGCGACACCCGGCCCGGCGTGCCGTCGGGCCATGCCGCTGACGGTGGAGCTGTCGAGGCCGCCGCTCAGGAAGCAGCCGGTTTCCGGTAGCCGCGACCTTCGCTCGACCGCCGCCGAGATGGCCTGCACCGTGCGCTCGCCCAGTTCCGGCACGTTTGCGCGTTCACGGCGGAAGTCCGGGTCCCAGTAGCGGCGGATGACGCAGCGCCCGTCCTGCCAGATCAGCACGCTCGCCGGCGGCAGTTTCCGGACGCCCTCGTAGATGCAGCGATCGTTCGGGACCAGCGAGAAGAACAGGTAGTCGTACAGCGCCTGGTGGCAGAGGCGCTTGCCGCCCGGCGCCTGGCTGCTGACCCAGTCGAGGGCGGTGCCGAAACTCAGGCGCTCGCCATCGACCACGTAATAAAGCGGCTGGATGCCGAAATGGTCGGTCGCAATCAGCAAGCGCCGTGTGCGGGCGTCGTGGCAGGCGACCACATACTCTCCGCCGAGATCGGCGAGCGCAGCATCCTGGCCGGCGCCGACCCTGGAGAGCAGGGCAAGCACACCGCCGGATGGGTTGGTACCCGGGTCGCCGCTCGCGTACGCGTCACCGATGCAGCCACGCCAGCGGTCACCGTCGCGGGCGCTCACGACCGCGCCGTCGGCCGCACACCAGAAGCCGGGCGCCGCCACCGCGCCCTGCGGTGCCGCCAGGCTCAGTGGGTCGACTGCGATCTGCCCCGTCAACCGATCCATGGTGCTGCCGCCAGCGGCTGATTCAGATGATTGCCGGTCATCGGGCTACACCGGTATCGATGCGCGCCGCAACCCGCTCCAGCCAGGCGCGTGTGCACGCGGCGACTTCGTCGCGCCAGGCAGCCGTGGAAAACGTGTGGCTGGCCGCCGGCAACACATGGCGCTCGACCTGTGGCCTGGCGAGCGGACCGGACCATGGTCCGGTGGCGGAGAGCTGCACGAACTCGGCCGCAGTCAGGTCGTCGCCACTCAGGATCAAGAGGACCGGATTGCGAAAAGCGCATAGACCCTCCCTCATGCGCGTGACGAAATCCGGCTGTTGCTCTGCGACCGGCCGGCGTGCGCCGACGCGCAGCGTTGCGACCAGGTCTCGCAGCGCGCGCGATGGTGAGAGCGCACCGGACAGGAGTTTGCCCCAGAACTCGCCGCTCATGAGGCGGGCGAAATAGTACGTGCGCAGCTGGGTGCGGGCCAGCGTCGCCTGCGAGCGCACCCAGGGATTGGCCAGCACCAGGCCGGCGATGCGCTCATCGCCGGGCACGTACATGAGCGCCGCCGAGGCGGCATCGCACAATCCCCACAGCACGACCGCGCGCAGTCCCGGCAGCTGCGCGAGCAGCGCGTCCACCGCTGCCCTGATGTCGTCGGTGATGGCTTCGAAGCCCGGAAACTCGCCGCCGCTGTCGCCCATGCCGCGGCAATCGAAACGCAGCACCGGGAAACCGCCGGCAGCGAGATGGCGCGCCAGCAGCACGAACTGGCGGTGACTGCCGACCCGGTATTGCGGGCCGCCGACCACCACGACGACGCCGACCGGGCCGGGCTGCGCCGGGCGGTGCAGGATGCCCGCCAGCGTAAACCCCTGGCAGTCGAAACGGAGCGGCATTTCGGCGTTCATGCGCGCTCCTCCAGCCAGCGCAGGGATGCCGCGACGCTGGCGTGGCCGGTGGTGGTCTCGGTCGTGGCCCAGAAGGGTGGATCCTGTGCGCGCAGGAGTTCGGCCTGCAGGCCCGCCTCGACCAGCCGCGCGACCGATTGCGCCGCAACCGGGCGCACGTCGGCTGCTGCGTCGGCGACGATCTCGAGCCAGGCGATTCGCAGCCGGCGGTCGGCCGGCGTCGCTCCGATCCGGGCCGCATCGAGCGCGGCTGCCAGCTGCGGCGAGAGCGTGTACCCGGCGGCTTCCACCGCGCTGCCGCCCTGCAGTTGCGCGCGCAGTGCCGCGACACCCTCGCGCTTGCCGTCTGCGGCGGGCGCGAGGAGCCGGGTGCGCAGCAGGTCCGTGAGCACCGCCTGGCCGGTCGGCACCGGCTGCCACAGCAGCAGGCGGTGGAACGGCTCACGCGCCGCCAGCGCGAGCTGCCAGGCGAGCAGTGCGCCGGCCCGCACGCCGAGGAGTGAGACCTGGGTGCACCCCTGGCGCCGCAACCAGTCGCGGCCCTGCTCGAGGTTGGCGAGCCAGTCCTCCCAGCGCGCGTCGGCGAACTCCCCGGCGCTGTCGCCTGTTCCTGCGAGGTCCACGTTGATGACGGCAAGGCCCGCCTGCGCGGCCTGTTCCATGAGGAGGCGCACGGTACGTCGCGTGCGGTTCATCTCCTCGGCGAACGCGGGACAGACCAGGACGCCGTGGCGGGGCGCTGCCGCGGCCGGCAGCGCGGCCGAGGCGAACAGGGGCTTGCTGTCGGGGTCGAGGAAGAAAAGTTGCGGGGCGAAACGGCCAGCCGGCGTCACTACTGCGCCACTTTGCTGCGGACGAATTCCACCAGTGTGCCGAAGGTCGCGAAGGTCTCGGCCGACACCTCGTCGTCCCCGACGACGACGCCGAACTGGTCTTCGAGTGCCGTAATGAGGGTGACGACCGCCATCGAGTCGAGCTCCGGCAGTGCGCCGAGCAGTCCGGTATCCGCGTTGAGCTGGGCGGCCCGGTCACCGAGCTGCAGGGTGTTCTTGAGGATGGTGCGAACCTGTTGCTCGATCATTGGTCAGTGGCTCCCGGCAGCGGCGCGCGCAAGTCTACTGGCGCGGCTCCGGGAAAACCACGGACGGAGTCGGCAAAACGGTTCCCGGCGCAGACGGTGAATTATGCCGCAGTTCGCAGCCGCCCGGCCGGCGCCCCGATTAGAATGTCGGCGCTCGGCAGCCGGCCGCGAGGCCGTCAACGGGAGATCCGGGCCGGGAACCTTTTTTGTGACTGCACTGCTTCACGAACTGATCCTCGCTTCCGCCGACAGGCACGCAGAGCGGCCCGCGCTGCGTGACGGTGCGCGCGAGCTGAACTATGCGGCACTCGCGCAGGCCGTGACGCGGACCGCTGCCGGGCTCGGCGCGGCCGGGCTTGCCCGTCACGGGCGCGTTGCGGTGTTCCTGCCGAAAACGATCGAGACGGTGGTGTCGTTCTTCGCGACCACCATGGCCGGCGGGATCTTCGTGCCGGTGAATCCGCTGCTCAAGGCGAAACAGGTCGGGCATATCCTGCGCGACTGTGGCGCGACGCTGCTGGTCACCTCTGCGGATCGGGCGGCACTGCTCCACGAGGAACTCGCCACCTGCCCGGAGCTGAAACACATCATCACCGTCGACGAGCCGCGCGACGGTGCGCCGCTGGCGCGCCATCGGCTCGCATGGACCGCACTGCAGGACGCGGGCAGTGGCTTGCATCGGGCGAGCGGTATCGACGAAGACGTCGCCTCCATCTTCTACACCTCCGGCAGCACCGGCCAGCCGAAGGGTGTCGTGCTCAGCCATCGCAACATGGTCACCGGCGCACGCAGTGTCGCCAGCTATCTCGGCAACACGCCCGACGACAGCCTGCTCGCCGTCCTCCCGCTCAGTTTCGATTATGGATTCAGTCAGCTATCGACCGCCTTTCACACCGGCGCGCGCGCGATCCTGCTGAACTACCTGCTGCCGAACGATGTGCTGCGCGCCGCTGCGCGCGAGCGCGTCACGGGGCTCGCCGGCGTGCCGCCGCTGTGGATCCAGCTTGCCGCCCTCGAGTGGCCGGAGACGGTCACGCGCCACCTGCGCTACATCACCAATTCCGGCGGCAAGATGCCCGAAGCGACGCTGCGCCGCCTGCGCCAGAAGAGCCCGGCGACCAGGGTGTTCCTGATGTACGGCCTCACCGAGGCGTTCCGCTCGACGTACCTGCCGCCGGAACTCGTCGACGAGCGCCCGACCTCGATCGGCAAGGCGATCCCGTTCGCGGAGATACTCGTGGTGCGACCGGACGGCACGGAATGCGGCGCCGACGAGCCGGGCGAACTGGTGCACCGCGGCGCGCTCGTCGCCAAGGGCTACTGGGGCGACGAGGAGCGCACGCGCGAGCGCTTCCGTCCCGCGCCCGGGCAACTGTCCGGCGTGCCGTTACGGGAGATCGCCGTGTGGTCCGGCGACGTCGTGCGTCGTGATGCGGACGGCTTCCTCTATTTCGTTGGCCGCAACGACGAGCTCATCAAGACCTCGGGCTACCGGGTGAGCCCTACCGAAGTCGAGGAGGCGCTGTACGCGACCCATCTCGTCTCCGCCGCGGTCGTTTTCGGCGTCACGCACCCGCTGCTCGGGCAGAGCATCGCCACCGTGGTCGAGCCTGCCGCTGGCGCCACGGCCGACACGGAGAAGCTGCTCGACGCCTGTCGTGCGAACCTGCCTCCCTTCATGGTGCCCGCCACCGTGATCTGGGAGCAGGATCTGCCGCGCAATCCCAACGGCAAGCTCGATCGCAGCGGCATCGTCGCGAGATTCCGTCCCGCGCTGGAAGCGCAGGCCGATGCGCCCTGAACAGCCGCTCCGCCATGCTGCGCTGGAACGCCTGCGCAGCCGCGACGGCAGCCTGCTCATCGGCGAGCTCACCGCCGGGGAGGTCTGCGAACGGGCCGGCCGCACCCCGGTGTACGCCTACGATCGTCGCGCCATCGCCGAGCGCGTGGTGGCGTTGCGCCGCAGCCTGCCGGCGGAGCTGCACCTGCACTACGCCATCAAGGCCAATCCGAATCCCGGGGTGGTGCGGCACATGGCCGGGTTGGTGGACGGCTTCGACGTTGCTTCCGCGGGCGAGCTCGCGGTGGCGCTTGCCAGCGGCATGGCGCCGGGGCGGATCAGTTTCGCCGGGCCCGGCAAGCGCGTCGAGGAGCTCGAGGCCGCGGTAGCCGCGGGCATCACGGTGCACGTCGAATCCGAGCGCGAGCTGCGGGAGCTTGCGCTCGTCGGTCAGCGGATGCAGCGGCGGCCTGCGATCGCGCTGCGGGTGAATCCCGACTTCGAACTGAAATCCGCCGGCATGAAGATGGGCGGTGGCGCAGCGCAGTTCGGCATCGACGCCGAGCGCGTGCCCACGGTCCTCGGCGGGATCGATACCGCCGTGTTCGATTTCCGCGGCTTTCACATCTTCGCCGGTTCGCAGAACCTGAGTGCCGCCGCAATCATCGAGGCGCAGAACCTCACCGTGGCGCTCGCCGAGCGGCTGGCCCGCGACGCGCCGGCGCCGGTCCGCGAACTGAACATCGGCGGCGGTTTCGGCATCCCCTACTTTCCCGGCGAGCAGCCGCTCGACATCGCCCCGGTCGGCGCAAATCTGCGGGAGCTGGCCGCGCGTTGCCGCACCTCGCTGCCGCAGGCGACACTGATCATCGAGCTCGGCCGCTACCTCGTCGGCGAGGCGGGTTACTTCATCTGCCGGGTGCTCGACCGCAAGGAGTCGCGCGGCCGCGTGTTCCTGGTTACCGACGGGGGCCTGCACCACCATCTCGCGGCGAGCGGTAATTTCGGCCAGGTGATCCGCAAGAACTACCCGGTGGTGATCGGCAACCGCATCGGCGCGACGGAAACCGAAACGGCCTCGGTGGTCGGCCCGTTGTGCACGCCGCTCGATGTGCTCGGCGCCGGCATGACGCTGGCGAAGGCGCAGCCCGGCGACCTGGTCGTGGTGCTGCAATCCGGCGCTTATGGCTTCACGGCGAGCCCGCGCGGCTTTCTCAGCCACCCGGAGCCGGTGGAATTCCTGGTCTAGCGTGTCGAATGGACGAATCGTCGCGGACGATTGCGCGCAGGCGATTGGCGGCGGAACGCTATAATCCCGGCCTCGTGGAAGGAGTCTGATGACGCAGTTCGTGAGTCTGCCGGCCCACCGGCGCCATCTGGCGATATGCGCCAGCGCGATCGTGCTGCAGCTTGCCGCCGCCGGCCCTTGCCTGGCGCAATCGGCGACGGGCAGCGCCGCTGCGTTACAACCCTGTGGCGATGTATTTGCCGCGCCGGCCGGACCTTGGGATTACAACGATCCCCAGTATCAGAGCAACATCCGGCTCATGGAAACCGCCCATTTCACACCCAGGGTGCAGGCACTCGAGCGCGGCGAGAGCAGCGTCGAGATTCTCGATGATCTGTCGTTCGTACTGCGATATGTCCCCAATCACTATCCGGTCCTGAACACCATCGCGCGCTACGAAGTCGAGAAAGGCGGCATTCCGCCGTTCTCGGAGCGGTGGCTGACCGCCGATTGCTGGTTCCAGCGGGCTTTGCAGTTCCGTCCCGATGATGGTCGCGTGTGGCTGATCTACGCAAACCTGCGAGCGCGGAAGAACCAGTACGATGCCGCGCTGGAAGCCTACGAGAAAGCGCGAGTGCTGCTGCGTGATAACCCGGAGGTCCACTACAACATGGGCCTGCTCTATCTGAAGGTGGCCGACTACGAGAAGGCGCGCACCCACGCCGAGTTGGCCTATGCCGGGAATTACCCGCTGCAGGGTCTGCGCCGCAAACTGGCCGAGAAAGGCTACTCGCTGAAGAACTGATCCGCGTGGCGGGGCGCGGGCACGCGCTGCGCATCAGGCCGTGCCGGCCCACCGCAGAAGCCGCGGAGAATTTTACAGAATCACGCCAGTGTGCCAGCAGGCGCCAGCCTGTCTCGTTGCGGCAGGTTGTCGGCGTAACCGCCTGTCTGCGACGGAGAATGACTTTCTGCGCGCCTCGCTGATATCGCCGATGACTCGACGCAGCGTTGGTTTTTGCGACTTCCGATGGTAGGTTCCCCACGCTTTTGCGAAGTCCGGTCCCGCGTGGATCGGCGATGCAGCGCTCTCGGTCCGATGTGGAGTAAGAGACTCAGGCGCTGCCGATCAGGCCGGCGCACGCCGGGCGCAGGTGGCTTCCTCAACCTGCGAACTGTGTCACATCTGCCGCAAATTCAATACGGCACATTGTCGCAAGTTCTGACAAGGGCATACCCGTCGTGAGGCGGGGACGCAAAGCTTCCGGTCCAGAGGTTGGCTCTAGGACAGCGGGGTTGCCAGATCCAGGCGGAGCTGCAAGCGGAGGCAGCCCGACCCTGGCGCAAATTCCCCACGTCGCGGCCTCCTGTGACCGGTCCGGTGCAACCCTCCTGTCTGCGGATGGTGTTGCGGTAGACGCGATTGGGAGTAGTTATGACTGTATTGCGCCTGGGCGGGGAACGCTTCATCGGTTTGATTCTTGGTCTTCTGGTTGCCGGCATCGTTCACGCCGGCCCATTCGATTCCCTGGCGCCGGGTCACTGGTACCAGATTCCCAATTCGCGAATGTCGGGCGTCGATCCCTGCCCGAACGGCAATTGCTCCTACTCGGGCAACACCCAGCAGTCCGCGGTGATGGACGCATGGGGTGGCGCTGCGCTGGACACGAATCGGAGCCGGCTCATCGTCTGGGGTGGCGGGCATCATGACTACGCGGGCAACGAGGTCTACGCCTTCGATCTGGCTACGCAGAAGTGGCTGCGGCTGGTCGATCCGACCACGAACGTCGCAGAGAACGTCTGCCACTACTCCGACGGTCGGCCGAGCTCGCGCCACACCAACGGTGTTCTGCAGTATTCCAGCGCTCTCGATGCCCTGGTCTCGACTTCCGGTTCAGGCATCTACGGCGACGGCAACACGACCTGCCGGGCCAACAACGCGCTGAACCTTGGCTCCCTGCAGTGGCAGCGCCTGGCCGAGTCGCCCTGGCCCAATCCGGTCGAGCGCGCGACCACCGCTGTCGATCCGTCGACGGGACTCATTTACACCATGGGTGACTTCTACGACTCCGCAAGCTTCGATCCGGCGGCGAACAAGTGGACGTCCGGAGCCTCGCAATGCGGGGTCGGTCTCGCCGTCACCGCCGATGTGGATCCGGCGCGTCGCCTGATGGTGGCAGCAGGATCCTTTCCATCTTCAGGCCATTGCGGCCGCGGCCCCGGGACGGGCGTCAAGGTCTGGAACCTGAGCAGCTTCCAGTCCGGGTATACGTTCCAGGCCACTTCGGGCGACAAGACGGCGGAGAACGCGAAATCGCCCGGGTTCGCCTTCGATTCGCAAAGCCGGAAGTTCGTTGCGTGGACGGGTGGCGCGGACGTGTACACGCTCGATCCTGCCAGCTGGACCTGGCAGAAGGTCACGCCGGCCTCCACCAACACGGTGACGCCGACGGCGCCGAACTCCAACGGCACCTACGGCCGCTTCCGCTATGTGCCGGCCTACAACGTGTTCGTGCTGGTGAACCGCACGAACGACAACGTGTACGTTTATCGCCTCGCCGCCGGTGCCGGTAGTGGCGGGAGCGGCTCGGGGAGTACGACGCCCGCGCCGGTCGTGAGCATCAACGCAAGCCCGGCGACCATCACTGCCGGCGCCTCGACGACCCTGTCGTGGACGACGCAGAACGCCTCTTCCTGCACCGCCTCGGGCGGCTGGACCGGCGCGCGCGCAACGAGTGGCCAGCAGACCATCTCGTCGCTCTCCGCGAGCAGCACGTTCAACCTGAGCTGCAGCGGCGCTGGCGGCTCGGCCAGCGGCTCCGCAGCGGTCACGGTACAGGCGGCCGCCGGCGGTAGCACCGGCGGCTCCACCGGTGGCAGCACGGGCGGTAGCACCGGCGGCTCAACCGGTGGCAGCACGGGCGGCTCCACGGGCGGCAGCACGAATGCAGGTGCTGACTGGCAGACCCGTTCCACCGGCTCGGGTGTCGTGCTCGCGCGCGGGTTCGACACGCAGGCGGAGTGGCTGAACAGCGGCTACGAGAAGAGCAGCTGCGATCCGGCCTATGCGCCGGGTTGCCGGGCGAATGCCTGGGACCAGAACCAGAAGGCTTCGGGCGCGGGCTCGGTGCGTTTCGACATTCCATCGAACAGCCATGACAACATCGGCGGTGCCCTGGCCATCAATTTCTCGTCGAACCTGGCGACCCAGTTCGGCGAGAACGAGGAGTTCTGGGTGCAATGGCGTCAGCGCTTCGACCAGTTCTTCATCGACCACCAGTACGCTTCGACGAAGTACAGCGACGGCACGAACTGGAAGCAGGCCATCATTGGCGAGGGCGATCGCCTGCGCAGTGACGGCACGGTGCTCACCGCCAACTCCTGCACCCAGCTCGAGCTGGTCATGCAGCGCCGCTCCAACGACTCCGTGCGCTATCCCGCCATGTACATGACCTGCGGCGAGTACCTGCCGTTCCAGGATGCGCTGCCCTACGACTACAACTACACAGAGCAGAATCAGCGCCTGCGCTCCGATGGCCGCTCCTCGTGCACGAACTACGAGGGCAGGACGTACTCGGATGTCAGCGGTTGCACGAAATACGTGGCCAACGAGTGGATGACCTTCATGGTGCACGTGAAGCTCGGCCCCTACGGCACGGGCTTCAGCGAGTTCCACGACACCAACCGCACGGGATTCACGAACAGCACGATCGAGTTCTATGTGGCCCGGCAGGGCGGGGCGCTGGAGCTGGCTCACCGCGAACAGAACGTGGTGATACCGAACTCCACCCGCGACGCCAGGTACGGCAAGGTGTGGCTGCTGCCCTACATGAGCTACAAAGACGAGGCCGAGACGCACACCAACGCCTCGACCTGGTACGACGAACTGATCGTCTCCCGGCAGCCGATCCCGGCGCCCTCCGGTGCCAGCACCGGTGGCGGCTCCGGTTCGCCGTCCACGCCGTCGGCCACGGTGACGCTCAGCGCCAATCCGACGACGGTGTCCTCGGGCGGCTCGAGTATGCTGAACTGGTCATCGCAGAATGCCTCCTCCTGCAGCGCCTCCGGCGGCTGGAGCGGTGGCAAGGCGTTGAGCGGGCAGCAGTCCGTGGGGCCGTTGTCCGCCACGACGACGTTTTCGCTGAGCTGCGGCGGTGTCGCGAAGTCGGTCACCGTTACGGTGCAGAGCAGTTCCGGTGGTGGTGGCAGTGCGCCGAACCAGCCGCCGTCTGTGCCCGCGGTGCAGGCTCCGGCGGGGGCAGTGTCTCCGGATGGCGCAGAGATCGACACCACTTCCTACAGTGACCCCGAGGGGAATCCCCTGGGCGCGGCGGAATGGCAGATCGCCCGTGACCAGACATTCAGCCAGACGGTGCTGAACAAGTCCCTGCCGAATCGCACATCGCTGACGCTCGCCGCCGGGGTGCTCGACCGTTCCAGCAGCTACTGGGTACGGTCCCGGCATCGCGATTCGCTCGGTGCCACGTCGGCCTGGTCTGCGCCCGTGCGGGTCAGCACGCTCGCGCAGCTTGCCGGTGACGGTGACGGCGACGAAGTCGTCGATGCCTACCAGGTGCAGGGCTTTGCCGACAGCAACAGCAATGGCCGCAATGACAGCGAAGAGGGAATCTGTAACCTGCTCGACGCCCAGGCCGGCAACGTCGTCGGCCTGCAGGCGGATGCCGGCAGCATGCACTGCTACCGCTCGGTGAGCACCGGCGATCTCGCGCAGTCGCCGCCCGCCGGTGTGCAGCTGCCTTACGGGTTGTTCAACTTCCGCATCGACGGTCTGCGGGTCGACCCGGTGGAGCCGGCGCGGGTGACCGTGCGCGTGCACCTGCCGCAGCGACCGAGTGGCACCGTGAAGTGGTACAAGTTCGACCCGGCGACCGGCAGTCTCTTCCAGCTCGACGGCAATGTGACCTTCGAGGGCAACACTGCGCTCTTCGATCTCGTGGATGGTGGCGCCGGTGACTTCGACGGCATCGTCAACGGCGTGATCGTCGACCCAAGCGGCCCGGTCTTCGGCTCGACTTCCGGTGGCAGCACCGGCGGTGGCAGCAGTTCCGGTGGCGGGGGCAGCTCCGGGCTGTTCCTCCCTTGCCTGCTCGCGGGCGCGGGCCTGGCCCGGTGCCTGACGCCGTCGCCGAACACGACTCCGCCGCCGGCGGCTACCTGCACCCAGGGTTCGAGCCGGGATATCGCCCGCTGCAAGCGCGCCGAGCGCCGCGCGGCGCGTAACAACCGCGGGTAGCGCCGCCAGCGCTCCGGCGACGGAGCGCTGGTCAGCTACGGCGCGGTGACGGGTTGTTGCTGGCGACCAGCCTGCGTGGCGGCCTGCCCGGCCTGGCCGGCGGGCGCAGCGGAGCGGGCCGCCAGCAGTTGCTCGATGCGCGGCGTGAGCGCAGCTGCGACCGCGGCATGGCCGGCAGCGCTCCAGTGGAAATCCTCGGGCAGGTGGGCGGCGGGATCGTCCGGCCGGATGTAATCGTCCAGGCTCAGCACGTCCATGCCGAGACCGGCGAGATAGTCGGGGAAGCGGCGCCCGGCATAGATGTCGTCCACCATCACGACGAGTAACGCCGCGCCGCTCTGCTCGACCTCATGGCGAATCCCGGCGATCAGCCGCACGGTGAGTTTCTCGGCGTGTGTGGCCGGGAACGGACGGCTCGCGACGGGCTTGGCCTCTCCGGCCGGTGTCTCGAGCGCATGGTCCAGGCTCCAGGTCTCGCGCAGCCGGTTGAGCTGGTTCAGGACATATGATTGCCGCGCGAGAGAAAACACTGCGCGTTCCCACAGGGGCGCGAGCGGCACCGGTTCGTTGGTGAGCGTCAGGCGGTCGCCCTCCAGCTCGAACAGCGGTTTGCCGTAGACCACGTAGGCGACTGATCGGGCGTTGTCGGCAACGTCGTTGCTCGCCACGACCAGCACCACGACGTCCGGCGCATAGCGGTGGCCGGCGTTTCGATACAACAGTAATTCCTGGTCGGTGCTGTAGCCGCTCACTGCCAGGTTGACCACCTCGGTCCCCGGTCCGAGCTGCTTCTCGACGAGCGTGGTGAACAGTTCCTCCTGCTCCACGCCGAAGCCCCAGACGAAGGAATCGCCGAGCACGACTACCCGTGTCGTGCCCGGTGGCTTGTCGTAGCTGCGTTCCGGGCCACGGAAGCCGTGGCTGTTGATGTGTACGGTGGTGTCGAAGCCGTGCGCGGCAAATCGCCCGACGCTGCCCGGCTCATGCGCCCAGCCGTAGACCGGATCGTAGTGCCAGAACTCGGCCAGTCGGCCGGTGCGTGGTGCCCAGGACGGGAAGATTACCCGCGAGATACCTTCCACCGCGATCACGGCGATCACGCTGCCGAGCACCAGCGATGCAATGACGAGGAAAGCGCGTCTCAAGCGGCGCTCCGGCGCACAAGATTGCGCAACAGTGTACCCGTTTCAGTCCGTCGAGGACCGGACGCGGGAGCCGCCTGTGAAATAGTTGAACTGTCCGGGGCTGCTGCCGCCGGGCACGTCGTCCGTCGCTGCCGGGCTGGACGCGTCGGTCGCCGCCTCGTCGCGCAGCTGCGACAACTGCGCGAGGCTGATCGCCAGCACGGCGAAGAGCCAGATCTGCACCTCGGCAAGCAGGTAGTCGGCAAACTGGCCGGCGACCCAGACGACGGCCATTCCGCCGCTGGCGGCGATGGCCGGGCCGGTGAGTTCGACCGGTGTGCCGGAGCGCTGCATCGATCGCAGGCGCAGCACGGCCCTCACGCCCCACAGGCCAAGCCACGCATAGATGACCACGCCGGGGATGCCCTGCTCCACCAGCAGCGTCATGAAGGTGTTGTGGGATGAACGCGCGGGCGGAGCCTCCGGAGCGTGGTCGTCCAGGGTCAACCATTGTCGGTCGAGGTACTGCGGGCTCAGCACGGCGGTGCCACGATGCCCGGCGCCGTACGGATACCGCGCAGCCATGCGGAACTGTGCCTGGATCAGCACGAGACGGCCTTCCGCGCTGCTGTCGATCTGCCCGTCCTCACGCACGGCCTCACGGATGGTCAGCATGCGGTCGATGAACGTCTGGTCGACCAGGCGCACGGCCAGCACGACGCCGAGCATCGCGGCACCCCAGAACACCCAGCGGCGTTCCGGCGGGCAGAGGTAGAAGACGATGGCGCCACCGGTCAGCAGACCGAGGAAGGCACCGCGACTGCCGGTCAGGATCAGGCCATTGAGGATGATGGGCATCATCAGCACGATGGCAACCCGGCGCCAGCCACGCACCGCGAGGAACAGCATCGCGCCGATGATCCCCCCCGTGGCGAGGAACATCCCGAGCGTGTTGGCGTCGTCGATGCCGGGACCGCCGACGCCATCGAGGCGGCCGCCGTAACCGCGGCCCTGCGAAAAGGCGAGCAGGCCGAGGTAGAAACATCCGGCGACGTGGGCGAGCAGGACATCCACCGACTCGGCCGCGTTGCTGGCCAGCCGGTACACGAGATAGAACACGACGATGTACTTCGTGTACTGGATGGAGGCGTTGAGGTGGGTCGGGCCGTCGAGTGCCCACAGGTTCTGGATCCAAAGCCAGCCAACGAAGGCGAGCAGCATGGTGCCCGGGGTGGTCGCATACCAGCCCGTCTCGGGCACCGGAAGTTTCTTGCGGTGGATGATGAACGCCAGCAGGGCCACTGCGGCGGCAAACAGCGACCAGCGCAGGTCCGGCAGATTGGCGCTCCACCAGCGCGATGGCGGGTGGATGTAGAAGACTGCGAGATAGAGGTACAGCCCATAGGCCGGATGGCGCGCGAGCGCCAGCACGGCAAGCGCGAGGAACAGGAGCAGGAAGGCGGCGGCGGTCAACATGCGGGAAACTGCGGCATTCCTGGTTTCATGCGCGGCCTCGCGGCGGCATCACGGGCGTTGCCGGGTCCGGTGCCGGACGGAGACGGAAACCAGCAACATCCACGTCCGGCGCGGATCTTTGCACACCCGGCCCGGGCCTGCCATAGAAGCCATCGCAGACACGATGAGACGCGCTTCGCATCTCGTGAATGAAGGCTCCCGTTTCCCCGTAAGATTGCGGTGCTGACGGCGAGGAGTACCGGGAGCCCCGCATGCCGCATCTGAAGAATCTGCTCGACAACAACCGCGCCTGGTCGCAGCGCCTGCGTGCGCAGGAGCCCGATTTCTTCCTGAAGCTGTCGCGCCAGCAATCGCCGGAGTACCTGTGGATCGGCTGTTCCGACAGCCGCGTGCCCGCCAACCAGATCGTGGGTCTTCTGCCCGGCGAGATCTTCGTCCACCGCAATGTTGCGAACGTCGTCGTGCACACGGACCTCAATTGCCTGTCGGTGTTGCAGTACGCGGTCGAAGTGCTCCATGTCCGGCATGTGATCGTCTGTGGCCACTATGGCTGCGGCGGCGTGCGCTCGGCCCTGCGCGACGAGCAACTCGGGTTGATCGACAACTGGCTGCGCCACGTTCAGGACGTGCGCCAGAAACACGCCGCGATGGTGCGCGACATCGCGGGCGAGCCAGGGCAGACCGACCGGCTCTGCGAGCTCAACGTCATCGAGCAGGCAGTCAACGTCTGCCAGACCACCGTCATGCAGGGCGCGTGGGCCCGTGGCCAGCAAGTTGCGATCCACGGCTGGATCTACAGCCTCGCCGACGGGTTGCTGCGCGACCTGGGCGTGTGCGTCTCCGGCCAGCAGGAGATCGCGCCGGTGTACGACGAGGCGCTCGCGCGGCTGGGATGAAGACGCGCCGGCTCGTCCCGCCCGTCTATTTCGTTCTGGCGCTGGGCCTGTCGATCGCACTGCATCGCTGGCTGCCCGTGGTGCAGCTCGTGGTGCCGCCGTGGCGCTGGGCGGGCCTGCTCCTGTTCGCTCCGGTGCTGATGCTGGGCGTTTCGGCGGCGCGAGCGTTCAGTCGCCGCGGCACCACGCTGCATCCCTTCGGCCAGCCGAGCGCACTGGTCGTGGAGGGGGCGTACCGCTACAGCCGCAATCCGCTGTATCTCGGCCTCGCCCTGCTGCTGCTCGCCACGGCGATCTTTCTCGGCAGCCTGACGCCGTTTCTGGTGGTGCCCGCATTCATGGGCGCGGTCAGCAGGGCCTTCATCCGCCACGAGGAGCGTGCGCTCGAGGCGACGTTCGGCGCACCGTACCGTGACTACTGTCAGCGGGTACGGCGCTGGTTGTAGGTTGACTGCGGCCCTTCAAATCTGGAGCAGGCGTTGAGGATCGAGCCGAGGAAACCGTCCGACTGCCCGTGGTGGCTGCGCCCGTTCTTTCGCCGCCAGCAACGCCGTTACGGCCAGGTGCTGCTGCCGGGCCTGTTGTGGGCGCGGGTGCCGCGGCTGTTTGCGGCAGTCGCACTGCTCTACGGGGCGCTCGACCGGGGCTCCTCGCCGCTCCCGGCGGTATTGCGTTCGCTCGTCACGGTGCGGATCTCGCAACTGAACTGGTGCCGGTTCTGTGTGGACATCAACTCGATGACGCTCGCCCAGCGCAGCGGCTCCATGGCCAAGGTCGATGCGCTGGCGAACTGGCGGGACAGCACCCTCTTCGACGAGCGTGAACGTGTCGCGCTCGAATACGCGGAGGCGATGACGGACACCAGCCGGCGCGTCAGCGACGAGCTGATGGGCCGCCTGAAGAGATGGTTCGACGACGATGCAGTCGTCGAGTTGACGGCGTTGATCGCGTTTCAGAATCTCTCCAGCAAGTTCAACAGCGCACTCGACGTGCCGGCCCAGGGTTTTTGCCGGCTGCCCGGGGCAGAGCGCTTCGGGGATGGCCGCCAGCCGTGACGTTCTGGCGCGTGATCGCCGACCTGGTGCTGGTCATCCATGCGCTGTTCGTCGCCTTCGTCGTGATCGGCCAGTTGTTGATCATCGTCGGCCTGTGGCGGCGCTGGTCCTGGGTGCGCAACCGGACCCTGCGCCTGGCGCATCTGGCTGCCATCGGCATCGTCGTGGTGCAGGCTTGGGCCGGCGTGCTCTGTCCCCTGACCATTCTCGAGAATGCGCTGCGACGACGCGCTGGTGACGAGGGCTACAGCGGCTCCTTCATCGAGTACTGGCTGCACCGGCTGATTTTCTACGAGGCCGAGAGCTGGGTGTTCACGGTCCTCTACACGGTGTTTGCAGCCGCCGTGGCATTGACCTGGCATTACGGCCGGCCGCGCAGCCCGGGTCGCCGCAAGGACTGAGGCCGGCCGGACGACTGGCGCGGACGACCGTGTCTCGGCTATGGTCGGAACCATGAAACTCGGCAACGATCCCCCGCAAGACCTCGTCCTGACGCCACTCGAGCGTGCCGTGCTCGGTGAACTCGTTGCGTCGCTTGGCGCATCGGCCGCGGATTTCCGGGCACAGTGCGACCACGCGCAGGTGCTCGTGCGCAGTCATAGCGGTGTCGGCTTCGTCACCCGGATGCGGGTGCCGGAGGAGTCGCGACCGCTCGGCAGCGAGTACGCAAATCGCTCGTTCGCCGTCCACGCCACCCACCCCCAGCTCAGGGAGGCGGCCGAGTTTCTCGTACAGTTCAAGGCGGGACGACTGGCCACTATTGAGGCGTACTGCGGCGAGGGGATGTGGCCCGACGACGACGCCGGCTTTCGCGTTGGCCTGAAACCGGAGGGTTGAGGTGGGGCAGGAGCGTTGCGGCTGCATCCGCTTGTGCCGGGCGGGCAACGGCAGCCCGGGGAGTCGCGCTCGCAATCGCAGGATGGCGGCGGCATGACGTATCACGGAAAACTCAATCTGCTGGCCATGCTCGGTCTTCCGGTGGCGGCCGCGGTGGCGGCGCTGATCGTGTTCGGATCCCGTCCCGACACGCTGCTCGCCGTGTTCGGCCTGAACCTCGTGGTGACCCTGTTCGGTGGCCTGTTCGCCGCGCTCCTGCTGCGCGGCGCGCGCAAGGCAGGCGGCATCGGCGCGGGGATTGCGCTGTGGCCCTCCGTGATACCGGCAGTCGTGGGCGCGGGCTGGTACCTGTGGCGGGCCGTGAATCCCGAGGAAGTCGCCCCGGGCCGCGAATACATTGCCGGCCCCCAGTACCTGCTGCTCATGGTCCTCGCGCTGTGGGTCATCGCCTGGCTCGCCGGGCGAGTCTTGCGGTTGCGCAGGTCGGCCGCCTGAGCCGCCCGCGTCGGGCGGCGTCCAGGCAAGATCGGGACTTCCGGTTCCATGCGCGCCGACGCCAGGGCGATCCGCTATGTGCCGTATCACGAGGTCGGCGCGGTCCCGAACATCGTGGTCGACGGCGCACCGCTGGAATCGACGGTTCTCACGCTCTCGCACTGGCCGGTCAACGCGACACCGTCGGCTTACAAGCGCGATACATCCACCGAGACCGCTCTCGCCTGGGTTGCGCGGCACGATCCGCGACACATTGCCGCCGCGGTGACCAACAATCACTTCGACGAGGACGGACTGTTCAGCATGTTCGCCGTGCTCGAACCGCGCCAGGCGCTCGCGCACCGACAGTTGCTGGTGGATGCCTCACGGGCCGGCGATTTCGGTGTCTACCGCAGCCGGCACGCGGCGCGGCTTTGCTTCACCATCGAAGCCTTCGCCGATCCGCAGCAGTCGCCGCTGCCGCGCGCCACGTTCGTCCGCTCCGGTTCCGGGCGGGTCGCCGCGCTCTTTCGTGCGTTGTTGCCACGGCTACCCGCGATGCTGCGCGACCCCGGCAGGTTTCTCCGGTACTGGCGCGCGCCGGATGAACACCTGGCGCAGAGCGAGGACTGGCTTGCCGAAGGCCGGGTGAGCATCGAGGAAGAGCCTGATCTCGATCTTGCGATCGTGCGGATTCCGCAGGAGCTGCCGCCGCGGACGGTGCAGCGCTACCTAGGCCGCGAGCGCGTGCCGGTGCATCCGTTCGCGATTCACAACGCCACCCGGTGCACGCGCCTGGTGCGTATCCAGGGTCGACGCGTCGAGTTCCAGTACCGCTACGAATCCTGGTTGCAGATCCACTCCCGCCGGCCCGCGCTGCGGGTCGACCTGGCGCACTTCTGCCGCTGGCTCAATGCGCGCGAGCGCAACGGGCGCTGGACCAGGGAGAACCCCCTAGGCATCGCGCCCCGGCTGCATCTTGGGGGAGCCGCAACGTCGATCGAGCCGGCGGAATTCCTGCGCGAACTGCGCCGCGAACTGCGCCGCCGGCCGGCAGTCTGGGATCCCTACGACTGGAAGCCACCCGCCGGCCAGCCCTGACCGTGCGGAGGCATGAGCGGCGCAACAGCCTCAGTGCTGGCCGCGCCGGTCGTCGATCTCGGCGCAATCGCGGCACTGGGTAGCTGCCGGGCGCACCTTGAGGCGTCCTTCGCCGATCGACTCGCCGCAACCCACGCAGATCCCGTACGTGCCGTTTTCGAGCCGCTGCAGGGCGGCTTCTATTTCGGCAAGGTGTTGCACCGCTTCGCTTTCGAGTGCGGACACGACAGCGACGTTGCCGAGTTGCGCGGCCTGCTCGGCCGAGTCCTGCTCCAGCGGATCGCGCGCATGTTCGTGGATGGTGGTGACGCGCTTCTGCAGCTCGGCCTTGGAGGCCAGCAGTCGCGCGCGGATCTCTTCGACTTCCTGTGATGATCGGTTCATGTCGTTCACCGGCGATACCACTGCGGCACGCTATCTGTCCGGGACGATGAGAAGGGACATCCGCACGAGGTCTGCCAGCGAGCGGGCGCCCATTTTCTCCATGACCCTGGCGCGGTGGATTTCCACCGTGCGCTGGCTCAGGTCCAGGTCCATGGCGATGACCTTGTTGGCGAGTCCCCGGACGACACAGTCGAGCACTTCGCGCTCGCGCGGCGTCAAGGTGTTGAAACGCTCCTGCACCGTGCGCCTGCGCTCCTCTTCGGAGCGATGCTCCGTGTCCCAGCTCAGCGCCTGATTGATCCGGTCCAGCAGCTCCTGGTCCCGGAACGGCTTCTGGATGAAATCGAAGGCGCCGTGCTGCATCGCTTCGACCGCCATTGGCACATCGCCGTGTCCGGTCACGAAAATGACCGGGATCGTGCAGTGGATGGCCGTCAGCTTCTGCTGCAACTCCAATCCGCTCATGCCAGGCATGCGGATGTCGAGCACGATGCAACCGTTCATCTCCGGCGCGTATTCCTCGAGGAATGCCTGTGCCGAGTCGAACAGGCGCGCCTTCTGACCCATCGACTTGAGCAGCAGCCCGAGCGAGTCGCGCACCGCCTGATCGTCGTCGATGACGAAAACCTGAGGCTCCATGATGGTCCTACTGTTCGAGCGCAGTCGGCAGCGTAAAGAAGAAAGTGCAGCCGCGCTCCGGGTTGTTGCTGCAGTCGAGTTTACCGCCATGGGCGGTAATGATGGAACGGCTGATCGCAAGGCCCATTCCCATGCCCATCTCCTTGGTGGTGAAAAACGGGGTAAACAGGTGCGCCCGGACGTCTTCCGGAACCCCGGCGCCCTCGTCGATGATGTCCACGCGCACCGACTTCTCCTTTTCGCGGTATGCATGCAGGCGCAGCGAACGCTCGGCCTTGGTGACATTGCCCATGGCATCGACTCCGTTGCGCAGCAGATTGAGGATCACCTGCTGGATCTGCACCCGGTCCGCGTTGATGGGGGGCAGGTCCGCATCGATGTCGATAGAGAGTTCGACGTTGTTGGCCTTGGCGTCGAGTTCGGCGAGCGGGCGCACCTCGTCGATCAGGATGTCGAGCTGCACGGCCCTGCGCAGCGACTCACGGCTGCGGGTGAAATCGCGCATGCGCTGGATCACCTCGCCGGCGCGGTGCGCCTGGACGCCGATCTCCCGCAGCGCCGCCGTAACGTCGTCACGCGTGCTTTCACCCTGCGCGAGCAGGCGCTGGCAGGCAGCGGTGTAGGTCGCGATCGCCGACAGCGGCTGGTTCAGTTCGTGGGCCATGGCAGCGGCCATCTCGCCCATCGTCGTCAGGCGACTGGCGTGCATGAGCTGCTCGCGATGGCGCAGGGCTTCTTCCTCGGCCTCTTTCTGGTTCGTGAGGTCACGAATCAGTCCGACGAAGCGCAGGCCGTGCGGGGACTTCGCTTCGCCGACCGACAATGAGGCGGGAAACAGGGAGCCATCGCGACGGCGGGCCATGACTTCGCGGCCACGCCCGATGATCCGCCGGGCACCGGTGCGCAGGTAGCGGTCGACGAAATCCTGGTGTGCCCGGGCCTCGCCGGGAGCCATCAGCAGGTTCAGGGGCTGGCCGGCAACGTCGCTGGCCGTGTAGCCGAACATCGCCTCTGCCGCCTTGTTGAAGCGGATGATGAACCCGCGCCCGTCGATGGCGACAATGGCATCCACTGCTGCATCGAGCAGTGCGTCGAATTCGGCCAGATCCGACAGCGTCGAGGCCAGCGGGTCATAGTTGCTGGAAACGACAGTCGTCGCCGGGTTGTCGGGAGCGTCGGGCACAGGTTACGACACGATACACCGGGCCCGCGGGAACCCGCCACCAGCCGGACGGCCGTGGAGAGAATCGGGGGCAAGCGCCAATCACTGAATGAATGGACGGGGGAGCTATGGCGCCTGCCCCCGGAAACGTCACCCGGCGCCAGTTGTGGCGGCGGGCTGGAGTTGCGGATGTCTTTGCCTGCGGTTGCGGTCTCCCCTCAGTGCAGTTCCATGAAATCCGGTGCCTGCGCCCGATACGCGACCGGATTGGCGAAGTTCGCGGGTTTCAGCACCAGCACGTCGCAGGGCAGCTGGTCGAGCACGCGCTCGGCGGTGCTGCCGATGAAGGCCTGCTGCAGGCGCGAGCGAGCCACGGCGCCCATGACGGCGAGATCGCCGTTGAGCTGGCGTACGGCCGCCGGGATACCGTCTGCCGGCGCACCGCTGCGAAAGTGGGTGCGCTCCCCCGGCAATGCGTGGGTCGTGGCCAGGTCCGTCAGCCGGGCCGCGTGCTCGGCCTGTACGTCGGCGGCAATGTTCTCGATCATGCCGGCTGCGCCTGGCACACCCGCGGCGGCTGCGCCCGCCACGAGCGTGGCGGAGTCATGGCAGTGCAGTGCGTGAGCTTCGCCATCGGCCCGCCCGGCGATGCGGCAGGCTTCCGCGAGGATGCGATGATCGAGTTCGGCCGGCTTGTCGTTCTCATGCAGCGGGTCCACGCAGGCGACGACCGTCGGCCTGCGGGACCACTCGGCACCACGAACCAGCCACAGGGGGGCGGGGCAATCGCGGATCAGGTGCCAGTCGGTGTTGGTCACGAGTGCGCGGAAAAGAGCCGAGTGGTACTGCGTGTCTTTCATGACGATCCGCGCTTCGCAACGCAGGGTTTCGCGGATAATTGCCTCATGCAGCGGTCGATCCCAGATCACCTTGTTGACGATTTCCACCCCGGGGTGACCGCGGGCGAGTTCCCGCAGGTAGCCGAGCTGGTGGCTGAGCAGAGTGCGACGCGCGTCGCGCGCCTGTTCCGCTGTCAGCCAGCGTGAGGGCAGCGGCCCATGTATGCAGATCAGGGCGTGCAGCGACCAGCCCATTTGCCGGCTCAACCCGGCCGCTCGCGCGAGCGCAGGCTGACTCTGTGCGGTCGGGTCGACGACGACCAGCACCCGCTCTGCCTTGGCCATGGGCGCAACCCCCGCCACTTCCAGCGAAGTCCACTTTCCCGTTTCAACGCTTGTACGCTGCGGTCCATGGGCCCGGCATACGTTCAACCTCGTACGGTGTTGCGGACAGTACGGATTGCCAGCCCCGGTTCATGCGCTGCGGGTGACCGTTGTGGCTCGGGTCGCGTGGCGCCCACCACGCCAGTGGGAGACGGACCTGCTCCGGGGCCGGGTGGTGGCCGCTGAGATGTCGCCGGACGAGGCCACCCGTGGTCTCGCCGCCATCGTGCTGGCGGCCGGTGGCGCGAGCCGTTTCGGCGGACCCAAGCAGCTCGCCCGTATCGGTGCCGTGAGCCTCGTTCGGCGCGCGGCGCATCTCGCCCTGTTGAGCTGCCCGGCCGGCGTGGTCGTCGTCACGGGAGCCTGGGCCGCCGCGGTCGAAAAAGAGCTCGCAGGCTTGCCTTTGCGGCCGTGTCGTAATCCGCGATGGCGGGCAGGCATGGCGGGCTCGCTGCGCCGAGGGCTCGACGCGCTGCCGCGCGCCGCGACGGCGTGCCTCGTGCTGCTTGCCGACCAGCCGCTCGTGGATGAGGCGGACCTGCGGCGTCTGGTTGCGGCCTGGGCCGAGGCACCGGAGCGGGTGGCGGCGGCGGCGTATGACGCCATTCGGGGAGTGCCGGCGATTTTTCCGTCCGCGTACTGGCGTCAGTTGCGCGCACTGCGCGGTGACCGCGGCGCGCGCGCGGTGATCGCGTCGCTGGCGCAGGTCACCACGGTCGCACTGCAACACGCTGCCTGCGACATCGACACGCTGCAGGATCTCGACGCAGTGGCCGGTCGGTGAACGGGGGTGCTGCGGCCTTGCCCGGGTCGCGGACCGGGGTGTACCGTGGCGCGCCTCAACAACGCGTCGGTGGAATCGCCGGAAAAAGTCATGGCCAGGGTTCAGGTCCAGTATTTCGCCGTCCTGCGCGAGCGCGCGGGCCGTTCCAGCGAGCAGGTAGAGACGCAGGGCAACACGGCGCGCGAGCTGTTTGCCGAACTCGACCAGCGTTACCGGTTCCCGCGGCTGGCGAGCCTGAAGGTAGCCATCAACGACGAGTTTCGCGACTGGGATACGCGTATCAGCGACGGGGATTCCGTGGTCTTCATTCCGCCCGTTGCGGGCGGCTGACGAGGCAACGTGGGGCCGCCGCCATGACAACTTTCGCGTTTTCGCGCGCGGCCATCGTACCTGCCGACCTGGCACAGGTGCTCGACGACGAGTCCTGCGGAGCGCTGGTCATGTTCGAGGGTCGGGTTCGCGATCACCACGACGGCCGGCAGGTGCAGCGCCTGGAGTACGAGGCCTACGAGGCGCTCGGTGTGGCGGAAGGCGCGCGCATTCTGTCGGAAGCGGTCCGCCGGTTCGGCGTCACCCACGCCCGCTGTGTGCACCGGCTGGGAGTGTTGGCACTCGGCGAGGTCGCCGTCTGGGTCGGCGTGAGCGCGCCGCACCGGGCCGAGGCATTTGCCGCGTGCCGCTACATCATCGACGAGGTCAAGGACCGCGTGCCGATCTGGAAGAAGGAGTGGTACGCCGACGGCGATTCGGGCTGGGTGAACTGTGAAACACCCGGGCCGCCACCGGCCGGTTAGCCGTTTCGCATCAACCTGTCAGCGGTTCGTAGCCGGGCGCATCAGCGGCGGCGCTCGCGCTCGATCAGCTCTGCAGTCACCGCCAGCATGTCGTCGAAGTTCTTCAGCCCCGGGGCATCCGTGTTGTACTTGCCGTTGACGATCATCATCGGCACGCTGCGGACTTCGTAGCGGGCGGTCAGTTCCTTCGCCCGCTTCAGCTGCCCCTCTACCGTGAACGACCGGAAGGTCTTCCGGAACTCATCGGGGCTGACACCGAAGCGCCCAAAGAATTTTTCGATCTCTTCCTCCGTCGTCAGCATGTTGTTGCTGACGTGGATCTCCCGAAATATCGCTGCGTGCATCTCCTCGATCTTGCCGAGCGCCTGCGCGGTGTAATAGAGGCGTGCGTGTATCTGGTTCGTCGGGTTCCACATCACCGGCAGTCGCACGAAGGTGACGTCGTCGGGCAGTTTCTTCGCCCAGTCGCTGACCAGGGGATCGAACTGGTAGCAATGCGAGCAGCCGTACCAGAACGCTTCGGTCACCTCGATCTTGTCGGGTGAGCTTGTGGTGCCCTGGGCCGCGGTCAGCACCTTGAAGTCGCGACCTTCCTGGAAGCGCCATTGTGCGGGTGCCGCCGGTGCAGCCGGTGTCGCGGCGCTCGCCAGCTGGATCTCGCCTCCGGTCGTGCTGCCGGTGGTCTCCTGGACGCCGGCCGAATTCCCCTTCGGGGCCGGCTGCTCGACCTGCGCCGCCGCGGGCGCGCCGTCCTGTGGGGCCGCCACCGCGGCCTCCGGGGCCGGATTGGCGGTTGCCGCGGGCGTCATGGCGTTGCTTTCACCGGGCGGACTGCCGCAGGCGGCCAGTAGCATCAGGGCGGCGACGCTCAGCCAGCCGCGGGCTTTTGCGGCCTGGTTATTGCCGTGGTTCTGCACTCGCATGGGTAACTCCTGCATGGGGCCGCAGCAGCAGCCGGTCTTCAGCGCAATCCCTGGACGAAGTTGGCGATCGCGTCGATCTCGACGTCGGTCAGCCGGGCAGTCGTGTTGCGCATCATCTGGTTGAGATCCGAACTGCGCTGCCCGCCGCGGTATGCCTTGAGCTGGGTCGCGGTGTATGCGGCATGTTGACCTGCGATCGACGGATATGCGGCGGGCGCGTTGCCGCTGCCCGTCGGGCCGTGGCAGGCGATACAGGCGGCGACGCCGGTCTCCTTGTTGCCCCCGCGAAAAAGCCGCTCGCCTTCGGCTGCGAGTTTCGGATCGGCCGTCTTCGGCTGCCGCGTTTGTGCCGCGAAATAAGCGGCGAGATCGGCAATGTCATCGTCGGACAAGGTCATGGCCTGGGCGGTCATCAGCGGATTGCTGCGTTCGCCGCTCTTGAATGCCTTGAGGGTGCGGATGAAGTAGGCCTGGTTCTGGCCGGCCAGGCTGGGCCATTCGGGATTCACGCTGTTGCCGTTCGGGCCATGGCAGGCCGTGCAGACGACGGCCTTCGTCTGGCCGGCCTCGACGGATCCGGCTGCGCGGGCCGCGGTTGCCGGCATCAGCGCCATGACGATCAGCGCCGCCAGGGCGCCGGTGGTCGCCGCCGAAACGGCGAAGAGTTCGCGCGGATGTTTCATGCGTTCAGTTGCTCACTTGATCATTCGGGACCGGGGGAGCCAGGCAGGCGGCTCGCCGCGCTCGTGCTAGACTCGCGGCGGCGCCGCATTCTACACCAAAGCCCCAGTGCGGCTGCTGAACGGCGCGGTCGCGCCAGCCCTGCGAGTCACCGCATGTCCGGTTTTCCAGAAGCCCGGTTTCTGACCAGCGCCAACCGGCCCGGCCAGTTTCTCGCGGATGAGGGTGCGGAGGTGGCATTTGCCGGCCGCTCGAATGCCGGCAAGTCGAGTGCCATCAACGTGATCGTGAACCGCCGCCAGCTGGCCCGGACCAGCAAGGCACCGGGGCGCACACAGCTCGTCAATTTCTTCCACCTGCAGCCGGGGCAGCGCCTGGTAGACCTGCCGGGGTACGGTTACGCGCGCGTCGCGCCGGGTACGCAGGAACACTGGCGCGGGCTGATGGAGAGTTACTTCACTGGCCGGCATTCGCTGCGAGGGTTGTTCCTGGCGGTGGACATCCGTCGCTCGCTCGGGGAGGCCGACCTGCAGATGCTCGCCTGGTGCCGCTCGCTCGGCGTCCCCGTGCACGTGCTGTTGACGAAGGCGGACAAACTGAATCGCAGCGAGAAGGCACGCGCGCTGGCCGCGGCGACCGGGAAGGCAGGTGCTGCTGTCACCACGCAGCTATTCTCGGCGCATGATGGTGAAGGTGTCGAAGCCGCCCGCGCACAATTGCACGAGATGCTGCGCGCCTGACGGGGACGCTGCGCCGGGACGCACGGTGCAGGCGCGAGCTACGGGTCCGGACGGCCTGCGCCGGGACGCTCGCTACGCACGTCCTGTGCTGCGCTCGCTCGGGTTCGGCTGCGGCTGCGCGGACGTGATCCGC
>JAJTYX010000113.1:0-2921 GCA_021462865.1 Gammaproteobacteria bacterium | reverse complement strand
TCGGCAAGTCCGCCCGTGCTTCGCACAATGGGAACAGTCCCGTACTTTAAGCTGTACAATTGATTTAGCCCACACGGCTCATAGCGTTCCGATGCGCCGGTCGGCGCGCGCCAGCAGTCGCGCCTTCACGTCCTCGGGCAGCGACGAGGCCGGCACGTCGAAGCGCAGCAGCACCGCATTGGCGACCTTGTTGACGTTCTGCCCGCCCGCGCCCTGAGCGCGCAGCGCGCTGAATTCGACCTCGGCGGGCTCGACCCGCGGCCCCGCAGCGGCGGCACGCCGCGCCGCGTGCACTTCAGCCGCCGCCGCTGCCGCCCTTGAACTTGCCGACGACAAACAGCAGCACCACCGCGCCCACCACCGAGGCGATCCAGCCCGCCGGCTGGCCGGGCCGGTACCAGCCCACCGCCTGGCCGACGAAGCCCGCGAGCAGCGAGCCGGCAATGCCGAGCAGGCTGGTCATGATCCAGCCCATCTTCTGCTCACCCGGCGTCACGAAGCGCGCGATGGCGCCCACGATCAGGCCGACGATGGCCATCCACAGGTAATGCGACATACGCTCACGCTCCTCGGTGAAGTCGACCTCAGTCGACGGAACGGGTCGGCACGCGCGCGGCCAGCGCGCACATGAGTTCGTAGCCGATGGTGCCGGCGGCGCGCGCCACCTCGTCGATGGCAAGCCGCGTGCCGTGCGGACCTTCGCCCCACAGCGTGACCTCGCTGCCCGGGCCGGCTGTCGGAACCGGGCCGAGGTCCACCGCGAGCATGTCCATCGACACGCGGCCCACGGTGCCTGTGGCGACGCCGTCCACCAGCACCGGCGTGCCGCTCGGGCAGTGGCGCGGGTAGCCGTCGGCGTAGCCGCAGGCGACGACGCCGATACGCATGCGCGCGCTCGCCGTGAAACTGCTGCCGTAGCCCACGGTGTCGCCCGGCTCGAGCGGCTGCACGCCGATGAGGCGCGAGCGCAGCGTCATCGTCGGCTGCAGGCCCCAGTGGCCGATGTCGTGTGCCGGGAAGTCGGGCGCGCTGCCGTAGACGAGGATGCCGGCGCGCACCCAGTCGCCGGCGACGGCGGGAACGCGATGGCGCAGGATGGCCGCGCTGTTGGCCAGGCTGCGCTCGCCGGGCAGGTCGCGCGCGGCGTCTTCGAAGGCGGCGAGCTGATGCGCGATGCCGGGCGCGCCGTCGGCGTCGGAGAAATGCGTCATCAGCGACACCTCGCCCACCTGCGGCAGCGCGTCGAGCCGGGCCCAGGCGGCGCGGAAGGCGGCGGGCGGAAAGCCGAGGCGGTTCATGCCGCTGTTGAGCTTGAGGAACACGCGCTGCGGCCGCTCGGTCTTGTGCGCGGCCAGCCAGTCGATCTGCTCGCGGCAGTGCACCACATGCCACAGCTCGAGGCGCGAGACGAGTTCGAGATCGCGCGGCTCGAACACGCCTTCGAGCAGCAGCACCGGCCCGCGCCAGCCCAGCGCGCGCACGCGTTCGGCCTCGGCCAGGTCGAGCAGGGCGAAGCCGTCGGCGCCGCGTAGGGCCTCGTAGGCGCGCTCGATGCCATGCCCGTAGGCGTTGGCCTTGACGACGGCGAACAGCCGCGCGTCGGGTGCGGCGGCGCGCGCGCGCGCCAGGTTGTGCGCGAGCGCATGGCGGTGGATCAGGGCTTCGATCGGGCGCGGCATGGCGGCAGCTCGCCCCGCAAACGCGCGGCACGCGAGCACGGGGGGCGGCCATTCTGCCAGCCGCTTGGGCTGCCGATGCGCGTGCTATAACGCGCCCGCCTCGAAGATGGAGACAAGCCTCGGCGCTGCCCAGCACCCGCCGACTGCGGCAAGCGCGACACGATGAAAAAAGGCTTCTCCACGATCATGGCGGCGCAGTTCTTCAGCTCGCTGGCCGACAACGCCCTGTTCGTCGCCGGTGTCGAGTTGCTGCGCGGCGTCGCCGCGCCCGAATGGCACCGCGCGGCGCTGGTGCCGATGTTCGCGCTGTTCTACGTCGTGCTCGCGCCCTTTGTCGGCGCCTTCGCCGACGCGGTGCCCAAGGGCCGCGTCATGTTCATCTCGAACGCGATCAAGATCGTCGGCTGCCTGCTGATGCTGTTCGGCACGCACCCGCTGCTGGCCTACGCCGTCGTCGGCCTCGGCGCGGCGGCCTACTCGCCGGCCAAGTACGGCATCCTCACCGAGCTGCTGCCGGCCTCGCAGCTGGTCAAGGCCAACGGCTGGATCGAGGGGCTGACGATCGGCTCGATCATTCTCGGCGTGCTGCTCGGCGGCCAGCTCGTCGGCCCGAAGATCGCGCCGTTGCTGCTCGACATCGACTTCCCGTTCTTCGACGCCGGCATCGACACGCCGCCCGAGGCGGCGATCGCCTCGCTCGTGCTGGTCTACATCGTGGCCGCCGTGATCAACCTCTACATTCCGCGCACCGAAGCGCCGCTGCAGCCGTTCGACCTGCGGCTCGCCGTGCTGGTGCGCGAGTTCGCCGAGTGCAACGCGCGCCTGTGGCACGACAAGCTCGGCCAGATCTCGCTGGCGACGACGACGCTGTTCTGGGGCGCCGGCGGCAACCTGCGCTACATCGTGCTGGCCTGGGCTGCGGCGGCGCTGGGCTACACGACGACGCAGGCCTCGGGGCTGGTGGGCGTGGTGGCGATCGGCACCGCCGCCGGCGCGCTGGCCGCGTCGATGACGATGAAGCTGTACCGCGCCACCGCGGTCATTCCGCTGGGCATCGGCATGGGCCTGACGCTGATCCTGATGATCTTCATCAGCCATGTCTGGGTGGCCGCGCCGTTCCTGATGCTGCTCGGCGCTTTCGGCGGCTTCCTCGTCGTGCCGATGAACGCGCTGCTGCAGCACCGCGGCCACAACCTGATGGGTGCCGGGCGCTCGATCGCGGTGCAGAACTTCAACGAGCAG
>JAJTYX010000112.1:0-13510 GCA_021462865.1 Gammaproteobacteria bacterium | reverse complement strand
TCTTGCCGAGCAGGTGGTGAACCGTCTCGCCCGCAAGGTGCCGGGGAGCCTGCGGCCCTGCGAGACGGCCCGGCGGCCATTGCCCGGTGCGCTTGCCGACCCGGTGCCGCTCGCCGCCGAACTCTGCGGCCGCGCTGGCCTGCCGGCGGCGACCGCTGCGCGCCTCACCGGGCTCTACGGGACGCGTGCGGCCGCGGTGGCCGCCCTGGCCGCGAAGACGCCGGCCCTGGCTGCGGAGATCTGCCCGCGCAGTCATGCGCTCGCCGCGGAAATTGTTTTCGCCTTCGACGATGAGCTGGCAACGACGCTCGCCGACTGCCTCATGCGTCGCACGATGCTCGGGCTCGGCCCGGACCTCGGCACTGCGGTACTGCCGGCGGCGCTGGCGATCGCGCGTCAGCACCTGGGCTGGAGCGACGCGCGGGCTGTGGCGGAAGAGCGGCATTACCGGGACGAGATCGCGAGACTGCAGGTGCCGGGCTGATGGGCAACGCAACCGACAGGGACACCATCGAGACCGTGACGGACCGCCGCAACCCTGGCTGCAGGCCATGCAATACTGGAATCGTGACCGAGATGACCTCCCGATGAGCGAACGGCCCACGCTGCTTTTCGTCTCGCCGCGTTACCTGCTGCCCGCCGATTCGGGCGGCAAGATCCGCACCCGCGACGTGCTGATGGGCCTGAAAGGTGGCCGCTTCACCGTAGTGCTGGCGTGCCCGGCCACGCCCGCGAAGCTCGCAGCGGACCGTGAGGCGCTCGATACGCTCTGCAACCGGCTCGTGACCTGGCCGGAGCCGGAACGCCACCGGTGGTTTCCCCTCACGCGTATGCGCCACCTGGTTTCGTCGTTGCCGATCCCGGTTGCGACCGACCGCTGGCCACCGGCGGTGCCCGTGATCGCGGCCGAGCTGGCGCGGCGGCCCGAGGTCGTGGTGGTCGATTTTCCACATGCGGGGCTGCTGGTGCCGCAGTTCCACGACGTGCCTGCGGTGCTGTTCACCCACAACGTCGAGGCCGAGATCTTTCGCCGCCACGCCGAGGTCGCCCCAATGCCGTTGCGAGCCTTCTGGCGTGGCCAGGCGCGCAGGATGGAACGCTTCGAGCGCGGCGAGCTCGCGCGCTACGACGCGGTGGTGGCGGTCGCCGAGCGCGACCGGGCCTTCTTCGAATCGCGTTTCGGCATCACCCATGCCGCGGTGATTCCAACCGGCGTCAACCTGGCACTCCACGAGTTCGCGCTGCCGGCTGCGAGCCCGGAACCACAGGTCGTTTTCTCCGGCTCCATGGACTGGCTCGCCAACATCGACGCCATCGAGTTCTTCCTGGCGGAAGTCTGGCCACGCGTGGCGGCAGCCCGGCCGCAGGCGCGCTTCACGGTGATCGGCCGCAACCCGCCGGCACGGCTCGTCGAGGCGGCACGGCGCAGCGGGCATCGGTGGACATTCACGGGTTTCGTGGACGACGTGCGGCCCTACATCCGCGCGGCACAGGCCTGTGTGATTCCGCTGCGGGTGGCCGGCGGCACGCGCCTGAAGGTCTTTGAGGCGATGGCGATGGGCTGCCCGGTGGTCTCGACCGCCATCGGCGTCGAGGGCTTACCGCTGGCTCCGGGCCGGCACTACGAGCTGGCCGATGCGCCGGAGGCCTTTGCGGCTGCGCTGCTGCGGTTGCTGGAGCAGCCCGATCGCGGCCGGGAACTGGCGGCAGCCGCGCGCGGCCATGTCGAGCAGCATGCGTCGCATCTGGCGGTTGCGCGGGTCTTCGAGGAGATCTGCGTGCGGGCGGCCGCGCCCGCCTCACGGCCCGGGCGCTGAGCCCGGTGCGGATCCCTGCGGGTCGTCGCCCTCGAGTTTGAAGCCGCGCCGACGCAACTCTTCCACCAGCACGGTGGCGTTGGCATTGCCGGTGCGTGCGAGCCTTGCGAGGCCGGTGGCGAGCGATTCGAAGCGTGAGCGCAGTTTCTGCGACTGCTCGACCCGCGTTTCCTGGTTCCCGATGGCGGTCTGCAGATTGCCACGCTCGCGTACGAGTTGCACGGCCTGGAACCCGGCCCAGCCGATTACGGCCAGCGCCAGCAGCAACGCCGGGGCGAAGACGCCGTGTCCCGCGGCGCGGGCGGGCGCTGCTGCCGGTTCGGATCCGGAGTTCATCGATTCGCTGCCGGTGCGGTGTCCGGGCTGGTGGCGGGCGGAGCGAACTCCACGTTGAAACCCTCAGCGGCGAGCAGGCCACGAACCTGCTCGTCGCGGGTGCGCGCGGCGCGGTCAGCGAGCCCCTGGACGATCTCCCGGTAGAGGCTCTCCAGCGCGATGCTCTCCTGGATGAACTGGGCGCGCGAGGTCGCCTGCGCCTGCAGCTCGCGGTTGGCTTCGAAGAGCACCATGTTCGCCGCCGCCAGCACGATGGCGACGGAGCCCGCAGCGGTCAGGATCCAGAACTGCAGCCTGGTGAGCATCGGTGCGTGGTGACCGGTACCGTTGCTACATGTTCCGGATCAGCAGGTCGCCGAATTCGGAACACTTCACCTCGCGTGCGCCCTCCATGAGCCGCGCGAAGTCGTAGGTCACGGACTTCTGGCCGATGGTGCGGTCCATGGCCGTGATGATGCGGTCGGCCGCCTCGGTCCAGCCCATGTAGCGCAGCATCATCTCGCCCGAGAGAATGACGGAGCCCGGGTTCACCTTGTCGAGGTTCGCGTACTTGGGCGCGGTGCCGTGGGTGGCCTCGAACACCGCGTGGCCGGTGACGTAGTTGATGTTGGCGCCCGGCGCGATGCCGATGCCGCCCACCTGCGCGGCGAGCGCGTCGGAGAGATAGTCGCCGTTCAGGTTCATGGTGGCGATGACGTCGAACTCCTTCGGGCGCGTCAGCACCTGCTGGAGCGTGATGTCGGCGATCGCGTCCTTGATGAGCACGCGCCCGGCCTTCAGTGCCGCGTCCTGCTCCGCATTGGCCGCTTTCTCGCCCTGCGCCGCCTTGGTCCGCTCCCATTGCTCCCAGGTGTAGACCTTGTTGCCGAACTCGCGCTCGGCCAGCGCGTAGCTCCAGTTCCGGAAGGCGCCTTCCGTGAACTTCATGATATTGCCCTTGTGCACGATCGTGACGCTCTTGCGCTTGTTGGCGAGCGCGTACTCGATAGCGGCGCGGAACAACCGCTCGGTGCCGTCCTGTGACACCGGCTTGATGCCGATGCCGGAGCTTTCCGGGAAGCGGATCTTGCCGAATTCCTTCGGGAAGCTGCTCTTGAAGAGGTCGAGGAACTTGCGGTTGCTCTCCGATCCCGCCTCGAACTCGATGCCTGCGTAGATGTCCTCGGTGTTCTCGCGGAAGATCACCATGTCGACGTTTTCCGGTGCGCGCACCGGCGAGGGCACGCCCTTGAACCAGCGCACGGGGCGCAGGCAGACGTAGAGGTCGAGGAGCTGGCGCAGCGCCACGTTCAGCGAGCGGATGCCGCCGCCGATCGGCGTCGTGAGCGGCCCCTTGATGGAGACGAGGTACTCGCGGCAGCCGGCGACCGTCGCGTCCGGAAGCCAGGTGTTGAACTGGTCGAATGCCTTCTGGCCCGCGAAGACTTCGACCCAGTGAATCCTGCGCTTGCCGCCGTAGGATTTCTCCACCGCGGCATCGAGCACCCGCACCGAGGCGCGCCAGATGTCCGGGCCGGTGCCATCGCCCTCGATGAACGGGATGATCGGGTGGTCCGGCACCCGCAGCGTGCCGTTCTCGATGCTGATTTTCGCGCCACCCGCCGGGGCGGTGATCCTGGGCTCGGCCATGTAGCGGCACTCCTTGGAGTAATGCGTCCGGAAACGAAGACGCCGGGTCCCTGCCCGGCGAGGGGCGCCAATTATCGTGAAGTTGGCGGGCGCGGACAACCCGCCGGAAACTACGGATGCAGCCGTTCAGCGGCCGTTGTAGGCGAGTTCCACGTACAGCTCGCGGTCGCGGCCCGGGAAGTAGCGGTAGTCGCCGAAGGCGAAGTCCGCGCGCTCGGCGTAGTACTCATCGGCCAGGTTATTCACCCGCAGGGTGAGCGACAGGGCTGGCGTGGCACGCCAGAGGGCGCGCAGGTTGAGGAGGTTGTGGCCGCCGTAGCGCGCCGTGTTGGCCGCGTCGAGGTAGTGCGAGCCGACGTGTACCCATTCGAACTCGGCGAGCCCGATACGGCGGTCGAGGCCGATGTGCGCGCTCGCCAGCGTGTGCGGGGCGGTGTCGACGTCGTTGCCCGTAACGATTCGCTCGCCGCCGGGCGTGCTGCTGCTGAAGCCGTAACTGTGCCTCGCCCAGGTGCCGGCGAAGCCCGCGTACGCCCCGGACGACGCCCTGGCGTCGGCCTGCAGCTCCACGCCGCGATGGCGCGTCCGGCCGTCGCTCACATTGAACCGGTCGGCGTCCTGGAAGATGTAATCGCGCTTCTTCATGAGGAAGCCCACGAGTTCGAGGCGCAGCGGGCCCGGCTGCCAGCGCAGCCCGAGTTCGGCGCTATCGAGCGTTTCCGAATCGAGATCGGCCACCGCCTGCTGCGCCTGCAGCCGGTAGAGCTCGGTTGCCTGCGGGGGGCGAAAACCGCGAATGAGTCGCGCGTAGGCGGAGGTCACGGGCGACAGGCGATACAGCAGGCCGATGTCGGGCGCGAGATTGAGAAAATCGTCGCTGCGGTCGGCCGGCCGGCTGAACCGGCAGGGCGCGGGTGTGCACGGCGTGCCGTCGTCGCGGGTGTTGCCGTCGCGCATGCGGTTGTCGTAGTCGTAGAGCATGTACTCGGCGCGCAGCCCGAGCTGCAGCAGCCAGGCCGGGGTGAGCGGCAGGTCGAGGCGCACGAACGGCGCGCCGAGATAACTCTGCGCGACATAGTCGTAGTGTTTGCCGGGCGGGCTCGTGCCGAGGCCCGATTCACCGGCCTGGAATTCCTCGAGGGTCCCCCGGGCGAACTCGAGGTCGAGCCCGAGGGCGAGCCGCGCATCGCCCGTGAGTTCGCGCTCCCGCAGCGCCATCAGCCCGCCGCTCCACTGGCTGTTTTCCTCGCGCGGCTGCCCGGGCAGGAAGTGCTGCAGGAACTCCATGCTGGAGCGGCGCAGGAAGGCGCGCAGGTCCGTGCCCGCCCAGGGGTGATCGGCGGCCGGAATCCAGTGCGCCTGCAGTCGCTGGCTGTCGGCGTCGCGATAGGATCCGGGATTGAGGTTCTCAGTGCGCAGGGCAGGGTCGCGATACGCGTCTTTGCCGACGATGTAACCGGCGCTGTCCTGGTCCAGCACTGTTGCCGTGAAGCCGACGTCGAGTTCGCCCGATGCCAGTTCACGGCGCAGCTTGGCGAAGCCCTTTGCCTGCTGGTAACCCGCATCGTCGCGGAAGTCACCGTCGTGATCGACCATGACGCCACCGGTGAGCGCACCGCCGGCGGTGTGCGTGTCCCAGCGGGTCGTGCCACGCCAGTAGTGATTCGGGCCGAGTTCGCCGCTGCCCGACACGCCGTCGGGGCCGCCCGGTTCGGGCAGCAGGAAGTTCAGCGTACCGTGCATGCCGCCTGCGCCGTACAGCGCGCCGGACGGGCCGCGCAGCACTTCCATGGCAACGGCCTGCTCGGTGAGGACCTCGAACAGCTCGTTGACGTTGCAGAACCCGGCCGGTCGAACCGGGATACCGTCCTCCAGCATCAGAAAGGCGCCGCAGGAGCCGGGCCCGGTGAGCACCGGGGAGCGTATGGCGGGCAGGCTCTCCTGCTGCGCGCCGCGCGCGAGCCAGGTGCCTGCTGCCTGGCGGCCGAGGTCGGCGGCATGCGTCGGCGCGAGCAGGCGCAGCCGGTCCTCTTCGATGCGTGCGGTATTGCCGACCAGGGTGAGTGAATCGGCGGGCTCGCGCTGCGCGGTCACCACGATCCGGCCCGCCGGCTCGGCGGCCCCTGCGGCCACGGCCATGGCCATGGCCCCGGCCAGCAGGCAGCAGGACCGGGCGAAGCGATTCATCGGCGGCGAGCGGACCGGCCCGGCAGTGGCCGGGTCAGCGCTCGACGGGTTCCAGCACGATGCTCGGCTCGTCACCGATGCGCGAGTAGCGGTGTCTCGAGGCGATCTCCCGCAGGGCCTGGTCGCGCTCTTCCCGCGTCGCGAACCATCGCAGGTTGTGCCAGTCGGCGCCGACGAGGCGGGAGAATGGATCGCCGGGCGGAGAGCCGACCCGGATGCCGAACCTGCGCTCGGCGCGCAGTTCGGGCGTGGCGTTGTTCGGTTGAGAGATCTCCAAGTCGGTGCTCCTTTGCAGCCTGCACGTGCGGCTCGGGGTCGGTTCAGGGGCGCGGCGCCAGCAGCCTTGCAAGCGAGCCCAGCAGGCGTTGCGGTCCGGCGCGCCACAGCTGCGCCGCGGTGCCGGGCGTGGCGAGCAGGCGGCGTTCCCGTGCCGTGAGTCGTTCGGGACAATAGCACCGCTTGTGTTTGAGCAGGTGGCGCAGATCCTCGCGCGCCATCAGGCGAAACAGGCGCCCGCGCGAGCGGTCACACCAGGCGAGCTGGAAATCGATCAGCGCCGGCCGGTTTGCCGCAGTCACCAGCAGGTTCTCCTCGCGCGCGAGGTCGTTGTGCGCCACGCCGCGCCGGTGCATGCGCGCGAGCACCCGCAGCGCCGCGCGAAAGTACGCCGGGTCGCGCGGAGCGGCCACGCGCAGCGTGTTGCCCGGGATTGCGCTCCGATACAGTCGTCGCCCGTCCCAGCCGAGCAGTACCGGAATCGATTCTTCGCCGGCGAGCGCGACGAGCGCGCGCATCTCGCGCCGCGCGAGCCACCGTGCGATGGGCCGTGCCCAGCGGCGTGCTGCTGCAGTGTCGCGGCAGATCACCGACGGATTCCCGGGGAGCAGGACCGCGGTGCCGAAAATGGATGCGCTCGTCAGGGACATGGGCGTGGACCTGGCGAATCATAGGAACAAGGGCCGGGGCGTGCAATCCGGGAAGCCTGCGCGCATTGGTCATCGCCGCGGTGTTCGGAGAGAATCGCGCCGAGCCCGTCATGAGCAGGACAACAGGACCAGACGACAGTTTCTTCGTGGTCGGCGGCCCGGTGCAGCCCGACCGGCCGGTCTATATTTTCCGCGAGGCCGATCAGCAGTTGTACGAGCGGCTGCGCGCGCGCGACTTCTGTCACGTGCTGGCGCCGCACCAGATGGGCAAGACGAGCCTGATGGCGCAGGCCGCCCATCGCCTGCGCAGCGAAGGAATCGAGGTCGCTACCCTGGATCTCGCCGACATCGGGGGCCGCAACGTGGCCGACGATGTCGGGCGCTGGTACTACAGCTTCGCCTATCGCATCGTGCGCGAGCTGCGCATCCGCTCGGAGATGACCGGTTGGTGGCAGTCGCGCAGCGGCCTGACGATCCGCCAGCGGCTGCGTGATTTCTTCCTGGAGGTCGTCCTCCAGAGCACCAACCGGCCGATCGTGCTCCTGCTCGATCGAATCGAGGCAGTCTCGGCGCAGCGTGAAGCCTGGGATGTCTTCGACGCGATCCGCGCCTGCTTCGACGCCCGTGCCACCGAGCCGGAGTACCAGCGCCTGACATTCGGGCTGCTCGGCATCACGGGCGCCGCGTACCCGCTCCGCTCCCGGCACGATTCTCTTTTTGGCATCAGCGCCGCAGTCGAGCTGCGCGACTTTCAGCCCGGTGAGTTGCGCACGTTCAGCCGCGGGCTGGATATATCCGCCGCGGCGGGCAGCGTGGTGGCCGAACGGGTCTGGCACTGGACTGCCGGCCAGCCGTATCTTTCGCAGAAGGTCTACCGCGCGCTCGCGCGACGCACGCCGCTGCAGGTGGACGAGGCCAGCATCGACCGGACAGTGGCGCGGCTGTTCTTCGGTCGCAACTCGCTGCGCGGCGATTCGCATCTTGCGTACCTCGCGGCACAGGCCACCCGGCGAACGCCGCGACGGGCCGCCTGCCTGACCCTTTACGGACGCGTGAGCAAGGGCAGCCGGATACCGGCGGAGCGCGCGCAGCCGGCGCAGCGCGAGTTGCTCGATCTCGGTCTGATCGTGGATGCCGACGGCGAACTCGCGCTCCGCAACCGCGTGTATGCGGGCGCCTTCACCATGCTCTGGGTGAATCGCAACCTGCCGTTCACCTGGCAGGGCGTGGCAGCCGCGCTGGCGCTCGTGCTGGCGGTGGTGGTGCTGCCCGTCTGGTACAGCGAATACCTGCCGCGGCCCTACGTGAGCGCGCTCAAGGCGGACCGGCAGTCGTTCGTGGTGGCGCGCGACGCCTGGGAACGGCTGCGCATGTTCCCCGGCTTCGGCGCGGAAGCCGACCGCCTGTTCGCCGATTACCTGGTCGGCCGGAGTCGGCGTGCCGATCGCCTGCCCGAGGTGCAGCGCATTGGCGAGCGGCTCGCGGGCCTTCCCGGTGGCGAGGAGCGCGCAAGGCTGCTGCTCGCCGAGTTCTGGGATCGTCGCGCCGCCACCATGGCCGAGCGCGGTGATCGCGACGGCGCGATTCTCTACACGCTGCAGAGCCTGATGGAACCAACGCGCGAACGCGCAACACAACTGGCCGAATTGCTGAGCAGCAGTATGGAGGGCCTGCTTGCCACTGCGCGTCCCGACGCGCCGCTGACGAATCTCGAGGTGGATCCGGACAGCGGACTCATCACGACGCTGGACGAACGGCACGAGGTTGCGGTCTGGCGCATCGGCAACGGCAGCATCCAGCGCGAGCAACGGCTGGCGTTGTCCGCCGAGGAAGTGCGGCCGTTGCAGCGCCGGCTCGTGTTCCCTGCTGCACGCTCCGGGCGCCGCCTGTTGCTGACCCTGCGCCTGAACCATGCCCGGGCGCAGGACGTCGAGGTCGTGCTGCGCGCGCCCTCCGGGCGGCAGGCGATGTTACGCATTGCCGACGCTCGCGCGGGCGGTCGCGCGGGCGAGTTTCGCTTCGATTCGCGCCAGCACCGGGAGTTGTTGCCACTGCTCGAGCAAAGCGCGGCTGGAACCTGGAGGGGCATGTTCTCCGACGTCCGCCAGGGTGTTGCCGGCAGCCTGCTGACGTGGTCGATCGAGATCGACGGTGTCGCGGTCCACGATGCGCCGGAGGCGGGTGCAGACGGGACAGGGGCGATCCCCGAGCCGCAGCCGGCGCTTGCAGCCATGAGCGTGCTGGGCCCCGGCGGGCGCAGGGCCCTGTCCTGGTCGGCCGATGCAGCCAGTCGTGGCGACATCGTCGTATGGGACGTTGCTTCCGGGCAGTCGATCGCGCGCCTGCCGCGGCCGGCCGAGCTGGTGAGCGCGCGATTCGTGCTCGGCCACTCGGCCGTCGTGTTGGTTGGCGAGCGGGAGCTTGAGTTGCGGGAGGCCGCCGGCGGACGGGTCATCGGCCGGCTGCCGCGCATGGCCGGGGACCGTTCCGGGATGCCCCTGCTGTCTGCGGATGGTCGCTACCTCGTCCACGCCAGCGAGCAGGGTCCGGACGCGAGCAGCCTGACGCTCTGGGATCTCAAGGGCATGACCGCCATCGGCAGCATCGTGACCGGCATCGCGACGCCGGTGGCGGCGGTCGATGCGCGGGGTGAGTTGCTGGCCGTCAGCGACGGCGAGCATTTCGTGCGGGTGTGGCGCGTACGCGAGCGTTCGCTTCTCGCCGAGTGCGAGCACCCGGGCGAACCGCTCTCGGTGAGTTTCGATCCGGGCGGCCGCTGGCTGCTGACGACCGACAGTACGGGTCACCTGCGCCTCTGGGATCTCACCGCGGGGTGCCGCCCGGTGCTGGCCCGTGCGGGCAACGGCAAGTGGCAAACGGCGTTTTCTCCCGACGGCGCCGGCCTGGTGGCGGGCAACCTGAGCCGCGGCTTCGAGTTGCTGACACTGCCGGGTGGCGAGCGGGTTGGTCCGTCCATCCAGCCGGGCATGGGCGGAGCGGGCAGTGCGCCGGCGACTGCCGCGGCACAGCCCCGCTTCCTGCCCGGTTCGGCGCTGCTTCTGACCTACGATGGCCGCAAAGCGATCAAGTTGTGGTCATTGGCCTGGCGGGGCGCGGCGGCCCTGTCCGCGTTCAGCCCGGGTGCGGCAGCGCTCGCGCTCAGCCCCGATCGCGCGCATGCAGCCGTTGGCACGGTGACCGGTGACGTCCGGATCGTGCCGCTCGGTCCGGAAGCGGAGTTGCGCCTCGGTGGCGAGGCCGGACCGGGCTTCATCGGGCACTCCGCGGCAGTCACCCGCCTGGCGTTCGACGCCGGTAGCCGGCTGGTGGCAAGCGGTTCCATGGGGGGCACGATCCGGGTCTGGGAGGTGGCCGACGGCGCGCCCCGCAACTTTGTCGCGAACCAGGGTGACGGGTCCGTGCTGGACCTGGCGTTCCTCCCCGGCGGCGGCGAACTGGTGGCGGCAAGCCGCGGTTCGGTGCAGGTGCTCGACAGCACCACTGGCGTCGTTCGCGCACGTGTGCTGATCCGCGCCAGGCACCCGCGACTTGCGGGCACGCCGGACGGCCGGTATGTGCTGATTGCCGGGGACGATGACGGGCTGACGCGCTGGGACTGGCGCAGCGGTGCGACGACCGTATTCGCCGGAGCCGGGAATCGCGTCCGGCGCGTGGCGATCAGTCCCGATGGCAGCCTGATTGCAACCGCCGGTGCCGATCACACGGTGCGACTGTGGCAACTGGCCTCCGGCGCGGCACTGCGGCGGGTTTTTACGGCGGCGGCCCCGGTGGACCGGCTGTGGTTCGGTGCCGACGGCAGGCGGGTCATGGCGCAGACGGGCGCATGGCTGCACACACTGGGGGTCGATGCCGCCGGGCTCGACGTGCAGCGCAGCCGGCCGCTGCCGGACTCAGATACGCTCGTGGTGGCGGCGAAAGCGGCTCGCCAACAACTCGTGCTCGTCCGTGCCTCGACGGCCCGTCCCACGGTCCTGCGAATCAATGACACAGACTCATGGGCCACGCTGCCGGAGGCGGCAGCCGCACCGGATCCGATCCGCGCACGCCTGCAGCTGTCGGTCAACCAGAATGGTGAACTCAGGCCGCTCGAGTGAGCCGCGGTGGCAGTGTGCTCGTCGCCCCCGCAAGGGCCGGCAGCCGCCTGCCACGACAAAAAGGCAAATGAGTAGAATCTAGGTTCTACACTGTCCCTGATCGGGAAGGAGTGTCGATGTCTGAACACAAGGCAACTGTCCATTGGCAGAACCCGGACGGCGGCATGGACTACGATCGCTATCCGCGCGACCATCGCTGGGAGTTCGAGGGCGGGCCGGCGGTCGAGGCTTCGGCCGCCCCGGAGTACCGCGGCGGTCCTGGCCGGGTCGACCCCGAGGAAGCATTCGTCGCGGCAGTCGCCGCGTGCCACATGCTGACTTTTCTCGCCGTGGCTTCGAAAAAGAAGCTGGTGGTCGAGGCCTACGACGACGAAGCGGTCGGGCACCTCGAGAAGAACGCGGAGGGAGCGATCGCCATCACGCGTGTCGAGTTGCGGCCGCGCGTGCGCTTCGCTGCCGGCGTCACGGTCGGTGCGGAGCAGTTACGCGCGTTGCACGACGCTGCACATCGCAACTGCTTCGTCGCCAACTCGGTGAAGAGCGTAGTGACGGTGGCGTGAGCGCGAGGTGCCGGGCTCGACCCGATGCAACGCCGGCAGCCGGGCGTGACCGCCTGCCAGACCTCCCGTCGCCCTTCAGAAATCGCAGTCTGGCCCCGAGACCGGGGCTGTCGACGTGCTCAGTGCTGGTGAATCACCAGTGATACCCCGGTTAGTCCGAGGTGGCGATCGGTGGACCAACAGCTGCGTATGCGCCGGGCTGCCATCAGGTGCAGGCCAACGGCATCGGCAAGCGTCAGGGGCTGGTCGCTGAAGCGCCGCATCAGGCGCGTGGCGGCCCGCTGTTCCGCCGCGCCGACGCCGAGCAGGCGAAGTGGCGCGAGTGCCTCCACCAGCGCCATGAACTGCAGGGCGCGGGTGACATCAAACCGGCGCAGGAACCAGCCGTGACCCTCGGCTACCACCAGCGGCGTCGTTACCAGTGCCGGAGGTTGCGCGAACAGGCGCCGGAACAACGGGTGGTGTGAGTCGGAAGCATCAGCAAACGCAATCAGCGCCGAGGTATCGACGTAGGCTTCAGTCCTTGCGGCCATAGACCAGTTCGTCAACGCTGTGACTGGATTCGCTGTCACCCGAGCTGACCATGCCGGCGTAACGCATCCAGTCCGGTTCGCCCGCAGGAGGCACGATCGTGCGCAACGAGCGGCGCAGCAGTTCGGCCAGCGAAATGCCGAGGCGACGCGCTTCGCGCTTGGCGGCGGCGTACTCCTGCTCGGTCAGGCTGATCTGGGTGCGTACCATGGTGATAACACTATTTACTGTAGTGTTATTATGCAGGAGGTCGCCGGTTCCGCCAAGCCGCCAATCCGGTCGCATGTCACGGAAATGCAGCGACCTGCCAGGCGATTTCCGGCTACCGGATCTCCCGTCGCCCTTGCCGCGAAAACATTCAACGGCCGCGGGAGCGGCGCCGGGGCTGGCTTATTGGCTTGTTTGAGCGTTCGCCGCGCGACACGGCGTTGTTCAACAAGCCAATCAGCCAAACCCGGCATCTGGCACCTCACCGGACCAGGACATGGCCCCTTGTGAGGCCGCCCGCCCGATCGCTACGGCACGAAGGCTTCCGCCGGCGTGTCCGAGATGGCGTGGGCGACCGCGCGGTCGATGACGCCGGCGAGCAGCGCGTTCTTGTCCCTCTCGCATCCGCTCCGCAGCGCCGCGATGAACCTGTCGTGCAGCTTGGATCGCCTGTCGGCGCTGATCTCGACGGCACTCACGTCGATCTCGCGGTTGTAGAGCGACACCGCCACTTGTGCGCGGATTACTGTGTCGATATAGCCTTCGTCGCCGGCGGCTTCGGCTACGACGCTCCTGCAGCTGTGGTACATGTAGGGCGCCGCGTCATCGACGTATTTCTCCGCGGCCTCGTCGGCGGAAGCGGTGGTGGCGAACGTGACAACCAGCGCCGACGCGGCCACGGAAACGATCCAGGATCCGGACATGTGCGGCCGCGTCATCGGACGGCTCCCACAACCGCGCCGACGGCCGCGCCGGTGCGCGCACCGCTGCCGCCGTCCACGACGGCGCCAACCCCGGCACCGATGGCGGCGCCGGTCACTGCGTTCCGTACCCGCCGGGCGTCGGCCGTTGTCACGAGCACCATCGTAAGGGCCGTGGCTATCAAGGTGCTTCCGACGACAACGCGGAATCTTTTGCCAGGTATTGCAGGCATTCGTTTTCTCCTTGTAAGCGTTGCAGGCTTTTAACGGAAACCGATGCTATCAATGTACCGGCAGGCGGGCCACGGGCAAACCATGATTTGCTGGAATGCATAATTTGCGCTGACGCTCATGAGGAAGTCGCGGGTCGATGCGGGTGCGCAGCAGCGGCCGTTGGTGTTGCCGACGGGCACGCTGCGCCGGGACGCTCGCTACGCACGTCCTGTGCTGCGCTCGCTCGGGTTCGGCTGCGGCTGCGCTCCTGCTACGCCGGCCTCACAC
>JAJTYX010000111.1:0-83393 GCA_021462865.1 Gammaproteobacteria bacterium | reverse complement strand
TCGGGCAACCCGCGATGTGATGACGGAAGTAGGCCTTCCGGCGGCGTCCCTCGACCTCATCGCGCAGCGCGCCAACCTGACTCAGGCCGCCGTGCGTCACTACTTCCCGACCAGGGACGATCTCCTGATGCGCTTTTTCCTCGCGGGCTCCGAGTGGCTCACGCGCCAACTCAGCCGGATGGTCGAAGCCGAGCACCGCAGCCCGGGCGAACGCCTGGAAAAATGCCTGGACTGGCACCTCGAATTCATGGAGCAGGTGGATACGGCGAACTGGCTGGAAATGTCCGCATTCGCGCTGCGGCGAAAGGCCGAAAGGCGCGTGCGCACCCAGTGGTACCGGTGGCTCGCCGGCCAGTACGCCGTCATGATCGGGGAGATCCAGCCGTCCCTCGGTAGCGCCGAGCGAAAACGCCGCGCCCACGTCATCCTGACCCTGGTTCTCGGGGCATGGCTCACGCACGGACGCGGCAGTGCATTCGACAGCGCAACCAACCCCAGTCTGCGACGCCAGCAACTGGTCGCGGCCGCGATGGGCATTGCGACGCAACACTGAAGGGCTGGTCCGGCACCGGGAACGTCTCGCCGCGGTGATCGCGAACCCGGCCGGACGGCGGATGGTCGTGCCCCCGGCTTTCCCAAATCACCGGTGCCGCGCTAGACTGATTTTCCTGCACCAGAGCATGCGGCATTGATGCCCGACCGGCGGCAACCAGATTTCCACAGGCGAACCCTGCAGCCGACACCTTGACCCGGGCCATCGGCTCCCCACCAGCCAGCATGAGCATGCGAACATATTTCCAGCACCGACGTATCGGCTCCATGCTCGCGCTGGCGGCTGCGGCCCGGCCGGCGCAGGCGTCCATCCTGTCCGGCGAGACGCTGGACAAGGCGGCGGACATCATTGCCCTGGTCGTGCTGGTCATCGTGCCCGTCATCGCGATTACCGTCTTCTGGCTGGTGCACATCCTGCCGGAGAAAATCGCGGAGAAACGGGAACATCCGCAGAAGGAGACGATCAAGGTCCTCTGTCTGCTCTCGCTGGTCTTCGGCGGCATGCTGTGGCCTTTCGCCTGGATCTGGGCCTACTCGAAGCCGGTGCTGTACAAGCTCGCTTACGGCACGGAGAAACACGAGGACTACTACCGCCACCTCGCGGAATCCGACGCGCAGAATGCCGAGGAGCTGGGCGCCGACATCACCCGACTGCGCGCCGAGCTCGACGTCCTGGCAAAGCGCGGGAAGCTGCCCGAGGAGCTGCGGGACATCCAGGAGCGCCTGGCCGTGATCGAACAGCGCGTGGTCGCCCCGCGCACCAGCGAGGGAGCCGGCTGATGGAAGTCCTGCTCCTTGCCATCTACTCGTTTTTCGTCTGGCTGATCTTCATCAAGTTCAAGTGGCTGCCGTGGAACACCGCCTCGCAGGTCACGGTAGTCATCATCCCGATCGTCGGCATCGCCGCGCTGATCCTGCTGCTCAACATCAACGCGCCCTCCTCGGCCGACGTGCGCGTCGTCAAGTACGTGGTACAGGTGATCCCACAGGTTCGCGGCCGTGTCATCGACGTGCCGGCGGAGGGCAACCGCCCGATGAAGAAGGGTGAGGTGCTGTTCCGCATCGACCCCACGCCTTACGAACTGGAAGTCAAGGCGCTCGAGGCCCAGCTCGCGCAGTCCGAGGGCTCGGCGAACGAGCTGCGCGAGCAACTGAATGTTGCCAAGGGCAACACCGCCGCGCTGCGCTCGCAGATCGATCTTACGAAGCTGCGCGTGCAGCAGTACGAGGAACTCAGCCGCAGCGGGGCCGGTAACCGCTTCGACCTCGAGAAGGCCCAGGCGGACCTCGCCAACCTCGAGGGCCAGGTCGCTTCCGCCCTCGCCAACGAGGCGCGGGCCGAGGCGCAGCTTGCAGCCGTCGTGGACGGCGACCTCGCCTCGGTCGCCACCATCAAGGCCAACCTCGCCAAGGCGCGCTGGGAGCTGTCGCAGACGGTGGTGTACGCCCCGGCCAACGGCACCGCCATCAACGTGCAACTGCGGCCCGGCCAGTTCATCGTTGGCATGCCGTTCGCGCCGGCCATGACCTTCGTCGAGGACGAGTTCCAGGTGATCGCGCTCTACGCGCAGAACGAACTGTGGCGCGTCACGCCCGGCAACGAAGCGGAGATTTCCTTTCCGACACACCCTGGCGAGATCATCAAGGCCACGGTGGAGTCGATCGTGTGGGCCCAGGGGCAGGGACAACTCGCCATGTCCGGCAACCTGCCGGCCACAGGGCCGGCCCCGGTTCCTCCGGGGCGCTTCGCCGTAAAGCTCGACATCGCAACGCGCGACAGCGACAAGTTTTTCGCCGCCGGCGCGGTCGGGCACGCCGCCATCTATACCGACCACCTGGCCGCGATCCACATCATCCGCAAGGTCATCCTGCGCGTCGACTCGTACCTGAACTACCTGATCCTCAAGCTTCACTGAGACGATGAGCATCCGCCGCCTCACGCTCGGGCTGTCCTTGGCAATCCTGCTCAATGCCTGCGCGCTGAAGGATGCGCCGGACAGATCCGAGGTCGAGCGCCAGGCGCTGCCCGGTGTTGCCACCCCGGGGCACTGGCAATCGCGCGGCGCCGCCGACGGCGCCGTCGAGGATCGCTGGCTCGCCAGCTTCAACGATCCGACGCTCGCTGCGCTGGTCGCCGAAGCGCTCGCCAACAATCCCGACCTGCAGGTCGCCGCAGCGCGGGTCGAACAGGCGGCCGCCTATGTCGAGGGCGCAGAGTCGGACCTGCTGCCGCAGGTTTACGCGATCGGCAACATCAGCGGCAAGGACAGCAGCAGCGGAACGACGAATTTCTACGGCATTTTCGCGAGCTGGGAACTGGATCTCTGGGGGCATGTGCGCGCAGGCCGTGAGGCCGCGCGCGAGCAACTGCTGTCGGCGGAACTCTCCGAGCAGTATGCGCGCCAGTCCATGGCCGCAATGGTCGCGCGCGCCTGGTTCCTGGCGATCGAGGCGCGCCTGCAGAAACAGGTAGCCGATGAGATGGTCGTCGCCGCGCAAAAGCTCGTCGAGCTGGCGAGCGAGCGCAAGCGTGTTGGCATCGGCAACGACTATGACGTCGCGATTGCGCAAGCCGCGCTCGCGACCTACCGCGACGCGGCCGAGCAACTCGACCTGGCCCTGCGCCAGGCGGTACAGGCAGTGGAAACGCTGGTTGGGCGTTACCCGGCCACGGAGCTGCAGGTCGCCGCAAGCCTGCCTGCCTTGCCGGGCCCGGTACCCGCAGGGCTGCCATCGGCGCTACTGGAACGACGACCCGACGTGGTGGCGGCGGAGCGGCGCGTGGCTGCCGCCTTCTATCGGGTCGAGGAAACGAAGGCCGCGCGGCTGCCAACCATCAAGCTGACCGGCAGCGTGTCGAGCATTTCCAGCGATCTGGTCGAGCTGAAAGAACGAGACGACCCGGTCTGGGGATGGGGTGGACGCGCGGTGGTACCGCTGTATCTCGGCGGCCAACTCGAAGCGCAGGTCAAGGTGCGCACCGCGGAGCAGAAAGAGGCGGTAGCGCAGTTCGGGCGCGCCGGCGCCAATGCGTTCGCCGAAGTCGAACAGGCGCTCTCGGCCGGCTTCGCGCTCGATGCCCGCCGTCCGCTCCTGGTGCAGGCCGTCACCGAGAACACCCGGGCGCTGGATCTCGCCCAGACGCGCTACCGGATCGGCTCCGACGACCTGCGCGCCGTCGAACAGCAGCAGATCAAGCTGTTCAGCGCCAAGAGCTCGCTGTTGCGCGTGCAGAGCGAGCAACTCGTGCAGCGGGTGAACCTGCACCTGTCGCTCGGCGGAAACTTCGAGTCGTAAGACGTCGATCGCGACTGGCGTCGCTCCTACAAGACTTCGTTCGTGCGTGAGTCGGTCGCGACTCGCAGCCTATTCCCGGTCGAGGGCCGCGCGGGCCGCACCCAGTTCCTTGCGCTTGTCTGCCGTTACCACCGGGTAGTGCAGCTTCAGCGCGGCGATGGCATCGACCACCGCAGCGGCCACCACCAGACGCGTGTACCACTTGTTGTCGGCCGGCACCACGTACCAGGGCGCTTGCTTCGAGGCGGTGTTGCGGATGGCCTCCTCGTAGGCATCCTGATACGCGGACCAGTGCTGCCGTTCGGCGACGTCGGAGGCCGAGAATTTCCAGTTCTTCGCGGGGTTGTCCAGCCGCTCCATGAAGCGGCGCTTCTGCTCGGCTCTGGAAACATGCAGGAAGAACTTGAGTGTCACGATGCCGTTGCGGTGGAGATAGCGCTCGAAGTTGCCGATGTCCTCGTAGCGTTCGCGCCAGATCTTCTTCGTGATGCGTGACGGGTGCAGCTTCTGCCGCGTGAGCAACTCCTGGTGCACCTTCACCACGAGGACCTCCTCGTAGTAGGAACGGTTGAAGATGCCAATCTGGCCGCGCGACGGAACATTGCGTGAGTAGCGCCACAGGTAATCGTGGTCGAGTTCCTCGCTGGAGGGCTGCTTGTAGGAAGTCACCGAGCAGCCCTGCGGATTGATGCCTGACATCACATGCCGGATGGTGCCGTCCTTGCCGGCCGCGTCCATGGCCTGGAACACCAGCAGCACCGCCCAGTGATCCTGCGCGTACAGCATGTCCTGCTGCTCGGCCAGCCACTCGACGCCACGGGCGAGCATCTCCTTCGCCTCGGTCTTGTCCTGCGACTTCAGCCAGCCGGTGTCACGCGGATCGATGTCCTTGAGGCGGAAGCCCTTGCCGCTCGTCACGCGGTACGGCTCGATCAGCTTCCCGATACGCTCGATCTGTGACTTCTTCATGTGGCGGCTCATCAGGTCCTCTTCGTCACGTCGGGGCTCACACCGCCGCGCGCGTGAAGCTTGTCCACCCGTTCGATGATCGCATCCGTGATCAGCTTCACCTCGTCGGGGCCGATGCGGTCAACGGCCTTGTTCAGTGAACTGAAGGTCGCCATGACCAGGCTGCGCAGCTTGCGAAAGCCGATCGGGTTCTTCGTGCCGCACACCGTCTCGTCGTTGTTGAGGATACGATCGATGACACCCGGATCGCGCAGGCGCACGTTGCAGGCGATCGTCAGCCGCAACAGCTCTTCTCCTATCGTGTCGAGGTGACGCTGCCAGGCGGGGTGTCTGCTTGCCGTCATTGCCGATCCTCCAGCGTTACTTTTGATTACGATAGCACACGCGCCTGTGTCCAATTGGGGGCCTGCCGATGCTCAATCGACGAATCGCCCGCTGGCAGACCGTGCTGTGGCTGCTGCTCGCCTGCATGCCGGTCACCGCCATCGCCGACAAGACCGATATCATCTACATGCGCAATGGTGATCGCCTGACCGGCGAAATCAAGCGCCTGGAACGCGGCAAGCTGCGCCTGTCCACCAACGGCATGGGGACGGTCTACATCGAGTGGAAGGACATCGCGCAACTGGTCAGCAAGGAAACCTACGTCGTGGAGCTGGCCAGCGGCAAGCGGGTCCGGGGAACGCTCGCGATGCCCTTCAACGACGGCACCTTGCTGCTCAACGACGGCGACGAAGCACGGCGGCTCGCGATGGCGGACATCGTGTGGGTGGATCCCCTGAAGCTCGATGCCGCCGTCGTGGCACGATGGGACGGCTCGGCCAGCGTCGGGTTCGACAAGACCAAGGCCAACAGCGACACCTCGATCAGCGCCAGCTTCGACGCTCGCCGTCGCGCCGAAGACTTCACACTGAATTTCGACGGCTCCGTGCAGTCACGCTCGCAGGACGAGGTGGAGGACAGCATCCGCGCCAGATTCGCCGGCGTGTACCGCGGGCTGCTGGAGAATCGCTGGTTCTGGGCGGGCTTCGGCAGCCTGGAGCGCAACGACGAACAGGCCATCGACCTGCGCTCGCTGGCCGGTGCCGGCTATGGTCGCTTCCTGCTGCAGTCTGGCCGTTCGCTGTGGTCGGCGACGGGCGGCCTGGCGGTCGTGAACGAGCAGCGCGCCGGAGACGAGGACGCGGAGAACAACGTCGAGGGCGTGCTGAAGACGGATTTCGAGTTCTTCACCTACGACATGCCGGAAACGAGCCTCAGCACTGCGCTGACCGTGTTCCCAAGCGTGACCGAGAGCGGCCGATGGCGCTCGCTGCTGGAATTTGCCCTGCGCCGGGAGCTGGTTTCCGACCTGTTCGTGGAACTCAGCCTGTACAGCTCGTACGACAGTGAGCCACCGGAAGATGGTTCGAAAAACGATTACGGCATCGTGACGGGGCTCGGCTACACGTTCTGACGATGATCGCGCCGCGACGTCCCGGACGTCGCGGCGCGGATCGCCGCTAACCCGTCGAACCGAGCGCCGAACAATCCGCCCACTGGGCCTGGGGCAGCTTCGAGTTGTTGATCTGGCAATTCAGGCGCTTGCCCCAGGTACGCATCTGGTCCTGGAACTGTTCGAAGGTAATGCGCTGCTCGTTGCCACCACGCTGTGCGACGAGCTGGAACACCACGGCATTGGTCTTGCTGTCGGTGATCTCCGCCTGCAGGGTCATGCCCATGATGTCGACCTTTTCCATCACCTCCTGGACGGCGGAGATGCCGGCGGTGACCACGAAGCCGATCGGCGTGTAACCGAGCACGTTGCGCTCCTTCTTCTCCAGGTACACGTCGGTCAGCGCGGTGCGCAGCAGGAGAATGTTCGGCCCGGGCTCGGAAACCACGTTGTAACCGGAGGCTTTCAGCGCCGCGGAGATATCGCTACGCATGGCTTCAGCAATCGCAGCGAGGTCGGCCGGCTTTGCCCCCGTGTAGTTCGAACCCGGCGCGATATGGATCTCCGGCTGGTCGACCATCACGCCCCTGGCAGCCGCCAGTACCTTCATGGCGTCGGCGGACTGGTAGGCCATGTCCTTGCCGCGCGGCTGCAGGCGCGAGTAGTCATTGAGAAAGCCCTTGGTGTATGAGCGGCTGGTGCCGAGCTTGGTGGTCGGCCCGCAGGCGGCCAGCAGCAGCGCGGCGGCCATGGCGGCAACCACTCCAAATCGTTGATTGATGTTATTCATACAGACACCCCTTCAATAAGTCCGGCGGCAGAAAATGCGCCGATCCTACTCGCAAACGGCACGAATGTCTCGCCACGGCCGGCGCGGCCTGCCCGCGCTCCGGCACCGCTGCCGGCGGGCAAAAACCGGCGGCGCACCGCCCCCCCCGGAAGTCGGCCAGGGACATGGGCGCGCCCGGGTCACGCAGACTTGCGGATGCTTCCCGGCTAGAATACCGGCCGCTCAAGATCCCGCATTTCGGAAAGTAACGGAGTAACACGTACATGAACAGACGATTCAACAACCCTGCGCTGCTGCTCGTCGCGCTCGGGCTTGTTGCCCAGCCGATGGTGGCAAACGCTGCACAAGGCGACTGGATTCTTCGCGCCGGCGCCGGCATCGTGAGCCCGAAGAGCGACAACCTGACACTTTCTGGCACGCCGCCCGCGCCACTCGCATCGTTCGGCGGCGCGGAACTCGACGTGGATTCGGGAACCAGCGCCACCTTCGAGGTGGCTCACATGATTGCCGACCACTGGGGCGTCGAACTCTTCGCACCAATGATCTTCTTCAATCACGACGTCGGGCTGACGGGCACATCGGATATCGCCGACGTCGACCTGTTCCCCCCGGTGTTGAGCCTCCAGTACTACTTCAATCCGGACGGCAAGTTCCAGCCCTACATCGGCGCAGGCCTGAATTACTCGAGGTTCAGTCGCGAGAGCACCAAGGGCGTGCTGAGCGACAACGACCTGGAGTTCGACGACTCGTTCGGTCCGGCCGCCCAGATCGGCGCCGACTTCAACCTGAGCGAGCGCTGGCTCCTCAACCTCGGGGTGCGCTGGATCGATCTCGATTCCGATGTGCAGGTCAACGGCGTCGACATCGGCGAGGCCGAGCTGGACCCGTTCGTCTACCAGGCACAGGTCGGCTACCGCTTCGGCCGGCCCGCACCGGCAGCCGCCGCACCGGTCGCAGCCACTGCGCCCCCGCCGCCGCCCCCGCCTCCGCCGCCGCCCCCGCCGCCGGATTCCGATGGCGACGGCGTAATCGATCCGGTCGACCAGTGCCCCGACACGCCCAAAGGCGAACGCGTCGGCAAGCAGGGCTGTACCTGCGACGTGGTGCGCCAGGTGCAGTTCGCCTTCGCCTCCGCCGAGCTGACCGCCGAAGGCAGGAAGACGCTCGAGGAAGTCGCCGAGACCCTCAATCGCCTGAAGTTCGTCGCCGGCACGGGGATCGGCCACACCGACAGCGTCGGTCCGAAGGACTACAACCAGCGGCTCTCCGAGCGCCGGGCCCAGACCGTGGTCGACTTCCTCACGGCCAAGGGCATCGCCGTTGGCCGGCTCGAGGCCGCCGGCCGGGGCATGAGCGAGCCCATCGCGGACAACGCCACGGCCGAGGGCCGCGCGCAGAACCGCCGCGTGGTGCTGAGCCGCACCGACTGCGACCAGTAACACCGCGGCGCGCCCGCCGCGCCACCTCACCAGCCCCGGCCGCCTACGCGGCCGGGGCTTTTTTTTGGTTCATCGTTGATTGGCGGGAATGCAGCGGCTCGCTGGTGGACGATGCGGTGGTCGTGCCCCCGGCGCGTGCCGCTCCTCGCACGTCCCTGTGCTCGTCGCTATGGGTTGCGCCGGCTGCGGCCCTCCTGGCAGCCGGCTCCACACATGCCCGCGCCGGGGCCGTGACCACCGCTGCATCCGCCTCGCCAGGGGCGATGTGTCGCAAGGTGCTCGGGGCGCAGAACCGCTTGTCAGGCCGCTGCGACTCCGCCCGTCTCCGGGCCGAGCCCATCAGCCGGTTGGCCGAGCAGGCGTAGCGAGCAAGGCTAAGCTCGCAGAGGCAGCGGCAGGGATGCCGCTGCTGCGCGCCCACGAGATCAAGGATGTCGAGTGGCGCGCACTCCGCAGCGAGCACGCCTGCGAGGGCACCCGCAGGGCCAGCCGGCGGCGAGACCCGGGGATGGGCGGAGTCCTATGCAGCCTTCGCCGCATGATGACCCCGCCAATCCGCGATGAACCTTTTTTTTCGTTCACCGCCCCGGGCCCGCTCGAAACCGTTCGCACCAATCCTGGGTTGTCATTGCCCCTTCGCCAGGGAAAGCATCATGGCAGGTACTTGATGCGCACCGCATCGATGCGGCCATTGAACGTGAACGGCTTGCGGTCGTAGTAGGCCTCGGAGACCGGCGAGTAGCTGTCGGTGCCGACATCGAAGGCGTCGTTGGCGGTAAAGGCGAGCACGGCAGTGCGCGGCACCTTGGCACGTCCGATCTCCTCACCGGCCACACGGAGGACGACGTCAGCGGCACCTCGCGGTGCAGCGACCCGCGTTTCCACCTCGATATTCACCTTCCCGGTGGGCAGCGTGCCCGTCGACTCTATGCGCGTGCGTTCGATCTCGAACAGGTTGTACTCGTAGGTGAGCTTGCCGTTCTCCAGCCACAATGCCACGCCGCCGGCGAAACCGCCGAGCGCGTAAAGCACACCACTGGAATCGGGCTTCAGCTCGGCATCAATGCTGATCAGGTTGCTGCGTCCGCCGACCTTCGGCCCGGCGAACTCCGGCACGCCGGTAACGTCCTGCGTGTAGTGGAACTCGGTCGCCGGATTCTGCGGCGCCGACTGCGGGCTCCAGATAATCGACCATAGACCGCCACCGATCGGATAGACCAGGTTGGCCTTCGCCTCGCGATCAAACAACTGCTTCAGCTCGGCCACCTTGTCGGGGTATTTCGAGGCCAGGTCGGTCGCCTGCGAGAAGTCCTCCTTCAAGTTGTACAGCAACCAGGTGTCGTTGTCCGGGCTCCAGGTGGCCATGCCGGCGGGCAGGCCAGGCACCCACGGAATGCGCGGCCCCCACGCACCAGCGAACCAGCCGTCGGGCGAGTAGATGCCGCGATCGGCCATCACCTCGAAGTACTGCGCCTTCTTCTGCCCGGGAACTTTGGCATCGGCAAAGGTGTACTTCATGCTGACGCCATCCAGCGGCTGTTGCGTAACGCCATCGACCAGCTCCGGCGTTTTGATGCCGACGACGTCATAGATCGTCGGCGCAATGTCATTGACGTGATGGAACTGCGTGCGCGGCGTCTTGTCTGCCTTGATCGACTTCGGCCACGAAATGGCCATCGGTGTACGGGTGCCGCCGAAGTGGCTGGCGTTCAGCTTGGTTCCCTGGAAGGGCGTCGAACCGGCCCAGGCCCAGCCTGCGTGGTACATGTTGTCGGTCTTGGGGCTGCCGAGTGCGTCGAGTCCACCGAGATCCTGCAGCGCACGCAGGTGATCGCCGATCTCGGTGGCAATGCCATTCTGCGCCATCAATTCGCTGATGGTGCCGTACTGCCCCTCCGCGCTCGAACCGTTATCGCCCCAGATGTAGATCACCAGCGTGTTGTCTCGAATGCCGAGGCGCTCCAGCTCGTCGATCAGGCGGCCGGCCTGCGTGTCAGCGTGTTCCGTATAGCCCGCGAACACCTCCATCAAGCGGCGTTGGAACGGCCGCTCATTCTCGGGAATATCGGCCCAGCCGGGCATCGTGGATGGACGCGCGGTCAACTGGGTGTCGGCGGGAATCCAGCCTAGCGATTTCTGCCGCGCGAAGATCTCCTCGCGTAGCGCGTCCCAACCCTTGTCGAAGCGACCTTTGTACCTGTCGGCCCACTCCTTGAAAATGTGATGAGGCCCATGCGACGCGCCCGGCGCCCAGTAGACGAAGAACGGCTGGTCGGGCGCAATTGCGTTCTGGCGACGAATCCAGCTCACCGCCTCGTCGGCAATATCCTCGGTGAAGTGATAGTTATCCTTGTCCGGCGTCTGGATACGAGTCGTGTTGCGCACGACCGCAGGCTCCCACTGCGACGACTCACCGGCGAGAAAGCCATAGAAGTAGTCGAAGCCGACCAGGCGTCCGGTCGGCCAACGGTCGTACGGCCCCTGGGCGGTTGTCTGCTCGGCCGGCGTGTTATGCCATTTTCCGAAAGCGGCGGTGTTGTAACCGTAGTAACCGAGCACCTTGGCCACCGATGCGGTGGTGGCTGGCCAGTGCCCGGTGTAGCCATCCCAGTTATTGGCCAGTTCGGCAATCTGGCCGAAGCCAATGCGATGATGATTGCGTCCGGTCAGCAGCGCGGCGCGCGTCGGCGAACACATCGCGGTGTTGTGGAACTGGTTATACGAGATGCCGGCGTTGGCGACGCGCGACAGAGTCGGAGTGTGAATCGGGCCGCCATAGGTTTCGGGCAGCGCGGGACCGACATCGTCGAGCATGATGACCAGGATGTTGGGGGCGCCTGCCGGCAAGCGATTCACCGGCTTCGTCGGCCGGTACTCCGACTGCGCGATGGTCGGGCCCGCAAGGCTCGGTGAGGGAGCATCTGGGAACGGCAGAATCTCTTGCGCCGCGCACGGGCCCGATATCAGCAACGAGGCAAAGAAGATCGAGATCACGATTCGCGCTTTCATAAATCAGCCTCTGTTCTCATCGAGTTGTGACACATGGGGGCGGTGCCCTCCGGTGTTCGCGCCGGAATCATCCTGCGGCCGGTGCGGCCGGCATCGGCCCAAAGAAGATCCGCCGAATTCTGTCCGTTCCGATCACACGAATGAGCTCACGCATGGTGCAGTACATCGAGATCAATACCAGGAGAAAAATCTGTATTGCCCAGAAATGCGGCCACACGATCTCGGCGAGCAATTTCTCGTTGGCGGCAATGAGCCCATCCGTCTCGCGCCAGACATCCACGAGCCGCTCCAGGTAGTGAAAGAACACGGCCACCACAAAGTAGATCGTGGTCTTCCAGACCACGTTGTATGCGAGTGGCTTGTGGGGATAGCGGTTAATGAATGGAAGCAGGTCCGCGATGAGCACTGCCTTGGCAATGATCAATGCCGCAAGCGTTACGGATACCGAGGTACCGACGGTTATGCCGGTCCCCTGCAACATCAAGACCCGCACAATGGCTACAAGGTGCAGCGCGATGAAGAAAAAAATCGCTGGCGCCAGCAGCGCGGAGAACTCTTCTTTGAGCTTTTCAGTGAACCCGCTCATGCTGATTCCCCGTCGATGGAAAGCGACAACAGGAAGCTGCCAGGTGGTGTGCGCGCATCCGCTCCCGCAACGTCCAGGCTCATGTCGATGAAGCAGCGCAACAGCAGGCTATCGCGCAACCGCTCGCCACACGCCCCGCCCGAACGTGGCTGACTTTGATCGGCGCTCATCGCCCCCCGCGATCCCGATGCCGTGGACTATCCTGCCAGAAATGCCCCCGTATCAGCTATTTTTTTTGGTTCTTCGCCGATCTGCGGGAATGTCGTGGATTACTGGTGGAGGATGCGGTGGTCCAGCCGGCGGCGAGGCCCGGTGACGGGCAGAGTCCGGCACGCGCGGGGGCCGCTGGCACGGGCTTCTTCGAGGCTTGTCGCTGTCATTTCACGATAGTCGGAAGCCGCAGTGCCAGCCTATACTCGGCGCCAACGGCAAGGGGGAGTGCCGGACTATGCGAAAATTCGCGGATATCGCGCTGAGACTCGTTCTGAGCCTCATCCTGGTGATGCCGATTTTCGGAACGCTCGGGCTGTTTCCACCGCCGACGCGGGATCTCTACAACAGCCCCGAGGCCTTCGAGTTCATCGAAGTGATGACCAGTGGCAGGTACATCGCTCTCATCATGTCGGTGGTGCACGTCGTGGCGCTCGCCTGTCTCTGGACGCGGCGGACGGCGCTGGCGGCACTGCTGATCCTGCCGATCACGGTCAACGTCGTCGGCTTCCACGCGTTCCTCGACGGCGGACTGCTGACGGGCGGAGCCGTGCTCGGCAACATCATGCTGCTCATCAATGCGTATTTCCTGTGGCAACACAGGCGCGAGTATCGGCCGCTGCTGCAGCAGGCATCGTAGCGATCACGTTCCGGCGACCATGACGGCCGCATTCTTCAAGACCAGAAGAACCCTGCCAACTCAACGGGCGAGAGATTTTCTCGCGCTGTGCCCGTGAGCGAGCAGTCACAGGGCGGTGCAGTCGTACCTCGTGGTGAGGCATTTCGCTTCTGGCTGAAGCTCGGCTTCATCAGCTTCGGTGGGCCGGCGGGCCAGATCGCGATCATGCACCGCGAACTCGTCGAGCGGCGACGCTGGATATCCGAGCGACGTTTTCTTCACGCCCTGAATTACTGCATGGTCCTGCCGGGACCGGAAGCGCAGCAGCTCGCGACCTACATCGGCTGGCTCATGCACCGCACCGTCGGCGGTATCGTTGCAGGCGCCCTGTTCGTGCTGCCGTCCCTGGTGATTCTCATCGCCCTGTCATGGATTTACGTCAGCTACAGGCACGTTCCGGTGGTGGCCGGCGTGCTGATGGGCATAAAACCGGCAGTCACCGCGATCGTGCTCTGCGCCGCGCATCGCATCGGCTCGCGGACGCTGCGCAATGCGCTGTTGTGGGCGATCGCGGTGGCCGCATTCGTCGCGATCAGTTTCTTTGGTGTGCCGTTCCCGCTGATCGTGCTCGGCGCCGCCCTGACCGGCTGGGGGGGTGGACGCCTTGCGCCGGCAAGCTTCGTCTTCTCCTCCGGACACGGCAGCGGCCAGGACAGCTTCGGTCCGGCTATCATTGACGACGATACACCGACACCGGAGCACGCGCGCTTGCGCCTGCCGCGACTGGTCACGGTGGTCGTGGCAGGTCTTGCCCTCTGGGGCATTACCATCGGCCTCGTTGCGTCGCTGGACGGCGGCGACGGCACGCTGGTGCAAATGGCCTGGTTCTTCACCAAGGCTGCCTTGCTGACCTTCGGCGGCGCGTACGCGGTGCTTCCCTACGTGTTCCAGGGTGCCGTCATGGAACATGGCTGGGTAACCGCGGCACAGATGATCGATGGACTCGCGCTCGGCGAAACCACACCCGGCCCGCTGATCATGGTCGTTGCGTTCGTAGGCTTTCTCGGCGGCTGGCAGGAGGCGCTATTCGGCCCCGATCAGGCGTTCCTCGCCGGGGCAGTGGCGGCAGCGGTGGTTACGTGGTTCACGTTTCTGCCGTCGTTCATCTTCATCCTCATCGGCGGGCCGGTGGTCGAGACCACGCACCGGGAACCCCGCGTCACCGCGCCCCTCACCGCCGTCACCGCCGCCGTAGTGGGCGTCATTGTCAACCTGGCGGTGTTCTTCGCGTACCACGTACTGTGGCCGGATGGCCTCGCCGGCCGCTTCGACTCGGCGTCTCTGGCCATCGGCGTCGTCGCAACCGTAGCGTTGTCCCGCTTCGGCGTCGGTGTAATACCGGTGATTCTCGCCTGCGGCGCGGTGGGGTTGCTCTACCGGCTCGTCCCGGCCTGAAGCGTGGTTCTTCTCATAGCGACGAGCACATGGACGTGCGAGGAGCGGCACGCGCCTCGCGATCACTGCGGCGTTGGCGCCGATCGCAGGGCCTGGGCCTGGCGCGGAGTTAATGTACTCCGCGCCAGGACTGTACCGGCGTGGTACCAGCAGAATCCGGCACCCCTCAGGTCGCTCCGGGCAACTGTGGCGGGGCGATGTACTCGGCGGGAATCGTGCCGGTGAGGCTGCCGAGGAAGCTGCGGATCGCCGCGACCTGCGTGTCGCTGAGCGTCTTGCCGAGCTGGTGTTCGGCCATCAGGCGCACGGCGCCGTCGAGATCGGCAACCTTGCCGTCGTGGAAATACGGCGCGGTTTTCTCGATGTTGCGCAATGACGGCACCTTGAAGAAGAAACGGTCCGCCTCGTTCTTCGTGGTTTCGGCACGGCCGACATCCGCAGTTTCGAATGGCTTGACCAGGCCGAGCTTCTGGAACATGCCGCCGCCGATCGCCACGCCGTTGTGGCAGGCGCCGCAGCCGCTCTCGAGGAACACCTGCAACCCTGCGAGCTGCTGTGCATTGAGCGCCGTGGCATCCCCGTCAAGGAAGCGGTCGAAGGCCGACGGTGTCACCAGGCCGCGCTCGAAGGCGCCGATGGCGCGTGCCGCGTTGTCGAGGGTCACCGGCTCAGCCTCACCGGGAAATGCCGCCGCGAATGCGGTGACATAGCCGGGGATCGCGCGCAGCACGGCCTCCACGGCGGCGGCGTCGGGCATCGCCATTTCCACCGGGTTGAGCATCGGGCCAGAGGCCTGCGCCTCGACGTCCGACGCGCGCCCGTCCCAGAACTGCGCGACGTGCAGCGCAGCATTGTAGGTCGTCGGCGAGTTGCGGCCACCCTTCTGGCCCTGGAAGCCGGAACTGGTCGGTGCATTATCGACGCCGTAGGTGTTGAGGCCGTGGCAACTGTTGCAGGAAACGTCACCGCCCTTCGACAGGCGGGGATCGTAGTAGAGCATGCGTCCGAGGCTGACCTTGGCCTCCGTCGTCGGGTTGGCCTCGCTCGGCATCGCGGCGGGCAGCGGCTGGAACAGGGCGGCGGCCTGCGCCTGCAGGGCGGCCACATCGGGCGGAGCAGTCGCCCCGGCGGCCGGGCTGGCGGCACCGGTGGACTGCGGGGCGGGCGTCGGACCACCGCAGCCGGCGGCGAGTCCGAGTGTGGCGCATGCGGCCACGAGCAGGGGACGATGCATCGTTACGCTCCTGAAACAGGGATCGGAAAGGACAGACCTGGCATGGTAGCAACTTCCCCCGCCAAACGGTGCCGGAGCCTTTGATGGTCTGACTTCCGGCGACCTTGCTCCGTGCCACGCGCCGACCTGAGCCCGGGGCCCAGGCCGGCCGGTTCCAGGGCACGCCCGGATGCGGTCATCCGTGCTACGTTGGCCACGCTGCCAATAACCGACGCCGACGTTGCCGCAATCAGATCATCAAATGCTCCGGCACCTGATACGCCTGGCGCCCGCGGTCGCATCGCTCGCGATTTTCGCGATCGCGCTCTTTGCCCTGCACGAACTGACCGCGCAATTCAAACTGCACGACGTGCTTGCGGCAATGGCCGCCACCCCGGCGCGCGCCATCGCCGCCGCTGCGGTATTCACCACCGCGAGCTACTGCACGCTGACCTTGTACGACGTGCTCGCGCTGCGACACGTCGGGCGCCGGCTGCCATACGGACGGGTCGCGCTCACCTCGTTCGTCGCCTATGCCATCGGGCACAACGTGGGCGTCGTCGCCTTCTCCTCGGGTGCGATCCGCTATCGCCTGTACAGCCTCGCCGGGCTCGATGCGGCGGAAATCGCCCAGATCGTCCTGTTCTGCGCCATGACCTTCCAGCTCGGGGCGGGGGTGCTCGCCGGCGTCTCGCTGATCGGTGAGTCCGGGCAGGCTGCATCGCTGCTGCACGCCAGCCCGGCCGTGGCGGTTGCGCTCGGCGTAACGCTGCTGCTCGCCGCCACCGCGTGGATGGTCTTCATCTCGCTGCGTCGCGCGCCGCTGGTGTTCGCCAGCTGGCAGCTCACGTTGCCGGGCCCGGTGACCGCGCTCGCCCAGGCGGCGGTGGCCATCGCCGATCTCGTCCTGGCCGGATCCGTGCTTTTCATGCTGTTGCCGGAGGGCAGCCCCGTCTCCCTGGTGGGGTTCCTGGGTCTCTATGTCGTTGCCGTCGTCGCCGGCGCCCTCAGCACGGTGCCGGGCGGGCTCGGTGTGTTCGAGTCCGCGCTGTTGCTGCTCCTGCCGGGCGTACCGGCCCAGTCGCTGCTCGGCGCATTGCTGCTGTACCGGCTGGTGTACTACGCCGCGCCGTTCGCATTGGCCCTGTCGGCACTGACCGCGACGGAACTGGCCGAGCGGCGCGCGTGGCTGTACCGGGCGACCACCTGGATCCGTCGCTTGCCCGGCTTCGTCGCGCCACAGGCCATGGCGCTTCTTGCATTCTCCGCGGGCGCCATCCTGCTCGTCTCCGGCACGACCCCCGCGGTGGCAGAGCGCATCGCAGCGCTGCAACGGATCCTGCCGCTGGCTGTTCTCGAGACCTCGCACCTCGCCGCCAGCGCCATCGGCGTTGCCCTGCTGGTGCTCGCCCGCGGCCTCTACTACCGCAACGAAGCGGCCTGGCACGCCATGGTGTGGCTGCTCGGCGCAGGCATCGCCGCCTCGCTCCTGAAAGGCCTCGACTGGGAGGAAGCCCTGCTGCTCGGTATTGTCCTGCTGCCGCTCATCGCCACCCGACACGAGTTCTACCGGCGCTCTTCCCTGCTGGCCGAACCGCTCGCGCCGCGCTGGTTCGCGGCCGTCGCCATGACCGTGGCTGCCTCGATCTGGATCGGCTTGCTCGCGCACCGCGAGGGGGCGTACCGCAACGAGCTGTGGTGGCAGTTCGCCTTCGACGCTGGCGCTCCGCGCATGCTGCGGGCAAGCCTCGTCGCCATGCTCGGGGTCGGTGTCGTTGCGGCCCTTCGACTGCTGCAACCGCCGCGGGCCAGCCTGGCGCGACCGGCGCCGGCCGAACTTGAACGGGCCCGCGCCATCGTGCACACCGCGGAGGATGTCGCCGGGCATCTGGCGCTTCTCGGCGACAAAAGCCTGCTCTTCAGCGAGTCAGGGCGCAGCTTCGTGATGTATGCAGTGTCGGGCCGGAGCTGGGTTGCCATGGGTGACCCGATCGGCCCGGCGGAGGAGCGGGCCGAGATGATCTGGCGCTTTCGCGAACTTTGCGATCGCGAGGGGGGCTGGTGCGTCTTCTACGAGGTGCACCCGGTGAACCTGCCGCACTACGTGGATGCCGGCCTGTCGCTCACCAAACTCGGCGAGGAAGGCGTGGTGGCGCTCGCCGGCTTCTCGCTCGAAGGCAGCGCACGCGCGCCGCTGCGCCAGGCCTGCAAGCGCGCGGAACGCGACGGCGCAGGCTTTCGCGTCGTCCCGCCCGCCGACGTGCCCGGGCTGCTGCCGGAACTGCGGCGGATCTCCGACGACTGGCTCGCCGGGAAGTCGGCCGGCGAAAAGGGTTTCTCCCTCGGGTTCTTCGACGAGCGCTATCTCGCGGAGTGCAACTGCGCTCTCGTCGAAAAGAACGGCCGGCCGGTCGCCTTCGCCAACCTGTGGGCCGACGAGGGCCCGGAGCTGTCGATCGACCTGATGCGTCACGCCGCCGACGCGCCGAAGACGGTCATGGATTACCTGTTCGTGCAGACCATGCTCTGGGGCAGGGCGCAGGGCTACGAGTCGTTCAGCCTCGGCATGGCGCCGCTCGCCGGCCTCGAGCGCCACCGCCTCGCACCAGCCTGGCATCGGTTCGGTCGCCTGGTCTACCGCTATGGCGAGGACTTCTATAACTTCGAGGGCCTGCGTCACTACAAGGACAAGTTCCAGCCGCAGTGGCGGCCGCGTTACCTCGCGGCACCGTCGGGCCTGGTGTTGCCGCGGGTGTTGCTCGACGTGACGGGCCTCATCGCCGGCGGTGTGGTGCGCGCCGTGGGCCGCGGGCACAAGGGGCGTACATGAAGCCGATCAGACCGCAGATTGCCTGGGTCGCGTTCGCTGCAGCTGTGTTCATCGCGACCGCGCAGGCGACCCCCCGCGACAGCGTGCTCACCTGGGGCCGGTTCGGCGATGTCGCCCTCTACGAGCCGGCCGGTCCGCCGCGCGAACTCGTCCTGCTGCTGTCGGGCGACGACGGCTGGACCGGCAACGTCACCGACATGGCCCGCGAACTTGCCGCGCGCGGGGCCCTGGTCGCTGGCCTCGACATGAAGCGTTTCGGTGCAGCGCTGCGCGACGCTCCCGACGCTTGCGCCTATATACCGGGGGAACTCGAGGCCTTCGCTCACGACCTCGAGCGGCGCCTCAGCTTCACCCAGTACGTGAACCCCGTGCTCGTTGGTTATGCCTCGGGCGCAGCGCTCGCCTACGCGGCATTGGTGCAGTCGCCGCCCGGCACGTTCAAGGGCGCGATCAGCCTCGGATTCTGCCCCGGCCTGAAGTGGGACAAGCCGTTGTGCGCGGGCAGCGGCCCCGGGCTCGTCGCGCGGCCGGACGCCTCCGGGTTGACGCTGGAACCCGCCACGGGCCTGCGCGATCGCTGGATGGCGCTGCACATCGCGAACGACCAGTACTGTGACGCCGCCGCGGTCCGGGCATTTGCCGGCCGCATGTCGACGGCCACGCTGATCGAACTGCCCGGCGCCGGCCAGCGCGTCTCGGCGGAACGCGACGACTGGCCGCAGCTCGTCACGGCCTTCGAGCAACTCGCTGCGGTCCGGTCACCGCTCGTGGTGGATGCGCCGTCGGTATCCGGCCTGCCCCTCGTCGAGGTGCCGGCCCGTAACCCGGCGCGCGACATGTTCGCGGTGATGCTTTCGGGCGATGGCGGCTGGGCGGGCCTCGATCGTGAACTCGCCGACGAGCTCGCCACGGCGGGGGTCGCGGTCGTCGGCTGGGACTCGCTGCGCTACTTCTGGACGGCGCGCACGCCGGACGGGGCTGCGGCGGATCTCGCGCGCATCGTGCGTCACTACCGGGCGAAATGGGGCAAGACGCGCGTGGTACTGATCGGCTACTCGCTCGGCGCAGACACGCTGCCCTTCATGGTGAACCGGCTGCCGCCAGATGCCCGTGCGCCGGTTGCCCTGACGGCGCTGTTGGCGCCGGGCCGCGAGGCTTTCTTCGAATTTCACGTGACGCAGTGGCTCGGCCAGCCGGGCGGCGGCCTGCCGGTGATTCCCGAACTCAAACAACTCGCCGGCAGCGGAGTGCTCTGCCTGCATGGCGCCGAGGAACCGGATTCTGCCTGTGCCGGGCTGTCAGCCCCTGGCTTGCACAGCGAGCAGTTGCCCGGCGGCCACCATTTCGACGGCGATTATCGGGGACTCGCGCGCCGCATCCTGCAGGCGATTCCGTAAACGGTGCCCGGGCATTCGATCATTTGATTTCCGGCACCGGCTCGACGAGGACCGCATCGAGGTGCCCGTAGCGGGTGGCGCGACGCTTGGCGTCGATGTCGCGATAGATGTGAACTGCCTGTTGCTCGCCGATCTGGAGCATGCCGGCCAGTTCGGCCGGGCTGCGGCCGTGGTTGTGCGCCCAGATCGCGAGATCCATCTGCTGGTACGGCAGCGCGAAGTAGAACTCGTCCTGGCCCTGAGCAAGACTGTAGGTGTCGGTCGTCGGGATCGCCGCGCAGATTTCCGCCGGCAATCCCATGTGGCGCGCGAGCGCATAGACCTGGGTCTTGTACAGATGGGCAATGGGCTTCACGTCGGCGCTGCCATCACCGTTCTTCACGAAGAAGCCCTGGTCGTACTCCAGCCGGTTCGGCGTCCCGACCACCGCATAGTTCAGGCGATCGGCGTGGAAATACTCCACCGTCTTGCGAATGCGCTGCTTGTGGTTGGTCGCGGCGACGATCTGCAGGTACTCGCGCAGCCCGAGCCGCTGCTGGCGGGTCTCCCCTGCCGGCGCCTGCACCACGAGCCGGAAATGGTTCACGCCGCCGTCGAGTCCACCGCCGATGACGATCTTGCTCTTCCAGCCCGGCCCGTAGTCGGGGAACACCTGGCGGATCGCTTCGTCCCGCCAGCGATAGCAGCCGATCGCTTCGAGGACCGGTGCGATGTCGAATATCTCGTAACGGATCCCGAGGTGTTCCGCGAGCAACCGCCCGCTGGTAACGCTCGCAGCCGACGAATCGCGCTCCGGGAGCAGCAGGCCGTACACGCGCTCCGGCCCGACCGCCCGGACGGCGAGCGCAGCGCAGACCGAGCTGTCGATGCCGCCGGACATGGCAACCACGAAGCCGCGGCGCGAGAGATCCCGCGCGAGGATCTCGCGCAGTCGCAGGCCGATACGCGCGATGGTCGCAGCCGGGTCGAGTGCGAGCACATCCGCGTCGGGCGCCGGCGGCTCGCGCCGCGTTGCCTGCGGCTCGTTCATGCCAGCTCCCGCCGCAGCACCTTGCCCGATGCGGTGCGCGGCAGGGCCTCAACGAACTCCACGACCCTGGGAATCTTGTAGGTCGCCAGCTGCTGCCGGCACTGTGCCTTGATGGCGCGCGCGTCGAGCGCGGCTCCGGGTGCTGCAACGACGACGGCCTTGACGGCGTGACCGAGCAACTCGTCGGGCATCGCGGCAGCCGCGACTTCGGCGACGCCCGGCAGGGCGGCGATCACCTCTTCGACCTCGCGCGGGCTGACGCGAAAGGCTCCCACCTTGATCATTTCCGCGGCGCGTCCGTCGATAAAAAGATAACCGTCCGCATCGAGATGGCCGAGGTCACCGGTGTGCAGCCAGCCATCGCGCAGCACCGCGGCAGTCGCGTCGGCATTCTTCCAGTAGCCCAGCATCACGTTCGGGCCACGCGCACAGATCTCGCCGCTCTGGCCCCGAGGGACGGAGCGACCGTGCTGCCGGATGTCGATTTCCACGTTGGCGACAGGAATGCCGACCGAGCCCTGCTTGTCGTCGAGGTGTTCCGGCGGCAGATAGGTGAGCCGCGCCGTGGCCTCGGTCTGCCCATACATGACAAAGAATTCGGTGCCGGGCAGCGCTCGCCGCAGCCGCGCCAGCAGCGACTGCGGCATCGGGCCGCCTGCCTGGGTCAGGTAGCGCAGGCTCGCGAGGTCGAAGCCCTCGAAGCGGCAACGCGCCAGCAGCACCGCGAACGTGGATGGCACACCCGCGAAGCCGGTGATCGCTTCATCCTGGATCCTCTGCAACACGAGATGCGGAAAGGCGAGATGATCCTCCAGCCTCAACCGGGCACCCGCCAGCAGGTGACTGTGCAGGACAGAATTGCCGTAGGCGAAATGCAGCGGCAGCACGCAGAGGCCGCGATCGCCGGAATCCAGTCGCAGGTACTCGACGATCGCCGCCGCGTTCGAGGCGAGGTTGCCGTGGCTGAGCGTCACGCCTTTCGGCTGGCCGGTCGTGCCGGAGGTGTAGAGGATCGCGGCCGGGTCGCCCGCATCCGGTGTCGCACACGGTGCAGCGCCTGGCGCGATCCCGAGGTCGTGCGCGAAGGTTTCCAGACAGGCGGGATCGTCCGCCAGCGTAAGTTCCAGCAGCGCAAGCTGCCCCCTGCCGGCAGCAGCGGCAATGGCGGGCCATTCGGGATGTGCCCGATCCCCGACCACGAGACGGGTCCCGCTGTGCTCGATCTGGCGCAGCAGCACGCCGGAACGTTCGTGCGCATTGAGCGGCACGACGATGCACCCGGATGCCAGCGCCCCGTAGTACGCCGCCACATAGTGCGGCGAGTTGGGCAGCAGCAGGCCGACGGCCGCCCCGCGTGGAATCTGCCGGACAGAGAGGGCGGCGCGAACGCGGCTCACCGCGGTGGCGAGTTCACCGAAGGTCCATTCGACGCCGTGCCACGCCAGCGCCGTTGCGGCGGGCGCTCGTGCGGCGGCCGCGTCCAGTGCCTGGACGAGCGATGCGTGCATCCCGGGGTCAGGCGACTTGGCGCCTGCTCTTGATGAAGGCGACGAGCCGGTCGATCGAATCGAGATTCTCGGGAATCATCTCTTCGTCCCTGATCGTCACGCCGAAGCGCTCCTCGATGAAGAGAATGACCTCGAGCATGCCGGTCGAATCCACGATCCCCTTGCCAAGCAATGAATCGCCGTAACCGACGGCCGACAGGTCATCGGTGAAAAGAAAGTTCTCCAGGATGAAGCCGCGCACGATCTCGCGCAGCGGCGGCTGCCCCTGACTGCGCCATATCCCCGAGAGATCCGGTGCCGCTGATCCCATGGAGTTAACATACTGATCCCGCAGGGTCCTGCCTGCCCACTCGGTCACAGTCCTGCGGTCCGGGACGGCAGGGCCGCGGCCAGCGTGTGCAGGAATTCAGCGGCTGCGCGGCGCTGGCCGACAGTGTTCAGATGACCGCCATCGTTCGAATAGCCGGCGTCCAGCACCGGGACCAGCCGGCCGCCCACGCGGATGCTGCTCGGGTTGCCGTCGGGTCGCGTCGATTCGATCCGGGCCAGGTCGAAGATCGGTTCGGCGGCAAACCGGGCGCGCAGGCCGTCGTTGAAGGCGCTTCGCAGCGCATTATCGGCGTCCGCCTCCGGCGGCCGCCCGATCACCCGCTTGATCGTTGCCTTCCAGCCCGCCGGCGCGGTACGCAGCGGCAGCGTGCTGTGCACGATCCGCACGTCCGGCCGCGCGAGGCGCAGCGCCCCGATCGTGGCCGCGTAGCGCTCCAGCATCGCCTGCGCTTCGAGCGGGGTGTCGCGCCCGAGATCCACGTAGCAGAACTTCATCATGGCGAGGTCGTACGCGGGTCGCTCGGGCCGCTCGAGCAGTCGCTGGAACATCTGGCACTTGCTGTCGGGATCGCCGTTGGCGCCGATCGGGGCGTGAAACAAGCCGGGCCGCGGATCCGGCGGCAGCACGTCGATCTCCACGATGCGCAGGTCCGCGCCGGTTTCCGCCGCGAGCGCTGCCACGCCTGCCAGGATGTTCCTGCCGACAGACTGGTGGCCGAGCAGAATGCGCGCGCCGCCGAGCGCCTGCAGGTCTGCTGCGACAGCTGCGATGTCCACTGCCGCGATGTCCGTTGCACCGCCTGGCATGTCCGGTCCCTGCTCCTTTCGATCCGCGCAGGCAGCGAGGCCGCACGCCACCGCGACAGCGCAACCGATCGACGCGACGGCGCGCGTCAAGAGACGACGGTCTCCGCACCGGCCGGAATATGTTCCGGCCGCTTGCGCCAGCCGACGATCCGGCCGGGGTTGCCGGCCACGATGGCAAACGGCGGGATCGTCTTGCTCACCACGCAGCACGCGGACACGATGGCGCCCCTGCCGATGGTCACGCCGGGCATCACGAAGGCGCTCGCCGCGATCCAGACATCGTCCTCGATGGTGACCGGCTTCTTCTCCCAGCCCTGCAGCTGCCAGGGACGATCCGGATCCTCGTAGCGGTGATTCACCGACCAGATCTTGACGTCGGGACCGAGCCCTACCCAGTTGCCGATGCGCACGCCACCGCCACCCGTGATAAAGACGTTCTGCGCGAAATTGCAGTTCGCACCGATCGAGATCAGCTCGGGATTGGTCACGCGCAACCCGGATTGCAGCACGGTGTCCGGGCCCAGCTCTCCCAGGAACCAGGGCATCAGCCGGGCGCGGGCCCGGATGCCGAGGCCGGTCGGAATACCCGCCAGCAGCCACAGCGCGAGCGACTGCCCTTCGGCACGCAGCTGCCACCAGAGGGTTCTCAGCGACATCACGCGAGCACCGCCTGGCGCGGCTCGGCCGGCGCGATTACGCCGGCGCGCACGGGCCGGCCCGTGGCGACGAACAGGTGGTGCAGCAACTGCAGGGAAGCCATCATCGCTACCGCCATCTCGTCACGCTCGCTCAGGGCGGCACCGGCCATGCCGGCCCGGTGCAGCAGCTTGCCCACACCGTCCGGATCTGCGAATCCCGTGAGTTGCAGGGCTTCCCGCCGCAGGAGCCGCGCCGCCAGGTTGCTGGCGTTCCCGGCAAAGCAGGCCGAGATCGGTGCGCGATAGGGCTGCTTGGGCCGCGCGAGCACGGCCGGCGGCACGAGGTGCGCGAAGCTGCGCTTGAGGATGTGCTTCTCCCGCATCGCCCGGATCTTGAATTTCGGCGGAATGAGGGCGGCCAGCTCGATCAGCCGGTGATCGAGGAACGGCATCCGGCCTTCCACCGAATGGCCCATCAACATGCGATCGCCCTGCGAACTCAGCAGGTAGCCGGACATGAACAGGGACATCTCCAGGTACTGCGCACGGCACAGCGGGTGCCATTGCCCATGGTCGCGCCCGAGGTAGCCGTCCAGCTCCGCCGTCAGCGCCTCGTCGCCCTGCATCCCGGCACGGAAGTCGCTGGTGAACAGGCGCCGGATCTGCGCGGAATTCCGCCAGCGGACCCGGTGCGAGTAATAAGGATCCGACGTGTTCCCGAGCTCGTCGCGGAAGAACAGGCGCCATGCCGCATCGGCGCGGCGGTCCCGGCTCACGTAGCCGTACAGGCCCGAGAGCACGCGCGAACGCCACTCGGAGTGCGGATTGCGCGCCCAGAAGCGCCGCGCCTTGTCTTCGCGGAAGATGTTGTAGCCGCCGAAGATCTCGTCCGAACCTTCGCCGGTCAGCACCACCTTGATGCCGTGCCGGCGCACGAGTTCACTGAGTCGCAGCAGCGCGGCCGGCGCGGTGCGCACCATCGGCCGTTCGGAAAACCAGACGACGTCGGCGAACGATGCACCGAGATCGGCAGCGTCCACCTCGATCTGGTGATGCCTGGTGCGAAGTTGCGCCGCGACCTCGCCCTGGAAGACGCGCTCGTCGAAGCGGGCATCGGCGAATCCGACGGAAAAGGTGGTGAGTCCGGCCGGCAGTTCCTGCTGCGCGAGAGTCGCGAGGATCGTGGAGTCCAGCCCGCCGCTGAGATATGCCGCCACCGGCACGTCGGCGCGCAACTGCAGGCGCACCGCGTCGTGCAGCAACTCCCGCACGCGCTCCTGCCAGTACTCGATCGATCGCTCCTCGAACTCGTGCATCGCGGGGAAGCGATGCCTCCAGTACTGGACCTCGGTCCGGCGGCCCTCCTCCAGCACGAGCAGACGGCCGGGAGCGAGCTCCGCGACGCCCTTGAAGGGCGTGCGCGGCGGCACACTGACCCACAGCGTCGCAATCTGGCCGACGGCGATGGGATCGATCTCGGGCTGAACCGCGCCGTGGGCGAAGAGCGCCTTCATCTCGGAGCCGAACAGCGTGGTCCCGTCCGGCAGAGTGGCATGGAACAGCGGCCGGATGCCGACCCGGTCGCGCGCCAGCACCAGGCGGCGGCGCGGCTGGTCGCACAGCGCAATCGCAAACTGTCCGTTCAGGTCGGCGACGAAATCCAGCCCCTTCTCTTCGTACAGGTGAACCAGGATCTCGGTATCGCTGCGGGTGCGGAAGCGATGGCCGCGGCTCTCCAGCGACTGGCGCAGCTCGCGGTAGTTGAAGATCTCGCCGTTCAGCACGACCCAGATCGAGCCGTCTTCGTTGCAGAGCGGCTGTTGCCCGCCGCCAGGATCGATGATCGCGAGGCGGCGATGACCGAGGCCGACACCCGGCGCAAGATGGAAGCCTTCCTCGTCCGGACCGCGATGCGTCAGGGCCGAGGTCATGCGGCGCAGGGCGGCACCGTCCACGGAACGACTCGATCCGTGCCAGATTCCAGCGATGCCGCACACGCGAATGGCCTCCCGCAGACCGCGAGTGCCCGATGATGCCTCAAGTCATGCGCCGCGGCCGATCACTGCAGCCGTGAACTGTGACGTGCGTCCGCCGCCGGGGCTGCGCGCGCGGCGTGCGGTCACAACCGCGGGCTGACACGTGGATGCAACACTGCTAGCGCCCGCGCCCCGGCTCCGCTCCGCCGCGTGGCGCAATCCCCCTGTAGTGACCGGCGTCGGTCTGCAGCCAGTTCATGGCCTGAAGGTAATTGAGCTGGATGTCACCATAGATGGCATCGTCGCAGTCCGGATCACTCGTCGGCAGCGCACAGGTCCGAACCAGCAGGTTGCTGGTCTCGATACGCCAAGAGCCTGCGCCCCGATCCCGGCCATCGCCGGCGATCGCCATGGGCAGCGCGTCGATCTCGTGGTGCTTCCAGAATTCGGCGGGAATCCCGAGCAGCGGCTCGCGCGGCGCCGGCATCGCAGCCGCCGCCCGGCACTTCCGGCCCCACATCTCGATGGAACCGGCAAGCCCGGCCTCACGCAGGCCTGCGGCAAGGTCCTGGAACAATTGCCGGTCACTGGAAAAGTCCCAGCCGAGCGCGAGCGCCTCGGCGTAGAACTCGGTCAGCGCGATGCGATTCGCGGGCTCGTGGGGCGGCCCGAACACGATCTGCCAGGCCGGCTTGCTCCGGCTCCACGCCATGGAGACCAGCAACAGCGCCAGCAGCACACCCAGTGTGCTCACTGCCGTGGTCACCGTCATGCGCGCGCGGGCATCGGGGTGGTCCTCGGCCGGCATTCCCGGCGCCGGCCGCCCTATGCTACGCCCGGCGATGCAGTGACGGCGGAAACCGCCCGATCGGCATGCGGACAGGCTGGCCGGAGTCTCTTATTAATGGTTCGTCGCCGGTCTGCGGGGACGCTTGCGAAATCGATACGCTGGTTCCGCGCGGCGGCGGCTGGCGCAGGCCGTCCGGATCCGTAGCCCGCGCCTGCGCTGTACGTCCCGGCGCAGCGCCTCCCGCCAGCAGCCCCTGCGCGTGATCAACGCATCGACTTCGTAGCGACCGCGCCGCTCCTCGCAGATCGGGCATGCACCTTATTAATAAGGTGCATGCCCGGCCCGTCACCCGGCTGTTACCGGATTTCCATCTGCAGCTTGTCGGGGCTGATGCCGTGCATATCGGCGGTCCCGGCGAAAAGGACTTGCTCGTTCGGCTGCTTAGTGGCGGCCATACGCTGCTCGTCAGCCAGACGCTGGTTCGTGCTGGCGATCCGTTCCGACGCCCTGGATCGCTTGGCGTCCTGCACGGCGACGGAAAAATCCTGGATCGCCGCATCGTGTCGGCCAAGCAGCAGGTTCAGGACACCCCGGTTGTTGTACGTGACGTCCCTGTACCATCCCGTGGTGGTCGCCTCATCACAGGTCGTGGTGGCCTTCTCGATCTGGTTCGACATGATGTAGCCGACACACAGGTCGATCAGGACCGCAGTGCGCCGCGACGCCGTGCTGATGCCCCGGCCGGCCCGGGCCTCGAGCCGTGCGACACCTTCTTCATACCGCCCGGCCTTGATCTCGTGGCTGCCCGGCACCTGGAGCCAGTGCATCTGCAAAGTCAGCGGCTCACCGGCATGAGCTGTCAGGGCCAGCGTAGCGCAGACTGCCGCGATGCCTGATCCGTACCGGGATGCCGTGCCTGTTTTCGTGGTTGTCATCGCGCATCACCCCTGTTGCAGTTACCAGCGACGTTGCTGGTAGCGGCAACAGTGCGCCGGGCCCCGACAGGCGTCTGTCTGCCAGGCGACGTTTCCTGTGAAATGACCAGGCGCCCGCTGCGGCATCAGCCGCGCGGTGCAGCAGCGCCGGCGCGGTGTGGTGGCTCGTTCCAGGTCAATGCCGGCGTGAGCCGGTGCAACAGGCGGTCGAAACGGCGGGCCATCGCCGGCTCGGCGTGGCGCAGCAGCACGTAGGCGCGTCCCGCAAGGCGGCAGGCGGCATCGGTTTCACCCGCAGCGGCCAGGCTGCCCAGGCTGGCCAGGAGCACCTCGCAGACCGGCGCCACCAGGCCGCTCGTATCGGGCTGCGATCGTGCCGGCGGATCCGCGGCCGTCGGTGTCATCTGTGCCCCCGCTAGTCCATTCCGAAATGGACCTTGGCGTCGTCGCTCATCAACTCGGGCGACCAGCGCGGCTCATGGGTGAGCCTGATCTTCGCCTGCTCGACGCCGTCGACGGCCGTGGTGCACTCGCCAGCACCGTTCACGAGATAACTGGTGGCGGGGCAACCCGGGGTCGTGGTGGTCATGGTCACCGTTGCGACGCCGTCGTCGCTGACGCTGATGTCGTAGATCAGGCCGATGTCGACGATGTTGTAGCCGAGTTCCGGATCGATCACCTGCCGGAGCGAGTCCCTGATCCTCGCGACCAGCGTTGCCGTATCCCGCGAAGCCGGATCGCCGGAGCGCGCGGCGTCGCGCACGATTGGCGCACCCGACATGAAGTGCTCCATGATGGCAACGCGCAGGTCCGGCTCGAGGCGCTGCCAGTCGCCACTTTCCTTGGTGACGGTGATGTAGTCGGGACCGAACGAGAGCGCCGCGACGCCACGCACGGCGAACAGCCGTGCCGCCAGCGGCGACCGGGCGGCCTGCTCGCGGTCACGGATGTCGAGGATCCCCTGCGGGAACACCGGCTCGCCGGGCAGGAACTTCAGGCTGGCGGGATCGTTGGTCGTCGCAGTCTGGATGAACATCTCTGGTTACCCTCCGGTGTGCGCGTTCATGACGCCACCTCAGTGGGCCGCACCGCGCGCTTCGCCCACGCGCACGACGATCTTGTAGGTCGTGCCGTCGGGCTCGAACGCGCCGCGCCAGGCGTGCCCGCGCCTGGCCAGTTCGGGCAAGAGGAACATCGGTTCCCGGCAAAGCAGTGCCGACAGCACCTCACCCGGCTTCATCGTCTCGAGTGCCGCGAGGATGCGAACCATCGGCTCGGGCGGCTCAAGGTCGCGGTTGTCCATCTCCCGGGCAGGCGCGGGCCACGGCCCGGTGTCGGCGGTGTTCGGCACAGCGCCGGCACCAGCCTCGGCCGGATTCCCCGCGCGCCGGAAAAAGACTTCCCAGTCGCCACCATCGAGTTCTCTCGCCTCATGGCTGAAGCCTTTGCTGCCGAGCACCTGGAACAGCGGCACCGGCTTGAACGGTGCGACCAGGCGCAAGGCCTGCTCGGGAGTCAGTGAAGCGACCGTCTCCATGATCTGCGCGAATGGCTCGCCACCATCGCGAAGGATCGGTCGTACATCGAGATCAACTACAGACTGTGTCACGGCAAGTTCCTCCTTGGTCATCCACTGGAACCCGGGGTGGACATGAGCAGGTGCGGCCGGTGAGCGCCGTCGGGGAGCCGGCTCCCGGCGGTCACGTCCGACAACAGGCGTGTGCGTACGAGCTGGGACACGATCGCCAGCGTGGCGATCGTCATAGCGCCTGCCGCCAGCCGGAAAGCAACGACATGCGGGACGAGCAGCGCAGCGGTCGCGCTCCACACGGCGAGGTAGTAGAGCACGAACCACTTGCGCCCGCGGGACTCCACGACGAGATCCTGCACCCTGGGTGTCGCCGCCTTGCCGAGCACCGGCCCGTAGCACTCGAGCCAGGTGAGAAAGGCTACGATCTTGTAGAGCTTGGCGAGGCCAAGGCCGGTCAACCAGCCGAAAGCAACAAGAAAAACGAGTGCTCCGACCTGTTCGCTCAACCGGCCGGCGACGATCAGGCCGACTGCCAGCACCACCGCGGCCGCGAGCGATATCAGCGCGAATGCCGCCATCTGGCTGTTGAGTTCGATGATGCGGCGCTTGCGGGCGCGATACAGGTGAAGCACGTCCGCGCCGTACAAGGCTATCGCGACAACGCCGAGGACACCGCCCGCCACGAGCGCCGGCAGGAGCGCCGCGTCACCGAAGAGCAGCAGGAGCCCACCAGCCAGGATCGCGGTGAGCGCGCTTGTTCCAGCCCAGAAGGCGGCACGTGGCCGGCGCCCGTCCAGTTCCGGCGCCAGCATGAACATGGCCAGGAGTCGATAGCTCACGCCCATCGCGGCGAAAGTGAGCCAGCCACCGAGGCCCGCGATGACATGGAGGGGAAGCCCGTCGGCAGCGACCGCGCGCAACGGACCCAGTTGGCTGGGCCTCGCAAAGGCGAAACTGAAGATGGCGCCCAGCGCGACGGTGACTGCGAAGCAGACCAGTGCGATCGCGACGAAGCGCGCCGGCAACGGCAGGGGCCGTACCGGCCACAGTGTGCGGCCGAGATTGTAGAGGGCGAGCGCCCCTCCGGCTGCCAGCGTCATCGCGGCGAACAGGAACAGCGCCGGAGAAAAATCGATCGTACCGGCAAGCTGCAGAAAGCCGGCCAGCAGCGCCGCCAGGCCCGCTACGAGGAACACCAGCGTCGGCAGCGGCAGGAAGTCACTGTGCAGCGGGCTCGCAACGAGCACGGGGACAAACTGGAAGAGCGCGCCGCACAGAAGCAGGCTGAGCCAGCCGACGGTTATGAGATGAACGAGCACGAGCGTCTGCGCCGCCCGCAGCGGCGCCGAGGGAAAGCCGTACCCGGCCGCCATGAGCGCCTCGCCCAGGATCAGCGCGGTGAGCGCCACGGCGAAATACGACATGGTCCAGCGTGAGAGGGTGACCCCGTTCATGGCGGGTCCCGAGACGGGTGACGCCGGCGCGGCCGGCGTCCCCCGCGCACCGGATCAGGCCGCCTTCGCGAGCTTGCCGATCTCCACGCGCCAGACCTGCGGACCCTGCTCGACATAGGTCCAGGAGAACTGGCCGGGATACTCGGCTTCGAGCTGGTAGTACAGGGGCTTCGGGTCGTGATCGTTGACGAGCACGAACGACGCGCCGGGTCGCAGCGCGTTCACGAGCTGGAAGATCCTGGCGTGTCGCTGCGCCGGCACGAGGCTGCGGACATCGACGACTTCTGCACTGGGGGAAACGGCGGTCATGGATACTCTCCTTGTTCTGGCCGGTGTATCGGACTATCCGCCCTTGAAGATCTATTGTCAATATATCTTCTAGAACGGATCGCCCGCCTGCGCCACAAGCGGCGCCGGCCGCCCGATCGTTCACGCCAGGTTCAGCTCGGCCCGAATGAGTCTGCCGTCCTGCTCGGCGCGCAGCCGAAAGCCGTGTTTCTCGCTGACTCGTTGCATGCCCAGGTTCTCCGGCAGGATATCCGCACGAATCTGCCGCAACCGTTCATCGCGGCCGACCTGCACGAGCCGCCCGAGCAGTTCCGAGCCGATCCCCTGGCGTTGAAAGGCATCCGCAATCACGATCGCGAACTCCGCAAGCCACGGCGACAGCCTGGTCAGCCGACCGACTGCCACGATCTCGTCCACTCCCGTGTGCGGATCCCTGCGCTCGACGACCAGCGCCATCGCGCGGTCGTAATCGATGAAGCAGAGCCGCGAAAGCCGCTCGTGCGCAATGCGCTGGCTCAACTGCAGCATCTGCATGTAGCGGAAGTACACGCTGCGCTCCGACAGGGTCTCGTGAAACCGCACCATCAGCGGCTCGTCCTCGGGCCGGATCGGCCGGATCGTGGCCGGCGTACCGTCGCGCAGAACCCAGCGAGACAGGTATTGCTCCGGATACGGGCGGATCGCGGACCGCGGCAGCGCGTCGTCCGGCAAGGACGGCTCGTGCAGCACGATGCGGACATCGAGCGCCGTGAGGTGGCCGGCAGCCGCGAGCAGCGGGTTGATGTCCATCTCCTTGATCCGCGGATGTGCGACCACGAGGTTGCTGAACCGGACGATCAACTGTTTCAACGCCTCGATGTCGACCGGCGGCCGTCCCCGCACGCCTTGCAGCGCCCGATAAATACGTGTCCGGCTCATCATCCGCAGCGCCAGGGTCGTGTTGAGCGGCGGCAGGGCCAGCGACTTGTCGCGAAAGACCTCCACGAGCTGCCCACCGGCGCCGAACAGCAGCACCGGACCGAACTGCGCATCGATGCTGCTTCCCAGGATCAGCTCGTAACCATCGAGATCGACCATCTGCTGGACCGTGACGCCGAGGAAATCGGCGGCCGAAGCCCGCTCGGCAACCGCGGCCCGGATCCGCCGATACGCGGCCCGCACCGCAGCTTCGTCCGGCAGATCGAGCTCCACTCCGCCAACGTCAGTCTTGTGCGTGATCGTTTCGGAATGGAGTTTCACCACGACGGGAAAGCCGAGATCGCGCGCCTGGCGAACCGCTTCAGCCTCGTCTCCGGCCAGGCGGGTCTCGACGGTCGGAATCCCGCAGGCCGCCAGCACCCGCTTCGACTCCCACTCGGTGAGCAGGGTCCGGCCATGCTGGAGCACACTGTCGAGAATCGAACGGACCTGCTGCCCGCTCCGTGCAGCGTCGGCGGCATGGTCGGCCAGCGACGGTGTTTCGAACAACGACCGCAGGTTTTCGCTGTACTGCCACATCTGGTGGAACACCTTTGCGGCCGCGTCCGGGTAAGGAAAGGTCGAGATGCCGGACTGATCCAGAAGCGCACCACCGGCCATCACGCTCACCCCGCCCATCCAGCTGGCAAGCACCGGCTTGTTCATCTCCTTCAGCAGCGGGAGGATCTTCTCCGCGACCCGCGTCGGATCGGTCATGGCCTGCGGGGCGAGTATCACGAGCACCCCGTCGCTGTCGGGATCCCTGGCCACGACCTGCAGCGTCTGCACGTAACGCCCGGCATCCGCATCGCCCAGGATGTCGATCGGGTTCGCGTGGCTCCAGGTCGGAGGCAGGAAGCCGTTCAGTTCATCGACGATCGCAGGAGACAGTTCAGCCAGCTTGCCGCCGGCACGGACGAGCGTATCGGTTGCCAGCACCGCGGGTCCGCCTGCATTGGTGACCATGGTCAGGCGCGGGCCGGCCGGACGCTTCTGTTTCGCCAGCACCTCGGCCATGTCAAACAGCTCGGCAATCGAATCGACCCGCAGCACGCCACAGCGGCAAAGGGCCGCGTCGAGCACTTCATCACTGCCCGCCAGGGCCCCGGTATGCGACGCGGCCGCCCTCGCCGCCTCCTCGCTCCTGCCCGCCTTCAACAGGATGATCGGCTTGGTCAGTGCCACTTCACGCGCCGCCGAGAGAAACGAGCGCGCGTCACCGATCGTCTCCATGTAGATCACGATGCTCTGCGTGTGCGGATCGTTCCCGAGATAGGAAATCAGGTCGCCCCAACCCACGTCCAGCATCGAGCCGATGGAAATGAAGGCGCTGAAACCGATGTGCTCCCGGAAACTCCAGTCGAGCACCGCGGTGCAGATGGCGCCGCTCTGACTCAGCAAGGCCACGTGGCCGCTGCCGGCCATGCCGGCGGCGAACGTGGCGTTCACCCCGGAGATCGGCCGCATCACGCCCAGGCAATTCGGGCCGATCACGCGCAGCCCGCTGCCGCGGGCCCGGTCGAGGATCGCACGCTCCAGCTGCACCCCGTCCTGGCCGATCTCCTTGAACCCGGCGGAGATCACGATCGCCGCATCGACGCCCGCGGCAACGCATTCGCCGATCAACCCCGGCACGGTCGGCGCCGGCGTCGCAATCACGGCAAGGTCAACGTGATCGGGAACCGCAGCCAGGTGGGGATAAGCCCTGATTCCGAGCACATGGGGCCGGCGCGGATTGATCGGGAAAACCGCGCCGCCGAACGGGCTGTCCACGAGATTGCGCAACAGCGTGCGACCCACGCTGCCCGGCTTGTCGGTCGCCCCGATCACTGCCACGTTGCGCGGCGAGAAAAATGCCTGCAACGGCTCCCGCTCGGTGCGCAAGACATCGTGCACCGGGTCGCTGTCCTGTCGGGTCCCTGGTGCCATCACGCCTCCCTGACGGTTCCGACCGATTCACCCACAAGCGACCGGCATCGCCGGCTGGCCGCGGCGTCGGCCGGTGATTCCCCCGCGCCCGCCGGAAGGAGTGTAGCCGCTCCGCCGCGTGGCGCCCGATCGTGGCTGGCTGCCGCGGGCAGCCATGGTTGACACGGCATTACCCGGCGCCTCTACTGCGGCAAACCACAGCGCAAAGGCATCGACATGACCCACCTCCCGAAGATTGCCCTCACCCTGGTCGTCGGCGTGGTCTTCCTGGCCGCCAGCCCCTCTGCGCAGCAGTCGGCACCTGCCGGCAGGACGGCGGAGCCGGCCAACGGCAGCATTGTGCGCACCGTGTCCGGCGTGCTCGAGTGCCGGAGCCTCGACGGGGACGCGCCCTGCGGCGACGAAACCTGGACACTGACCGTACAGCCCGACGGCACGCGGACCATGCGGACGTTCCTCGACGCCGGCCGCGACGGCCAGCAGATCAACACGATCTATCGTTCCGATGCCGCGTTCGGCTTCATCGAAGCCTTTTCCAACGTCTACGACGAGGGCAGGCTGCTCGGCTCCGGCTATTACGTGGCCGACGGCGCCGAGTTGCGGGTCGCGACGCTCGGCACCGCCGGCTTCAAGGCAGAGCAACTGCCACTGCCGCCGAAGTTCTCCGTGCTCCTGCATCCGCCTAGCCTCGACGGCTGGCACTTCGGCCGGTACGACGTGCAAGCCGGTGGCGCCCAGCCGGTGCCGACGTTCGTCTTTGGCGCGGTGGACGGCGGGCCGCGGCTGGCTGCGTTCCCGATCTCGCTCCAGTTTGTCGGCCGCGAGACCATCAAGGTACCCGCCGGAACCTTCGACACGGAGCACTACCACTTCGGCAAGGACACCGACGTTTGGTTCACCGGCCCAGACCGGATCATGGTCCGCCACGAATACCGCAAGGCCGGCACGCGCTACGAACTCGCGCGCCTCGATGGCCCACGGTGAATCGCCGCCGCCGATGCGCCCGCTGCGGCAGAACGCCACGCGCTTGTCGCACAGCATCCCGGCTGGTAGCTTCGCGCGGTTCGTTGCGAACAGCGCACCTATAGAAGGAGGCCGCGTTCCTCATGCAGATTCATATCATCCTGGAGCCGGACGTCTCGGCGACCGAACTGTGCGAACTCGGCCTGCTGGCCGAAGCCCAGGGCATCGCCGGGCTGTGGGTGCAGAACTACGCCACCGCCGGGGATCCGTTCATGAATCTGGTGCCGCTGGCGCAGGCCTCCAGCCGCATCCGCCTGGGCGTGGTGATCGTCAGCCCGCAGGAAATGCATCCGCTGAAGATCGCCACATCGCTGCTCACGCTGAACGAGCTGTCCCGCGGACGGGCCATGGTGACGCTCGGCCGCGGCGGCGAATGGCTGGGAGCCATCGGCGGACAATTCAGTCCCAACGTGGCCGCCCTGCAGGAAGCCATCACCATTGTCCGGCACGCCGCCCGGGGCAAAGGTCGCACGAAGAACGGTTTCAGCGTGCCCGGCAAGCATTACCGGGCCCAGTATTTCCGCACACCCTGGGTCACCCAGGACGAGCCGGCACTGGTGTATGCCGGCGTGACGCGCGATCGCATGCTGCGCATGGGCGCCCAGACGGCCGATGGCGTGATGCTGGCGGACCTCGGCCTGCCGCGGGTGGTCGCCGGGCGCGTGAAGGTGATCCGCGAGGCGCTCGCTACCGGCAACCGGCCTGCGTCGGAACTGCGGATCAGCAATTTCCTGGGCTGGCATGTGAAGGACGACCCGGCCGCCGTGGCCCACGAAGCCCGCCGTGAACTGGTGATCCGCGCCTGGCTGGTTCGCGACTGGCTCGAGCCCTTCCTCACGCCCGAGGAAAACGACCTCGTCCAGCGCAACAAGCAGGCGTTCGTCGACGCCTACCGGTATCGCAAGGGCACCATCGAGGGCGTGCCTGACGAGATCCTGCAAAAACTGATCGGTGGCCTCACCATCACCAGCACGACCGACCGCATGGACGAACCGCTGCAGCGCTTGCGCGACTTTGCCGCCGCGGGCCTCGACGAGATCTGCCTGCGGGTGCACGACAACCCGGCGGATTCGATCCGCATCATCGGCCGGCACGTGATCCCGAAGTTCGGGCAGGCGACCTGATCAACCGTCACGGTGCGGCGCGTTCGCCGCCGATGACTGGCTGTGCCCGAAGAGCGCGACACCACGCCTGGGCGCTGGCGCGGGCTGCTGCGCCCTCAGCAGGCGGCGGGTTGCGTGCGGCAATGCCGGCGCAGCCGCGCGAGCACGCCGAAGGACAAACCGAACAGCCACGCAACGCCAGGTACCGGCACGACCGTCATGCTGTCGACTCCCGCGTAGGCCTCGGCCACCGTATTGTGGTTCCGGATCACCAGGTAGTTCATGCCGACCCATTCGAACTCCGCGGAAGGAAACCCGGGAATCGGCACCAATGCATCCGAGTCGAGCGCGGTGCCATCCAGATCGCGGAACTGGAGCATGAACAGGTGCTCTTCGTTCCACGGATCGCCGCTCGAGAAACTGGCTGACCAGATGTCGTTGCTGCCCTGGAACGGATCCTGAAAGTCGTTGGAGACGCCAATGGCACTGAACTGGAACGACGATGTCGCGTAGTCTCCGATCACGAGGTGCATGGACGTGATGGCCTGTCCGTAGCTGCCGTGGTCAGGTCGCGAATCCTGGTCGAGCGTAGCCGCGTCGTCGTAGGAGAATGTCAGCGTGTACAAGGCCCCGAGTTGCGGCTCGAAAGGCAGCCTGGATTCGTCGTCGTAGAATGCGTCGAGTTGGCCGCTGGCGGTGACGCCGACGACCGCGGCCTGCGCCGGGAACGCCGCCATGGTGAATACCCCCAGGACCGCGAGACATCGTTGTGACCAGGTTTTCATTGGAATCTGCTGTTCCCTGTGGCACCTGATGGCAGCCTGCTCCGGCCGCTGCCACCGATACTAACGCGGATTTCGCCAGGCCACCATCCCGAGCAAACATAAGGTTCTTCGGCGAACTGCGGGGACGGGGCGACGTCGCTGCGGAGTCGAGGCGTTGATCCCGCGCGGTGGCGGCTGACGGGGACGCTGTGCCGGGACGTACAGCGCAGGCGCGGGCTACAGATCCGAACGGCCTGCGCCGGGACGTGCGAGGAGCGGCGCTCGACGGGCACCGGGCCACCACATCACTCGCACCGGCCCGATGAGGGCACAGGCAGCTCCGCCAGCGGACCACGCGCGGGATCAACGTATCAACTTCGAAAGCGTCCCCGCAGATCTGCGAAGAAGCACACAAAATCGCGACGCCTTCCCGCCCCCGTCCATGCCACCGGACCGAAGACTTCCAGTTTTTCGCCGTGCGATCGCGAGGGGCGCAACCGGGCAACGGCGCTAGCCGGTCGGAATCGTCAGCACCGGCAGGCGCTGGTCGTTACCCTCTTCGGACAGCGTGAACAGGAACATGATGAAGGAAAAGGCGCGCTTGGTCTGGTAGTCGGTATCGTCGATCCAGAACCAGCGGTTGCGATAGGAGACTGCCGCGTAGGCGTCCTGGGGCCGATCCTCCCCGCTGCGCACCCGGAATGGCATCTGCTCGCTGTCCGCACGCGGTACCAGCGAGGCACGATGCTCGTCGATGTGCTGCTGCGGAACGTCCACGGTGCCGGCAAGCGCGAGCAGGATCTGCAGCATCGACCGCGTCAGCACGGCGAACTCGCCCGGGCTGCCCGGCACCGGCGAATAAATCAGGCTGTAGCGGCCGTCGGTTGCCTCCATGCCGAGCAACGAGCGCAATTCCTCGATCTTCGCCACCGTCTCCGCCGGCATGTCGCGCTGCCGGAAGAACATCAGCATCTCTTCCCCGTGCGGCCCGGTCTCCATGCGAAAGGTGAGCGCACCAGCGACCTGGATCTCGCGCAGCAATGTCAGCGCCTGCGTGAACTCGTGTGCCCCGGTGGATGGCTGCCCCCCCTGGGTACTGACCGGGTTATGCAGCCCGTTCAGCGACTCCAGGCCGAGCGCCAGCACGAAATCCGCCTCGTATCCGGACTGCAGCAACGCGAACACCGAACCCGGGCGGATCGGCGTCATCAGGCCCCGCAGGAACCGGTCACCCGTGAGCGGCGAATAGGTGATCGTCGGCCGATCCGTGTAGCGCAGGGTTCCGCCGAGAGTCGTCACGTCGCTGTCGGGAACGTCGCCGCGCGTCAGCGCCGCGCCCAGCGCACCGCTGCTTTCCACCGTGTAGCCGGCCACGATCTGGCCGACGTCGAGAAACATCGGCAGGTCCATGTAGCGGAGCTTGACGATATTGAGGAGCGTCTGCTCCTTCCAGGAATCGGCAATGGTCGCGTTGTAATCGAACCGGTCGCGCACGACGGTGCGCGGGCCGACACTCGCGCACCCTGTTGCGATTGCCGCCGCAAAAATCAGGACGACCACGGACCCCGGCATGCTAGACGCGCTACGCATAACTCTCCCTTCGCAGGTGTTGCGACCGTACCACGGCCCCCCTGCGATGAAAACATCCCGGAACCCGTGGCACACGAGCCCGTGTTCCCAGGCTGCCGCCCGCAGCGATGGCGCCGCGGGCGGAGGTGCGGCGGACGCATCGGCGTTCTAGACTGTACCCTCAGTTCCAGGAGGTCCTGCCCGTGGTCCGTGTGCTGCCGATCGCATTCCTGCTGTTGCTATCCCGGCTCGCCTGCGCCGACGCCATCGAGAACGCCTACTTCGTCTGCGACGTCTTCGAGAAGACGGGTGTTTCCACGGACTGCAACGTCTCCAGCGTCAACTTCACCGTGGACGTCGTGGTGGAAGCCACGCCCGCCGAGGCCGAGAACGTGTGCACGGTCATCGTCCAGCGCATGGCGGAGACGCGCCGCGCCTTCGGCGGGCGCTGGAAGCTGAACATCTTCGCGCCGAACCACGCCGAGGAACCGATCGCGGTCTGCGCGCTGCGATAGGACCACGACCAGACACGGCTGAGGGCACGATGGGCGAACCAGCCAGGGTGATTTCCCGCGGTTGCGAACGGCAGGTCGGCTTCAGGCAGCGGGTTCGCGTGCGTCGGCTCACGACGTTCCAGGCACTGGCAATGGCGGTTTGGCTCTGGCCGTTGCTTGCCGTGCCTGCACCAGCCCAGCCCTCCTTCATGAGCGCCCAGGAGACCGAGCAGCTCGCCGCGGGGACTTACGCCTTCCGGCAGGGCGCCTACCGGAGCCTTTTCCTGATCGGCGAAAACGGCGTCATCGTCACCGACCCCGTGAGCCCGCAGTACGCCGCCGCCATGCGCGCAGCCATCGCAAAGCTGACCGACGCACCCGTGCGCTTCGTGGTGTACTCCCATTCCCATTGGGACCGCATCAGCGGTGGCAGGATCTTTGCTGATGAAGGCGCAAGCTTCATCGCCCAGGAACGCTGTGCGGAGAACCTGCGGGAGACGCCAAGCCCGCTCGTGATCCCGCCCGACATCACCTACAGGACCGAATACCAGGTCAGGGTCGGGGACAAGGCGCTCGACCTGCACTACCTCGGACCAAGCCTCGACAACTGTCTCTCCGTCATCGTGGCGCAGCCGGCGAAGATCATGATGATCGTCGGCCTGGTGAATCCCCCGCACGCCGACCTGCCCCGCAACCCCACCGTTCCGGATTACCAGCTCTGGAACATCGTGCCTTTCTTGCGTGCGGCAGAACAACTCGCGCGCCAGGACGGCATCGAGCGGCTGGTCGGCGGTTTCATCGCGACCGGGAACGGCCCCGACGGCCAGCCGTTGCTGCAACCCGCGACCGGCCCGATTGCCGCCGTCGGCGAGCAGCGCCTGTTCTGGGAACAGCTCATCGGCGCGGTGAAGGCGCAGCATGACGCCGGCATACCGCTGCGCGACATCATGCAGAAGCTCGATCTCACGGTCTTCCGGCAGTATCCGCGCTACAGCGAGCGCCACATGGAGATCCTGGTCCGACGGGTGGGCTCACTGCTCACCACGGGACGATGAGGTCATGAGAACCAGCGCGCTCCTGCTGGCGGCCACCGCCCTGCTCGTCGTGACGGCCGCAAGTGGCCAGCCCGCGGGCATGATGCCGCAGTACCAGACGGATTCGCTCGGCAACGGGCTCTACGCCTTCCGCTACGGCCCCTATCGCAATATCTTCGTGGTCGGGGAGAACGGCGTGATCGTCACCGACCCGCTGAGCGCCGCGGCCGCGGCGGCCCTCGAGCAGGAGATCCGCAAGGTCACGGACAAACCGGTGACGTACGTAGCCTACTCGCACTCGCACTGGGATCACGCGGTGGGCGGCACGATCTTCAAGGAGGCCGGCGCGACGTTCGTGGCGCAGGAGAACTGCCGCGAGAACATCCGCGAGACGCCCCACGCCGACCTCGTCGAGCCCGACATCGTCTTCAGGGATCGCTACCGGATCGACGCCGGCAACGCCTCGCTCGAACTCTTCTGGTTCGGCCCGAGTCACAGCGACTGCCTGTCGGTGATGCTGGCGCGGCCGGCCAACGTGATCTTCATCGTCGATATCGCCAATCCGCCCTCCGGCTGGAACAAGGCGTACAACCCCACCTTGCCGGATACCTATCTGCACAACCTGCCCCGCTACCTCGCCGCGGTCGAGAAACTCGCCGCGGACCATGGCGTGACAACGATCGTCGGCGGCCACATTTCGCTCGGCCGCGGCGCCGGGGGCAGACCATTCCTCCAGCCCGCGGCCGGCCCGATCAGCGCTGTCACCGAGCAGCGCGAGTTCTGGGAGACGGTAATCGGCGCCGTGCGCGCGGAAATGGCCAAGGGCACTCCGGCGGAGCAGGTCGCCGACGCCATCACGGGCAGCGCATTCGAGGCGAAGATCGCCAACTACGATCGCGAGGAGATGGCGATCCTGTATCGCGTCGTCGCCTCCTGCGTGCGGGCCGGCCGGCCGTGACGCGGCAGCTGGCCCGGCACTCTCCCCCACCGTGGTTGTCACTCGCGGCCGCTTCCAGCCGGCACGGTGACCCCCTGGATGATGACGTTCACAAGCGCAGGTGAATAAATGAACAAGCTCGTTCCCGGATTCCTGGCATTAAGCGTCGCAGCAACCATCGCCCTGGCGCAGCCCGCACCCGCGCCGGCAGCGGGAGCAACGACACGGCCGCGGGCGGCCGGACAGCCCGCTGCCGTCGATCCTTTCGTCCACCGATCCAACTTCGTGGTGACCGACCTGGATCGGGAACTCACGCTTTATCGCGACATCCTCGGCTTCAGGGTCAATGTCGACATGCCCGTGAAGCCCGACAGCTTCCTGTACGACTTCTTCGGAATTCCACGCGAGGCCAGGGTGCGCATTGCGTTCCTCGGGACCCCGGACGGCCGCTTCGGGGCCATCGGCATGACGGAAGTCAAAGGTGTGCCGTTGCCGCCACGGGGAAAGCCCTACGCGAGCGTGCTGATCGTCGAAGTGCAGAAGCGCATCGAGGCCGTGCACGCGCAGGCGCTCGCGGCTGATCCGAAGCTCGAGGTCGGGAACATCCTGGAACTCAGCAATCCGGCACGCCGGGAGTTCCCGATCACCGACTACGACGGCAACCGCATCATCGTGATGCAACTGCATGCCGCAGACTGATCGTGGCGGACGCAGGGCCTGCGGGGTGCAGCGCGTGGCACATATCCGGCCCCCGTAGCGCCGCGCGCACGGCGCGGCCGACCGGAAGGGGGGGGTGCGGCACATGGTCACCCGGCTGTCCGTTCGCCCGGCGGGTCGGGCAAAATAGCCGGGTTATCCTCCGGAATACCGTCGCAGACCCGACCGATCGACCCGGCCCATGAGACGCAGCATCGCATTACTGCTCATGTTCCTCGTGCCCCTGCAGTACACCTGGGCCGTGGCGAGCCTGCATGAGCACCCGGACGAGCATGCTGCGGGGGACGTGCTGCACATAGGCAGTCACCAGGCGGCGCCCGACACGGCCGATCCCGAGAGCAATGACGGCACCGGGCAGGCCGATGGCGACCACGGCCACCACTGTCATCACGTGCCCTCCCCGATCATCCTCGACTCCGGGCTGCGGATCGGCGTCCAGCCTCCCGACAAGCCCGCCCCGGCGTCAGCCGAAGCCCACCTGTCCTACATCCCTCCCGTCGTCGACCGGCCGCCCCGAAGCCTGACCTGACCGGAAACTGGCCCGTGCGGGCCAGCTCGCAGACCTGATGCGCCGGCCATGACCCGGCGCGAACGCCAATCGAGGAGCGTGTGATGTACCGTCGGTTCTCCATTCTTATGCTGTTGCTTGCCGTGTCCGCCCACGCGGACGACAAGCTCGTCACGATGAGCGCGGAGCAGCGCGGCTCACTCGGCATCGTGACTGCGCCGCTCTCGGCCGATGCCGGTGCGGTCGCCGTCGGGCTGCCGGGCACGGTGACCGTGCCGCCGGATCGCGAGCGGGTGGTCGCCGCGCCGGCGGCAGGTATGATCGCGCGCGTACTGGTCGCCCTCGGTGACCACGTCAAGGCCGGCCAGCCGGTCGCCACCCTGCGCAGCGCGGAACTGGCAGCAGCGCAGCGGGATACCGCGGAGGCGGCGGTCCAGGCACGGCTCGCGGAGGAATCGGCGCAGCGCGACGAGGCGCTTTTCAAGGAAGGCATCGTGGCGGAATCGCGCGTCCAGGCCACCCGCGCCGCGCTGATCCAGGCGCGCGCCCACCTGGCCGAGCGGCGCGCGTCGCTGCGGCTCATGGGGTTCTCGGCCGGCGAGATCGCCGCAGCCGAGAAGGGCGAAAGCCTCACCGACAGCGTCAGCCTGGTGGCGCCGATTGCCGGCACCGTGCTGGAAGTCCAGGCCACGACCGGCGGCCGCGTCGAAGCGGCGACACCGCTGGTGCGCATCGCAAACCTGGACACGCTCTGGCTGGAGATCCATGCGGCGGTGGGCACTGCGGCGCTGGTGCGGCCGGGCCAGAAGGTCGCCGTGCCCGGCACCCGCGCGACGGGCTCGGTACTCGTGGTGGGCAGCAACGTCAGCGCGGCCCAGTCGGTGGTCATCCGCGCTGAGGTAACCACCCCCGCCGGTGAACTGCGGGTGAACCAGCAGGTCACGGCGCGAATCGAGGGCCAGGAGAACTCGCAGCAGTGGCGGGTCCCGAACCGCGCCATCGTGCACCAGGACGGGCGCGACTGGGTATTCGTCGAAATGCCCGAGGGCTTTGCACCGACAGCGGTCGAGGTGCTGTCCCGCTCAGGCCAGTCCGCCGCCGTGCAAGCGGCGTTCAACGGACGCGAGCGCGTGGTGGTGCAGGGAGTCGCGGCGGTCAAGGCCGCCTGGCAGGGCATGGGAGGCGAGTAGATGATCGACCGCCTGATCGAATTCTCGCTCACCCAGCGGCTGCTGGTGCTGGGCGTGGCCCTGCTGGTAACGATCGCTGGCGTACAGGCCTGGCGGACGCTGCCCATCGACGCGTTCCCCGATATTTCCACCACCCAGGTGAAGATCATCCTGAAGGCGCCGGGCATGACCCCGGAGGAAATCGAAGCGCGCATCACTGCGCCCATCGAGACCGAGATGCTCGGCATTCCGCGGCAACGGATCCTGCGCTCGATATCCAAGTACGGCCTCACCGACATCACCGTGGACTTCGAGGACGACGCCGACATCTACTGGGCGCGCAGCCAGGTGGCCGAGCGGCTCAACAACGTGCTGGCCGACCTGCCCGACGGCGTCACCGGGGGCATCGCCCCCATCACGACGCCGCTGTCGGACGTGTTCATGTTCACCGTGGAGGGCGAGAGCCTGAGCCTGTCCGAGCGGCGTGCGCTGCTCGACTGGGTCATTCGGCCGCAGCTGCGCACGCTGCCCGGCGTCGCTGACGTCAACTCCCTCGGCGGCGTCGTGAAGACCTTCGAGGTGGCGCCGGACAACGCGGCCATGAGCGCCCGCGGCGTCACGCTGGCCGAGCTTGCCGAGGCCATCCAGGCCGGCAATCGCAACGACGGCGCGGGCCGGCTGACGGACGGCGAGGAAGTCCGGCTGCTGCGGGTCGAGGGTGCCGTGCAGAGCCTCGAGCAGCTCGCCAGCATCGTGGTCAAGGAGGTCGACGGCGTGCCGGTGCGCGTCGCCGATGTGGCCAGCGTGCGCATCGGCGAACTCACCCGCTACGGCGGCGTGACCCACAACGGCGAGGGCGAGGCGGTGCAGGGCCTGGTGCTGGCCATGCGGGGCGCCAACGCGCAGCAGGTGACCCGCGCCGTGGAGGCCCGCCTCGCCGAGATGGCTCCCACTCTGCCCGAAGGAATCACGATCCGGCCGTTCTACAACCGCTCCGTCCTGGTGGAGCGCGCCGTGGGAACGGTGTCCACGGCGCTCCTCGAGGCGATCGTGCTGGTCCTGATCCTGCTGCTCCTCTTTCTCGGCAACGTGCGCGCCGCCCTCACCGTCGCCGTGACACTGCCGCTGGCCGCACTCGCCACCTTCGTGTTGATGCGCCAGGTCGGCCTGTCGGCCAACCTCATGAGCCTCGGCGGCCTCGCCATTGCCATCGGCCTGCTGGTGGACGGCGCCGTGGTGGTGGTGGAGAACATCGTCACGCACCTTGCGCACGACAACAGTCGCCAGGACAAGCTCCACCAGGTGTTCCGCGCAGTACGCGAAGTGGCGCCGCCGACGGTGTCCGGCGTCCTGATCATCATGATCGTGTTCATGCCGTTGCTGACGCTGGAGGGCATCGAGGGCAAGCTGTTCGTGCCGGTGGCGCTCACCATCGTCTTCGCCCTCGGCGCGGCGCTGGTGCTGGCGCTCACCGTGGTGCCGGTACTGTCCTCCTGGCTGCTCAAGGAGGGCGTCCACGAAGACCCCTGGCTGTTGCGCAAGGCGGTGCAGTTTTACACCCCGGTGCTGGATTACGCACTCTCCCGCCCGCGCCCGGTGATCGGTGCAGCGGTCGCGTTGCTGCTCGCGGCCGCCGCGATCTTCCCCTTCATCGGCAGGTCGTTCATGCCGACGCTGGACGAAGGCGACCTCCTCATACAGCTGGAGAAACTGCCGTCCATCAGCCTCGAGGAGAGCATGGAACTGGACCTCAAGGTGCAGCGCGCCATCATGGAAAAAGTGCCCGAGGTCATCGGCGTGGTGGCGCGGGTCGGCTCCGACGAGATTGGACTCGATCCCATGGGCCTGAACGAGACCGACGGCTACCTCGTCCTCAAGCCTCACGCTGAATGGCGGCAGCCCGAGAAGGAATGGCTGATGGAGGAGATCCGCCAGGTGATGGCCGGATTTCCCGGCGTCAGCTTCGGCTTCACCCAGCCCATCGACATGCGGGTTTCGGAAATGCTGACCGGCAGCCGCGGCGACCTCGCGGTGAAGGTGTTCGGCTCGGACATCGGCACCCTCAACCGGCTGGCCGACCAGGTGGAGTCGATCCTCATCTCCGTGCCCGGGTCGCAGGACGTGCTGAGCAAGAAGAACGAGGGCGTGCAGTACCTGCGCGCCCCGGTCGACCGACTCGCTGCCGGCCGCCATGGCCTGACGGTCGACGACGTCGCGACCTTCCTCAGGGCCCAGCTGGAGGGAGTGCGCCTCGGCATCGTCCAGGAAGGCACCCGGCGCACGCCGATCGTGCTGCAGGCGGGCGAGGACGTGCGCATGTCCCCGGCGCTGTTCGAGGCGCTGCGCATTCCCACGCCGGGCGGCCTCGCCATTCCGCTCACGGAACTGGTACGCCTGGAGCAGACCGACGGGCCGGTCGCCATCAACCGCGAGAACGCCGCACGCTACGTGACGGTGCAGAGCAACGTCACGGACCGGGACCTGGTCGGCTTCGTCGATGAGGTGCGCGCGCGCATCGCCGCCGAAGTCGAGTTGCCGGAGGGCTACGCCATCGCCTACGCAGGCGAGTTCGAGAACCAGCAGCGCGCCGCGGCCCGCCTCGCCGTCGTCGTGCCGGTATCGCTCGGCCTGATCTTCGCGCTGCTGTTCACGACCTTCCGCTCCGTCAAGCAGGCAGTGCTCGTCCTCGTCAACGTGCCCTTCGCCCTGGTGGGCGGCGTGGCGGCGCTGTTCCTCAGCGGCGAGTACCTGTCGGTGCCAGCCTCGGTGGGATTCATCGCGTTGCTCGGCATCGCGGTGCTCAACGGCGTGGTGATGGTCAGTTACTTCAACCAGCTCGCCGAGCAGGGCCTGCCTGGGGAGACCGTGGTTCGCGACGGCGCGCTGCGCCGGCTGCGGCCGGTGCTGATGACCGCCAGCATCACGGCCTTCGGCATGGTGCCGCTCCTGCTCGCGACCGGCCCCGGGTCGGAGATCCAGAAGCCGCTCGCCATCGTCGTGGTCGGCGGGCTGATCACGTCCACGGCGCTGACTCTCGTGCTGCTGCCGGTGCTCTACCGGCGTTTCATCCTGGGAGGTAATCCGACATGACCCTGGTGCAACTCACGTTGGCCGCGCCGCGCCACCTGGAAGAGGCGCTGGTGGAAGGTCTGCTGGCGCACCCGGAGTGGGCGGCGGGGTTCACGCTGCTGAAGGCCGAGGGCCACGGTTCGCGACACCACACGCTGAGCGCCCAGGAACGGGTGCGCGGCCGTGCGGACCGCTGCGAGCTGCAGGTGGTGCTGGAGTCGGAACTGGCGCACCAGCTGCTCGACAGCCTGAAGGTGTCCCTGCCGACCCGGGAAGTCGCCTACTGGATCACTCCGGTCATCGAAATCGGGAGGCTGGCATGATCGAGCGCAGCGCCTGGATCGTGATGCTCCTGGCCGGTACGGCCGCGGCGGGCGAATTCCCGCCGCCAGCCGATCTGCCACCCATCGAGGTCGTGAATGCCGTACTGGGCGATCACCCGACAGTGCGTGAGGCCGAGGCGCGGCTGCGGGTGGCGACGGCCGAGCGCGACTCGCTGGACGCGGGCCCTCACGAGTTGCAACTGCGCATCGCCGGCCAGCGTCGCGATACCGCTGGCGTTGCCAATACCTCCGACGAATGGAGTGCCGGCCTCGAGCGTGGCTTTCGCCTGTTTGGCAAGGCCGGGCTCGACGAACGCATCGGGTCGAGCGGCATGGACGCGGCACGCGAGAACGTCGGTGACGCCCGGCACGAAGTTGCACGTCACCTGGTCGAGCTCTGGTACGGTGCCTTGCGCGCAGTGGCAGAACTGCGGCTGCGCGCGGACCAGGCCAGTCTGCTGAACGACGTGCGGGGGACGGTGGAAACGCGCAATCGCCGCGGCGACGCGGCCCGCCTCGAACTGCTCGAAGCGGATGCGGCACTGGCCCAGGCGCGCTCCCAGCAGCAGCAGGCACTTGGCCGCCAGCAGGCGGCATTCGCCGAGTTGCGCGCCAGCTTTCCCGACCTGCCTCCCGTCACGCCCCAGCCGACTGCGCCGGTCATGCCGGCGGGCAGCGAAGCGGACTGGATCGCCGCAACACTCGAGCACAACCACGAGCTGCTGGCGATCCAGAGTGGTCTGGAGGGAAGCCGCCTGGCGGCACGTCGCGCGAGCCGCGACCGGCTGCCTGACCCGACGCTCGGCGTCTACTACGCCAACGAGCAGGACGGTGACGAGGACATCGTCGGCCTGAGCGTTGCCATGCCGATCGGCAGCAAGAGCCGCCGCGCAGAGGCCGACAGGCAGCTCGGCCAGGCAGAGGCCATGGCGGAGCTGGAAATGGCGACACGCCGGCGCCTCGAAGCCGAAGCGGTGGTCAACTGGGAGCGCGCCGCGACCGGCGTGGAGACCTGGCGGCAGCTGAAGACAGCAGCCGACGCCATGACCCGGCACGCCGATCTGGCGCGTCGCGCCTACGAGCTCGGCGAGATGCCGCTGGCCGAATCGCTCCTGGCCCGTCGCAACGCGGCCGATGCCGAGATCGAAGCCGAGCAGTCACGCCTCGACGCCAACGAGGCGATAGCGCGTCTCCTGCTGGATTCGCACCGCCTCTGGCCGATACAGGACGACGATAAGCCGGGCGGCAGCTGAACCGGCACAGCTTTGCTGGCCGGTTGAACCAGGCGATGCGGGTTGTCAGGCAAACCGCGACGAGACGCGGGCCCCGGGTCGGCGCCACCGCCGTGCTGCTGGCCGCGTTGCTGTCACGGACTGCGCCAGGGCAGGAACTGCGCGACCTGTGCCTGGACCGACCGGGCCTCGGCACGCCGGCCTGCACGGTCGACAGGGGTCATGCCATTGCTGAACTCGGGCTGGCCGACTGGGCGCAGGACCGGCAGTCCGGCAATCGCAGCGACACGCTCCTCGTGGCGGATGCGCTGGTTCGTTACGGCGTCACCGACTCTCTCGAGGCGCAGCTCGGTTGGACTGCCTTCGGCCACGTCCGGGAACGCTCGGATGGAATCACCGACCGCAACGACGGGACGGGCGACCTGCTGGTCGCGTTGCGCCAGAACCTGCATAACCCGGACGGCTCCGGCTTCGCCAGCGGCGTAATGCCCTACCTGACCCTGCCCGCAGGTGGAACGGCCATCGGGGCAGGCGACTGGGGAACAGGCCTGATCGTGCCGATCAGCACGGACCTGCCCGCCGGAATGCGCTTCAGCTTCACCGGCAGCATCGAGGCGGCCGTGGATGACGACCGCGACGGACGCCACCTGGCCCACGCCGCCGTCGTCGGCCTGGATCTGCCCGCCGGCAGCGCCACCGGCGTCACCTTCGAAATCGCCGCAAGGCGCGACCGTGACCCGTCCGGTTCCGTGACGGAATGGCTCGGGGGCGTATCCGGCGCCTGGTCACCGACCGACCTCCTCCAGTTCGACGCCGGGGCCAACATCGGCCTCAACCGCGACGCAACCGACCTGCAGCTCTACCTCGGCGTCGCACGCCGCCTTTGACAGGTATGCGGCGGGCGGGGCGCGGGAACGACGGCGCACCCGGTAGCAGGCGCAGCCGCTCCACTTTGTCGCGTTGATGCGCGCCGGCGGCCGTGTACGGCGGCTACTTCGGTGCCGGCCTGAGCGTCATCGTCCTCGCTGCGCTCGGCCTGATGATTGCGGACAATTTCCGCCGTTTGAACGCGGCCAAGCAGGCGATTGCATTCGCGGCGAACCTCGCTGCCGCCATCTGCCTGGCTTTCTCCGGCAGGGCGGCGTGGCCGGTGGTGATCGTCATGGCGCTCGGCGCCCTGGTTGGCGGTGCGGCGGGTGGCAGGCTCGCCGGACGGATCGAACCGACGCGGTTGCGCTCACTGGTCGTGATGGTGGGGCTGGTGCTCGGGCTCGTCTGCCTGTGGCGTTGATGCCGGACATGGCCGCTGTCTTCCTGCTGCCGTTGCGATGCATTTGCCAGCCACGTTATGTCGCATGGGTTGGGTCATTCCGGAAATTGACAGTCTGTCGCGGCTGGGCGTAGCCTCTGCAGTGAAGCAAGCTCGCCAGGAAGCATAAAAAAAGTGCCGCGCTGAAAGCCAGACGGCAATGACAACGAGCCAGCGCGGCGGAGGGGAATACCATGGAACGTTTCCTGTGGGCAACGTCGGTGGTGGTCTTCGGCGCGTTATCGCTGATCGCCGCCGTTGCGGCGGACGCGGCACCCCTGGTCCTGACGCAAGCGAAGTTCATCGAGAGCCTGTCCGGCGGCACCAGCGGTGACTGCCCGGCTGGTGTCGGTGGCACGTCGATTTTCGCGCCGGACACCATCGATCGAAGCTGCGAGGCTGCCGGAGGAATTTCCTCGGGTCACGCCCGTACCACCGGGGGCAGCACCCCGACCATCGTCCTCGACCTGGCGGCGACCGCAATGACACGCTCGGACGGCAAGGTCGATATCGAATACCAGGTTGCCGTGGTAGCCCTTCCGGGCGCGCCGGTGCTCGATGTCGTCCCGGTCGACGTCAGTGCATTCGGCAACGTCTGGGTCACCAAGGCCGGTGAGTACTCGGCGGTGATGAACGCCTCGGTGTCTGTCGGGCTTGCCGGTGGTAATGCGCAGGCGTTTGTCCCGTTCTCGTTGTCCTCCCTGGGCGACGAGGACGGGTTCGCGATGCATCAGGTTATCGATTTCGTCCCGGGGGTCGAGCAAACCGTGACGATGGGCGCCTACGGAGAAGTCGAACCGCGGGCTTTTCTGCCGATCACGGGCGGGGCCGAAGCGCATGCGGTCGTCGATCCGGTCATACGGATCGCCGCCGACTTCGCGATGCGGGATTTCTTCACGCTGCAATTCAGCCCGGGCATCCTGCCCGCAGCCGAGGTGCCGTTGCCGGCAACGCTATGGTTGATGCTGACGGGCTTTGGCGCCTGTTTCCTGCCGCGGATTCGCGCTGCCCGATCTGGCTGGCTGGCGTCTGCCACGAAAGGCCAATAAGCCAAACCCGGCACCTTGCGCTGGCAGCGCTTTGCGCTGGCAATTGTCCAGGCACGATCCGCGCGTCGGCCTCCCGAATCGTCACACCTGGTGAAACCGCAGGCCAGGCTCCACCCGCGCCAGCAATTCATAATCGCGGTCGTCATGCAGCAAAGCGACGCCGTGCTCGACAGCGATGCATGCGACGAGGCAATCGTGCGGACTGCGCGGCGTGAAGCCCTGCCCGCGACAGCGCACATAAAGCTCAGCGGCCGCGGCGTAGGTCGCCACCGGGTGCTGCGGGAGCAAGAAGGGAAGTGTGCCGAAGTGGGCCCGTAGCTTCCTGAATCGCTCTGGCGATGCGGCCCCCTGCAGGATCTCCTGATAGATCACCGGCGTCAGGCTCGCTTCGTCACGCGCGATCAACCGACGCAGGACTCCAGTCGGTGCGGTGTCCCTATCGCGCAACAGGTCAATCCAGACGGAGCTATCGACGAGAACCACGGTTCATGCCAGCCCGCACTGCTCGCACGTCGTAGTCGGGTGCGATCAGGTCCTGGCCGACCAGTGCGAGCACATTCTTCCGCCGCCGTCGGTTTACCAGTTCCCGCAGTGCCAGGTCCACGACCTCTCGCATGCTGCGGGCCTTGGTGAGCCGCATGGCTTCTGCGACCAGCCGGTCGTCGAGCACGATGTTGGTCCGCATATACACCTCCGAATGTGTATGGTGGCTGCTCCTGCAGTTTCTTGCAACTCCAGTTTCGGTGGTGGTTATCGACAAAGGGACGTCAGGTGCCGGTGTTAGCTTCTCAGCTCTTGCCCCCTCAAGGCCGATAGTGCAGTTCCCGCTGGTGCCGGATCGCGCGGTGGCTCCTGGCCGTCGCTGGAGTAGAAGTAAAGCCGGTACGGGCCGATGCGGCGAATGGTGGGCACGATGGAGCCGCTGTGTGAGCTTGCCATCGTGATAAACGACGCTGACGGTCCGGCACCTTTACGGGTGGCGATTCGTCTCCGGCAGCGCTGCCGCTGACTTGGCCCGGGCGCGATACAGGCTCGCCCGCATCAGCAGGATCGCGGTCGCCGGTGCGGTGATCACGACGAACACCGTGATCAGCAGCGCATGTGGCACGAACCGCCCCGCCATCGCCGAGGCCACAATGACCGAGGCGATGATGATGCAACCGAGGCCGAGCGTGCTGCCCATCGATACCCCGTGCATGCGCGCCTGGAAGCTCCGCAGGCGCACGAGCCCCAGCGATCCGACCAGGGTCAGCAGCCCGCCGGCAACGAGCAGCAGCGCGACGGGAATGGCGACCCACGGCGACTCGATTCCGGTCATGGCTCGATCACCTCGCCGCGGAGCAGGAATTTCGCGAGCGCCACGGAGCCGACGAAGCCGAACAGCGCGATGAGCAGCGCGACCTCGAAGTACACGCCCGAGCCCACGCGGATACCGAGCACGAGCAGGGTCAGCATGCCATTGATGTACAACGTGTCGAGCCCGAGCACACGATCCTGGGCCGCGGGCCCCCGGATCACGCGCCAGGTGGCGAACAGCATCGCCAACCCCGCGCATGCAGCGGCAAACCAGGCGGCGTAGTCGATCAGTTCACTCATGACTGGAAGATTCCGATCAGTGGCCGCTCGTAGCGATCCTTGATGATGCGGATCCATGCCGCCTCGTCCTCGAGGTCGAGGATGTGCAGCCGCAGTGTGCGGCGATCGGCAGCCAGACCGGCCCACACCGTTCCCGGCGTCGAGGTGACGATCATCGCCAGCACCGCGAGGCCGTGCGGATCCTGCAGCTCCAGTGGTATGTCGAGGAAATCCGAGTGCACCGTCCGTCCGCCGGTCAGGCCGAGAATGATGCGCCCGACCGCAATATTCGAGCGCACGATATCGACGAACACGACCGCAAGAAGGCCGAGCGCGAGCTGCGGCCGGTGCAGCCGCGGCCGCAGCGGCCGCATGCGCGCCGCCCACCACGCCAGCGCCGTCGCAAGGAGGACTCCGGCCAGCACCTGGCCCGGAGCGAGCGTGTCGTTCAGCACGAGCCACATCGCAACGAGCGCCACCGTCAGCACCGGCATGCCACGCCTCATGGCCCTTCCTCCGCGGCGAGCACGGTGTCGACATAAACGCGCGGCGCGCGCAGCGACCTCGCCGTATCCTCCAGGAAGCTCATCGCCGGCCCCGCAGCAGCCGCCAGCGCGACGCACAGCAGTACCAGCATCGCCACCGGCCCCGCCTCGAGCATGCGCAGGCGGGGAGTGTTGCGACCGGTCACCGACCAGAACAGGCGCATGCCGATCCGCGTCAGCGCGATGAGGCTCGCCAGGCCCGCGGCGATCGTCACCGCCACCAGCAGCCAGGCCGCCGGTGCCCAGGTCGTCGTCGCCGCCGCATGGATGGCGCCGGAGAGGATCGCGAACTTCCCGACGAAGCCCGACAGCGGCGGTGACCCCGTGACCAGCAGCACGCAGAACGCGAACATGAGGCCCATGAATGCCTTGGCGGCGGGAATCGCCACGCCCACGGCGTCGTCGGGTGCGTGCAGCGCCGGCGTGCGTCGTACGCCAAAGGGCACATAGCCACCCGTGGCCACTGGCAGCTCGTCGGCCGGTACCGCCGGTTGCGGGGCCGGCACGCGCCATGCCCGCTCGGTCATCCCGGTGAGCATGAAGAAAGCGCTGGTCGCAAGCACCGAGCCGACGAGGTAGAACAGTGCCGGCGCGAGCAGCGGTTCGTGGTTGAGCCCCATGACAGCAAGCAGCAGGCCCGACGAGACGATCACGGAATAGCCGACCAGGCGCGCGAGTTGCTGGGCGGCCAGCGTGCCGAAGATGCCGAAGCCCATGGTCGCGATCCCGATGTAGTACAAGCCGCCATGAAACAGGTCCGGCCGCAGCAGAGCCGTGCCACCGGCCTGCCCGAGCGCGTCGGCGCTGCCGATCAGCGACCCCAGCCGCAGCAGCGCATAGATGCCGACCTTGGTCAGGATCGCGAAGGCGGCCGCCACGGGCGCGCTTGCTGCCGCATAGGTGCCCGGCAGCCAGAAGTTGAGTGGCCAGCCACCCGCCTTCGTCAGGAACGCCACGCCGAGGATGGCGGCAGCCGTATCGAAGATGGCGCGGTCCGCAGCCGACAGCGCGGCCGCCCGCGCCGGCAGGTCCGCCATGTTGAGGGTCCCGGTCACGCCATAGATGAGCGACACGCCGATCAGGAACAGCAGCGAGCCGGTGAGATTGACCACGATGTAGTGCAGGCCGTTTTTCACGCGCTGGGCATTCGAGCCGTGCAGCAGGAGGCCATAGGAGGCCGCGAGCAGCACCTCGAAGAAGACAAACAGGTTGAACAGGTCGCCCGTCAGGAAGGCCCCGTTCACCCCCATCAGCAGGAACTGCAGCAGCGCGTGAAAGTGCGGCCCGACACGATCCCAGTACGCCAGCGCATTGAAGAATGCCGCGAGCCCGACGACCGCGGCCAGGATCAGCATCAGGCCGGCCAGGCGATCGATCACCAGCACGATGCCGAACGGTGCCGGCCAGCCGCCGAGCGCGTACACGCCGACACCCTGTGGCCAGATGTCCGGAAATGCCTCGGTCGTGAGCGCGAGGAGCTCGATCGCGACGAGGAACTGGACGACGATCGAGAAAAACCCGACCGCGACGCGCAGGCCCCGCGCCCGCTCGGTGAGCAGCAGGATCGCGGCCGCGGCGATGAGCGGCAGCACGATCGGTACGGCGGGCAGATGCTGGAACCAGGGGCTCACTACTGCTCCCGCCCGTCGACATGGTCGGTCCCGGTGACGCCGCGGGCCGCAAGCAGCACGACGAGCAGGAGCGCGGTCGTCGCGAAACCGATCACGATGGCGGTGAGCACCAGCGCCTGCGGCACCGGGTCCGCGAACCCCGCGACACCGGCTGCCGAATCGACCGCAATGATCGGCGCCTTGTCGCTCCGGATCCGTCCCATGCCGAAGATGAACAGGTTGACCGCATACGACAGCAGCGCGAGACCGATGATCACCTGAAAGGTCCGCGGGCGCAGCAGCAGCCAGACGCCGGAGCCCGACAGCACGCCAATCGCGATGGCCAGCAGGGCTTCCACCGTCAACCCGGCCGCGGGCTGCGGAACGACTGGTGCGCCAGCGCCACGAGCATCAGCGAGGTCGCGCCGACCACAACGAGGTACACCCCGAAATCGAACAGCAGCGCGCTCGAGAGATGTACCTCGCCGACGAGCGGCAGGGTGACGTCAGTTTCGAGGCTGGCCAGGAAGGGCGGACCGGCGGCCCAGGCGAACGCCCCCGCGCCGCCCGCAGCCATGAGGCCGAGCGCGACCCAGTTTTGCGGGTGGACCCGCATGCGCCATTCGATCCACATCGCGCCGCCGACCATGTATTGCGTGACGAAGGCGGTAGCCATCACGAGCCCGCCGACGAAGCCGCCACCGGGGGCGTTGTGACCGCGCAGCAGCAGGTAGACCGCGACGAGCCCGGCCATCGGGAGCAGCAGCCGCACCAGGACTGCCGGGATCATCAGGTCACCCGCCGGCAACTGTGCCTGCGGCTCGAAGCCACGCCCGCCGGGCAGCGCAACGCCCTCGCGCTGGGCCCGCGGCACCTCGATGCTCTCCGGTGCCGGCCGGAACCGCCGCAGCAGGGCGTAGACCGTCAGCGCGACAATGGCCACCACCGTGATCTCGCCCAGGGTGTCGAAGCCGCGGAAATCGACGAGGATCACGTTGACGACGTTGCGCCCGCCCCCCTCCGGCAAGGCACGTTCGACGTAGTACCGCGCCAGCCGATCCAGCGGAGCACGGGTCAGCATCGCGAACGACAAGGCGGCGAGCCCGCTACCGACGATGCCTGCAACCACCAGGTCACGTGCCCGCCGGATGCGCGCCTGGCGCGTACTGCGGTCGGTGTCGTCGGACTCGACACGGCGCGGCAGCCAGCGCAGCCCGAGCAGCAGCAGCACCAGCGTGACGACTTCGACCGCAATCTGCGTCAGCGCCAGATCCGGCGCCGCAAACCAGGCGAAGCTCAGGCCCGTGAACAGCCCCGCTCCACCCAGCATGATCAGGGCTGCCAGGCGGTGAAACTTCGCCTGCACGGCCGCGCCGAGGGCACAGCTACAGCCGACAAACCAGAACAGCAGATACACGGGATCTACCGGCATGAGCCGCATGTTGCCGCGCGCGAGGCCGCCCGCGAGCAACGGCAGTGCGCCGACCACGAACGCCATGCTTACGATCAGAAACAGCTGCGACTGCTGGCGGCGCGATGAGGCAAAGCGCACCATGCGCTCCGCGACCCGGTGCAACACCACGATCAGGATGTCGAACACGCGTCGTCCGTCGAGTGGCGCACGCACCGGCGAGAGGCCTGTGGCGCGCTGCCCGTAGAAGTACCGCAGCAGGTAGAGACCGACACCGCCGACGAGCGCCGTCAGGCTCATCGCGAGCGGCAGCGTGAAGCCGTGCCAGATCACGAGGCTGTAAGCGGGCGTCTCCGCCCCGAGTATCGAGCGCACGGCCAGCGCAAGCCCCGGCCCGATGGTGCGCGCCGGCAGGATGCCGACGAGCAGGCAGGCGAGCACGAGCAGGACACCCGGCGCCAGCATCCAGCGGGCCGGTTCCTGCGGGGCGCCACGCGGCAGGTCCCGGGCCAGCGGGCCGAAGAACACCTGGTGCACGAGGCGCAGTGAATAGGCCACGCTGAAAACTCCCGCGAGCGTCGCCATGGCCGGCAGGCCGACGCGCAGCAGCGGCCCTTCACCGGCGAAGATCGCCTCGGCGAAGAACATCTCCTTGGAGATAAAACCGTTGAGCAGTGGCACGCCGGCCATGGCCGCGGCGGCCACGGTCGCGACCGTCGCGGTGATCGGCATGACGCTCGCCAGGCCGTTCAGCCGTCGCAGGTCGCGCGTGCCCGCTTCGTGGTCGACGATGCCGGCCGCCATGAACAGCGTCGCCTTGAACGTGGCGTGATTCATCATGTGGAAAATGGCAGCCACCAGGGCGAGCGGGCTGTTCATGCCGAGCAGCAGCGTGATGAGCCCGAGATGGCTGATCGTCGAGTAGGCGAGCACGCCCTTCATGTCCCGTTCGAACAGCGCCGCCACCGCGCCGAGCAGCAGCGAGGCGAGCCCCGCGCCGCAGACGAGCCCGAACCAGAGGTCGGTGCCGGCGAGAACCGGCCATAACCGCGCGAGCAGGAACACCCCGGCCTTGACCATGGTCGCCGAGTGCAGGTAGGCGGACACGGGGGTCGGCGCGGCCATCGCGTGCGGCAGCCAGAACTGCAGCGGAAACTGCGCGCTCTTGGACAACGCGCCAAGCAGGATGAGCACGAGTGTGGCCGGATACCAGGAGTGCGCACGCACCGCATCGCCCGCCCGGAGCACCCGCTCGAGGTCGTAGCTGCCGGCAATGGTTCCGAGCATGATGACGCCGGCGAGCAGGCAGAAGCCTCCGGCTGCCGTCACCGTGAGCGCCATGCGCGCGCCCTGCCGCGCATCGAGGCGGTGGTACCAGTATGCGATCAGCATGAACGAGCTGAAGCTCGTCAGCTCCCAGAATACGGCCAGCTGGATCAGGTTGCCCGAGAGCACGATCCCCAGCATCGAGCCCATGAACGCGAGCAGGAACGCGAAGAAACGCGGCACCGGATCCTGTGGCGACAGGTAGTAGCGCGCGTAGATGACGACCAGCGCGCCCATCACCGCAACGAGCAGCGCAAAGAGCCAGGCAAAGCCGTCCATGCGCAGACTGAAATCGAGCCCGGCCTGCGGCAGCCACGGCACCGCGGCCCGCAACACGATGCCGTCGGCTACCTGGTCGTACTGCGCCAGCGTGAGCGCGGCGCAGGCGAGCGCCACGAGCCCCGCGAGCCAGGCTTCTGCATTACGGGCATTCGACGGCAGGAACGCGGCGCACAGGCTGCCGACGAACGGCAGCAGGATGATCAGCGCGAGCGCAATGCCTGACTCCAAGTCACTCCCCTTTCCGGCGCGCTGCGTGCGACGCCGCGCGGCGCCAGTAGCAGGCCAATTGCATGCAGACTGCCACCGAATACGCAGAAGTAAAGCCAGCCGCCCGGCTCCGCGGAACGGTGCCGGAGCATTTGATTATTTGACGGTCGCTGCCGGGAACGAGGCAGGAGCCCAGGCTCCGGCGCCCATCCCCATTGCTGCGATCAGGGCGATGCCGGCCGCGCCTTCGCTTCTGCCTCGATCGCCCGCCTGATGACTTCCTGCTGGAAGGCCATGCGCTTCGGGAAAATGGCAGGAAGCAGCTGCGCCTGGTCGCCGAATTCCATCGTGTGGGGATGCTCGCGCGTAAAGGGCTTCCAGTCCGGGACATCCTTGCCGTTCGGGTTGCCGGTGCGGGCGAAGTTGATCCAGTAGTGCCGCAGCGGAATCGAGACCTCGAGGTCATGCGGGCTCAGCATCCGGTTCGCCCGGAGCGAGCGCCGGAACAGGTGACTGACTTCTTCACCGTGGGCAGCGCCGGGCACCTTGCCGCGCTGGTCGTCGTCGACATAGCTGTAGTAGTAGAGCCAGGCAGGTGTCTCTGCGGCCTCCATGCCAGCCGCCAGAGTCCAGGCCGGCGCAAGGAACAGCATGTCGCCGAAGTAGGTCTCCCTGAGCGCCTTGTCGTCCAGCGGGCCGTAGACCTTGCGGGCCTCGTCCGGCGTGACGCCGGGCATGATCGCAGCCATTGGCAGGTCGAAACCCTGGATCAGGCTCGCTTCCCAGCTGTTGGCGCCTGCGATGTAGGGCACCGGCTCCTGGCGGCCTTCGCGGAACATCTTCCCGAGATCGTCGGGAATGACCTTGCCATCCACGACCGGATTCATCGAGAAGTCTTTTTGTGGGAAAGCCAGGATCTGGGCCACGGTCAGCGCACGCAGCTTTGCCGGCGCCTGGTCGTCATTCGCGATGCCGAAGCTGGCGGCGAACTCGAGGCCCTCGGATTCCAGCGACTTGAAACGCCCCGAGTCCCTGCCCAGGTGCCGGCTGGCATCGGCGGCCACGCCGCCGCTCTCGGAGATCGCGCCCTGGAACAGGCCGCGGGCTGACGGTGCCACCATCAGGTAATTCACCGACACGCCGCCTGCCGAGTAGCCGAAGATCGTAACCCGCTCCGGATTGCCGCCGAAGCCCGCGATGTTGTCACGCACCCACTGGAGCGCGGCGATCTGGTCCATGATCCCGTAGTTCGCGAGGCCTTCGCTGGCTTGCGCGCGGGTCAGCGCCGGATGACCGAAGCGGCCCAGCCGGTCGAGCCGGTAGTTGATGGTCACCAGCACCACGCCCTGGTGCGCAAATGTCACACCGTCATAGGCAGGCAGCGAACCGGATCCCCAGCGAAAGCTGCCGCCGTGGATCCACACCATGACCGGCAGGCTGCCGGCCGATGCATTGGCCGGCGCGTAGACGTTCAGCGTCAGGCAATCCTCGCTCTGCGGTGTGTCGGCCGACACCAGGCGAATATCCTGCGGACAAACGGGGCCGAAGGCCGTCGCATCGCGCACACCCGTCCAGCCCGCCGCCGGCTGCGGCGGCCGCCAGCGCAGGGGGCCGACGGGCGGCGCGGCATAGGGAATCCCGCGGAATACGTTGATGCCATCCTGCGTGGCGCCCTGTAGCGCGCCGCGATTGGTCTGGACCACTGGCGCGGCCGCTTGCGCCGGCCCCATCGCGCCAAGACACGCAAGCAGCATGGCGCCGAGAGACAACGGGCTGATGGTCCGCAAGTGGAATCGCATGTCTTACGTCCGCCTTCAGTTCCCGGTTGGCTGGTCGCGGATCGTGGACCATCGGGATCGCTGCCGGTTGCCCACGCCGCAGTGATACCCGGCATTGCGGGATGGAGTCAATCGGCCCAGGCTCAGGCCAACTACTCGGGTTCCACAGGATCGCTGACGGTCGGTACGAATTTCCCGGTTCTGACCCGCCAGAACTGCACGAACAACATCGCCACCGCCGCTGCTGTGCCGGCGGCGAGCGCAACCGTGACCACGGTCCTTCCGGGCACGGCGAAGAGGATGCCGCGGCTGAGAAAAGCCACGGCGATCCAGGCCAGTGGCGGAAAGTACGAGCAGAAACCCGCCGCGACCGCCAGCCCGCAGGAAACAACGATACCGGCGGTCACAATCCACGTGCCTGCGGTCGCGCTGCCGGAGCCGCTCGGCGCTCCACCCAACGCGCCTGCGAACATGAGGGTGAACAACAGGACCAGCACCGCAGGGATGGCCGGCTGCGGCCGGCCGTTTGCGATTGCCGACTCCAGCAGTGTTGCAGGGGCACGCGGCATAGGTGCTGCAACTATAGCCGTGGCCGGGCGCCGGTGCGTTACCGAAGACCCGACGCCGATGGCAGCCGATGCACGCGCCACGCCTCAAGCAGGAAAGGGGCACTGTCCGCCAGCTCCGGGCCGGGACAACGCAGAACTTCATTATGTGGATTAGCCGGCGTCATGCGCCGCCGGATCGTGCTACTTTTCCTTCAGGCAACGCTGGTCGCTTCACGGCGAGACCACGACATGACAACTCTCCGCGCCATACGGAACCCAGAGGTCATCGTTGGCCCGTGGATCATTCTTGGCGCAATGTTTCTTTGGTCGCCGGCTCACTCAGCAACGACACAGTTTCATTACTCCTACACATGGGCTTCCGGTAATTCGATTTCCGGACTCCTCGACGGTGACTTGCAGGCTGACAACGACAGGGTCTTGATTGCTGCAATTCATTCTTCGAATTACAGCGCCGACACCTCGTTCGGATTCCCTGCTGGCCCTGCCACCAGCCCGGTCTCCCCATCCGCAATCGCGTCGATATCGGGGCAGGTGATGTCGGTGGGAACACCCACTGACGGTGACTTTGCGTGGGTGATCAGCCGGCCTGCCTGCTGCGGCAGTGAAATCATGGCTCTTCTCGTGCGGGACCCGGGTCCCGGCGGGGTCATTGTCGAAAGCGAAGACTTCTCGGCCGCGCGCTGGAGCCTGACCGCCATCCCCATTCCGGCCAGCGCGTGGTTGCTCGGCCCTGCAATGAGTTTGCTGGCTCCGTGGGTCAAACGCCGCGCGCGCGTTTAGTCGCAGAAGGCGACAAGACCCGCCGGGAGCCGGCAATGGGCAGTAGCGGCGGTGCGCTGCACACAATTGCGGCTGATCAGACGGTTTCCCGCAGCGCACCGGGTGGCGGGCGCGGCCGGCCCGTGTGGATACTGCGAGCCTTCGGCAACCGGGCCAGCGTGCTGCGCGACGCGGGCAATGCGCTACGCGAGTAAGGCCTTGTCCTCGACGACGAAAGACTGGCCGTGCCAGCCGAACTGCATGAAGGGCAGCAAGTTCCACTGCGGATTGTCGCCGAAGTAGTCGAGCATGGCCCGCCGCTCGCCGGACAGCTGAGTGGGCGTCCAGCAGAAGTAGTCGTCGAAGGCGATGATCATGCCGTGCTTCAGGCGCGGCATCAGGAAGCCGAGCACCGAGCGGGCGCTGGAGTACATGTCGCAGTCGATGAAGGCCAGCGCGATGTTCACCGGCCGATCGGTGGGCGCCATGCGGTCCAGGGTGTCGTGGTAGAAGCCGGGCACCACCTCGTAAGCCGACCGGGGCACGCCGTCCCGGGCACAGGCCTGGTGGAACTCGTCCACCGACATGCTCATGCCGCCCGGGTTCCAGGACGGGTGCTCGTCCCGCACCCCCTCCGCCGCCGGCAGGCCCAGGAAGGAATCGAAGGCCCACAACTGTGCGGGGTGCCCGTGCTTGCGGGACTCCAGATGGGCCAGCCAGAAGGTGGAGGCGGACCAGCAGCCGAACTCGGCGTAGTCGCCGTCGATGCGGTTGTACCAAAGCGCGCGGAACGCGCTGTAGAAGAATTGCTGCTTCCATTGACAACCTCGACCATAGCACGGGTGTGACAGCTCACCGGCTGCGTGATTCAGGCCTTGCGCACGGCCTCTTTCACCGCTCGCTGCACGGTTTGGTCAAGCAGGTTATGCCGGACGGGCTGACCCGAGTACGGATCCTGGCAAATGCCTCCCATTTCCCGGTGATGGGAGTCGGGTGGCGTCAGGCTTTCTTTGCCGCCGTGGCCGCCGGCTCGCCCGGGAGCAGCGGCACTGTCGGCAGCACCCAGCCCTTGTGTTGGCGCCGTCCGGGGCTCGGGATCGCGTAGGCAGTCGTCTCGTAGTCGGCGCGGACCTTCGCCACGTCGAGCCGCCAGCCGCGCTGTTCCCACTCGCGGCAGTAATCGCGGTAACGGCCGACGCATTTGTCGGCCGGGACGAAGAACTCGTTCCGGTTGTGGTGAGGCGTGATTTTCGGGTGCAGCGGTTCGAGCACGTAGCGGTCCTGCTCCGCGACGAACAGCGCGCGGTTCTCGAAGGTCTGGTCGTACCTGGAGTCCGCGAGGAAATTGCGGCCGAACAGCACGTAGATGCGGTCGAGCTTCTCGTGGATCGGCGTATGAAAAGCGAAGCCGTGCATCTGCGCGCGGTCGGAGGGGTGGATGTAGGTCCAGGTGCAATGCGGACCGTGCGTCCCGGCACCGCCCTCGATCCACTTGTCGCCGGTGCGTCCCGCCGCCTCGTTCATGTCGCGCTGCGCCAGCGTCGGCGCATGCATCCGGTTGATGAACCCGGTACCCCAGGGCTGGTCGCGGAGCTGGATATCCTCGACGTGGTAGTCATCCTTCGTGCCGAGGAAGCCGTGGGTCGGGTGCGTGAATTCGTTGTGCCCGGGGTCGATCGTGTTCTCCAGCGCCCTCTTGTAGTCGATCTTCCACTCCAGCATGAGCGTGATGAAGCGCCAGTCGGCAGCGCCAAACTCGGGTATGTCCAGGATTGGCGGCCGCTCCGCTTCCGGGAGGTCACCGAGGAAGACATGGACCAGGCCGTATTTCTCCTCGACCGGGTAGGCATCGACTCGGGTTCGCTCCGGGATCTTCGCCCCGGCACCGAGCGAGGGCAGGCGTACGCAGTCGCCCGCGCCGTTGAAGGTCCAGCCGTGGTAGGGGCACTCGACGCAATCGCCACGCACGCGTCCGTCACCGAGCGCGCCACCGCGGTGGCTGCAGGTGTCGCTGATGCACTGCACCCGGCCCTTCTGGTCACGCCAGAGTGCGAAATGGTGCCCCAGCATCTGCACCTTGAGCGGTTTGTCTGCGCCGAAGGTGATCTCGCCGCTGCGCGCCGCGACATACCAGAAATTGATGTACATGGCCTGCTTCCTCCGAGCGCCCGCCCGGGGCGCGCTGCCGTCCGCCACAGGCCCGAGTGTAGGCTGCGACTGCCCGGCCCCGTCTTGATCCACGTCAGCGGCGGAGTGGACGCAGAAACCGCGAAATTCGCGGTCGCCGGGCTGGCCAAGCCCCCGCCGAAACGGTGCCCGATGCGCAGGCCATCGCTGCGCCCGTCGGGCTTGATCGGCGTCTGGTTCAGCGGCAGCACGAACGTGAACGGCGGCGGCGGACTGCTCAGCCGGGATCGGGCACACACCCTGCCCGGGCGGACCTCGCAGCGCCTGCGCCGGGAACAGGTCCGCCACCACTCACGTATGGCGGACGAGGTTGCGGGCAGCACCGCCAGCCGACCCCGCGCGGGACCAACGTAGTGTCTTCGCAAGCGTCCCCGCAGATCGGCGATGAACCAAAAAAAAGCCCCGCCGAAGCGGGGCTTTTTCGCTGGACGCCTGCAGCAAGCGTCGAGACTTACATGTCACCCATGTCGGGCATCGGCGGGCCACCGGCAGACTTGTCGTCTTTCTTCGGGGCTTCCGTGACCATCGCCTCGGTGGTGAGCAGCAGGCCAGCCACGGAGGAAGCGTTCTGCAACGCAGAGCGCGCCACCTTGGTCGGGTCGATGATGCCCATCGAGACCATGTCGCCGAACTCGCCCGTCTGGGCGTTGTAGCCGTAGTTGCCCTTGCTCTCGGCAACCTTGTTCAGCACCACCGCACCGTCTTCACCAGCATTGATGACGATCTGGCGCAGCGGCTCCTCGAGCGCACGCTTGAGGATGTTGATGCCGACGCTCTGGTCGTCGTTGGCGCCCTTGAGGCTCTCGAGCGACTTCTTGGCGCGGATGAAAGCCACGCCACCGCCCGGCACCACGCCCTCTTCGACTGCCGCGCGCGTAGCGTGCAGCGCGTCTTCGACGCGGGCCTTCTTTTCCTTCATCTCGACCTCGGTCGCGGCACCGACCTTGATCACCGCGACGCCGCCGGCGAGCTTGGCCACCCGCTCCTGCAGCTTCTCGCGATCGTAGTCGGAGGTCGTGTCCTCGATCTCGCGGTTGATCTGCTCGATGCGCGCCTTGATGTCCTTGGTCTTGCCGCCACCGTCGATGATGGTGGTGTTTTCCTTGGCGACCTGGATCTTCTTCGCCTTGCCGAGGTCCTCGAGCTTGACCTTCTCCAGCGACAGGCCGACCTCATCGGAAATGACCTGGCCGCCGGTGAGGATCGCGATGTCCTGCAACATGGCCTTCCTGCGATCACCGAAGCCGGGGGCCTTCACGCCCGCGACCTTGAGGATCCCGCGGATGTTGTTCACCACCAGCGTGGCGAGCGCCTCGCCTTCGATGTCCTCGGCGATGATCAGCAGCGGCTTGCCGGCCTTGGCGACGCCTTCCAGCAGCGGCAGCAGCTCGCGGATGTTGGAGACCTTCTTGTCGTGCAGGAGGATGTAGGGGTTCTCCAGCTCGCAGCTCTGCGTGCCGGCATTGTTGATGAAGTACGGGGAGAGATAGCCGCGGTCGAACTGCATGCCCTCGACCACTTCCAGCTCGTTTTCGAGGCCCGAGCCCTCTTCCACCGTAATCACGCCTTCCTTGCCGACCTTGGCCATCGCGTCGGCAATGTTCCCGCCGATCACGTCATCGCCATTGGCCGAGATCGTGCCGACCTGGGCAATCGCCTTGGTGTCGGAACAGGGCTTGGAGAGCCTCTTCAGCTCCTCGACGACGGCCACGGTGGCCTTGTCGATGCCGCGCTTGAGGTCCATCGGGTTCATGCCCGCGGCAACTGCCTTCAGGCCTTCCTTCAGGATGGACTGGGCGAGCACGGTGGCGGTCGTGGTGCCGTCGCCGGCGGTGTCGGAGGTGTGCGAAGCGACCTCTTTCACCATCTGCGCGCCCATGTTCTCGAACTTGTCGTCGAGCTCGATTTCCTTGGCGACCGACACGCCGTCCTTGGTGACGGTGGGGGCGCCGAAGGCCTTGTCGAGCACCACGTTGCGGCCCTTCGGGCCGAGCGTGACCTTGACGGCGTTGGCGAGCACGTTGACACCGGCCAGCATGCGGCGGCGGGCGTCGTCGCCAAACCGGACTTCTTTAGCAGCCATGGTTCATTTACCTCTCGTGAAAAGTTTTCGTGAATCCGAATGTGTCGTGGCGACCGGCGGGCTTCAGCCCTCGATCACGGCCATGATGTCGTCTTCGCGCATCACGACCAGGTCTTCGCCATCCACCTTGACCTCGGTGCCGCTGTACTTGCCGAACAGCACCGTGTCGCCCTTCTTGATGTCGAGCGGGCGAACTTCGCCCTTCTCGGTGATGCGGCCGCTGCCCACGGCAATCACCTTGCCGCGCACGGGCTTCTCGGTCGCGGTATCCGGGATCACGATCCCGCCCGGCGATTTGCGCTCCTCTTCCAGCCGCTTGATGATCACCCGATCATGAAGGGGACGAATCTTCATGGAAAAAACTCCTTTAAAATCATATGAAAACGGTACGACGTGGGACTCGAGCGCCGTTAGCACTCACCAAAAACGAGTGCTAATAGTAGTCAGCGAAAAGCCGATTGCAAGCCCCCGGCAGCGGCGGCCGTGCGGGGTCGGCTCGTGGCGGGCGCCCGGCCACCCCTTCGCGGGCCTGCCGGTGTGCACCCCGTCATGACAGGCCGAGCGGGGCGCGGGTATCCTTCCTTGCGCGGCGCAAGAGGGCATTTAAGATGGCGGACGATTGTCTCCTGGTGCTCAGCACCTGCCCGGACAACCGGACGGCGGCCGAGATCGCCACGATCCTGATTGAACAGAATCTGGCCGCCTGCGTGACCCGGCTGCCGGGCGCCAACTCCTGGTATCGCTGGCAGGAACACCTGGAAAAGGAAGAGGAAGTGCTGCTGCTGATCAAGACCACCCGCAACCGGCTCCCGGAACTGGAAGCCGCCGTGCGGCGCCTGCATCCGTACGAGGTGCCCGAGATCATTGCCGTCACCCTGGCCGCGGGCTCCGAGGCCTATCTGCAATGGGTCAGGAACGCCACCAGCGCATGATGCACCCGCTCCGCCAATCCAGCCGCGCCATTACGTTCCTGGCACTGCTGCTCGCATGGGCAATGGCATGGGCCGCCAGCGAGCCACAGGTACTGCGCCCGGAAGAAGCGTTCCGCTACGAAGTGAGCACGAGCGAGGGCGACATCGTCGTGCGCTGGACGATCGAGCCTGATTACTACCTCTATAAAGAGCGCATGTCGTTCGCGACGAAAACGCCGGGCGTCGTCCTCGGCGATGCGCAGATGCCGGCCGGAAAACCCTACCACGACGAGTTTTTCGGCGACATGCACATCTACCGCAACGAGGCGGTGGTGCGAATCCCGGTGCGGGAGGCGGGGCCAGGTCGGCTGGATCTCGAAATCCGTTCGCAGGGCTGCGCCGACATCGGGCTGTGTTACCCGCCGCAGAAATGGATCGCCCCGGTGGTGCTCGACACGAGCCAGCCCGCGGGCCGCTCGATCGCCAGTGTGCTCGGCGGTGCTGCCGCGCCCGATGCGCCGCTGCCGCCGGAACGGGCGTTCCGCGTCAGTGCGGCCATGCCCAGCGCCGGACTCCTGCGCGTGGAGTGGCTGATTGCGGAGGGCTATTACCTCTATCGCGACAGCCTGAAGATCGAGAGCGAAAGCCCGGGTGTCACTCTGGGACCGGCGCGGTTGCCGGCGGGAGTGCCCAAGGAAGATGAGTATTTCGGGCAGACCACCGTATTTTTCGAGGCAGTGTCGGCCGAACTCGACGTGACGGGCAGCGCCGATCCACTGCAACTGCGTGTCTCCTACCAGGGCTGCAAGGAGAACAGCATCTGCTATCCGCCCCAGACCGTGCGGCTCAGCGTCTCCGCTGCCACCGGCCCGGGCGCGATCAGTGCGGTCGCCGGCGACACGGCGGTCGTTGCGAACGCTGCGGGCGGCGTGCCGATGGTTTCGGAGCAGGACCAGTTGGCCGGCATGATCGGCACCGGCAACCTCGCGCTGGTAATGCTGACCTTTGCAGGACTCGGCGTACTGCTGTCGTTCACGCCCTGCTGCCTGCCGATGGTCCCGATCCTGTCAGGCATCATCGTGGGCCAGGGCAAGAACGTGACCACCGGCCGGGCCTTCGCGCTGTCCCTGACCTTCGTGCTCGGCATGGCGCTGACCTACACCGCCGCTGGCGCGATCTTCGCGGCTGCCGGCCAGCAGATCCAGGCAGCCTTGCAGCAGACCTGGGTCACCATCGCAGTGGCGACGTTGTTCGTGGGCATGGCGCTCGCGATGTTCGGCGCCTACGAGCTGCGCCTTCCGGCCGTGCTCGTGAACCGGATCGATGCGGCGAGCGGGCGTCAGAAGACCGGTACGTTCTTCGGGACGGCCGCTATGGGCGCGCTTTCGGCACTGGTGGTCACCACCTGCGTGGCGCCACCGCTGGTCGCCGCACTCACCGTGATCGCCAAGACCGGGGATGTCACCCGCGGCGCGCTGGCCCTGTTCGCGCTGTCGCTCGGCATGGGCCTGCCGCTCTTGCTGATCGGGACCTCCGCCGGGCGGCTGCTGCCCAGGGCGGGCGCGTGGATGAACAAGGTCAAGGGCGCGTTCGGCTTCATGATGCTCGGGCTCGCCGTATGGATGATCGACCGGATCCTGCCCGACGCGATCACCATGGTGCTGTGGGCGGTGCTGGTGTTCATGGCCGGCATGTTCCTCGGCGCCTTCGAGCGGCTCGACGGCGTGGCCGGAGTCCCGCGCACGCTCGCCAAGGGCGCCGGGCTGCTCGCGGTGTCCTACGGAGTCGCGCTGCTCGCCGGCGCACTCGCCGGCGGCCATGACCCGCTGCGTCCGCTCGAAGTCTTCAGCGGCGGAGGCAGCGGCGCCGGCAGCACCGAGGTGGCCAGCCTGCCGTTTCGCCCGGTGAAGACCGTCGCCGACTTCCAGGCGGCGGCCGCCGCGGCCAGCGCGGCCAGTCAGCCCCTGATGCTGGACTTCTACGCCGACTGGTGTGCATCCTGCATCGAGATGGAGCGTTACACCTTCTCGACCCCCGAAGTCCGCGCGGCACTCGACGGCGCGATGCTGCTGCAGGCCGATGTCACCGCCAACGACCAGGCCGACCAGGCGCTGCTCGAGCATTTCGGCATCTTCGGGCCGCCCACCATCGTGTTCTTTGGTGCCGACGGGCGCGAGCGCGACGGCCACCGCGTAGTGGGCTTCAAGAACGCTGCGGCCTTCTCCGCCCACGTCCGCAGCGCCTTCGGCCGCTGACCGCATGGGCTCGACCGGTCGGCTGCTGCTGCTCGTCGCGCTCTGCGTGGTCGGCGGTTTTTTTGCCGGCCGCGCGTACTGGTCGCTGCGGGAATCGCCACCGCCTCCGCCGCTGCCAACGGCGCCGGCCGCTCCCGCCACCGCGGTGGAGGTGCCGGATGTGCGCCTGCCGGATCTCAGCGGCACCACCCGGTCTCTGCACGAATGGACATCGGATTCGCTGGTGCTCAATTTCTGGGCGACCTGGTGCGCCCCCTGCCGCCGCGAAATGCCGCTGCTCGAACAGTTGCACCAGGAGCGTGGCGGGCGTGGACCGGCGGTGGTCGGCGTAGCCATCGACCGCGAGGACCCGGTGCGCCGCTTCGTGGCCGAAACCGGCGTGACTTACCCGATCCTGTTCGGCGAGACCGAAGCCATGGCAGCCGCCGAATCGTTCGGCCCGGAGTTCGTCGGCCTGCCACTGACCGTGATCGCCGCCCCCGGCGGGCGGGTGCTGAAGATGCACATGGGGGAAATCGACCTCGACGACATCCGGCTGATCCCCTCGGTGCTCGACCGGCTGAAAGCCGGCGAACTCGACGCCGCCGCCGCAACCGCAGCGCTGGCCCCACTGGACGCACCGGCTCCAGGTACCGTCAACTAAGCCCGGCCCCACATAAAATTAATTCTATTTGCCGCCAAAGTCGTTAAACTTGCCGCCATCTGCGGGAAACGCATGGGGATGGCGCACGGATGGCCCGCATCCTGCTGGTCAATGGACCGAATCTCAACCTGCTCGGCACCCGGGAACCGGGGCTGTACGGCCGCACTACGCTTGCCGACATCGAGCGCGACACCCGTGCGCTTGCAGCAAGCCTCGGCCATGACCTCGACGCCTTCCAGAGCAATGCCGAAGCCGAGCTGGTCGATCGCGTACAGGCAGCGTCCGGGCAGGCCGATTTCATACTGATCAATCCCGGGGCGCTGACGCACACCAGCATTGCCTTGCGCGACGCCCTCCTCGCGGTCGGCATCCCGTTCATCGAGATCCACATCAGCAACGTGCACGCGCGTGAAGAGTTCCGCCGTCACTCCTATTTCGCCGACATCGCAGTCGGCACGATCACGGGCCTGGGGCCACTCGGCTATGGACTGGCGCTGCGAGCCGCCGACCACCGGCTGCGGCCGCCGGCCCCGTAGCACCGGCGCCGAAAGGAACGCTGTCCATGGACATACGCAAGGTCAAGAAGCTCATCGAACTGCTGGAGGAATCCGGGATCGCCGAACTGGAGATCTCGGAAGGCGAAGAATCGGTCCGCATCAGCCGCTATTCCACCGGTGGCGCCGTCCAGCACATTGCCGTCGCGGCTGCACCAGCCGGCGCCGCAGCACTGCCGCCGCCGGGTCGCAGCGACTCGCCCGCCGCGATTTCGCCGACGACGGCAGGCGGCAAGAACGAGCCGGACATACCCGGCCACAAGGTCGTCTCGCCCATGGTCGGTACCTTCTATGAAGCGGCCACCCCCGGCGGGGAACCCTTCGTGAAAGTCGGCAGTGAAGTCAAGGCTGGCGATACGCTGTGCATCATCGAAGCGATGAAGATGATGAACCAGATCGAAGCGGACAAGGCCGGGCGGATTGCCGCCGTGGCCGCCACCAACGGCGAACCGGTCGAATTCGGCCAGACGCTCTTCATCATCCAGTAAGCACAGAGCCCCGCCCCTCTTCTCTCCGATATGCTCGACAAGATCCTCATAGCCAATCGCGGCGAAGTCGCGCTGCGCATTCAGCGTGCCTGCCGGGAACTCGGCATCAAGACGGTTGCGGTCCATTCGACCGCCGACGCTAGCCTCAAGCACGTGCTGCTGGCCGACGAGACAGTCTGTATCGGCCCGCCGCCCTCCGCCCGCAGCTACCTGAACATGCCGGCCATCATCAGCGCCGCCGAGGTCACCGACGCCGAGGGTATCCATCCCGGCTTCGGCTTTCTCTCGGAGAACGCCGATTTCGCCGAACGGGTCGAGAATTCCGGCTTCGTGTTCGTCGGACCGCCGCCCGACGTGATACGCCTGATGGGCGACAAGATCTCGGCGAAGGAAACCATGCGCAAGGCCGGCGTGCCGACCGTGCCGGGCTCGGACGGGCCGCTCGGCGACCAGATCGAAGAGAACCAGCGCATGGCGAGGGACATCGGCTACCCGGTCATCATCAAGGCGGCGGCGGGCGGCGGCGGGCGCGGCATGCGCGTCGTGCACACCGAGGCCTCGCTCGCCAACGCAGTGTCGGTGACCAAGGTCGAGGCACGGGCCGCGTTCGGCAACGACACCGTGTACATGGAGAAATTCCTCGCCAGGCCGCGGCATATCGAGTTCCAGTTGCTCGCCGACGGCAAGGGCAACGCGGTGTACCTGTTCGAGCGCGACTGCTCCATGCAGCGTCGCCACCAGAAGGTGATCGAAGAAGCCCCGGCACCCGGGATCAGCGACGAATTGCGTCGCAGCATGGGCGAGCGCTGTGTCCAGGCCTGCCTGGAAATCGGCTACCGCAGCGCCGGCACCTTCGAGTTCCTGTTCCAGGACGGCAAGTTCTATTTCATCGAGATGAATACCCGCCTGCAGGTCGAGCACCCGGTCACCGAGATGATCACCGGCGTGGACATCGTGCGCGAGCAACTGCGCATCGCCGCAGGCGAGAAGTTGTCCTTCAGCCAGGAGGACCTCGCCATACGCGGCCACGCGATCGAGTGCCGCATCAACGCGGAGGATCCGAAGACCTTCCTGCCCTCGCCGGGGCGGATCGAGCTGTGGCACCCTCCCGGCGGCCCCGGAATCCGCGTCGACAGCCATCTCTACAGCGGCTACGCAGTGCCGCCCTTCTACGACTCGATGATCGCGAAGATCATCGCGCACAGCGATTCGCGCGCCTCGGCAATCGCCCGCATGTACGTCGCGCTGACCGAAATGGTCGTGGACGGCATCAAGACCAATATCCCGCTGCACCTGGAACTCATGCAGCACTCGGCGTTCAAGGCGGGCGGCACGGATATCCACTACCTGGAAAAGCGCCTCGGCCTCTGACGTGGCGGCGGCAAACTGGCTGACGGTCGAGCTGACGGTGCCGGCCGGCGCGGCAGACGCCGTCGAGGCCGCGCTGCTCGGCCTCGGAGCACTGTCCGTCAGCTTCGCCGACCCGGGCGCGGAACCGATCCTCGAGCCGGCACCCGGCGCAACGCCGCTGTGGCCGCAGGTGCAGGTGAGCGCCCTGTTGCCCGCGGGGACTGCGGCACAGGACATCAGGGAACGCCTGCAACCGCTGGTGCCGGGGCCCCTGGCCATCGGGTTTTCCACGCTGGTCGAACGCGACTGGGTGCGCGAGTTCCGCGAGCAACTCGTGCCGCAGCGCTTCGGCGCGCGACTGTGGATCTGCCCGACCGGAGCCGCATGCCCGGATCCGGCCGGAGTCACCGTGACGCTCGAGCCGGGCCTCGCGTTCGGCTCGGGTTCCCACCCCAGCACCGCGCTGTGCCTGCAATGGCTCGCCGCGTTGCCCCTCGCGGGGCTCGCGGTGCTCGATTACGGCTGCGGCTCCGGAGTGCTGGCGATCGCCGCCCTGGCGCTGGGGGCACGCTCGGCCACCGCGCTCGACATCGACCCCCAGGCATTGCAGGCAACCCGGGAGAACGCCGCGCGCAACGGCGTTGCATCGCGGCTTCGCCTCGCCCTGCCGGACCAGCTGACCGGCGTCGGCGATCACGATGTCGTGGTCGCGAATATTCTCGCCGACACGCTGATCGCATTGGCGCCTGCGCTGCACGGCCACTGCCGGGCTGGCGCGCACGTTGCACTGAGCGGTATTCTGGCGTCGCAGGCGTCGCAGGTCAGTACCGGCTGCCGGCCGTGGCTGGATCTGCGCCCGTCAGGCGAGCTCGCCGGCTGGGCACTACTGGCCGGCACGCCGGCCACCGGCCCACCGCAGGTCGATGCATCGGCCTGCTGATCGCGCCCATCCGCTGAGGTCTTGCCAGTCGGCTGTCATGTATACGCGCTGTCCAGGCTGCAGTTCCACCTTTCGCGTAACCGCCACCGTGCTGCAGATGGCCGAGGGCGACGTGCGCTGCGGCTCCTGCGGCACCGTGTTCAACGCATTGCGCACCCTCGTCGACGACTGGGACGAGTCCGCGCACACCCTGCCGCCGACGCCTGCGCCGCCGATCGACCCCGTGGAGCAGGAGCCCGCCGGAGAAAACCTGGAGTTCGACGCCCCGGAACACGACTGGCAGCGGTTTTTCATCGCGGCCGAAGAACCCGCGCTGCCGCGCCGCCCGGAACCCGCACTCGGCAGTGACTTCGAGGCCGACGCAGCCGCGCCGGTCGCCGGGGCTGACGCCGGCACAGAGGAACCGGCACCGGCACGTTCGCTGGAGGAGGAAACGGCGGACACCGACACCTGGAAGACTTTTCTGCAGGAGGCCGACAGCGCCGCAGCAACGGACACCGAAGAAGGCGAGTCACCGCTGTGGCTGATCAGCACGGATGACGATGCCGGAGGAACTGCCGAGCCCCTGGTTCCTGCCGCCGACATCGCGGAGCCGGAACCCCCGCCGGTGTTCGAACTGCAGGAAGTCCCTGCCGACCGTCACGATGAAGACAGGCTGCCCGAAGACGCCGCCCCCGCCGCGATGCAGCCTCCGGAAACGCAGGCCGCCATCGCCGACGGCCCGCCGGCCGCCGGCGCGACCGCCGAACCCGCGCGGCCCGACACGATTCTGGAATGGGGCCCGCCACCGGCATTCACCCAAGCACCGGCGCCGCGTCACACCGCCCGCTGGCTTGCGGCCAGCGTGGTGGCGGCCCTCGTGCTGGCTGGCCAGGTGCTGCACCAGAACCGCGACCAGCTCGCGGCACATCCGCAATACGGCGACATGGTCCGCACGCTCTATGCGCGACTTGGCCAGACCATATACCCGGATTGGCCGCTCGACACGTACCAGATTCGCGGGGTGAAGGCGATCGCGGGCAACTCCGCCCCGGGCGCCCTCGACATCGTGGCGGAGATTGCCATCACCGGTACACGCCAGGTCGGCTTGCCGCTGGTGCGCGTCGTGCTGCGCGACCGCTGGACCAATCCGGTCGGGAGTGGAGTGTTCCGTGCCGCGGAGTATCTCGCCGGACCCCCGTCCGCGTCGGGGATCTATGCGCCGGGCGCGCTCATCCCGGTCGAACTCAGCCTGCCCGATCCGGGCACGACGGCGCAGGGCTATGAAGTCGACGTCTGCCTGCCAAACCGGCGGCTCGGCCTGCAGTGCAAGACTGCGCGCGATCCGTACCGGCACTGAGCGCGTGAGATAGACCGGGTCTCGATTGGCTCGCACCGAAGCACGGTCAACGATGCGAGACTTTGCAATCGAGTGCCGCTTGCACGTTCATGCACTTGAACACGACAGGCGAACAGCAATCTAGTTTCACATCGCGAAGCACCGTTGACCGCGCAATCAGCGTGCTATGATTTCGCCCCCCGCGGGATAGGGTGGAGGCGACGGTGACGTCGCCAGTGACTGGAGCGAGAAAGCTCGCGCCTGTGCATCCGACGGATCGCACTGGCTGGTTTTCCGGATACCGGTCGCGACGCGGGTTATCGCTACATCGTCGGCCTGCGCCCGAGTCCGCAGGTCTGCCGGACATTGCCGGAGCGGATGCATGCCCTCCGGGGAGTGGGTCAACCGTGACAACTAAAAGAAAGACCGCTGGCATCCGCAAATCGACCGGCCGCCAGCGCGAGTCCGTCGTGCAGCTTCGCAATCGGCCACTGCGTGATTTCACCGACGAGGCGCTGCGTACCTATTTCCGCGACCTCAATGGCCACAAGCCGAACGAACTCTACGATCTCGTGCTCGGAGAGGTGGAGCCGCCGTTGTTCGAAGCGGTGCTGGACTATACCCAGGGCAACCAGAGTCGCGCGGCAGCCATACTCGGTTTGAACCGGGCAACGCTCCGCAAGAAGCTCCGGCAGTACGACCTGCTCGGTTGATCTGGCCGGCACCGCCGTGGCCGCTTCGCAACGCCGGCGCGCCGCACGCCGATTTTCCCCGGAACGGACCTCGGGCCACCTGACGTGAATCGCATCGCACGCGCACTGATCAGCGTGTCGGACAAGTCCGGCATCATCGAGCTCGCCCGCGAACTCGCGGCCATGGGCGTGAAGCTGCTTTCCACCGGCGGTACGGCCCAGGCCCTGCGGGGCGCCGGCCTCGACGTCACCGACGTGAGCGACGTGACCGGGTTCCCCGAAATCATGGACGGCCGCGTCAAGACCCTACATCCGGCGATCCACGGCGCGCTGCTCGGACGCCGCGACATCGACGCTGCAGTAATGCAACGGCACGGCATCGAGCCGATCGATCTCGCCATCATCAACCTGTATCCGTTCGAGGCGACCGTCGCCCGGGCCGACACCCCGCGGGAGGCGGCCATCGAGAACATCGACATCGGTGGCCCGGCCATGATCCGCGCCGCGGCGAAGAATCACGCCTTCGTCGCAGTGGTCGTCGATCCGGCGGACTACCCGGGGCTCGTCGCGGAGCTGCGCGACCAGGGGGCCGCGCTTTCGGACGCGACGCGCCGCCGCCTTGCCCGCAAGGCCTTCGCCCATACCGCGAGCTACGACGCGGCGATCTGGCACTACCTGGATGCGATCGAGGGCGACGGGGCGCTGCCCGAACGCCTGCCGCTTGCGCTGCGCAAGCAGGCGGACCTGCGCTATGGCGAGAATCCGCACCAGCGTGCCGCGCTGTACCGCCAGACAGGGACCCGGGCCGGGTCGCTCCTCGACGCGCACCTGCACCAGGGCAAGCCGCTGTCGTTCAACAACATCGCGGACGCTGATGCGGCGCTGGAATGCGTCCGCGCACTGCCCGCACCGGCCTGCGTCATCGTCAAGCACGCCAACCCCTGTGGCGTGGGCACGGGCACGAATCTCGCGGCGGCCTATGAGAAGGCCTACGCAACGGATCCGGAGTCCGCCTTCGGTGGCGTCATCGCCTGCAACTCGACAGTGGATGGCGCGCTCGCGGCCACCATCGTGGCCCGGCAGTTTCTCGAGGTCTTCGTGGCGCCCTCGTTCAGCGTCGAGGCGCTCGCAGCCCTGGCGGCCAAGCCGAACGTGCGTGTGCTGTCGCTGCCTTCGCTCGGCGACCCGGCCGCTCCCGGCCTGCGACTGCAGCAGGTCGAGGGCGGGGGGCTGGTGCAGGACAAGGACGTGGCAATGCTCGCGAGCGACGCATTGCGCGTCGTCTCGAAACGCCAGCCGACGCCGCAGGAACTCGACGATGCCCTGTTTGCCTGGCGGGTGATCCGTTTCGTCAAATCCAACGCGATCATCTACTGCCGCGACGGCGCGACGCTCGGCATAGGCGCAGGCCAGATGAGCCGCGTCATGAGCGCGCGCATCGCAGCCTGGAAAGCCGCCGAGGCCGGGCTCGACATCCGCGGGGCGGCGATGGCGTCGGACGCATTCTTCCCGTTCCGCGATGGCATCGACGCTGCGGCCGGACACGGCATCACCGTGGTCATCCAGCCCGGTGGCTCGTTGCGCGACGAGGAAGTCATACGTGCTGCAGACGAGCACGGCATGGCGATGTTGTTCACCGGCGTACGGCATTTCCGGCATTGAGCACCGCATCGGCCGCCATGAAACGTGCTGCATCCACCGCGCAGATGGAGACCAGCCCGTGAAGATCCTCGTCGTCGGTGGCGGCGGGCGCGAGCATGCCCTGGCGTGGAAGCTCGCGCAGTCACGACGGGTGACCGAGGTCATCGTCGCCCCGGGCAACCCCGGCACCGCGCTGGAGCCGAAGTGTCGCAACGTTCCCGTGACTGCCGACGACGTCGAGGGCCTGTTCCGCCTCGCGCGCGAGGAGCACGTCGGGCTCACCGTAGTCGGCCCCGAGGCGCCGCTTGCCGCCGGCATCGTCGATCGCTTCCTCGGTGCCGGACTGCGCTGCTTCGGGCCGCGGAAAGCTGCCGCGCAACTCGAGAGCTCGAAGAAATTCGCCAAGGAGTTCATGGCGCGGCACGGGATCCCCACCGCCCGCTTCGCTTCGTTCACCGACTTCGACGAACTCGAGAGCTACGTCCGCCAGCAGGGAGCGCCCATCGTGGTCAAGGCCGACGGGCTCGCCGCCGGCAAGGGCGTCGTGGTGGCGCAGAGCGTGGACGAAGCGCTCGCGGCCGCTGCCGCGATGCTGCAGCAACAACAGTTCGGCACCGCCGGCAGCACCGTGGTCGTCGAGGAATTCCTCACCGGCGAGGAAGCGAGTTTCATCGCGATGGTCGGGGTGGATGGCGCCATCCTGCCGCTCGCGAGTTCCCAGGACCACAAGGCGCGCGATGACGGCGACCGCGGCCCGAACACCGGCGGCATGGGCGCGTACTCACCCGCGCCGGTGGTGACCGAGGCCGTCTCCCGTCGGGTGATGGACGAGGTCATGCAGCCGGTGGTCGAGGGCATGCGCCGCGAAGGCCTGCGCTATTTCGGCTTTCTCTATGCCGGGCTCATGATCGCCGCCGATGGCACACCGAAGGTGCTCGAGTTCAACTGCCGCTTCGGCGACCCGGAGACGCAGCCGATCCTGTTTCGCCTGAAATCCGATCTGGCCGACCTGCTCGATGCCGCGCTCGACGGCAAGCTCGGCCGGGCCCACGCCGAGTGGGACTCGCGCCCGGCGCTCGGCGTCGTGATGGCGGCCGCCGGCTACCCGGGGGAGTATCGCAGCGGTGACCCGATCGGCGGTTTGCCGGCGGTGACCGGGGTTCCGGACGGATCCGCAGCTTCCTGCAAGGTATTCCACGCCGGCACGGGGCTCGATGCCGATGGCCGCATCGTCACGCGCGGTGGGCGCGTGCTCTGCGTAGTCGGCGCGGGCCAGACGGTGCGCGATGCGCAGGCCGAGGCCTACCGCGTCGTCGCGCAAATCCGCTGGGACGGCGCGCAGTACCGGCGCGACATCGGTTATCGGGCAGTGGCGCGGGAGCGGCACTAGCGCTGGCGGCCGGCGCTCTGCCTGGAACCTGGGCGGTTCTACAGTTCCGCCGTCGAAGCACGCTGCTCGCGCAGAATCGCCTCGATGCGCTCACGCGGGATCACCGCTCCCCGGCCGATGCCGGGACAATAGGCGGCAATGGACGTCCACGCCTTCGCGCTCATGTTCTCCGGCCAGAAGGGCCAGGTGCGGCACTGCATGGGCCGTGCCTCGTAGACCGTGCAGCGGCTCTTTTCAAGGAAGCGGCAATCGGGGCCCTCATCGCGCAGATGGAACAGGCCGTCGGTCTTGACGCAGTACTGCCGCGTGAACTGGCGGGTCGGAATGCCGAGAGCGGCTGCCAGCCGGCGACGATCGGCCAGGGTCAGGTAAACGAAACCATGCGCCCCGCGTGACACGCAGCACCTGCCGGAGCCCTGGCAGGCGAAGCGGACGCCATCGTGCCACCATTTGTCCGCCGGCACCGGTCGCGCGCCCCTCGGCCGATCAGCGCTTCATCGAGTCGAAGAACTCTGAGTTGGTCTTGGTATCTTCCATCTTGCCGATGAGGAACTCGATGGCGGCCAGTTCGTCCATCGGGTGCAGCACCTTGCGCAGCACCCACATCTTCTGCAGCTCGTCGGGCTGGGTCAGGAGCTCTTCCTTGCGGGTGCCCGAACGGTTGATGTTGATCGCCGGGAAGACGCGCTTCTCGGCAATGCGCCGGTCGAGGTGAATCTCGCTGTTGCCGGTGCCCTTGAACTCCTCGTAGATGACGTCGTCCATCTTCGAGCCGGTGTCGATGAGCGCGGTGGCGAGGATGGTCAGGCTGCCGCCCTCTTCGATGTTTCGCGCGGCGCCGAAGAAGCGCTTCGGCCGCTGCAGGGCGTTGGCGTCCACGCCACCAGTGAGCACTTTGCCCGAGGATGGCGCGACGGTGTTGTAGGCACGCGCGAGCCGCGTGATCGAATCGAGCAGGATCACCACGTCGCGCTTGTGCTCGACGAGCCGCTTGGCTTTTTCGATCACCATCTCGGCCACCTGCACGTGCCGGCTCGCCGGCTCGTCGAAGGTGCTGGAGACAACCTCGCCGCGCACAGTGCGCTGCATTTCGGTCACTTCCTCCGGCCGCTCGTCGATCAGCAGCACGATCAGGTAGGCATCCGGGTTGTTGGCGATAATGGACAGCGCGATGTTCTGCAACAGCATGGTCTTGCCGGCCTTCGGCGGCGAGACGATGAGCCCACGCTGTCCCTTGCCGATCGGCGCGACCAGGTCGATGATTCGCGCGGTCATGTCCTCGCGGCTGCCGTTGCCCTGCTCGAGCTTGAGGCGGTTCTTCGGAAAGAGCGGCGTCAGGTTCTCGAACAGCACCTTGCTGCGCGAACTGTCCGGCGCGTCATAGTTGATCTCGCTCACCTTGAGCAGCGCGAAATACCGCTCGTTGTCCTTCGGCGGGCGAATCAGCCCCGAGACCGTGTCGCCCGTGCGCAGGTTGAAGCGGCGGATCTGGCTCGGGGAGACGTAGATGTCGTCGGGGCCGGCGAGGTAGGAACCGTCAGCCGACCGCAGAAAGCCGAAGCCGTCCTGCAGGATCTCCAGCACGCCGTCGCCGTAGATGTCCTGGCCGCTCTGCGCATGCCCCTTGAGGAGCGCGAAGATGACGTCCTGCTTGCGGGAGCGGGCCATGTTCTCCAGGCCCATCGACTCGGCCAGCGCGACCAGCGCCCCTACCGGCTTCAGCTTCAGCTCGGTGAGGTTCATGACGTTGCGGCTGTTCAGGTCCAGCTCGCTCTTGGAGATGACGTCGTCCTCGCTGAAGGTCGGTGCGTCCTCCTCGTGACCGATGCGGCGCATCTTCTGGTGGCGCATCATCGGGTCGTTATTGCCGCCACCGCCACCGCCACCACCCTTGCCGCGGTTGCCCTGCTTGGCGCGCCCGCGCGCCGAATTGCCGAGGTAGCCTCTCACAGGTTTCCATCCAGTAATTTGTTGAGCTGGCTCTTGGAGAGCATTCCGACGTGCTGAGCCTCGACCACGCCGTTGCGAAACAGCATCAGCGTCGGGATGCTGCGCACCCCGTAGCGCATGGCTGTCGCCTGATTGGAATCGACATCGACCTTGGCCACCCGCAGCTTGCCCGCGTATTCGGAGGCGACCTGGTCGAGAACGGGCGCGATCATCTTGCACGGACCGCACCATTCAGCCCAGAAATCGACGAGGACCGGCGTGGACGACTTGATGACCTCGGACTCGAAAGTATCTTCGGTGATATGAACTATGCTCATGGTCTCGCTAGCAGCTCTTGGATAAGTTCAGGATTGGTGTTGGCCGCGCCCCCCATGTCGGTCGCGGCATCAACGCTCAAAAGACGGCGGCTTCAGCGCAAAGCTGCCGGCCCGATCAGGCACGATGCTGGAATTGAATTCGAAGTTTCCTTCGACAGAATCAGACAGCTAGGTGGCGGTGATCCGGGCAGGTGCGGAAATGGTCCGCAATGAGTTGACGCGAGTTTGAACCGGTCCCGGGGCAATTTGCAAGTACCCGATCGCGTTTTGGGCTATCGTTAGCGCCCCATGAGTGGACCGACCCCCGTACAGTTCTCCGGCCTCGGCCTGCCGGACGAGATCCTGGAGGGCGTGCGTCGCGCCGGATTCCAGGTGTGCACGCCGATCCAGAGCCAGACCTTGCCGTTGGCGCTCGAGGGTCGCGACATCGCCGGACAGGCGCAGACCGGCACCGGCAAGACCGCGGCGTTTCTCATCGCCACGTTCACGCACCTGCTGCGCCAGGCGCCGAAGAATCCGCGCTCGCTCGACGGACCGCGGGCGCTGATCATGGCACCGACCCGCGAACTCGCGGTGCAGATCCATGCGGACGCCACGGTACTCGGCACGGCCACCGGGCTGCGCATGGCGGTCGTCTTCGGCGGAGCCGACTACGACAAGCAGCGCGAGCAGGTGGCCGCCGGCGTCGACGTCCTCATCGCGACCCCCGGGCGGTTGATCGACTACTTCAAGCAGCACGTTTTCAGCCTGCGCCATGTGCAGGTGCTGGTCCTCGACGAGGCGGATCGCATGTTCGATCTCGGCTTCATCAAGGACATCCGCTACGTGCTGCGGCGCCTGCCGCCGTTCGACCGGCGCCTGAACCTGCTGTTTTCCGCGACGCTGAGTTACCGCGTGCTCGAGCTCGCCTACGAACACATGAACGATCCGCACCTGGTGCAGATCGAGCCCGACAAGAAGACCGTGGACAAGGTAACCCAGGTCGTCTACTTCCCGGCCAACCACGAGAAACCGGCCCTGCTGATCAGCCTGATGCAGCGCATGCAGGCGTCCCGCACCATGGTTTTCGTCAACACCAAGCGCGAGGCCGACCACGTGGGTGCGGTGTTGTCGGCGAACGGGATCGGTGCGGCCGCGATCTCGGGCGACGTGCCACAACCGAAGCGGCTGCGCATGTTGCGCGACTTCCAGGCGGGCAGCCTGCCGGTGCTGGTGGCGACCGATGTCGCCTCGCGCGGCCTGCACGTCCCGGACGTCAGTCACGTGATCAATTACGACCTGCCACAGGACGCCGAGGACTACGTGCACCGCATCGGCCGCACCGCGCGCGCTGGCGCCAGCGGCGACGCGATCAGCTTCGCCTGCGAGACCTACGCCATCACGCTGCCCGAGATCGAGGCCTATATCGGCCATCGCATACCCGTGGCGCAGCTCGACCCGGGGCTGCTCACGGAAGTGCAGATTCCGCCGCGTGAAAGCCGCCCGCGCTTGCGCGGCGCGCCGCCCCGGGGCGGCGGTCGCGGCGGCCGTGGTGACGGCCCGGGGGCGCGACGGCGTCATCGCCCCCGCTGAACCTCGTTCAGCGGATCAGTTCCCCGACACTCTCGACCGCGTAATGCCGGCCGGCCGCGCGCGGCGGCTGCCGCGTGTCCGGGCGTGTTACCGCGACGACCGCGCCCAGGCCGAAGTCCGCCGCGGCAGCCAGCACCGCCGGACTGTCGTCGACGAACAGCGTCTCGTCACGCTCGAACCCCAGCCGCGTCCGCAGCCGCGGCCAGAACTCGGGTGACTCCTTCGGTGCACCGAGCTCGTGCGACGAGATGCATTGCTCGAAAAACGCGCCGAGGCCGCTCACTCCCTTCTTCACGTGCAGCGTATCGCCATGGGCGTTGGTCACGAGCACCAGGCGCTTGCCGGAGGCGCGCGCATGCTGAAGGAACTCCCGGGCACCGGGCAGGTAGCGGATACGGTGGCTGCTGGCGTCCTTCAGGGCGCGCAGATCGAGCCCCAGTTCATCGGACCAGTAGTCGAGGCAATACCATTCCAGGCTGCCCTGCTTGCTGGCGTAGTGTTCGAACAGCAGGTCGCGCACGTCCTGCGCGGGGGCGCCCCGTGCCCGCGCCAGGCAGCGCGGCACGGCCTCGCGCCAGAACCAGTTGTCGAAAGCGAGGTCGAGCAGCGTGCCGTCCATGTCCAGCAGGACCGTGGCGCAGTTGCGCCAGAGGCCTGACACGGAACCCGGCCGCCCTTCCTGCATGGTCTATACTGCGCCGCGCGATCGCTGAAGTTGCCTCATTTTAGCCCTTTACCCCGTCGCCGAGAGTGAGTCATGGCGCACGCCCGTTCACAGGACCTGCGCAAGCTCCTCGATGAGGTGCTCGTCATAGCGCGGGCGGCCGGCCGGGAGATACTGCGGGTGTACGAGTCCGATTTCGTCGTTCAGACGAAGGCGGACCGCTCGCCCCTGACCGCCGCCGACGAAGCCGCGCACCGGCTCATCGCCCAGGAGCTCGGCCGACTGACGCCCGAGGTGCCGGTGTGGTCGGAGGAATCTGCCGACATCGATTACGCCAGGCGGTCGGGCTGGCAGCGCTTCTGGCTCGTCGATCCGCTGGATGGCACCAGGGAATTCATCAAGCGCAACGGCGAGTTCACCGTGAACATCGCCCTCGTCGAAGGCCATGACCCGGTGCTTGGCGTCGTGCATGTACCGGTCATGGACCGCGATTACTACGGCGGCCGGGGTATCGGTGCATTCCGCCGCGACGGCGCGCAGCCCCCGCGGCCCATTGCCGTCTCGATACCGGCCCGGGAGCCCGTGCGTGTCGTCAGCAGTCGCTCGCATGGTGGAGACTCGCTGCAACATTTTCTGCGCGGGGTCGGGCCGCACGAACGGGTGGCCATGGGCAGCTCCCTGAAGTTCTGCCTGGTTGCCGAGGGTGCGGCAGACGTCTATCCGCGCCTCGGCCCCACCTCGGCCTGGGATACGGCGGCAGCCCAGGCGGTCGTGGAAGCAGCCGGCGGGGCAGTACTCGGGCCCGACCGCGAGCCGCTGCGCTATAACCAGGGCCCCGGAGTGCTCAATCCGCATTTTGTCGTCTGCGGCGACCCGGCGCGGGACTGGGTCGGTTACCTGGTGGAAGCCAGCGCACGCTGACCGGGGTTTTGGTCTAGAATGAGCCTGAATTGACTGCGTGAAGTTTCTGGGGCGAGTCGCTGCTGACGCAGACAGCACCGGCGCCGTGGCTTTGCCGGATCACGCCGACGAGTAATAACGACAATGCTGTCCGCGCTCCGCTCAGGGCTCGACCGACGAGCATGATGAGTACCAGCAATATCGACACTGACACCTTCGGAGCGCGCATCCGCCTGAAGGAGCTTCGTGTGCAACATCGGGATCTCGATGTTGCGATCGCCGAGCTGATCAGAAACCCGCATGCGGATCAGCTGCGGGTCAGCCGCCTGAAAAAGCAGAAGCTGCGGCTGAAGGACATGATCACCCGGCTGGAAAGCGAGCTCATTCCGGACCTCAACGCCTGACGCAGACGTCAGGGCCCTGCGGAAAAGCGCCGATACGCGAAAGGGGGCCGGAACAGGCACCCCGCCGGCCCGGTGCAGGCCGGAAACGCGGTACGTCCCCGGATGTCGGCATTTCTGACAACCGCGCACCGATTGCAAGCTGCTGATTCTCTTGCGACTGGCACCAGAAGTGTGACCGGGTCTGCAGCGTAGAGCGGCCTTGAACGTCGGTAACTTTGACAATCGGCCCATTCGCTGCCCGCGGCATACCCGCGGGATCTGCCCGCAACCCGCGACGACACGCCCTGCCACGTGACCGGCGTCACATAACCGGGTGACTTCGGGGTCTTCTGTCAAACCACGCCGCTCGCTGGCCGCGGCTGGCACGCGAAGTGCAATGTATTCCCCGAGACGCAACACAGCCATTGCACACAACCCCAACGCAACGCAGACAACACAACGCCCACAACGCACAGCCTGAATAAGAACAAGAACACTCAGGCACAAGAAAAATAAAAAAATCGAAAATTCCGCGCCCATCCCCACCGCCCCGCAACGGGGCGGTTTTTTTTTGTTTCTGCGCCGATCTGCAGGAGCGGGGTGCCATCGCTACGGGTTTCGCCGGTTGTTGCAAGCCGTGTAGGAGGGACTTCAGTCCCGACCACCGCGATGTCCGGAAATACGGTCGGCACTGAAGTGCTGCTACAGGGTGCTGCCGCCCGCGGCGATGAACGAAGCGCTGCCGCACGCTGTTCGGCATTGGCTGCGGGTCCGGACGGCCTGTAACGGGCGTGTGAGGCCGGCGCAGCAGGAGCGCAG
>JAJTYX010000110.1:0-1252 GCA_021462865.1 Gammaproteobacteria bacterium | reverse complement strand
TGGAGTTGACCCGATTTAGTGGAGGGTAGGATCAGGATAACTGAAGCGCCTCAAACTGGACAGGGGTAAGATAACCCAGAGTGGAATGAAGGCGCTGGCGATTGTAGTAAACCTCCATAAACTCAAAGATGGACAGACGAGCTTGGTGGTGAGTGGCATAGCGAGTGAGGGCAACACACTCGGATTTGAGGGTGCGGAAGAAGCTTTCGACAACGGCGTTGTCGTAGCAATTGGCAGAGCGGCTCATGCTGGGGATGATGTGCTGGCGGCGCAGGAGCCGGATGTAGCGGTGAGCAGCATACTGCGACCCCCGATCCGAGTGGGAGAGCAAACCGGGCGGCGGTCGACGCCGGGCCAGTGCCATCCGCAAAGCCCCTTCCACCAAGGCCTCATCCGGATGGTCGCTCATGGCCCAACCAACCACCAAACGGGAGAACAGATCGAGGACAACCGCCAGATACAACCAGCCTTGATGGGTAGGGATGTAGGTGATGTCCGTCACCCACTTCTGGTTGGGTAGCGCGGCTTTGAACTGGCGCTGGAGGCGGTTGGGAGCAACCGGCAAGGTGTGCCGGGATTGGGTCGTGAGCGGGCGGTAACGACGCTGGCGATGTGAACGCAGTCCGGCTCGACGCATCAAGCGCGCCACCCGCTTGCGTCCGCAGCGGATCCCGGCTCGCTTCAAGGCGGCATGGACCCGTGGGCTGCCATACAGTCCCCGACTGCCTTGATGGATTATTTCGATCTGTTGGCTCAGTTCAACATCCCTCTGCTCATGCCGGCTTGTCTGGCGCTGCCGCCAGGCATAGTAGCCACTCACCGACACCTGCAACGTCTTACACTGCCGTTCAACCGCATATTTCTGGGCGTGTTCAGCGATGAAGGCATACTTCACCGGTTTTCCCGGCTGAACACGCCGATAGCTTTTTTTAGGATGTCGCGCTCCTGCCGCACCAGTTCCAATTCCCGCCGCAGTTGCTTCACCTCGGCTGCCAAGGCCTGATCTAGCCCTTCTTTCCCCGTCGCTCCCTCCGGTTTCAAGCGGGCTTGTTCCACCCACCGTTCCAGCGTCCGACTACTCACCCCCAGATCGGCCGCGATCTCGGGCACTCGTCGTCCGCTTTCCGCCACCAACCGCACCGCCTCCGCTCTGAACTCCGCTGGATGATGTACTTTCCGTTTCATTCCGCTTGTTCCTCTCTACGACATTTCCGACATTTTTCTCCCTCCACCTAATCGGGTCAAGTCTAGG
>JAJTYX010000011.1:0-1834 GCA_021462865.1 Gammaproteobacteria bacterium | reverse complement strand
TGGAGTGTAAACGATCTCGGAGAATCGGAAGTGATAATTCCCTGACTGCAGTTTGTGTTTGGTGTCATAATATTAACCGAGGAGAGGTCAAATTCTATTTGGTCAATTCTCGGATTCGTGAGAAAGTGGTTGAAATCCGCATAAAACCGCTCCAGATGGCCGAAGCCAGCAAGATTCCTGATGATGAGAGAGTTTTTCATAGCTGCGGCTTGTTCGTCCAATCAGAAAATCGAGTCGAACCGTACACTTGCGAAGATTAGACAATCTGTTCGTTAGCGTTCATTTGTTGAATAGGCACCTTTTCACATTGTTTCCTTCTCGGTGCTCAGAATCCAGGCAGAAGCGTGTGCAGAAATTCCCACACCGGTCCGCGTCTCAACAGGGAGTGATAGGTTTGGTTGCTATAGTCACGCAGACAATGATAGCAGCTTGTTTCCGGCCCACAATCTGGACAGCTTACTACACGGAATGCTTCTTGCAGCACTTTTTCAAAGTGATCCCGTATTTGTCTCACATGCCCTGCTCCACCAGGCACATCATCATACAAGACAATCGTCTGTCCCCATGTGGAACCATCGAAACGGCGTGGATATAACACACCGTCAATGTCACGTCGCTCGATTTGTAGGGAATGACTGGCACCCTGAATGAGAGCTGCCATCAGTGACAACCAGAACGAGGTATCAGCAGGTGATGGCAAGGCCAAGCCAGGAACTAATGCAAACCGCAAATGCAGCGTGTCAGTTTCCTGAATGTGACCTAGAGACACTCGATGACTCTGAGTTTTGTCTGGTTCATTTTCAGCCAAACCACCCCTCAGTGGTATTTCAAATCCCCGACCAAAAGTGCCTTCATTGACATAAAGCAATCTCCCTGCGCGGTCGTAGGAACAATACACGCTGTCACTTAATGGTTCTTCATCCAATTCCTCTTGACCTGGGATTAGGGCTGATCGCATTACATTGGGTTCTGTGCGAACATACTGTTTTGCAGGCTGACCACTCTTGTTTGGATCGGCGCGAAAACCGTCCGGAATCACAAAACGTGATACTTCGCGGCGACGTCTGGACGGTGCCGAGCCACAGACCGGACAGGTTCCTATATTCTGCCCTAAACCATCATCTAGTGGAAAACCGGCCTCTCGGCTGATCTGCAAATGTCGACACTGTTCACAGATACGGTATTCGCGGTCGCGTACCGTCTCTTTGAGAAACACTACACTCCCGCTGCGCCAGATACGCTTGTCAGCCACCACTTCAGAACCAGGCGCGTATTCACGGATAGCGTCGCTTAGATCGCGCTGCAAACGCAGATGTTCAGTTCTTCGCTCGTAGGGTAACATCAGTTCAACTGTATACAGCGGGAAGGAATAACTCGGTAGGACCCCTCGACTGCTTAAGTAATCGATCAGAAATTCTCCACGCAACCGTTGCCACAGCCGTTCGTATCGCTCTTCTCGATCACGGGCTTCCCGGCGCGCTGTCCGTTCCTCCTGAGCTTTTTTGATCTCCTGGTAGTAGTAATCTGCTACCACGCGATAATGTTCTGTGTATACTGCTTGCATGTCGTACTCAAACGCTGCAATCCAACCCTCAATCGCCGCGGGGTCAGTAGATCCTAACGCTTGGCCATATTCAGCCAACTGATCATAAACTTCGTCGTGTCGCAATTCGATCCATTTCGCCATTACAGCGTAATGAGGATCAAAGGGATGTTCAGATTCGGGATATTCGTCAAAAAAGGAACCGGCGCGATCCAGGTTGTTGTGTCCAGCCATCATACGATAACGCAAGAACAGGCTGAACAAAATCGCATTTGTATGCCGCCGTTGAAT
>JAJTYX010000109.1:0-82636 GCA_021462865.1 Gammaproteobacteria bacterium | reverse complement strand
TGCGGGTCCGGACGGCCTGTAACGGGCGTGTGAGGCCGGCGTAGCAGGAGCGCAGCCGCAGCCGAACCCGAGCGAGCGCAGCACAGGGAGGTGCGAAGCGAGCGTCCCGGCGCAGGCCGTCCGGGCCCGAAGCCCGCGGCTGCGCTGTGGGTCCCGGCGCAGCGTCCCCGCCAGCAGCCACCGCGCGGGATCAACGCATCGACTCCGTAGCAACGGCGCCCCGCCCCCGCAGAGCGGCGATGAACCAATTGTGAGCCCATCGTCACGGAGCCGGACCGCATCGAGGCTACTATTGCTGCTGGAACAACGGCCACGCGGAGCGCGCGGAACGGATGAAGGCGGTGCCTGACAAGATGGCGCGACCGGTGGAGCATCAGCCCGTGCTCGGCGCCCTCAACGACGCACAGTTCTTCGCGGTCGAGCGCGACGGCGCCAGGTTCGTCACCCATGGCTCACCGCAGGTGTTCGTCGGCCACCGCCTGCCCGCAACGGGCGGCGAGCGGCCGGACGGCGCCTATGTCGAGTGGCACTGGGACGGGCGCCGCCTGCAGGTGCGCAACGACCGTTACGGGTTGATTCCCACCTACTACGCGATGCGCAATGATGGGTTCGCGATTTCCACCTCGATCGAACGACTGATCGCGAACGGCGCGCCGACCGAATTCGACGAGGATGGGCTGGCGGTGTTTCTCCGCCTCGGCACCTTTCTCGGTGACGACACACCCTTCAAATCGATTCGGGCGTTACCCCCGGGCACCGACTACGCCTGGGACGGGACACAGGGAGCCCCGCGCGGCGAAATTCGACTCGGCATTGCCGCCGGTAAGCTCAGCCACGAGGAAGCCTGCCGGCGCTACGGTGCATTGTTCCGCCGCGCCATCGAGCGCCGCGTCGCGCTGGCCGACGACTCGGCCGTCGCGCTGTCCGGCGGCATGGATTCCAGGCACATACTGCTGGAATTGTGCCGCGCGGAGCGCAAACCCCGCCTGGCCGTCACGGCCCGGGTGTTCCGTGGCGCGCACAGCCGTGACGTCGACCTGGCCGCCGAGGTCTGCACCGGCGCAAACGTTCACCATGTCGTCGTCGACCAGGACGAGCACTGGCTCGACCGCGAGTGCCTGAAGAACCGGTTGACCAGCCTCTGCACCATCGAGCATGGCTGGGGGTTGCCGGTGAGTGAGTTTCTGCGCAACGAGGTGCGCACGGTGTTCGACGGCCTGGCAGGCGACGTCTTCACCGACTGCCGCGGCATTACCACCCGCGAGCGCCATGAAGCATTCATGGCCGGTCGTTTCGGTGCGCTCGCAGATGATTTTCTTGGGCCGCCTTCGGAACGCCTCGCCTACCTGGCAGCCGATCTCAGGCTCCGGCTGTCGCGTGAACGCGCAATCCACCGATTCGCCACCGAGTGTGAGCGCTTCGCGGCGGCACCGAATCCGACGGCCGCCTTCTGGTTCTGGAACCGCACGCGGCGGACCGTATCGCTCCTGCCATACGGCGTCTGGCAGCGCGGCGTGCACGTCGTCGCGCCGTTCCTGGACCACGACCTGTTCGACTTCATGGTCAGCCTGCCCGTGACGCTGGTCGGCGACTACACCCTGCACGCGACCACGCTGCGTACCGAGTTTCCCCGGTATGCCCACATTCCGTTTTTCTCCCAGCCCAACCAGCCGCCCGCCGATGCCTGGAAGAGCCTGCGCCGGGCAGCGCGGGCGACACTCGTCTGGTTCATGGCGCATGGCGCATCCCGCAACGTTTCGCGCGGCTTCGTGCTGAGCCGGCTCGCCCGTGCGCAGGTGGACCGGCGCTATTGCGCGTCGATTGGCTGGTTGCCACCGCAGGTGCTCTACCTCGCGCAGCTCGGCCAACTCGCGCGCGGTCAGCTGACGCCCGGTCTCAGCATGCAGCAATGGCTCGGTGTCGAGATGCTGTGTGCCGGTGCGAGCCTCCCGGCGCCCGGCTCGCTGCCGATCGTGTAAACCTGCGCCCGGCCTCGAACGACCAACAGGTCGATGCAGAACTGCTAACGCGGCGTGGCGTTCGGTTCGATCAGGCCTGCATACCAGGCCGCCATCAGCATCAGGAAAAGAATCACGGACAGCACGATGCGGATGGTCAGCGCCCGCAACACCCGTGACGAGCCATCCTTGTCGCGCATCAGGTAGAACAACGCCGACCCCAGGCTCGCCAGGATGCCGAGGAGGACGAGCACGATGAGGAACTTCATCGCCGGCATTCTGCCTGATCCCGCCAGTCTTGCGGCACAATGCGCCGCTGATGGAACGATGCGAGGACGAGACGGGCCGCCGCCCGCGCCGGACGCGGCCCCCCTGGTGGGCTACCCTGGGCGCGGCGCTGCTTGCTGCGCTGTTCTTCGCCGCGGGTTCCTGGCAGCTCAACCGCGCCACGGAGAAGCGCGCGCTGCTCGAGTCATTCGACAGCGCTGCCGCGGCACATCCGATTCCGGCACCGCGCGATGCCGAAGCGATCGCCACGCTGCGCTATCGGCCGGTCCGGGCGACCGGCCACTTCGACGCCAGTCACCAGGTCCTGCTCGACGCCCGGATTCGCGACGGTCGCGCCGGCTATGAGGTACTCACACCGCTCCTGACTGGCGCCGACGCCATCCTCGTCAACCGGGGCTGGGTTGCCGCCAGTCCCGACCGCAATCGCCTGCCCGAGATCGGCATCGACAGCGGCGAGGTCACGATCCGCGGCATGCTCGATGCGCTGCCGCAAGCAGCGCTCGCCCTCGAGCCGGAAGCGGCTGCGCAGGCGGCCGGCTGGCCACGCCGCATGCTGTACCCAACCACGCAGGACATCAGTGCCGCACTCGGCTACCCGGTGCGCAATTACCAGATCCTGCTCGCCCCGGACTCTGCGGACGGTTTCCGGCGCGACTGGCGCCCGGTCCTGCTCGCGCCACAGCAGCACCTGGGCTATGCCGTGCAGTGGTTCGCGCTGGCGGCAACGGTAGTCGTAATCTATGCGGCCCTTGGTTTTCGCAGGACCGCTCCCGCGGATCGCACATGATCGACCCGGTACAACGTGGACGACGCACGCTCGTGCTGCTCGCCATCGTCTTTCTCGGCCCCATGGCCGTCGCCATGGGCCTGTATTTCAGCGACTTCCAGTGGCGCCCGCAGGACACCACCGAGCACGGCGTGCTGTACCGGCCGGCGCGCCCCGTGGCGGTGCTCGGCCCCACCGGCAACCCGGGTGAGGACGCGCCCCGGGGCAAGTGGGCCCTCATTTATATCGGGCCGGGCGCCTGCCCGGCCGAGTGCCGGCAGGCCCTGATCGCCATGCGACAGGTACGCCGCGCGCTCGGTCGCGACCTCGATCGTATCGAGCGCCTGTTCGTGGTGACCACGGGCGCACCCGACCCGGCGTTTCTCGAGTCCGAGCACGACGGCATCAAGGTCATTACCGATGGCAACGCGGTGGCGGAAATTGTCACAATTGCAGGTGAGATCGGCGAGGGCGACTTACTCCTGGCCGACCCGCTGGGCAATCTCGTGATGCGCTACCCGGCCGGCACGCCGATGAAGGGTATCCACGCGGACCTGCAGCGCCTGCTGAAAATCTCGACAATTGGCTGATCGCCGCCGACGCGGCTCACGACAGACCCGGGGAAGAAACCACATGTACGACTGGTACCGCAGACTGCTCTACCTCGCGGTGACGCTCGCGCTGACCGTCGTCGTGCTCGGTGCCTGGGTGCGCCTGACGGATGCAGGCCTCGGCTGCCCGGACTGGCCGGGCTGCTACGGGCAGCTCACCGTGCCCGACGAAGCGCACGAGCATGCTTCGGCCGCGGCGGCATTCCCCGACCGGCCGCTCGATCCGACCAAGGCCCGCAACGAGATGATCCATCGCTATGTCGCCACCACGCTGGGGCTGGCGATCCTCGGTATCGCCGGCATCGCTGTGGCCAACCGGCGGGATCCGCGCCAGCCGCTGGTCCTGCCGCTCGTGCTGCTCGCAACCGTGGTGTTCCAGGGGCTGCTCGGCATGTGGACCGTGACGCTGCTGGTGAAGCCGTTGATTGTCGTGGCGCACCTGATCGGCGGACTCACCACGCTCAGCATGACCTTCTGGTTGATCCTGGAGGCAGCCCGGCAGCCCCCGCGATCGGCGGTGCGCGCCGGGCGGGCCGCCTTCGTTCCAGCCGTGATTGCGCTCGCCGTGCTCGCCGCGCAGATCGCGCTTGGCGGCTGGACCAGTTCCAACTACGCCGCGCTCGCCTGTCCCGACCTGCCGAAGTGCACGGGCGAATGGTGGCCGGACGGCGCCGATTTCAGCGAGGCATTCATTCTCTGGCGCGGCCTCGGCGTGAACTACGAAGGCGGCGTACTCGACGCCACCGCCAGGGTCGCCATTCACTTTACCCACCGGCTCGGCGCGCTGTTGACGCTTGTCGTGCTCATCATCGTCGGCGGTCGTGCGACTCGCCGGCACGTGCATCCCACCCCTGTGGTGGCCGCCGGCTGGCTGGTGCTTGCGGCGGTGACCCTGCAGATGATCCTCGGCATCAGCACCGTCTGGTTCGGGCTGCCGCTGTGGGTCGCGACCGCGCACAATGGCGGCGCAGCGCTGCTGCTGCTCTCCGTGATCAACCTGAATCACGCAGCCTCGTACCGGCGCTCGCCGGGGCACGCGTTCTGACCGGCAACCGATAGCCACCGCGCTACGCTGCTAGACTGCCGCGATGGACGTCACGCCCATTCTCGCGCCGCTGAACGACGCCCAGCGCGAAGCGGTCACCGCGCCCGCCGGCCCGGTGCTGGTGGTCGCCGGCGCGGGCAGCGGCAAGACACGCGTGCTGGTGCACCGCATCGCGTGGCTGATCGAGGTGGAGAACGTCTCGCCGTTTGGCATCCTCGCGGTCACCTTCACCAACAAGGCGGCGGCCGAGATGCGCAGTCGCATCGAGGCGCTGCTCGGTATTCCGGTCGACAACCTCTGGGTCGGCACCTTTCACGGGCTGGCGCACCGGCTGCTGCGCCGTCACTGGCGTGAAGCGGGTCTTCCCCAGGGATTCCAGATCCTCGATTCCGAGGACCAGCTGCGCCTCATCCGGCGCATCCTCAAAGGGCTGGAACTCGACGAGGCAAGCTGGGTGCCGCGCGAGATCCAGTGGTTCATCAACGGCCAGAAGGACGAGGGACGCCGGCCCGACCAGCTGCGCGACGAAGGCGACGGCAACCGCCGGCAGCTCATCCACCTCTACCGCGTGTACCAGGACAGTTGCGAGCGATCCGGGCTGGTGGATTTTGCCGAGCTCCTGCTGCGCGCCCGGGAACTGTGGCAGAACCACCCGGAGTTGCTCGACACCTACCGCCGGCGCTTCCAGCACATCCTGGTGGACGAGTTCCAGGACACGAACGCCATCCAGTACGAGTGGCTGCGGCTGCTTGCGGGCGACACCGGCATTCCGTTCGCGGTCGGTGACGATGATCAGTCGATCTACCGCTGGCGCGGCGCGCGCACCGAGCACCTCAACCGCTTCCGCCAGGACTTTCCCGGCGCGCGGCTGGTGAAGCTGGAACAGAACTACCGCTCGACCGGCACCATACTCGAAGCAGCCAACGCGCTCATCGGCCATAACAACGGCCGCATCGGCAAGCAGCTGTGGACCGAGAGCGGCGCCGGCGCGCCGATCCGGCTGTTCAGCGCCTACAACGAACGCGACGAGGCGCAGTTCGTCGTCGAGCGGATTCGAGCGGCGGTGGCGGATGGCCAGCGCCGCGCGGATCATGCCGTGCTGTACCGGTCCAACGCCCAGTCGCGAGCGTTCGAAGAGGCGCTGCTCCACGCCGGCATGCCCTATCGCGTCTATGGCGGACTGCGCTTCTTCGAGCGGGCGGAGATCAAGGACGCCCTCGCTTACCTGCGCCTGCTCGCCAACCGCGACGACGATCCCTCCTTCGAACGGGTGGTCAACCTGCCCACGCGCGGCATCGGCGCGCGCACCATGGATGAGGTTCGCGGCTACGCCCGCGCCAACGCGATCTCGTTGTGGCGCTCGGCACAGTCAGCCGCCGGCGGACAGCTCACCGGGCGTGCCGCCAGCGCGGTCTTCGAGTTTCTCGCGCTGGTGGACACCATGGACCGCGACAGCCGCGAGTTGCCGCTGCACGAGCGGGTCGACCATGTGACCGCACGCTCCGGCCTGATCGAGCACTTTCGCAAGGAGGTGCGCGAGCGCTCTGAGGCGCGCATCGAGAACCTCGAGGAACTCGTGAGCGCCGCCCGCAGCTTTGATGCCGACACGGCCGAAGGCGCCGAGGATATGCCGGCGCTCGATGCCTTTCTCGCCCATGCGGCACTGGAGTCCGGCGACACGGAAGGCAACGACTGGGACGACTGCGTCCAGCTCATGACCATGCACTCGGCCAAGGGCCTCGAGTTCCCGGTGGTGTTCATCGCCGGGATGGAGGATGGGCTGTTTCCGCACCGCCGTACGCTGGAAGACCCGGATGGCCTCGAGGAGGAGCGACGGTTGTGCTACGTGGGCGCGACCCGCGCCATGCGCGAGCTCTACCTGACTTACGCCGAACAGCGCCGGCTGCACGGCGTGGACAGTGTCGGCCAGCCCTCGCGGTTCATCGGCGAGATCCCGGGGCGGCTGATCGAGGAGGTGCGCCCGCGTATCCGGGTATCGAGGCCAGTGTTCCGCCGCCAGCCCGCTACGGCGGCCTTGAGCGACCCCGAAGCACCCGTGCGCCTCGGGCAGCGCGTGCGCCATGGCAAATTCGGCGAAGGCATCGTGCTCAACTGCGAGGGGGCGGGCGCGCACGCGCGGGTGCAGGTGAACTTCGAGAGTTGCGGAGCCAAGTGGCTGGTGATGTCGTACGCCAATCTCGAGCTGATGTAGAATCCTGCAGGCACATGAAGATCCTCATCCTCGGCGCCGGCCAGGTCGGATCCACGGCCGCCTTCCAGCTCGCCCGGCAGGAGGCCAACGAGGTCACCATCGTCGATCAGGACCCGGCTGTGCTGCGCGAATTGCAGGACCGGCTCGACGTGCGCACGGTGGTCGGCCACGCCGCCTACCCGGCGACGCTCGAACGGGCCGGCGCACCCGACGCCGACATGATCATCGCCCTCACCAGCAGCGACGAAGTGAACATGGTCGCCTGCCAGGTGGCGCAGAACCTGTTCGGCATCGACACGAAGATCGCCCGCGTGCGCGCCGCCGAGTACATCGCGGTGCCGGAGCTGTTCAAGCCCGGAGCGATTCCCATCGATGTGCGGATCAGCCCCGAGCAGCTGGTGACGCAGTATATCCAGCAGCTCATCCAGTACCGCGGCTCCTTCGAAGTGCTGGATTTCGCCGAGGGGCGCGTCCGGCTCGTCGGCATACGCACGCGCCGCGACGGCCTGCTGGTCAACCAGCGCATCCGCGATCTGCGTGCGCACGTACCCGATGCCCAGGTTCGAATCGCAGCGATCTACCGCGACGGCCAGAGCGTGCCGGTCGAGGGCGACACGCTGATCCGGGAGCACGATGAGGTGTTCTTCATTGCCGCCCGCGACGATATCCGGGCGGTGATGGCCGAGATGCGCAAGCTCGAGCCGCCGGCACGCCGCGTGGTGATCGCCGGCGGTGGCAACATCGGGCTGCGCCTCGCCTCTGCGCTCGAGGATTCGAATAACGTCAAGGTGATCGAGCGGGATCGCGAACGCGCGCGACGCATCTCCGAGCGCCTCAGCAAGGCGATCGTGCTCTGCGGTGATGCTGCCGACGAAGAACTGCTGCTCGAGGAGAATATCGACGCCGCTGATGTGTTCGTCTCCGTGACCAATGCCGACGAAGCCAACATCCTTTCCGCGATGCTCGCCAAGGATCTCGGTTGCAATAAAGTGATGGCGCTCATCAACCGGCCCTCCTACGCGGAGATGATGGAGAAGAGCACGATCGATGTCGCCATTTCACCGCAACAGATCACCATAGGCACGCTCCTCGCTCTGGCCCGGCGGGGCGACATGGTGCGGGTTCACTCCCTGCGGCGCGGACGCGCCGAGGCCATCGAGGCGATTGCGCACGGCACGGCGGAGAACTCCCGGGTGGTCGGCAGGCGTATCGACCAGATCAGCCTGCCGCCTGGCTGCAGTTTCAACATCATCATCCGCCACGACCGGGTGATGGAGGTCCACCACGACACGGTGGTGCAGTCCGATGATCACGTGATCCTTTTTCTCACCGACCGCCGGCAGGTCGAGCAGGTTGAACGGCTGTTCCAGCTTTCCGGCCGTTTCCGTTAGTCCGTTCCAGCGATGCACGTCAAGGTCGTCCAGCAAATCCTCGGGCTGCTGCTGATGCTGTTCAGCCTGAGCATGCTGCCGCCGGTGTTTGTTTCCGCCTGGCACCAGGACGGCTCTGCGGCGGCGTTCGTCTCCGGCTTCCTGGTGACCCTGCTGACCGGACTGGCCATCTGGGCGCCCGTGCGCGGCAAAAGCCGCGATCTGCGCACGCGCGACGGGTTCCTGGTCGTAGCTGGTTTCTGGACGCTGCTGGGTTTGTTCGGCGCCGCTCCGCTGGTGTTCGCCGAACACCCGGCCATGAGCCTCACCGATGCGGTGTTCGAGGCCGTCTCCGGCCTGACGACGACCGGCGCGACAGTCCTGGTCGGTCTCGACACGCTGCCACCGGCGATCCTGTACTACCGCGCCCAGCTGCACTGGCTCGGGGGCATGGGCATCGTCGTGCTGGCGGTCGCGGTGCTGCCCATGCTGGGCGTCGGTGGCGCCCAGCTTTATCGCGCGGAGACTCCCGGCGCGGTCAAGGATGCCAGGCTGACGCCGCGCATCACGGAAACCGCCAAGGCGCTGTGGATCGTATACCTGGGCCTGACGATTGCCTGCACGCTGGCGTTCTGGCTGGCCGGCATGAGCCTGTTCGACGCCATCTGTCACAGCTTTGCCACGCTCGCAACCGGGGGGTTCTCGACGCATGACGCGAGCCTCGGGTTTTTCCAGAGTCCCCTGATCAACGGCATTGCGATCGTCTTCATGGTGCTCGCCGGCGCCAACTTCACCCTGCACTTCCTGGTGTTCCAGTCGCGCAGCCTGCGCAACTACTGGCGTGATGCGGAGTTCAAGGGCTATCTCGGCATCCTCGGTGCATCGAGCCTGTTCATCGCGGCCTACCTGCTCGTCACCGGCCACTACGACGATCTGCCGAGGGCGTTGCTAGACGCGACCTTCCACGTCGTCTCCAACATGACGACGACCGGCTTCACGACAACGGACTTCTCGGTCTGGCCCGGCACCCTGCCCGTGATGCTGGTGTTCATCATGTTCATCGGCGGTTGTGGCGGTTCGACCACCGGCGGCATCAAAGTCATGCGCTGGTTGCTGCTCTACCGGCAGGGTGCGCGCGAAGTGGCCCGGCTCATTCACCCGGCTGCCGAAATTCCGGTGCGGCTGGGGGGCAGCGTGATCCCGCAGCGGGTGGTCGATGCGGTGTGGGGGTTTTTTGCGATCTACGTGACCTTGTTCAGCGTGCTGATGCTGATTCTGCTCGCCACCGGCGTGGATCAGGTCACTGCCTTTTCCGCGATTGCCACCTGCATCAACAATGTCGGCCCCGGCCTCGGCGACGTGGTGTCCAACTTCACCGCCATCAATGACGTCGACAAGTGGGTATGCGTGCTGGCCATGCTGCTGGGACGCCTGGAAATCTTCACGCTGTTCGTCCTGATCTCACCCGCCTTCTGGCGCCGCTGAACCGGCTCCGTTCTTTCGACGCGACGTCCACTCTGCGGGCGCCTGTTCGGCGACGCAACTGACCCACATCAAGACAGGGCCGGTGGTGCAGGTCTGCAATGACCGCGCGACGCAGAAAAATCGGGAGAGACGCGATGTACATCAATTTCTGGTACCCAATGGCGCGCAGCGAGGACGTCAAGAACGACACACCGTTTCGCATGCGGGTGCTGGGACTGCGCTTCGTCGCCTTCCGCGACGACAAGGGCAGGGCGCACGTGTTGCACGACGTGTGCACCCACCGCGGCGGATCGCTCGGCAAAGGCTGGGTGCGCGACAACACCGTCGTTTGTCCATACCACGGCTGGCGATTCAGCGGCGACGGCCGGTGCTCGCACATACCGAGCCTGCCCGACGAGACGCCTCCGGCCAGGGCGAAGGTGGACAGCTACCCGGTGCAGGAGAAGTACGGGATCGTGTTCGCCTTCCTCGGCGACTTGCCCGAGAACGAGCGCCCACCGCTGCACGAGATCGAGGAATACGACGCGCCTGGCTGGCGCGCCAACCGGCTCACGGTGTTCGAGGTGCCCGCCTACTACGAACGCTCCATGGAGAACGGCCTCGATCCGTCACACAACGAGTTCGTCCACCCGGCCCAGGGGTCGCCCAACATGAATCCGGACCTGCGCAAGAAGCCGCTGGCCGTGGAGAACGTCCCATGGGGCAGCAGGTTCCTCATTCGCTTCGAGAACAAGGAAGAGCACAAGGGCACCAAGGCGCTGCACGACAAGGAGACACTGGTCGACGAGGTCACGGCCGGCTCCGGCCACGTCGGGCCGAACCAGATGATTACCTGGATCCGCTTCTCCGAGAAGAACATGTTCCACCAGTATTTCTTCGAGGCGCCGATCGACGAGACACGCACGCGGATCTTCTTCGTCAACATGCGCACATTCATGCTCGACCCCGCCAACGACGAGCGTATCGGCAAGGTGAACCTCGTGGTCGCGCAGGAGGACATCGACATCCTCGGTGAACTCGACCCGGTGCAGACCCCGGACACGACGACCCGGGAAGTGCTGGTGCCTTCGGACCGGGCCATCGTCACCTATCGCGAGTGGCTGAAGAAGTTCGACCAGAAGGGCTGGCGCATCGACATCGATACGCTGAAGGCCAGGCGGGGCAAAGTCGCATTCGCCGTGCCCTGCCCGGGGCGGCGAACCTCAGGCAACTGGGTGCTCGATCCGGTGCCGCTGCTCCCGGCCGGCTAGCCGGCCGGCAATGCCCCTCCTGGTTGGGGGGGCCGGGGTCCGCGGCTGATGCAGCCCTGCGACTGGCCCGAGCACAGGCACCACACCAGTGCGGGCCCGCCCGCCGACTGGTTGGCCGGCAGCGCCAGGATTCTGCACCGGTTGCGCACGAGCCGCGCGGCCGCATCGGCACCGCCGACCGAGGATCGTACCCGTCGATTTTCGCGACGCGGGCAGGGCATGCGTCACTCCCGCAATGATCTCGCGCCTGCGCTCCGATAAGGCTCGCGGTTTCAATCGAATACGCGGTATTGATCAAACACCGCAAAACCACGGGAAAACCAGCATCTGATGGCGCAGGGAATTTTTTCACAACTCTTGCTTGGCTACAGCAAAACCGTGTTTATACTTGCGCCCCGTAACCCGATCTCTCACTCTTGAACCCTCCCGAAGGAGTACAACAAATGGCAAAAGCACCGACGAAGTCGGACATCCTGAACCAGATCGCCAAGGACACGAAGCTGTCGCGCAAACAAGCAAGCGCGGTGCTTGAGTCGCTGAGCGGATGCATCAAGAAGAGCCTCCGCAGCAACGGGATTTTCACCGTCCCTGGGCTGATGAAGCTCAAGGTCATCAAGAAGCCCGCCACCAAGGAGCGGGAAGGCACCAATCCCTTCACCGGCGAGAAGATGACCTTCAAGGCGAAGCCCGCCTCGAAGAAGGTTCGCATCCTGCCGCTGAAGGCCCTCAAGAACATGGTCAACTGAGACCTGCAGAAACACAGACTATTTCAGTGGTCGCGCCAGGCGCGATCCGAAGTTACCGGAGCAGCTCCTGCTGCTCCGGTTTTTTTTAACTGTTTTGCCATTGCCGGGGAGCCACCCCGTCACGAGCCGGAGACCTTCAGATCATGACTGCCAGAACCCGTTTCACCGTGCTGATGTCCACCGCGCTGGTCGCAGCGGGCTGCCAGCAGGGTCCGACCGAAGCCACCGCGGCCGAGATGAGCGAGGACCAGAAGGCCATTTATGCGTACGGCGCGGCGGTTGGTCACCAGGTCGCCGAGCAGGCCAGGCAGATCCGCCTGACGCCCGAGGAGATCGAGGTCTTCCGGACCGGGTTCTCCGACACGCTGACCGGCAAGAAACCGGCCATCGAGATCGAAAAGTACGAGCAGCGTTTCCAGGAGATCGCTCAGGCGCGGATCAGCGCCGGCGCCGAGGAGACGAAGAAGAAGGGCGCCGAGTTTCTCGCGGCCGCTGCCGCCGAGGCCGGCGCCGTCACCACGGAAACCGGTCTCGTCTTCCGCACGCTCACCGCAGGCTCAGGCAAGCGCCCGAAGGCCTCCGACACGGTGCGTGTGCACTATGAGGGCAAGCTCACGGATGGACAGGTATTCGATAGTTCACGCCAGCGGGGCGAACCGGCCGAGTTTGCCCTCGACCGCGTGATCCCGTGCTGGACCGAGGGCGTTCAGCGCATGCAGGTTGGCGAGACCGCAAAGCTCGTCTGCCCGGCCGCGATCGCCTACGGTGACCGCGGCGCCGGCGGCGCGATACCGCCCGGGGCGACCCTGGTGTTCGAGGTCGAACTGCTCGAAATCAAATAGGAGCGGCGCCAGGCGTTTTCCGGCGCCTGCGACCAGGCCGTACGTCGACGGACGGCGTTCGGGCGTCGGCCCCTGGCGAGTGCGGTGCGGGCAGCGGGTCACCGGCCGACTCTGGCCGCGCCGTAGAATGTGCCGATGCCGACGCTGACGACCCTGGGCGCGATCAGTACGCGCCGCTTCATGCGCGAATACTGGCAGCGCAAGCCCCTGCTCCTGCGCGCTGCGTTTCCCGGTTTCGCGCCGCCGCTCGGGCGCGACAGGCTGTTCGAGCTCGCCGCCCACGAGGAGGTCGAGTCGCGCCTGGTGATGCGGGAGCGCGGCCGCGTGGTACTGCGCCACGGCCCGTTTCCGCGTCGGTCACTGCCACCCCTGGCGCAGGCGCGCTGGACGTTGCTCGTCCAGGGGGTGGACCTGGCGGATGCCGGCGGACGCGAGTTGCTCACCCGCTTCCGCTTCGTCCCGGACGCGCGGCTCGACGACCTCATGGTGAGCTATGCGACCGACGGGGGCGGTGTCGGGCCGCACGTCGACAACTACGACGTGTTTCTGCTGCAGGCCTGCGGCCGGCGGCGGTGGCGCATCTCGCACCAGCGCGACCAGCGCCTGCGCTCCGGCACGGCCTTGCCCCTGCTCGCGAAGTTCCACCCGGAACGCGAGTGGGTTCTCGACCCTGGCGACATCTTGTACCTGCCTCCTGGTGTCGCCCACGACGGCATAGCGGTGGGCGAGTGCATCACCTACTCCATCGGCTTTCGTACCCCGGTCTGGCAGGAGCTGCTCGACCCCTGGTTCGCGGCGTTCGCCGAGCATGCTGCGGTTCGTGGCCGCTACCAGGACGCCGGCCAGCGCCCGGTCCGCCACCCGGGGGAGTTACCGCGCGCCCTGGTGACCCGCACACACGACGCGCTCGGCCGGCTGCGGCCAACGCGTGCACATACCGAGCGCTTCCTGCTCGAGTATCTCTCCGAGCCGAAGCGCCAGGTGGTATTCGACCGGCCGCGACGCAGCCTGAAGCCGGCGGTCTTTGCGCGCGCCGCAAGCAGTCGCGGCGTGCGGCTCGACCGGCGCAGCCGGATATTGCTCGGGCAGCCGGGTGTAGCCCTGAACGGCGAACTCTTCGAGGTCGAACGCGCACTGCGGCCGATGCTGCGCTCGCTATCCGACCACTGGGTCCTCGACGCGGCGAGCTGCCGCCGTGCCCCGGCCGCACTGCTGGCCTTGCTGCACGACTGGTGGCTCGCCGGCTGGCTGCATCTTGGGGCGGAGGCCCGGCAGTGAGCGCCGCCGAGCGCCCGGCGATACGCCGTGCAGGCGCCGGCGATGCGGCTGCACTCGCGGACCTCGGTACGGCGACTTTCAACGAGACGTTCGGGCACCTCTATGCGCCGGAGGATCTCGCCGCGTTTCTCGCGGCGACGTATTCGAGGGCGGCCTGCGCGCGATTGCTGGCGGACCCCGGGATCGCCGTCTGGCTCGCCGGTCCGGCGCAACACCCCACCGGTTACGTGGTCGCCGGCCCCTGCAAGCTGCCGGTGCCGAACCGTGAACCGCGCGCGGGCGAGATCCGCCAGCTCTACCTGCACCGATCGGCGCAGGGCCGTGGCCTCGGCACGCGCCTGCTCCTCGTCGCGCTCGACTGGCTCCGGGCGAACGGACACGCCCCGCTGTACGTCGGTGTGTGGTCGGAGAACGTCGGCGCCCAGCGCCTCTACGCGCGCCATGGCTTCGGGAAAATCGGGGAATACGACTTTCCGGTCGGGCGCCACCTTGATCGGGAATTCATCCTGAAGCAGAGCACGCCGGAGATGAAAAACCTCGCGGGATTGCAGTACTAGGCGATCGTTCTGTCCTGGGCGGCCACGTGGCAGGCTGCGAGATGCTGCTCCGCCGGGCGGCCAACGGCAGCCAGCGACGGGACTTCGCTCCGGCAACGCGCGATGGCCTCCGGGCACCGTGGGTGGAAGGGGCAGCCCGGCGGCGGATTCGACGGCGAAGGGATGTCGCCGGGCAGGACGATGCGCGTGCGCCGGAGCGCCGGGTCCGGCACCGGCACCGCGGAGAGCAGTGCCTTCGTGTAGGGATGCCGCGGGTTGCGATAGACCTCGGTCGCGGGGGCCATTTCCACGATCTTGCCGAGATACATGACGGCAATGTCGTCGCTGACATGCTGGATGACCGCCAGGTCGTGCGAAATGAACAGGAACGCGATGCCGTGATCGCGCTGCAGCCGCCCGACCAGGTTCAGCACCTGGCTCTGCACGGACACGTCGAGCGCGGACACCGGCTCGTCGGCGACGATGAACGCCGGGTTCAGCGCGAGCGCCCGGGCGATTCCGACCCGCTGGCGCTGGCCGCCGGAAAACTCGTGCGGATAACGATCCTGGGCGGCGTGACTCATGCCGACCACATCGAGCAGGTCCTCGACGCGACGCGCACGCTCCGCATGGCTCCCGATGCGATGGACGTCGAGTGGCTCACGGATCGCCTGGCCGATCGTACGACGCGGATTGAGCGACGCGTACGGGTCCTGGAAGACCATCTGCATGCGGCGGCGGCGCAGCCGCAGCTCCCGCGGCGACAACGCGGTGATGTTCTCGCCTTCCAGACGCACCTCGCCGCTGCTCGGCTCGTGCAGGCGCAGGATGGCACGCCCGAGCGTGGACTTGCCGCAGCCGGATTCCCCGACCAGGCCGAGCGTACGGCCCGGGCGGATGGCAAAACTCACACCGTCCACGGCCCTGACCTGAGCCACGACGCGGCGGAACAGCCCGCCGCGGACCGGAAAATGCTTCTTCAGGTCGCGGACCTCGAGGAGCGGCGCGCTGGTGGTGCCGGTCACGCTGCCGTCGGCAGCGCCGCCCCGCGGCCCGCCCCGCAGCACTCCATCATCAGGCCCGGTATCAGCCATGGGGGTGATAACAGGCGACCAGGCCGCCGTCCCCGGTGGCAGTGAGCGGCGGCTCGACCTCGCGACACTCAGCGGTGACGCGCGGGCAGCGCTCGGCGAACCGGCATCCCGGGGGCAGGTGCAGCAGGTCGGCAACGCGACCGGGAATCACCGGCAGCTCGGGGAGTTTCTCGTCGCGGATGCGGGGAACCGCGTTCAACAGTCCCGCGGTGTAGGGGTGGCGCGGCTGCGCGAACAGACGCGCGGTCCGGGCAACTTCCACGATGACACCGCAGTACATCACGATGGCGCGCGCGCAGGTTTCGGCCACGACACCGAGATCGTGCGTGACGAGGATCATCGCCATGCGGAGCTCCTGCTGCAGGTCGCGGATCTCCTCGAGCACCTGGGCCTGCGTGGTCACGTCGAGCGCCGTGGTCGGCTCGTCGGCGACCAGCAGCTTCGGCCGGCAGGACAGCGCCATGGCAATCATCACCCGCTGGCGTTGCCCGCCGGAGAGCTGATGCGGGTACTCGTCGAGTCGCCGCGCCGGTTCGGGAATCCCGACCCGGCCGAGCAGGCTGGCCGCTTCCTCCTTCGCCTGCCGCCGCGAAAGCCCCTTGTGGCGGCGAAGCACATCGGTCATCTGGCTGCCGATGGTGAAAACCGGGTTCAGCGCGGTCATGGGCTCCTGAAAGATCATCGCCACGTCGCGGCCACGGATCGCGCGCATCTCGCTCTCCGCGAGCCGGAGCAGATCCCGGCCTTCGAGCCGGATCTCGCCACCCGCGTAGCGGCCCGGCGGACTCGGCACGAGGCGCAGCAGGGAAAGCCCCGTCACCGTCTTGCCGCAGCCCGACTCCCCCACCAGCGCCAGCGTTTCGGACGGGAAGACATCGAAGCTGATCCGGTCGACGGCGCGTGCAATGCCGTCCATGGTACGGAACTCCACCGCCAGGTCGCGCACGGACAGCAACGGCACCGCGGCGCTCACCTCAGGCCACCTGCTTCGGGTCGAGCGCGTCCTGCAACGCGTCGGCGAACATGTTGAAGGCGTACACCAGCATGAACAACATCAGCGAGGCGACGATCAGGTTGTTGAAGTGTCCGGCGAGAAACTCCAGCGTGCTCTCGGCAATCATCAGGCCCCAGCTCATGCCGTCCTTCACGCCGAGGCCAAGGAACGACAGAACGACCTCCGCCTTGATGGCGTCGACGAAACACAGCGTCATCTGCACCAGCAGAATGTGCAGCGTGTTGGGCAGGATGTGCCGGAAGATCACCAGGCGCTGGCCGACACCGATGGCCCGTGCCGCCTCGACGAATTCCATGCCGCGCAGCCGGATGACCTCGCCGCGCACGTAGCGGCCGGTGCTAGTCCAGAACGTCGAAATCATGGCGACATGCATTGAATACGGATAGTCGGCGAGCGCGAACGCAATCGCGGCAACCAGCAGGTAGAACGGCATGGCATCGATCACGCCCATGAGCCACAGCACGATCTCGTCGACCCAGGTGGCGGCGAAGTAACCGCTCACGGCACCGAGCAGGCCGCCGACCGTCACGACCATCACCGCCACGACCAGACCGACCTCGAACGCAGTGGCAACGCTGTAGAGACCGCGCTGGAAGATGTCCTGCCCGATGATGTTGGTCCCGAACCAGTGCTGCGCCGATACCGGGCCCCACTTCTCGCCGGTGATGTCGGCCCATTCCGTCGCCCACCAGCCGAGCCAGACACCGACCGCAGCCAGGAAGTACACGATCACCACCGCGAACCCGGCCATCCCCGTCCGGTCGCGGCAGAACTTCCCCAGCGCCTTGCTCCAGAGCGAGGCGCGGCGCCGCGGTGCTGCGCGAGCGTTGCCGGCCGTGGCGACGGCGCTCATCCGCCCTGCAGCCCGGAAACGCTGGTCACTCCAGCGACACTCGCGGGTCGACCGCCCGGTAGAGGATGTCGGTCACCAGCAACGTGATCACGAACAACGCTGCGGTCAGCCCGACGACGGCCTTCAGCACCGGCTGATCACCGCTCACGATGGCTTCATAGGTGATCTTGCCGACACCGGGAATGCCGAACGCGGTCTCGATGAGCAACGAGCCACCGATGACTATCGAGGGAATCGAGAACATGACGCGGGTGATGATGGGGATGGCGCAGTTCTTGAGGATATTGCGACATAGCAACCGCAGCGGCGGGGTGCCGAATGCCCGTGCCGTGCGCACATGGTCGCGGTTCATTTCCTCGACGATGACGGCGCGGTAGAACCGCGTGTTGTAGCCGAGGGCAACGAAAACGATCGCCATGGTCGGCACGGTGACGTAACGGAGGTAGTCCACCGGCCCGTGCACCGCCCAGCCACGCACCGGGAACAGATCGAGCCCGAAACTGGTGCAGAACCAGATCTGGAAGGCGAAGATCACGATGAGGAAGCTGATGCTCATGCCGATCACTGCCATCCCCATGATCAGCTTGTCCGGCCACCGACTGCGATAGAACGCCGCCACCAGCGCCAGCATGACGGCGAGCAGGTTGCCGAGGACGAAGCCCGGCAGCGCCAGCGCCAGCGAGATCGGGACGCTGCGCGCGAGCAGCCCCGTCACTTTCTCGCCGGTGGAGTCGGAATTGCCGAGATCAAAGGTCGCAAGCTGCCGCAGGTGCTCGGTGTAGCGCGTGAGGAACGGACGGTCGTAACCCAGTTCGTGACGGATTTCTGCGATCTGCGCGGGGGTGGGGTTCTTGCCGAGCAGCTCGTAGGTCTTGTCCGGCCCGAAGTAGACCATCAGCGTGAAACTGAGCAACGTCACGCCAATGATGAGCGGCACCCCGGCCAGGAGCTTGCGCAGTCCGTACTGCAGGATTTCCATTCAGGTGGCCGGTTCGAGCCCGGCGGGACGCGCGCTTTCACCCGGAGGGAGCACGTCCGCGTAGCGGAGGGAGAAACCACCGACGATTTCGCGGTCCGGCACCGCAACCACGTTCCTGTGCCACAGGTAGATGCGATTGCGCGACAGCGACATCATGCCGACACAATCATCGATGAGCATCTCGTTCATGCGGCGGTAAAGCGCTGTCCGCTCCGGCGAGGGTAGCATCACGGAGGCCTGCTCGTAGAGGCGGTCGAACTCGGGATTGCGGTAGTTCGAGTCATTCGAGCCGGGCGAACTGTTTGGCCCATAGAACAGCTGCAGGGTGTTCTCCGCATCCGGATAGTCGAGACCCCAGCCCTTGGCGACGATGGGCAGTTCGCTTTGTTTCCAGGCCCGGCTGAGATCGCCGAAAGTCCCATAACTCTTCAGCACCACTTTTTCCGGCGGGTATCCGACCTCCTTCAGCCATGCACGGAACTGCTCGTAGAACATCCGCGGGCGCACACCGGCGGCCTGTCCGTAGGTGAGCACCGGCAGGGTCTCTGCGGTCCAGCCGTTGTCCGCAAGCAGCCTGCGGGCACCGGCCGCGTCGTGCGTGATGCTGTCCTTCGAGAGGCTCGGGTCGAACTCGGGCACTACCGGCGGGATGATGCCCGGGAAAACCGTGGCGAGTCCGAAGTACCAGCTCTCGTTACGGGCCTGCCAGTCCCAGGCCTTGATGATTGCGCAGCGCAGCGCCTTGTTGCGCCGCTCGCGCTCCGGGTCCGGGTTATAGCCGAACTCCGGAAATGCGAAGTTGAAGGCCTCGAAGACGAATCCCGCCTCGGGTCCGGAATAGGCCTGATATTTCTCCGCAAATTCCGGCTTCAGTCGCAAGGGACGGCTGGACTCCAGGACTTCCTCGGCCTTTTCCACCGGCAGGAGCGAGAGCTGGATTTCGTTGCCCTTGGTGAATGAGTTCCAGCGGGAGGCGTCGTCATTGGCGAAGTCGATGATCAACCGATCCACAAACGGCGGCGACCGTCCCTGGATACGCTCCACGCCGGTGTAGCGCTGGGTCGCCGGGTCATAGCCTTCCTCCCAGATGTCGACCGGCTCCTGGCGAAACCCGGGATGGCGTTCCATGACCACTCGCGCCGAATCGTAGGACACGACCTTGAACGGGCCGGAGCCGACCGGGTGCGTCCCGAGCTCGCGCCCGTAGTACTCCACCGCCTCGCGGGGCACGACCGCGGAAAAGCCCTGTGCCAGCGTATCGAGCAACTGCGGATACGGACGCGTCAGGCGTATCCGCAAGGTGTGGCTATCGAGGGCGCGCAATCCTGCCACCTCCTGCGCATAATCCGATCCTGCCTCCTTCCATTCGTCGAGCCCGACGATGCGCCCCTGCCAGAACCAGGCTCCCTGGGGCCGATTCCTGGGGTCGAACTGGCGCTGCAGCGAATAGACCACGTCCTGGGCCACGACTTCGCGACCCTTATTACCGGGGAACGCTGCGTCGTCCTGAAACAGCACACCGCGCTTCAGGCGGATCGTGTAGGTGAGCAGATCATCGGAAATCTCTGGCCAGCCATCGGCAAGGTTCGGCTTGAGCTGGTACGGACGCGCCAGGTACTTGTAGGCGTAGAGCGTGTCGTAGGCATTGACGACGACATGGTTGGCGTAGGTATTCGACGCCTGCACCGGGTCGAGGCTGGAGGGTGCCGAATCGAGCGAGTAGCGATAGGTCTTTACGGCAGCGAGCTCGCCGCGCCCGGCATCGCCCCCCGGCGCCGACGGCCGGCAGGCGACGAGAGCGGCGAGCAGCAATGCGAGGCCAAGGCGCGATGGCCGGGGTACGGCGACGATCGGCATCGCCGCGCATTCTGCCAGAGACCCCGGCGTATCCGCGTTCTGCTGTCCACCGCTGAGCCACCTGCGTGCAGGCCGGATGCGCGCATCCAGCGCAGTGAGCGGGCGCGCTCAGCGGCCTTGATGCTTTGCCCACAGTCGAATAAATAAATACACCATTAGTGATGACTATCTTGACAGTGTCTAAATGATTTCAAGTTTTGAATATATTTCACACGATAATTTCTTTATTTTTTCCCACTTGATGATTTTTGCCGATGGACACTTCTGAATCTGACTGACTGCAATCAGCAGTGGGAAAGCAAACCGAGATTCCCGAGTCCAACAGCGTGAAAGTGGCAAGACTCAGCTCTGTTTCCTCGCATGACCCGCTGACTCAGGGCAGCTGAGCGGACTTTGTGTTCCGCCATTTGGGGCCGGGAAACTCCCTCAGTTCACGGCATCCAGCGGGCGCCCGACGTATCCTTCGCGGATGATCGGACTCCTGCAGCGCGTCTCCTCGGCGAGCGTCACCGTGGCCGGCGACACCATCGCAGCGATCGGCGGCGGTTTGCTGGTGCTGGTCGCGGTGGAGAAGGGCGATACCGCGGCGCAGGCACAGCGACTGGCCGAACGCCTGCTGGCCTACCGGGTTTTCGAGGACGAAGCTGGGCGCATGAACCGCGATGTGCGCGAGGCGCAAGGCAGCGTGTTGCTGGTGCCCCAGTTCACGCTGGCGGCCACCACAGACCGGGGCAATCGTCCGAGCTTCAGCTCCGCCGCCGAACCCGCCGCCGGCCGGGAGCTGTTCGAGCTGCTGGTGCGCGAGATGGCCACGCGTTTTCCGCGAGTCAGCATGGGACGTTTCGGCGCCAACATGGCAGTCAGCCTGGTCAACGACGGACCGGTGACCTTCTGGCTGCGCGTCGCTCCGGAGGCGCCGCGGGCTTGAGCCGCAGGCCGGGGCAGCGCCGCCCTGCAACAGGTTCCAGCGCCCGGTCATGCAGCCGTGCACGGGGCCTTTACGGGATATGCCGTATCATTGACTGCAACTTCCCGGGCATGGATCGCCCGTCCTTCATGGAGTAAGTGAAATGGGTTCATTGAGCATCTGGCACTGGCTGATCGTGCTGCTGATCGCCGTGGTCATATTCGGTACCAAACGGCTCGGGTCCATCGGGACGGACCTCGGCACCGCGGTGAAGGGATTCCGCAAGGCCATGGCGGATGCCGACGCCGAGGATGACGAGGCGCCACAGAAGAAGCTGAAGAAGCAGGCTGACTCGACGTTCGAGGAGAACCAGAAAGAGGCCGCCGGCAAGAAGTCTGGTTGAACGGGCCATGTTTGACGTCGGCTTCTGGGAGCTCGTGGTCATCTTCGTCATCGGGCTGCTCGTCCTCGGGCCCGAGCGGCTGCCGCGTGTAGCCACCCAGATCGGGCAGTGGGCCGGCAAAGCGCGCCGTATGGCCCGCATGCTGGGCAACCAGTTGCAGGACGAGATGAACGCGGTGGATCCGCGTCGCATCATGGATCCGCCGCCGGCGCCCCGGCCCACGGCCACCACCGCCTGGAGCCGGCCGGGGGTGGACGACCTGAAAGCGGACGCACCGACTGTCGACGAGCACCCCGGCGATGCCGGCGAGCCGCGGTCGGGGGCACCCACGGGCAACAGCCAGCCCTGATTCGCAATCCGGCCTACGCCCATGGCAAACCCCGGCGATGAGCGCGAGGAAGAGGTGCTCGAAGAAGCCCCGCTCCTCACCCACCTGACCGAGCTGCGTGATCGCCTGCTGCGGGCCGTCGCCGCGGTGCTGGTGGTGTTCGCGATCCTGGCGCCCTTCGCCCGCAGGATCTTTTCCGTGGTGGCGCAGCCCCTGATCGCGCAGCTGCCGGAAGGCGCCACCATGATCGCCACCCAGGTGGCATCGCCCTTCGTGACGCCGATCAAGACGACTTTCTTTGTCGCGCTCTTCATCGCCATGCCCGTGGTGATCTACCAGACCTGGGCATTCGTCGCGCCCGGCCTCTACCGCAAGGAGCGGCGTTTTGCGGTGCCGCTGCTCGTGAGCAGCGTGATCCTTTTCTACATCGGTGCGGCGTTTGCCTATTTCCTGGTGTTTCCGACGGTGTTCCGGTTTCTCGCCGCGACGACGCCCGAGGGCGTAACCATGATGACCGACATCGCGAGCTACCTCGACTTTGCGCTGCTGACTTCTTTCTCCTTCGGCGCTGCCTTCGAGGTGCCAATCGCTACGGTATTGCTGATCGGCACCGGGATCGTGTCGGCCGAGACCCTGGCGCGCCAGCGCGCCTATGTGTTCCTCGGCGCATTCATCGTCGCCGCCGTGCTCACGCCGCCGGATGTCGTGTCCCAGATCATGCTGGCAGTGCCCATGTATCTGCTCTTCGAGGCCGGCCTGGTGCTGGCGCGAACGCTCTACCCGGCGACAGCCGACGACAGCAGCACCGGCAAGAGCGCCGCATGAATGCGGCCGGCGCAGACCATCTGCCTGGCCCGCGTTCGTGTAGAACCTGGGTTCGTAGTTTCAACAGGCTGCGGAGCAGGGATAGCGTTCGCGTACGCTCTGTGTGGTGCACGCCGGTCGATGTGCCACGCCAGGCCTGCTGATCGCCGTACCGGCTGCTTCCGGTTGCGCATGTCTGCCGATTGACGGCCCGAGGGGAGGCCGCGAATGCAGCTTCAACGCGAGCTGACACTGCGTGCACTCGTGCTCGGCGGCGTGCTCGCCGTGCTGCTCGGCGCTGCCAACGCCTACCTCGGGCTGTTCGCTGGCATGACGGTCTCGGCCTGCATCCCCTCGGCGGTGATCTCCATGGGAGTGCTGCGGCTGCTCGGCCACGGCGGGATCCGCGAGAACACCATGGTCATGACCCAGGCCTCCGCCGGCGAAGCCATCGCCGCTGCGGCCATCTTCACGTTGCCCGCGATGGTACTGCTCGGGGTATGGGAGCACTTTCCGTACCTCTGGGTCACCGCAATCGCCCTCATCGGCGGCATGCTCGGCGTACTGCTGACGATTCCCCTGCGTCGGGCGCTGATCGTCGAGCAGCGGCTGAAATTCCCCGAGGGCACTGCGGTCGCCGAGGTGTTGCGGGCCGGCGAACGTGCGGGCGGGGCACTGCGAGCGCTCGTCGCCTCGGGCCTGCTCGGGGCCGCGATCAAGTTCTGCGAAACCGGCCTGCGACTTTGGCCCGGCACCGCGCAGGTTGCCGGGTTCATCGGAAACGGTCTCGTCTACGCCGGTGCCAATCTGTCGCCGGCGCTGCTCGGCATCGGCTACATCGTCGGTTTGAATGTCGCCATTCTGGTCTTCCTCGGCAGCATGCTCTCCTGGAACATCGCCATTCCGATCTACGCGGCGTGGTTCGCGCCTGGTGACCCGGCACTTGCGCCGGCACTCGCCGCCGGTATCCCGGCCGCCGACCTCGCCTATGAGATCTGGTCACGCAAGATCCGCTACCTGGGGGTCGGTGCGATGCTGGTCGGCGGGTTATGGGCCCTGGTGGCAATCCGTCACTCGCTCGTCTCCGGCGTGCAAAGCGGCTTGCGGCAGTTCCGCCGCTCGAGCCAGGGTGTGACCGCGCAGACCGAGCGCGATCTGCCCATGCCCTGGGTGCTCGCCGGGATCATCGCCTGTGTCTTCCCGATCTTCGGTCTCTACCAGCAGATCGTGGCGAGTTACGGCATTGCTGCCGCCATGGCGGTCACGATGCTGGTCGCTTCCTTCCTGTTTTCCCCCGTCGCCGCCTACATGGCGGGCCTGGTCGGATCCTCGAACAACCCGATTTCGGGCGTCACCATGGCCACGATGCTGTTGTCCTCGCTACTGCTGCTCGCGCTGCTCGGCAACGACACGCGCGGCCCGGCGGCTGCGATCATGATTGGCGCAGTGGTCTGTTGCGCGGCCTCGCTCGGGGGTGACCTGCTGCAGGATCTGAAGACCGGCGAACTCGTCGGCGCCACTCCCTGGAAACAGCAACTCGCGCTCGCCGGTGGAGTGCTGGTGTCGGTGTTCGTGATGGCACCGGTGCTGAACCTGCTCCTCGGTGCCTACGGCATCGGCGTGCCGACGCCGGAGCACCCGAATCCGCTGGTGGCGCCGCAGGCGACCCTGATGGCCTCGGTGGCGCAGGGTGTGTTCGGCGGCGGGCTGCCCTGGGTCATGGTCGGGACGGGTGCAGCCATTGGCGTTGCGATCATCGTTGCGGACGAGTGGCTGCGGCACCGTGGCGCATCGTTTCGCGCGCCGGTCCTGGCGGTGGCTGTGGGCATCTACCTGCCGCTGGAAGTAAACACGCCGATTTTCGTCGGTGGCCTGATCGCCTGGGCCGTGCAGCGACAAACAGGCAGAGAAGACTCCGGCGCCGGTTCCGGGACGTTGTTCGCGGCGGGACTGATCACCGGCGAAGCGCTGGTCGGAATACTGCTCGCCATTCCCATTGTCCTGACCGGCAGCACCGAGGTGTTCGCCGTCCCCGCGGCGTTTCGTCCCGGCGCTCTTGCGGGACTCGCGGCCGTGCTGCTCACAGCAGTGCTGTTGTATCGGATCGCGCGCCGGTGACCGCGCCCGGCCCGGGCGTTTTGGCTTATCAGCCGATCGCTGGCAGGATGGCGGCAGCCATCAGAAAAACCCAGATCGCAACTAATGGAGATCCGTCATGCCTGCCTACATTGTCTCGTTGTGCGAATTCACCAACATGACGCCGGCCCTGAAGGAGTACGCGCAGAAGTCAGCCGAACTCCTGCACAAGCACGGCGGCAAGTACATCGTGCGCAGCAAGCCCGTGGAAGTCATGGAAGGCGACAAGATGCCGGGCAAGTCCATGATCATCGTCGAGTTTCCGACCATGGAGCAACTGCTGGCCTATCTCAAGGGGGACGAATACCAGAAGGGCACCAAGCATCTGCGCCAGGGTACGGGCATCTACGACATCGCGATCTACGAGTCGCCACCCCCGCACATGCAATAGGAGCAGCCGGGGTGTTCCTCCCGGCAGCGAGGCCGCGGTCGGTCACCGTGAGCTGACGCGGTGGGCCCGCGCAGGCGCAGAATCCGGATCAGCCCGCGCCGATCCGGCCCACGATCATGAAAGTGCCCTCGGCTTCGGCCACCAGCGCGTTGTCGTCCGTGCGCACGGCCCTGCCACTGAGCATCGCAAGCGGCCCCTTGCGCTTGAGCAGCCGGCCTTCCAGCCGTAGCGACTGGCCGAGTTCCAGCGGCTCGCGATAGCGTATCTCGCAGCGGGCGGTATGACCGCGCATGCCCTGCAGGAACAGCCAGTTGGCCATCACGTCGTCGAGTGCGCTGAAGATGATGCCGCCGTGCACGAGCCGCTCATAGCCACAGTGGAAGGGCCCGGGGGTGAACTCCGTGCGGCAGATTTCCTCTTCCATGCGGAATCGCAGTCGCAGCCCGAGCGGATTGCCCGGTCCGCAGACGAAGCACTGGTTGGCATCGACGGAAAGATCGGTCATGGCGTTTTTCCCGGTGCGGACTGCTGAACGGTGCCGCGGCCGGCGCGCTTGTCTCGCCCGGCCGCCAAACCTATCCTAACCCGAGGCGGCAGCTGTTCTGCGCGCCAGCCCCCGGAGAGCCGTGACCTACGATCCAGACAACATTTTCGCGAAGATCCTGCGCGGCGAAATACCCGCCTTTCGCGTCTACGAGGACGAGCACACGCTGGCCATCATGGACGTGATGCCGCAGGCCGACGGCCACACCCTGGTCCTGCCGAAGTCGCCGGCCGAGAACATCTTCGACCTCGATCCGGGCGCCGCGGCCGCCGTAATCCGGACGGGCCAGAAAATCGCGCGTGCCGTGCGTGCGGCCTTCGCTGCCGACGGAGTCACGCTGATGCAGTTCAACGGAGCCGCCGCGGGCCAGACGGTGTTTCATTTTCACCTGCATGTGCTGCCGCGTCATGCCGAGCGCCCGCTACGCAGCCACGCCCGCCGCATGGCCGACGCGACGACACTCGAGGAACACGCGCGGCGCATACGCGATGCGCTGGAGCGCGGCTGACGGCGTCCGGCGCAGTTAGCCGCCGGCGCGCGAGGCAACCGGCGGTAGCGGCCTGCGGCTGTTCTTGTCGCTCTCCAGGGTCGCGGCGGCCTTGTTGAGCAGATCGCGCAATTGCCGGCCGTCGGCCGGAAATACCGCCACGCCGACGCCCACGGTCAGGCGGTGCAGTTTTCCGCCGAACTCCAGCGTGGTCGTCGCGACGTTGTGCCGGACGCGGTTCGCAACCACCCGGGCAACCGCAGCGCCGGCGCCCGACAGGTACATCACGAACTCGTCACCGCCGTAGCGCGCCACCAGGTCTACCGACCGGCAGCTTCGCTGCAGAGCCTGTGCCAGCGCCTTCAGCGCCCGGTTGCCGGCCTCGTGGCCATACCGCTCGTTGGCAGATTTCAGGCCCTCGACGTCGACCAGCAGCAGGGCGAGCGCCGTGCCCCGCTGATCGGCGCTGCGCAGTTCCTCTTCGACGAGTTTCGTGAACGCTTCCAGGTTGAGGACACCCGTCAGGTCGTCACGCTCGGCCATCGATCGCAGCTGCTCCTGAATTTCATCGGCGTGCTCGACCAGCGTAGCCGCCAGGAACGCCACCAGCATCAACGGCAGGAGTTCCACGAACAGCGCAAGCCCGTATGCGAGCGTCAGCACTGTCTGCGCTCCGCCGAGGTAGTCGAGCGCGAGACGACATGCCACCACCACCGCCAGCACCAGGGCGCTCGCCGTGCCGCCGATGGTCAGCGCGACGGTGATCACGGGAAGGACATAGAAACTGGCGATCGACCCGCGCGCACCGTCCGACGAGGCGAGAACGGCGGTGATGACCAGCACCATCACGCAGGCTCCGGCAAACCGTGCCCGGCGCGCAGACGCAGCGGCAACGGCTGCAAAGCGCAGGGCGCCCGACACGACGGCATAGACCGCAATGGCCGCAAGATACAGCCCGCGATGCGATACCGCCTGCGGCACGATGACGACATACAACAACGCGAACGCGACCAGCAGCGCGTCGATGCGCGCGAGGCTGTGCTGCACACGGCGAAAAGCTGCGCCGTCTCCGGCATCCGTTTCGATGGCGCTGCGCACGAACATTCGCACCCGATCATCCGGCCCGGCGGAGCGCTCCAGAGCGCAGCCCGCGGGTTTTGACATATTGCGGATGGTGCCGAAGCCACGGCGAACGAACCGCGACCGGCTTGGCAGTTCGGAAAATGGCCGTTATTCGGCGCTGTTCCGGGCGGTCGCCCCGCTGCCGGCCTTGAGCTCTGCCAGGGCGCGGCTGACCGCTACATCGCCTGGCGCCCCAAAGCCCGTGCGGTCGTTCGTTACGGCCCCAGGCGGCTCGGACTCCAGGAGGATGTCCGGGACGATGCCGGCGCCATTGATGGAGTGCCCGGAAGGCGTGTAGTAACGCGAAGTCGTCAGCTTGATGGCGCGCCCGTCGGACAGCGGCATGACCGTCTGCACGGAACCCTTGCCGAAGGTCTGGCTGCCCATGATGGTGGCGCGATGGTTGTCCTGCAGTGCGCCGGCCACGATCTCGGATGCGGAAGCCGAGCCGCCGTTCACCAGCACGATGATTGGCGCGCCGTCCATCAGGTCACCGGCCTGTGCCTCGTGGCGGAAGTTCGAATCGCTGCCCCGGCCGCTCGCACTGACAATGAGCCCCGCGGGCAGAAAGTCGTCACTCACCTCCACCGCCGCCTCGAGGACCCCGCCGGGGTTGTTGCGTAAATCCAGGACCAGACCGCGCAACTCCGCGCCCCCGGACCGCTCGCGCATGTCGGCGAGCACCCGGCGCAGATCGCTGCCGGTCGTGTCGCTGAACTGGCTGATGCGGACATAGGCATAGCCCGGCTCGAGCAGGTCTGCGCGAACGCTGTGCACCTGCACATGGTTGCGTACCAGGTCGAAACTCAGCGTCTTCGCCTCGCCGGGTCTCGATACGGTGACGTTGACCTGCGTGCCCGGCGGACCACGCAGCCGTCCGACCGCGTAATTGATGTTGTCCTCGGTGATCAGCAGGCCGTCTATGCTCACGATGACGTCTCCGCTGCGGATCCCGGCTTTTTCCGCTGCGGCACCCTCGATCGGCGCGACGACGAGCACCTGGCCGTTGCGCAGGTTCACCTCGAGCCCCACGCCGGAGTAATTGCCGGCCGTGCTGATGCGGACCTCCTCGTATTCGTCCGCATCGAGCAGCTGCGAATGCGGATCGAGGGTGGTGATCATGCCGCGCACGGCGCTTTCCAGCAGCTGGTGGTCGTCGACGGGCTCGACATACTCCTGCTTGACCCGCTCGAGCACCTCCGTGAGCAGGCGCACGTCGTCCCATGGCAGGCTGTCGCTCGCGGTGCTGCGACTCGCAAGCACGGGCCCTGCAACGGACACGACGACGCCGATGGCAGCGCCACACAGCGCCAGCCAGGGTGCGTTTCGTGGGAAGCGGGCCATCAGACGGGACAGCCGATCAGATCCATGGCCCGGAGAGTAGCACACGGCAGTTGCCGCACTTTGTGACCGATCAGCGCACCCAGCCTTTGGGGTCCACCGGTTTGCCATTGCGCCGCAGTTCGAAATACAGGCCCGGGTTGCCCTGGCCGCCGCTGTCGCCTACGCGGGACAGCACTTCACCCTGCCGGACCTTGTCACCCGCCTTGCGCAGCAGGTCCTGGTTGTGTCCGTACAGGCTCATGTAGCCGTTGCCGTGATCGAGAACCATGAGGAGGCCCATGCCGGGCAACCAGTCGGCGTAGGCGACCCGGCCCGCCCGCACCGCGCGGACCTCGGTGCCCGCCGGCGCGGCAAGCACCAGCCCGTCCCAGCGCAGCAAACCGTCGGCGCGCGGCTGGCCATAGCGCACCACCATGCGCCCTCGCAGCGGCAGGTCCTTCACCTGTAACGGCGGTGGTGTCGCCGGGGATTTGTCGGCGGGTGGTGGGCTCGCGCGGTTCGCGCGCGCGAGGCGCTCCACCAGTTCCTGCAACGACCGCGCCTCGCGACGCAGCCGCTCGAGCTTCTGGCGGCGTGAGCCGAGATCCCGTTCCATGGTCTCCAAGGCACTCGCCCGCACCGAGCGTGCGGCCGAGACTTCCTTCACCCGCGCTTCCTGGCGCTGGCCGAGACCTGCCAGTTCAGCGAGTTCGCGCTGCAGCGCCGTAGCCGCCGTTTCGAGCGCCGCCATCTCCTGCTGCATCTCGCCGAGCAACCGGGCGCGCTCGCCGGTGACGTAGCGGTAATAGGTGACGCGCCGGGCGAGCGCCGCGGGGTCGCGCTCGGTCAGCGCGAGACGTACCCATTCCTCGCGCCCGGCGACATAGGCAAGCCGCAGCTGACTCTCGAGCGCGGCACGGTGACTGGCGATCCCGGCCTCGGAGCGGCTGATGTCAGCGCGCAGCTCGCGTTCGCGCTGGCGCCCTGCGGCCTACTTCGCGCGGATCTCGCGCAGTGCACGGCGTGCGTCCGCTTCGGCCAGCTCCGCCTCCCGCAGCGCTTTGCCGGCCGTCGGCTTCGCCTTGGCGTCACGCGCGATTTCCTGCTCGAGCCGGGTGATGTTCTTCTGCAGGCTGCCGAGTTCGCGGGCGGTCTCGGCCTCGCGCCTGGCGGCCGCATCGGCGCCGAGGGCGGCCAGCGCCATCGCGACAGCCGCCACAGGCGTGCCCCATCGCGTGAATCGCAGCCTCATGACGCGTGCAGTGTAGGGGATCGGCCGGCGACTCACTACCCGCGCCGCCAGTCCACACTCCGGCACGGGCGGACTGTGCGAAGCAGGTATAATTCGCGCCCACCCAAGTCGCCGTCGTGCTTCATGGCTCAGTTCATCGAATTCTGCCTGCGTCACCCGCTGCTGGTCGGCGCAACCGTAGCCGCGATCATCGCGACCGTCGTTTACGAGATACGACTGCGCGGCCGCGCCGGGCTGTCGGTACCCCCGACGCGGGCCATTGAACTCATCAACCAGGGCGCCACCGTGGTGGACGTGCGCGACGCAGACCGTTTCGCGAGCGGCCATATCGTCGATGCGCTGAACCTCGCTCCGGCCGATCTCGCAGCCAACGCGGCGACCAGGCTGAAGAAAAAGCGGCCGGTGCTGCTGGTATGCGACAACGGTTCCGGCAGCGCACGCCTGGTCGGCACCCTGCGCGCAGCCGGTTTCGAACATGCCTGGGCGCTGGAAGGCGGCCTCGCCGCCTGGACGCACGAGAAGCTGCCCGTGGTGACGAAACGGTCCCGGACCGACGCGGGCGCGGCCTGAGGCGCGCATGCACGGCCCGCCCGAGATTGTCATTTTTACGAAGCCGCTCTGCCCCTACTGCATGGCGGCCAAGTCACTGCTGCGCGGGAAGGGCGTCGCCTTTCGGGAAGTCGATATCTCCCGTGACCAGGCGCTGAGCGATGAAATGGTGCAACGGACCGGTCGTCGCACGGTTCCGCAGATTTTCATCGGGGAACGACACGTCGGCGGTTTCGACGATCTTTCGGCGCTCGACCGGGCTGGCGAGCTCGATGCGCTGTTGCACCCCGTTGCCTGAGACCACCGGCACCATGAGGGCCGACGCTACCGCGTCCGACCACCGCCGATGAGTTCCGCTGCCAAGGCCGGCTCGATCGTCGTTCTCGGGGCCGGCTCCTGGGGCACCGCGCTCGCCGTGCAGCTCGCCCGCGCGAACGGCACCACCGCCTTGTGGGGCCGCGACCGGGCGCTGTTGCACGAGATGTCAGCGAACCGCGTGAACCAGCATTACCTGCCGGCGGTGCCATTTCCGGACAACCTGCGGATCGAGGCCGACCTCGCGCAGGCGGTTGCTGCACACCACGATCTCCTGATCTGCGTGCCGAGCCGGGCCTTCCGGGAAACCATTGCCGCCATTGGCGGTCTGCTGCGCCCGGAAAGCCGGGTCGCCTGGGCCACCAAGGGTTTCGAGCAACACAGCGGCAAGCTCCCCCATGAGATTGCGGGCGAACTGCTCGGCGAGCGTATCGCGCTCGCCGTATTGTCCGGGCCGACATTCGCCGGCGAGGTTGCCGCCGGCCTTCCCGCAGCGATGACCGTGGCCGCCAACAACGCGGCATTTGCCGCGGACCTTGCCGCACGCATCTCGAGCCACAGCTTTCGCGCCTACACCTCACTCGACATGGTGGGAGTGGAGGTCGGCGGCGCCGTCAAGAACGTGCTGGCAATCGCGACCGGGATTGCGGACGGATTGAAATTCGGCGCCAACGCCCGCATCGCGCTCATCAACCGCGGACTCGCCGAGATGACGCGGCTTGGCGTGTCGCTCGGCGCGCGTGCGGAAACCTTCATGGGCCTCTCCGGCATGGGCGATCTCGTGCTCACCTGCACCGACAACCAGTCGCGCAACCGTCGCGCGGGGCTGCTGATCGCGGCCGGGCGCACGCGCGAGGAGGCCGCACGCGAGATCGGCTTCGTCTGCGAGGGCATCTACGGTGCGCGCGCCGTATGGCAGGTGGCGCAGCGCCGGGGCGTGGACATGCCGATCTGCCAGCAGGTCTACCGCATCCTTTACGAGGGGCTCTCGCCGCAGGAGGCCGTGATGGCGCTGATGAGCAGGGCCCTGAAGCCGGAAGCCTGAGGCACGGCGGCCTCAGGCGAATCCCGCCTGGCGCCAGGCCTCGTAGATCAGGACCGCTGCGGCGTTGGAGAGGTTCAGGCTGCGATTGCCGGCCCGCATGGGAATGCGCAGCCGCTGTCGGTCCGGCACACTTCGCAGCAGCTCCGCAGGCAGGCCGCTGGTTTCCGGGCCCATGAGGAAAACGTCGCCACGAACGAATGCGACATCCGCATAGCTGGTGAGGCCGCGGGTCGACAGCGCGAACAGCCGCCTGCCGGCGAGGCCCGCAAGGCATTCGTCGAGGCTGTCGTGCTCGACCACGTTCACCATCTCGTGATAATCGAGGCCCGCGCGACGCAACTGCCGGTCCTCCAGCGTGAAGCCGAGCGGGCGTACCAGGTGCAACCGCGTCCCGGTATTGGCGCACAGGCGTATGATGTTGCCGGTGTTGGGCGGAATTTCCGGCTGGTAGAGAATCAGGTCGAACATAGGTTTGTGCGTTGACCTCGTCGCCCGACACAGCTCCGGACCCGCGCCTTGCCACCGAATTCTGTGGCCTGCGCCTCGCCTCGCCCATCGTGCTGCTGTCCGGCTGCGTCGGTTTCGGCGAGGAATATACCCGCATTGCCGGCTTCTCCAACCGCGATGTCGGCGCCATCGTGCTCAAGGGCACCACGCTCCATGCCCGGCTCGGCAACGAACCCCATCGCGTCTGGGAGACTCCCGCCGGCATGCTCAACGCCATTGGCCTGCAGAATCCGGGCGTCGATACGGTGGTGCGCGAGATACTCCCCACGCTGGATGCCGGCGAAACCCGCTTTTTTGCCAATGCCTGCGGGTCGACGATCGACGAGTATGCGGAGGTCTGTCGCCGCTTCGACGATTCCCCGATCAGCGCGATAGAGATCAACATCTCCTGTCCGAACGTCAAGGAAGGCGGCGTCTCTTTCGGCAATTTCCCGGAGGCGTCCGCGCGTGTGGTGGCTGCTTGCCGGCGGGCGACGAAGAAGCCGCTGATCGCGAAGCTCTCGCCGAACCAGACCGATATCCAGGAGAACGCCCGGCAGTGCATCGAGGCGGGCGCCGACGCGCTCGCAGTGATCAACACCGTGATGGGCATGGCCGTGGACGTCGAAACCCGCCGCCCGGTGCTCGCCAACGTCCAGGGCGGGCTCTCCGGCCCTGCTATCCGCCCAATTGCGTTGCTGAAGACCTGGCAGGTGTACCAGGTGGCCCGGGATCATCAGATCCCCATCATCGGCCAGGGTGGCATCGTCAGCGCGAAAGATGCACTCGAGTTCATCATTGCCGGTGCCAGCACGATCGGCATCGGTACCGCGTTGTTTTACGACCCGCTGGTGTGCCGGAAGATCAACGCAGGGCTGGTCGAGTATCTCGAGCGCCACCGCATTGCCCGCCTCGCCGACCTGGTCGGCACGCTGTCGGCCGAGCCGGCCGCGCCCGTCAACTGCGGCTGAAACGCGCTGCGGCCTGCGCGGGCCTGAACCTGCGTCAGCGGGAAACCGTTACCACGGGATGCTGGTGCCCGGCGCGCCGGGACCGAACGCTCACCCGGGCGATTCATCGGGCATTCGCGGGTGCCCGACTTGTGGGCCGCTGCCGGCCGGCATCAGTCTGCGAGCGTCGTTCCGCTTCGAGCAGCGCCCGCTTGCGTGCTTTGCCCCAGCGATATCCGGACAGATTGCCGTCCCCGCGGACCACCCGGTGGCAGGGAACGAGAACGGCAACACGATTGCCCGCGCAGGCGCGGGCTACGGCGCGAGCTGCCTGCGGCCGGTCAATGCCGGCCGCCACCTCGGCGTAACTCGCGACCGCACCGTGCGGGATGGTGCGCAGATAGCGCCATACCAGGAGCTGGAACGCGGAACCGTGCAGATCGAGTGGCAGGTCGAAATGCCGTAGCTTGCCAGCGAGATGGTCATTGAGCGCCGTCATCCAGCGCCGGAATACCGGGCGGCTCGCGCGCGGCATCGGCTCGAGGGGCGCCGCCGGGAATTCCCGTTGCAGTTCCTCGAGCAGCGCTCCCTGGGATGAGCCGAAGGCGAGCCAGCAGATGCCGCGGTCGGTTGCGCCGATCAGCACGCGACCGCGCGGCGTTTCTCCGGTGGCCCAGCGAATGCTGAGTCCCGCACCGCCGCGCCGGTACTGGGTAGGCGTCATGCCGAGTACCGCCTCCGTTTTTTCGTAGAGCCGGCTGCTGGAACCGAAACCCGCCGTGTTGATGGCGTCTGTCACCGAGCCGGGCGAGCGTAGCGAGCGCTTCACCAGCCGCATGCGCGCGGCGGTCTGGAACGCCTTCGGGCTCGAGCCGGCAACTGCGGTGAAGCCGCGTTGCAGATGGGCGGCGCTGTATCCCGAGCGGCGGGCGAGATCGGCAAGTTGCAGTGGGCGCGACGGATCAGCCTCGATCTCGCGCATCAGGGCGTGAACGGTGGCCGCCATGGCCGCCGACGGATTAGTGGAGCGGGAGGTGGTGGACATGTGGCGGCGATACCTCGTCATCCGGGAAGTCTAGGATGCCCCGGACACCAATGGCACCACACTCCGAAACTTGCGGTTCCCCTCTGTGGGGCCGCAGCACCCGTGCGAGTCGCGGCGGGGTCAGAGGTCCAGGTTCAACTCGCGGATCTTGCGGCTGAGTGTGTTGCGGCCCCAGCCGAGCAGCTTCGCCGCTTCCTGGCGCTGACCGCGCGCGCGCGCCAGCGCGGTCCGGATCAGCGCTTTCTCGAACTCGGGCAGCGCGGTGCTGAGCAGCGGCTGGCCGCCGCTGCGTTCGAGTTGCTGCTCGGCCCAGCGCGCCAGCCCGCTCGACCAGTCGGGCGACCCGGCCAGCGTCTCGCCCCGGCCGCCGAAATCCCCGGGAATATCGGCGGACTGGATCTCCGGGCCGGGGGCAGTCACCGTCAGGCGCCGGCAGGCGTTCACGAGCTGGCGCACGTTGCCGGGCCAGTCGAATCCCCGCAGCACCGCCAGCGCCTCCGGTGCCACGGCCTTCGGCTCCACGCCCAGTTCGCGCGCCGCCTCGCGCAGGTAGTGGGTGAGCAGCAGCGGAATATCCTCGCGCCGCTCGCGCAGCGGCGGGGTGACGATGTGAATCACGTTGAGCCGGTGCATCAGGTCCTCGCGGAAGCGCCCCTCGCGCACCGCCACGCCCAGGTCCTGGTTGGTAGCCGCAATCACGCGCACGTCTACGCGGATCGGGTGTTGGCCGCCGACCCGGTAGAACTCGCCCTCGGCGAGTACCCGCAGCAGCCGCGTCTGCAGCGCGCTCGACATATCGCCAATTTCGTCCAGGAACAGCGTGCCCGTGTGGGCCTGCTCGAAGCGTCCGATGCGCCGGCTGTCCGCCCCGGTGAAGGCACCGCGCTCGTGGCCGAACAGCTCGGACTCGAGCAGCTCGGAAGCGATCGCGGTCGTATTCAGCGCCACGAACGGCTTGTTGGCGCGCGGGCTGTGCTGGTGCAGGGCACGGGCCACCAACTCCTTGCCGGTCCCGGATTCTCCGGTGATGAGCACGTTCATCGCCGATCGCGACAGCCGCCCGATGGTGCGGAATACTTCCTGCATGGCGGGCGCCTGGCCAATCATCTGGGGGATCACCGCGCCGTGCACCGCATCGTTGGCCGGCACACGGCTGGCGCTGCGGGCGGCGCGCCACACCAGCGCAACCGCCTCGTCCACGTCGAAGGGCTTCGGCAGATACTCGAACGCCCCGCCACGATACGCAGCCACCGCGCTTTCGAGATCGGAGTGTGCCGTGATCACGATGACCGGCAGCGACAGTCCGCTCGACTCCATGCGGCGCATCAGTTCGAGTCCGTCCGTGCCCGGCATGCGCACGTCGGTCACGACGACGTCGGGGCGCTGCTCGCGCAGCGCGGCGAAGAACGGCTCCGTATGCTCGAAGGTGCGTGTGACCATGCCGGCGCCCTGCAGCGCCTTGTCGAGCACCCAGCGCACGGCGGCATCGTCATCCACCACCCAGACGTTCAACGGCTGCGCGTTCACGCCGGACCCTCGGCCGCGTCGGCCTCGAGCGGCAGTCGCAGCATGAACACCGTCTGCCCGGGACGCGAACGGTACTCGATCAGCCCGCCGTGGCGGCTCAGGATCTCCTGCGCCAGCGGCAGTCCGAGTCCCGTGCCGCCGGCGCGGCCGGAAACCAGCGGGTAGAAGATCGAGTCGCCGAGCTCCGGATCGACGCCGGGGCCATCATCCTCCACCTCGATGTTGGCGATGGCCTTGTGGCGGCGGTCGCCAATGGTCCAGTTGGTCAGCGCGCGCGTGCGCAGCGTGACCCGGCCCGGCTTGCCGGCATCCTGGCCGATGGCCTGCACGGCATTACGCGCGATGTTGAGCAGGGCCTGGAGCATCTGGTCGCGGTCGACCGAAATTGCCGGCAGGCTCGGATCGTAGTCGCGCACGATCTGCACGTCGGCCGGCGCTTCGTGTTCGAGCAGTGCGCGCACGCGCTCCAGTATCTCGTGGATGTTCTCCGGTGTGCGCCGCAGGCTTCGCGCCGGGCCGAGCAGGTTGTCCGTCAGCGAGGCAAGCCGATCGGCCTCGCCGATGATGATGCGGGTGTACTCGCGCAGCTCGTCGGTGGCGAGCTGGCGCTCGAGCAACTGCGCTGCCCCACGCAGCCCGCCGAGCGGATTGCGGATCTCATGCGCCAGCTGGTAGATGACCCGACGGCTCGCGTCGTGTTGCGTGATGAGCGCCCGCTCGCGTTCGATATGGCGCCATCGCGTCGCATCGATGAGCTCCAGAATGACCAGCAGGCCGCGCTCGAAGCGAACGGGTGTTGCCCGACCGGTCACCTGCAGGGGCTCGCCCTGCTGGTACGCCCGGCGCAGATCGAACTCGTGACCGAAGGTCTGGCCCGATGCGCAGGCGCGTTCGATCAGCGTGGCGAGCGGCGCGAGTTCCGGCAGCAAGGTCGGCAGATGGCGGTCACGCGCCTGGTTGCTGCTGACGCCAAGCAGCAGCTCCGCTCCGGTGTTGAGATGGCAGACGTACCCGTCCGGGGTAACGACTGCGACTGCCGTCGTCAGGCCGTCGAGAATCGCCTCCGCGGTGAGCGGAGCCGTGACGCTCAGCGTGGGGTCGGACGCGTCGGGTTGACGGTGGGTGGGGCCGGATTCGCCGGGTTCGCGATCGAGGTCTGTCGTACCGCGAATGACCTCGTCGGGCTCGAAATCAGCACGGTGCCGGCTTCGTTCACGATTTCCGCCTTCAGCGTATGTACCCCGCGAAAGACGTCCTTCAACTGCAGCTCCGTGCTGCCCGCCGGAATATCCTGCACCTGGCCGTTCAGATACAGGCGAAGGTCGTGGCCCGGCTGCAGGGCGGGAACCACCCTCAGGGACACGCGGAGCTGACCTTCGATGTTCCAAAGCACCTCCTCCTGGGTGGGGCTTTCTATCTCGAGGGACTCGTAAGCCCGGCCCGCGGCCGCGACGGGAGTCTGTCCCCTGGCCGGCTGCGTCGCACGCGGCGCCGGCTGCGGCATGCTGAAACCCGGGCTCGTCTCAATGCGAATCTTCTCGGCGCCGGGTCGCCATTGGTCCGAGAAGTGGGTCTGACCGTCTGCGTCGACCCATCGATAGACGTCCACGGCCATGGCCGGTGTGGCAACCAGAACAGCACATAACAGCACGGTGCGCATCGGCCAAGCATACCGTCCGGCCCGGAATCGGGCCACTGCGCCGCGGGGCTTTAAGTAAAGCCCCGCGGCACGGCGGATCCTACAGGCTGTAGTACAGCTCGAATTCCAGCGGGTGGGTCGTCATGCGCACCCGCGTAACGTCCTGCATCTTCAGATCGATGTAGCCGTCAATGAGGTCATCGGTGAATACATCACCCGCCTTCAGAAACTCCCGATCCTTGTCCATTTCATTCAAGGACTGCTCGAGCGAGAAGGACACCTGCGGGATCTTCTTCTCCTCCTCCGGCGGCAGGTTGTAGAGGTCCTTGTCCATGGCCTCGCCCGGGTGGATCTTGTTCCGGATCCCGTCCAGTCCTGCCATCAGCATCGCGGCAAAGGCGAAGTAGGGATTCGCCGTGCTGTCCGGAAACCGGATCTCGATTCGCCGTCCCTTCGGGTTTGAAATGAAGGGCACGCGGATCGAAGCGGACCGGTTGCGCGCCGAGTAGGCCAGCATCACCGGCGCCTCGAAACCGGGGACCAGCCGCTTGTAGCTGTTGGTGCTCGGATTCGTAAATGCATTCAGCGCCTTCGCGTGCTTGAGGATGCCGCCGATGTAGAACAGCGCCGTATCGGACAGCCCGCCATACTTGTCGCCGGAAAACACGTTCTTGCCGCCCTTCGCGAGCGACTGGTGCACGTGCATGCCGCTGCCGTTGTCGCCGACCAGGGGCTTCGGCATGAAGGTGGCCGTCTTGCCATAGCTGTGGGCAACGTTCTGCACCACGTACTTCAGCAACTGGACTTCGTCAGCCTTCTGCACCAGGTGGCCGAACTTCACGCCGATCTCGCACTGCCCGGCGGTTGCCACTTCATGGTGATGCACTTCCACCGAGATGCCCATCTGCTCCAGTGCCAGGCACATGGCGGAACGGATGTCGTGCAGCGAATCCACCGGCGGCACAGGGAAGTAGCCACCCTTGACTCCCGGGCGGTGCCCGATGTTGCCGCCGTCTTTCTCGGCACGGTTGGAGTTCCACGAGGCCTCGGCGGAATCCACGTTGTAGAAACTGCCATTGATCGTGGACCCGTAGCGAACGTCATCGAAGACGAAAAATTCGTTCTCCGGCCCGAAGTACGCCTGGTCGGCGATGCCGGTCGACTTGAGGTACTCCTCGGCGCGCAGCGCGAGCGACCGCGGGCAGCGCGAATAGGGCTGCATCGTCGAAGGCTCGAGCACATTGCAACTGATGTTGATCGTCGCGTCCTCGGTGAAAACATCGAGCTTCGCGGTGGCCGGGTCCGGCATCAGCACCATGTCCGACTCATTGATGCCCTTCCAGCCCGCGATCGACGAGCCATCGAACATCTTGCCGTCCTCGAACAAGGATTCGTCGACGATGCTTGCGGGCATGGTTACGTGCTGTTCCTTGCCGCGAGAGTCGGTAAACCGCAGGTCAACGAACTTCGCCTCCTTTTCCTTGATCAGGTCGAGAACTTCAGCGGGCTTCATTGCACATCCTCCAGGTGTCGAAACTTTGCAGGTTGTCGTTTACGGCGCCGAACGCCGGCCGTGCGCCGCGACCTTACGGGATGCGGCACGCATGGATCCCGTGAATCAGCGGCGAGCAGTCAGCCTGGCTGCCCGGGGTTCCGCCGCAGCCTTGGGCGACCGACTCGCCCGCTGCAGCGGTGTTACCAGCCCGCTCTCGGAACCCGAGCGCAGGTGCCAAAGCAGTGCACGATGTATGCCAGCGCGGCGACCACTATAAGTATCTGGTTTTTCGAGATATTACTGAATGCCTTCAATTGGAGCCGCGCCATTATAGTGCAGCGTTCGCAGACCGGGCACTAATACAGTGCACGACCAGGAAAAAATGTGACCTGAGCAGGGCCGGTCGTCGCTCGCGGAAACAAGGCTATACTTGCGCGCCTGATTTTCCGGGGTTTTTCAGCGTGGCCGACCACAGCAGTCCGGCGACATTCCAGGACTTGATTTTGGCATTGCAGCATTTCTGGGCCGGGAAAGGCTGTGTCGTGCTGCAGCCCTATGACATGCCGATGGGGGCCGGTACGTTCCACTCGGCAACCTTCCTGCGCGCCATAGGGCCTGAACCGTGGAACGCCGCCTACGTTCAGCCAAGTCGCCGGCCGACGGACGGCCGTTACGGTGAAAACCCGAACCGGCTGCAGCATTACTACCAGTTCCAGGTCGCACTCAAACCGTCACCGGACGACATCCAGGACCTCTATCTCGAATCGCTGGGCGCGCTGGGCGTCGATCCGCGTGTACACGATATCCGCTTCGTCGAGGACAACTGGGAGTCCCCGACGCTCGGCGCCTGGGGCCTCGGCTGGGAGGTATGGCTGAACGGCATGGAAGTGACGCAGTTCACCTACTTCCAGCAGGTCGGCGGGCTCGACTGCCGGCCCGTGACAGGCGAGATCACCTACGGCCTCGAACGGATTGCGATGTACCTGCAGAATGCCGAGAGCGTCTTCGACCTCGTCTGGGCGCAAGGGCCTGCCGGCACGGTGACCTACGGCGACGTGTTCCACCAGAACGAGGTGGAAATGTCGCGTTACAACTTCGAGTGTGCCGACACCGCCACCCTGTTCCGCCGCTTCGACGATGCAGAACGCATATGCAACGGACTGATCGAACTGAAACTGACGCTGCCGGCCTACGAGCAGATTCTCGAGGCCTCGCACTGCTTCAACCTGCTCGATGCCCGCCAGGCCATTTCCGTCAGCGAGCGCCAGCGTTTCATCCTGCGCGTGCGCGAGCTTTCGCGGCTGGTTGCGCAGGCGTATTTCGACAGCCGCGAGGCGCTTGGCTTTCCGATGGGCAACGCCGCGCGGCCCGCGGCGTGAGCCGGTCCCTGCGGAGCAAGGCGCAATGCCGGTGACGGCGGATTTTCTGGTCGAGATCGGCACGGAGGAACTGCCGCCGAAGGCGCTGCAGAGTCTGGAGGCCGCCTTCGCCGAGGGTGTACGCAGCCGGATTCGCGCCGCGGGTCTCGGTGGCAATGCCGGACGATCGTTCGCGACTCCTCGGCGACTCGCGCTGCTCATTGGTGAGGTGCAGCTCGAGCAGCAGTCCCAGAGCGTGGAGAAACGCGGCCCGCCGCTGAAAGTTGCATTTGATGCGAAGGGGCAGCCTACGCGGGCGGCCACCGCCTTCGCGGAGAACTGCGGCGTCGCGGTTCACGCCCTCGACCGGCTCGAGACTCCCGCCGGCGCCTGGCTGGTATTTCGCGGCCAGGTGCCGGGCCGGCCTGCCACGGAGTTGTTGCCGGGCATGGTCGCCGAAGCGTTGGCGGAGTTGCCGGTGCCACGACGCATGCGCTGGGGCAGTCACGACGTCGAGTTCGTCCGCCCGGTCCACTGGCTGGTGATGATGCTGGGCAACCAGGTAGTGCCGAGCCGGATTCTCGGCATGAACGCCGGCAACCGGACCCGCGGCCACCGGTTTCTGTCGGCAGGCTTCCTTGAACTGCGCTCGCCGAACGACTACGAAGCCACGCTGAAGGACGCCGGCTGCGTCCTGCCCGGGTTTGCCGAACGCCGCGAACGTGTCCGCAGCATTGCCGCGGCTGCCGGGCGCGCGCTCGAAGGCGAGGTCGTGCTCGAGGATGCGGTGGTCGACGAGGTCACTGCCCTGGTCGAATGGCCGACGGCCATCACCGGGCGATTCGACGCGAGCTTTCTCGATCTGCCCGAGGAGGTGCTCATCGCCACCCTGCAGGGGCACCAGCGCTACTTCCCGGTGCGCGGGGCCGGCGGCCGGCTGCTGCCGGCATTCATCGCGATCAGCAACCTGCGCAGCGAAAACCCCGAACAGGTGCGCCGGGGCAACGAGCGCGTCGTCAAGCCGCGACTCTCCGATGCGGCATTTTTCTGGCAGAAGGATCTCGCACAACCGCTCGCGGCACGCGAACCGGCGTTGGCCGACGTTGTATTCCAGCGCGGCCTCGGCAGCCTGCGGGACAAGTCCCGGCGCATGGCTGAGATCGGGAAGGCGCTGGCCGGGAAGCTCAACGCTGATGCAGCCACCGTCGAACGTGCTGCTCTGCTCGCCAAGACGGACCTGCTGACCGACCTGGTCAGGGAGTTTCCCGAGTTGCAGGGGCGCATGGGCTACCACTACGCGCGCCGGAGCGGCGAAAACGAGAACGTGGCCGTCGCCATCGAAGAACAATATTGGCCCCGCTTTGCCGGCGATCGCCTGCCGGGCAGCAGCGCCGGGCAATGCCTGGCGCTGGCCGACCGGCTCGATACGCTCTGTGGCGTGTTTGCGCTCGGCAAGCGCCCGAGCGGCACCAAGGATCCGTTCGGATTGCGTCGGGCGGCTCTCGGCGTGGTACGTATGCTGATCGAATCGCGCATCGAGCTTGCGCTGCCACAGACACTGGAGCGCGCAATCGCCGTCCAGCCGGTGAAGGTGGCCGACCCCGCCGCGCTGACCGCAGAGCTCTACGACTTCATCATCGAGCGCCTGCGTGCCTGGTACTTCGACGGCCAGGCGCCCGGCTTTGCCCGTGACGAGGTCAGCGCCGAGATGTTCGAATCGGTGCGGGTTCGCGCACCCGCTTCACCGCTCGATTTCCACGCCCGAATGCAGGCGGTGCGGTCTTTCCTGTCGATGGCCGAGGCCGGCAGTCTCGCGATCGCGAACAAGCGCATTGCCAACATCCTCAAAGGTGTCCAGGACACCGTTCCGGAACAAGCCGATCCCGCATTGTTCGATGCCCGCGAGGAACATCGTCTGCAGGAGACGCTGGACGGGATCCTGCCGATGCACCGCTCCGCACTGGCCTCACGCCGGTACGGCGAGGTGTTGCGCCACCTCGCGACATTGCGGGATCCGGTGGACGCATTTTTCACGTCAGTCATGGTGATGACTGACGACACGGCACGACGGCGCAACCGGCTGGCCCTGCTGCAGCAGCTGCGCCGCCTGTTCCTCGACGTTGCCGACCTCTCCTGCCTGCCCGCGCCGTAAGGCCAGGTCCGGCAGAATGAATGCACCCGCGTCGCTGCCCGCCCTCGTGGTCGTCGATCGGGACGGCGTCATCAATCGCGAGTCGCCGGACTTCATTCGCAGCCCCGAGGAGTGGCAACCGCTGCCCGGTTCCCTCGAGGCGATCGCGAGACTGCACCGCGCCGGCGTGCCGGTGGTAATCGCAACGAACCAGTCGGGCCTTGGCCGCGGCCTGTTCGACGCGGCGACGCTCGCTGCCATCCATCGCAAGATGGTTACCGCCATCGAATCTGCGGGTGGTGCGCTTGCCGGTATTTACGTCTGCCCGCACGCGCCGGCCGCAGGCTGCGCCTGCCGCAAGCCGATGCCGGGGCTCATGCGCCAGATCGAGGCGGCCACCGGTTGCACGCTCGCCGGTCAGCCGGTGATCGGCGACTCCGAGCGCGACCTGCGCGCAGCGCAGGCGGTCGGTGCGCGCGCCATACTGGTGCGCACCGGCAACGGCCGGGACACGGAAGCGCGACTCACCGGCACCGAACGGCTGGAGGTGTTCGATGACCTCTCTGCCGCCGTCACCGCGCTTATCGGATCGGCCTGATGCTTCGCTCGATCCTCTACACCGGCTTGTTGTTCGCTACCGTCGTTCCGTACGGCCTCGTGCTATTGCTGGTTCGTCCGTTCGGGTATCGGGCAAGTTACCGCGTGGCCGTCGCCTGGGCGAAGCTGGTCACCGCACTCGCTGACAGGGTGTGTGGCCTCCGCTACGTGGTCGAAGGCGCCGAGAACCTCCCGGCACAGAACTCCGTGGTGCTGATGAAGCACTCCTCGGCCTACGAAACGATCGTGCAACTGCTGCTGTTCCCGAATCAGTGCTGGGTGCTGAAACGCGAACTCACCTGGGCGCCTTTCTTCGGCTGGGCGCTCGCTGCCTTGCACCCGATCGCGATCAACCGCGCGGCGGGGCGCGCCGCCGTCGGCCAGGTCGTCGAGCAGGGCAAAGACCGGCTCAATCGTGGTCATTGGGTGGTGATTTTCCCGGAGGGCACCCGCATGCCGCCCGGCGAGACCCGCCGCTATGGACTCAGCGGACCGCTGCTCGCGCAGAAGGCGAACCGGCTGCTGGTGCCGGTCGCGCACAACGCGGGTGACTTCTGGCCGCGGCGCGGCCTGCGCAAGCGGCCCGGGACAGTGCGATTCTGCATTGGCGCCCCGGTGGATCCCGCCGGGCGTGATGTCCGCGAGGTCAACGAAGAACTGCAGCGCTGGGTGGAGGCGAAGGTTGCTGACCTGCGCGCTGACACCGCTCCCTGATCCTGCGCCCTGCCGTTTTGCAGAGCGCCGCGGTCGATTGACGCCGGCAGGCGCGCCGTACGGCTCCTCGCTGCAAGCCGGCCCGACCGCGGGCCGTCAGACGTCCAGGTTGGCCACCGTCAGTGCATTGCGCTCGATGAAGTCGCGCCGCGGTTCCACCTGGTCACCCATCAGCGTGGTGAAGATTTCGTTGGCCGCGTAGCCATCCTCGATACGCACCTGCATCAGGCGGCGGGTCTGCGGATTCACCGTGGTGTCCCAGAGCTGTTCCGGGTTCATCTCGCCAAGGCCCTTGTAGCGTTGAATGGACTGGCCCTTGCGCGCCTCCTCCATGAGCCACTCCATTGCCTGCCGGAAGCTGGAGACGTCCTGGCGCTCCTGGTCGCGGCTCACATAGGCGCCTTCGCCAACCAGCCCATCGAGACTGCGCCCGAGCTCTGCCAGCTGCGCGTACTCGGAAGACTCGAAAAAGCGGAAGGACATATCGCTCACCTCTTCGATCCCGTGGCGATCACGCTGCACGCGAATACCGCCCGGCGCTCCTTCAGCGGCGATGGGTGAAAGCCGATAGCGCGCGCCTTCGCCATTGAGTTGCGCGCGCAGCGATACATCGAGATCGGCAATCCACTTGGACATCCACGCGGTGTCCTCGAATTGCGCCTGAGTCACGGTCGGCGCGTAAACCATCTGCTCGAGGATCTGTGCGTCATAACGCCTCCCCAGTCGCTGGATTACGGCCATCACGCGCAGGAACTTCTCTGCCAGCGCTGCCAGTGCCGGGCCCTGGATCGGCGGCGCATCGGCGCCGACGTGCAGTGCCGCGCCCTCGAGCGCGACTTTGACCAGGTAGGCATTGAGTTCGTTTTCGTCCTTGACGTAGTGCTCCTGCTTGCCGCGCTTCACCTTGTAGAGCGGCGGCTGGGCGATATAGATGTGGCCTCGCTCGATCAGCTCGTGCATCTGGCGATAGAAGAACGTCAGCAACAGCGTGCGGATGTGCGAACCGTCCACGTCCGCGTCAGTCATGATGATGATGCGGTGGTAGCGAAGCTTGCCGGGGTCGAAATCATCGCGACCGATCCCGCAACCAAGCGCCGTGATCAGGGTTCCGATCTCGTCGCTCGCCAGCATGCGATCGAATCGCGCCTTCTCGACGTTGAGAATCTTGCCCTTCAGTGGCAACACGGCCTGTGTGCGCCGGTCCCGACCCTGCTTGGCGGAACCACCTGCGGAATCGCCCTCGACCAGGAAGATTTCCGAGAGTGCCGGGTCTTTCTCCTGGCAATCGGCAAGCTTGCCCGGCAGGCCCGCGATATCGAGCGCACCCTTGCGACGCGTCAGTTCGCGCGCCTTGCGCGCTGCTTCCCTGGCGCGGGCGGCGTCGATGATCTTCGCGACGATGATCTTCGCTTCCGGCGGATGCTCGAGCAGAAATGCCTCGAGATGCTCGCCGAGGACCGACTCGACGATGCCTTTGACCTCCGACGAAACCAGCTTGTCCTTGGTCTGCGAGGAAAACTTCGGGTCCGGCAGCTTGACCGATAGCACGGCCATCAGGCCTTCGCGGGCGTCGTCACCGGTGGTCGGCAACTTGTCTTTCTTGCCGTTCAGCTCGCGCTCGATGTAGCCATTGAGCGTGCGCGTGAGCGCGCTGCGAAAGCCGACCAGGTGCGTACCGCCGTCCTTCTGCGGAATGTTGTTCGTGAAGCAGAACATGTTCTCCTGGTAACCATCGTTCCACTGCAGCGCCGCCTCCACCAGCACCCCGTCCTGTTGACGCGAAATGAAGATCACGGTCGGGTGTATCGGGGTCTTGTTGCGGTTCAGATGTTCGACGAAGGCGCGGATGCCGCCCTCGAACTTGAACGTCTCGGCGCGACCGTCCCGCTCATCGGTCAGCTGGATGCGGATGCCGGGATTGAGAAACGACAGTTCGCGCAGGCGCTTGGCGAGGATGTCGAAGTGGAACTCGGTGTTCGAGAAAATCTGTGGGCTCGGCTTGAAACGAACAATCGTGCCGGTTTTCTTCGTCGAGCCGATCCGGGCGAGCGGTGCCTCCGGATCGCCGAGGCGGTAACGCTGCTCGTGTGTCGCGCCGTCGCGATGGATGATCAGGTGCAATGTTTCCGACAGCGCGTTGACGACGGAAACGCCCACGCCGTGCAGGCCGCCGGACACCTTGTAGGAGTTCTGGTCGAACTTGCCGCCGGAGTGCAGCACGGTCATGGCGACCTCGGCAGCCGATCGGCCCTCCTCCGGGTGAATATCGACCGGAATACCGCGGCCGTTGTCGTCGACGGTGACGGAATCATCAGCATGCACGGTCACCGAAACTTCCGTGCAAAAGCCAGCCAGCGCTTCGTCGATCGAGTTGTCGACGACTTCGAACACCATGTGGTGCAGGCCCGTGCCATCATCGGTGTCGCCGATATACATGCCAGGGCGCTTTCGCACCGCATCAAGGCCGCGTAACACCTTGATTGTATCGGCTTTATAGTCGCTGGGTTCAGACATAACTGCTCTCGCCGTTCAAAATTAACCAATTATAACAAAGCATTAGCTTCGCCGTGTTCCACGTGGAACATGGCTCCGGCTATTTCGGGATCGAAACCCTCCCGGGTGATCGAGGCGAAGAACACTTGCGCCGGGACTGCCAGGATCAGCCGAAGAAACTCTCTGAGCCGCCCGGCATCGAGATCTGCTGCCGGTTCATCAACGAGCAATGCTATGGGTCGCTGCAACTGCCGCGTAACCGTCAAGGACTGCGCCAGGACCAACGCCGCGCCCAGCAACTTCTGTTGGCCCCGCGACGCCCGCCAGCGCGACGCCTCGCCGGTAACATCCAGCCGCAGGTCCGCCCGGTGCGGCCCGATGCGGGTATACCCAGCCTGCCGGTCACCCTCCCGGCTGGCCAGCAAGGCTGCCTGCAGCGAAACGTCTCCAGCCCAGCCTGGCAGGTAATTCAGCACAACCGGTTCATCCAGCAATTGCCGACCCAGTTCTTCCACCAAGGGCCGCAATATCTCCAGATGCTGGCGGCGCAATCGATCCACACCCTCCGCCGCCTCTGCGATTGCCTCGTCCCAGGCAGCCACCACAGCGTCTGCTGCCCCTTCCCGCAGGGCCGAATTCCTTTGTGCCAGGGTTCGGCGGAACCGCCGCCAGGCCTCGAGGTAGGAATGTTCCACGTGGAACACGCCCCAGTCGAGAATCCGCCGGCGACTCTCCGGTGGTCCCTGCACCAGGCTGCCAATATCGGCGTGGATCGCTTGCACCGGCAGGGCCGACGCCAACTCGGCCACCGCACCCCCGGGTGCACCTTGAATATGGATTTCCAGACCGCCCGGCGCTACCCGGACGCCAACCTGGCGCGATCCGGTGGCATCCAGGACCTTGCCACTAATCTCCGCGCTGGGCTGACCCGACTGGATCAATACCCGATTGTCTGCCGCCCGAAAGGACCGGCCGCGGCCCAGCAGGTAAATAGCTTCCAGGAACGACGTCTTGCCGGCGGCATTGCCACCCGTGAACAAGTTGATTCTTGGATCGAACGTGAGCTCTGCGCTGCTGATGCAGCGAAAGTGCGCCACGCGAAGTTCCGACAGGATCGCCGGCGGCGTAACTGCGTTCCCCAAATTCCCGCGACTCAGAGTCGCATCGGCATCACGACGTACTTGGCGTGACTGGCCTTATCCGAGCGAATCAGGCAACTGCTGTTCGCATCGACGAAATCTATTTCCACCTGATCCCCGTCGACCGCTGCCATGGCATCGAGCAGATAGGTCACATTGAACCCGATCTCGATGGCGTCGCCGTCGTAGCTGACTTCGATCTCATCGCGGGCCTCTTCCTGATCGGGGTTGTTGGCCTGAATCTGCAAAGTGCCCTTGCCGATTTCCAGGCGCACACCGCGATATTTTTCGTTGGAAAGAATGGCCGCGCGCTGCAAAGCGCTCCGGAGCGATTCGCGGTCCGCCGTAAGCGTCGTGGCTTTTTCGCTCGGTATGACGCGTTCGTAGTCGGGAAACCGGCCGTCGATCAACTTGGACGTGAATCGTATGCCATCGAGCTTTGCTCGAATGTGGTTCGAACCGATAGCCAACTCGACGTCCTCGCCACTCCCGAGAAGGCGGTGGAGCTCGAGCACACCCTTGCGCGGTATGATCACCTGGCCTGCCGTAACATCTTGATTATCAATAGATATTTCAGCCAGTGCCAGCCGGTGACCATCGGTTGCCACAGCCCTGAGGCGCTTCTTCGAGGTTTCCAGCAATAAACCGTTCAGGTAATAACGCACGTCCTGCTGTGCCATGGAAAACTGCGTCTTATCGAGCAAGCTGGCGACGGCGGCCTGCGACAGGCGCAGACGCGAGCTGGCATCGATTTTTTCCACCTGGGGAAACTCGGCAGCCGGCAACGTCGACAGCACGAACCGGCTGCGCCCCGATTTGATCACCAGGCGATCGCCTTCGAGGCCCATGGTGATCCGCGCGCCCTCTGCCAGGGCGCGGGTGATATCGAGCAGCTTGCGCCCCGGCACGGTGATTTCACCGGGCACATCGACCTTGTCCCCCTCGGCGTCCGCGATCAACTCGACTTCGAGATCCGTACCGGACACGGAAAGTGCGCCGTTTTTCGCCACCAGCAGCACATTCGACAGGATGGGCATCGTCTGCCGCCGTTCGACCACACCGATGACTGCCTGCAATGGCTTCAACAACGCTTCGCGCGATATGGAGAACTTCATTCCTGTAAGCCTCGTTGGTACACAACCCGCCCGAAAAGAATCAATTCAAAAAGACGATATATAAAATGATGATGACTATAAGCCACCCGCTGCGACGGGGATAACTGCGGTTTGCGCCGATTTTCCCGTGCTTCTGCCACACCCCGGCCATGGATGACCTGGTTGATCATCCCCACGCGCCCTGTGTGCATCCTGTTCATCGACCGCCCGTCGGGAATTATCCACAGAAAAGTCAGGGTTTCCCGGCTGATTTCCTCACAGTCAGCCCGTCAAGGTCCGCAGCAGGTTCTGATAATCCTCCTGCACCCGGCGATCGGATTCGCGCAGCAGGTGAATGCGCCGGCAGGCGTGCAGCACCGTGGTGTGATCGCGGCCGCCAAATGCATCACCGATTTCCGGCAGGCTGTGGCGCGTCAATTCCTTCGACAAGGTCATGGCGATCTGCCGCGGCCGCGCAATCGAGCGGCTTCGCCGCTGCGACAGTAGATCCGCCACGCGAATCTTGAAATATTCAGCCACCGTTTTCTGGATGTTCTCGACGGTGACCAGGCGCTCCTGCAGAGCGAGCAGGTCGCGGAGTGCTTCGCGTGCGAACTCGAGGTCGATTGCGCGCCCGGTAAACGTGGAATTCGCAATGACACGGCGCAGAGCGCCCTCGAGCTCGCGCACATTGGAGCGGATCCGCTGCGCCATGAAGAAGGCCACTTCCTCCGGGAGTTCGACGTTCTCCGCCGCCGCCTTGGTGATCAGGATCGCCGCGCTGGTTTCCATTTCCGGCGGTTCTACGGCCACCGTCAGCCCCCAGCCAAAGCGCGACTTGAGGCGCTCTTCAAGGCCGGTGACCTCCTTGGGATAGCGGTCGCAGGTCAGCACCACCTGGCGCTGGCCCTCAAGTAACGAGTTGAAAGTATGGAAGAACTCTTCCTGGGAGTGGTCTTTTCCGGCGAAAAACTGGATGTCGTCGATCAGTAGTGCGTCGAGCGAACGATAGGCCTTCTTGAACTCGCTGATAGTGTTGTGCCGCAAAGCTGCAACCATGTCCTGCACGAACTGCTCGGAATGCACGTAAGCGACGCTGGCCGTCGGCCGCTCGGCCAGGATCGCGTGGCCGATGCTCTGCATGAGATGGGTCTTGCCGAGACCGACTCCACCATAAATGAACAGTGGGTTGTAAGCGTTGCCCGGGTTCCGCGCGACCTGTGAGGCCGCCGCCCGCGCCAACTGGTTGCTTTTGCCCTCGACAAAGCGCTCGAACGTGTAGCCCGGATTGAGCTTGCTCCCGAGGCGGGCCGGCTGGGCCGCGGCCGGCGCCACCCGGGCGGTCGTGCGCGGCGCGTCGGGCAGCACGTCGCGGGTGCCTACCATCAACACGACCTGCGCTGCGCGCGCGGGCTCCGTCTCGCGGGCGACCACTTCGCGGATGCGTCCGAGGCAGCGGTCGGCGACCCAATCGACCACGAATCGATTCGGCGCCAGCAGCCGCAGCGTCTGCTCGTCTTCCACCGCCTGCAACGGACGTATCCAGGTGTTGAAGTCGGTTTCGGAGAGGTCGGACTGCAGTTGGCGGAGGCAGCCGCTCCACAGGGAAGTCACCACGTTGACCCCTCGGTCGTTGGTTGTTGTCGTCGGGAAGCGAAGGGACCGGAAGTCTATCCCGGTGATCCGCGGTTATCCACAGCATCCCGAGCATTGACAGTGCAGCGGCCGGCCGGTAACCTTCCGCCCTCGCGTATCGGCCCCATCATGTTGTTTTTCGAAGGCTTTTTTCGCCATGAAGCGCACTTACCAACCGAGCAAGATCAAGCGCGTGAGAACCCACGGGTTTCGCGCCCGGATGGCGACCAAGGGTGGCCGACTGATCCTGAAACGACGCCGCGCCAAAGGTCGCGCGAAGCTGACGCCCTGATCGCTTCGCGGATGCGCTGAACTGAATCCCACCGCGCGTACCTCCAGCCGACAGAAACTCACGCGCGCGGCTGAATTCGAGAATGTGTTCGCAGGGGGACGGCGTTCCGCCGATCGGCTTTTCACCGTGCTGTATCGTCCCTCCGGCCTGGCCTGTGCACGTCTTGGCATTACCATTTCGGCGCGACGCGTGCGCACGGCGGTGGCGCGTAATCGCATCCGCCGGCTGATCCGGGAAAGTTTTCGCCATGCAGGGCGTGGACTCGAGGGATTCGACATCGTGGTGATCGTCAGCGGTGCGGCGAGAGAAGCCGGCAACCCGGCAGTTTTCGAGAGCCTGACGCAGCACTGGGCACGCCTTCGACACGCTGGCCAACGCACCTGAGGCACGAGCACATTGAAAGCAGCGATCGACAATCTTCGGCTCGGCCTCTGGTTCTCGGTCGCCGTGCTCGCGTGGGCCTGCTTCCAGGCCTGGCAACTCGATTACGCTCCACCGCGAACGTTTTCCGATGCGGTCGAGAAGACAGCACCTGAACCGACCCAGGACCCCGCCGCGCGTTTGCCGGCCTTGCCGCAACAGCCGTCGGCCGCAGCGGCGACGCCGGACGCGGCAGCCCAACCGACCGACATGCCAAAGCGCGCGCCGGTGCATGTTCGTACCGATGTGCTGGATGTCGAGCTCGATCCACTGGGCGGCGACCTGATGCGCGTCAGCCTGCCGAAGTATCCGGTTCATAAAGATCAGCCGGATGTGCCGGTGGTGCTGCTCAACCCGGATGCCGCTGACCTGTTCCTTTTTCACACCGGCTTGCGCACGGCCGATGGCATGCCCGAGCCGAATCACCTGACGCCGATGCACGCCGCGCAGAGCGAGTACGCGCTCGGCGACGGCGACGACGATCTGGCGGTGACCTTTACTTGGGAGGCGCCCGGGCAGGTGGCCGTGGACAAGATCTACCACTTCCGCCGCGGCCACTACGACATCGGGCTCGAATATCGTGTCCGCAACCTCGGCACCGAGCCGTATACGGCGGCGAGCTACCTGCAGATCGAGCGCCTGCACCACCCGCCGGAGCGCTCCTATTTCAATGTGGACTCCTACTCCTTCACCGGGCCGGTGACCTACGACGGGAAAAAGTACGAAAAGCTCGACGTGGGCGACATCGCCAAGGAACCGTTCCGGCAGAAACTGCCAGATGGCTGGCTGGCGTCGATCCAGCATCATTTTCTCGCCGCGGTGGTGCCGCCTGCCGACCAGGAGTATTCCTACGAAGCCGCTGCCCAGGGTGGCATCTACACGCTGACCGCCATCGGGCCACTCGCTACGGTGGCGCCCGGCGCCGAGGAAACGCTCAACGCGAAACTGTTCGTCGGCCCGAAGCTGCAGGCGCAGCTCGAAGAGGTGGCCGACGGACTCGAGCTCACCGTGGATTACGGCAGGCTGACGATCCTTGCGCAGCCGCTGTTCTGGTTGCTGCAGCAGATCCACAATATCGTCGGGAACTGGGGCTGGTCGATCATCATTGCGACCTTCCTCATCAAGCTCGTGTTCTACAAGCTCACCGAGACCAGCGGGCGCTCCATGGCCCGCATGCGCAAGCTGCAGCCACGTATGACTGCGCTGCAGGAGCGTTACAAGGACGACCGCCAGCAGTTGAGCCAGGCGCTGATGGACCTCTACAAGCGCGAGAAAGTGAACCCCGCGGCCGGCTGCCTGCCGATGCTGATCCAGATCCCGTTCTTCATCGCCTTCTACTGGGTGCTGCTCGAGAGCGTGGAAATGCGTCAGGCGCCTTTCGCCCTGTGGATCACCGATCTGTCCGCGCGCGATCCATTTTTCATTCTGCCGTTGCTCATGGCCGCCGCGATGTGGTTCCAGACCTCCCTGAACCCGGCGCCGCCCGACCCGATGCAGGCGAAGATCATGAAATGGATGCCGATGCTGTTCGCCGGCATGTTCGCCTTCTTCCCCGCCGGCCTCGTGCTGTACTGGTTCACCAACTCGGTGCTGTCCATCGCCCAGCAGTGGAACATCAACCGCAAGCTCGCGGTCGAGTAGGGCGCCGCGCCGCAGGGCCCGCTGCCGGCCATGCCTGAAGCGGGTTTCCCGGCGGCAACCGATACCATCGTGGCCTGTGCCACGCCGGCGGGTCGCGGCGGCGTGGCCGTGGTGCGGATCTCGGGGCCCGCCGTGCCGGACCTCGCTATCGCCCTGACAGGGATGCTGCCCGCCGCGCGGCACGCCACGCTGACCGGGTTTCGCGACGCCTCGGGCGAGGCCCTCGACCTTGGCCTCGCGCTTTACTTCCCGGCGCCGCATTCGTTCACCGGCGAGCACGTCCTCGAGCTGCACGCCCACGGTGGCCCGGTGCTGGTCGATGCGCTCATCGAGCGCATCGTCGCTCTCGGTGCCCGCCTCGCGCGGCCGGGCGAGTTCACCGAGCGCGCTTTTCTCAACGACAAGCTCGACCTCGCCCAGGCCGAGGCCATTGCGGATCTGATCGATGCCGGCTCCCGGGCCGCCGCCCGCGCCGCGCAGCGCTCGTTGCGCGGGGATTTCTCCGCCGCCGTGCTCGCGCTGAACGAGCAGGTGACGGAGCTACGCACCTGGGTCGAGGCCGCCATCGACTTTCCCGACGAGGACATCGACTTTCTCGATGCCGACGAGCTTCGCTCGCGGCTGGCGGATGTCGCCGCGCACTTCGATGCCCTGCAGGCCACCGCGCGGCAGGGCTGCCTGCTGCGGGACGGGCTCCAGGTGGTCATCGCCGGGCGGCCCAACGCCGGCAAGTCGAGCCTGCTCAACGCGCTCGCCGGCTACGACGCTGCCATTGTGACCGCGGTGCCCGGCACCACCCGCGACGTGTTGCGCGAACAGCTCGACATCGACGGCCTGCCGATCCACGTGCTCGACACCGCCGGCCTGCGCGCCACGGACGACGTCGTGGAGACCGAAGGCGTCAGCCGCGCACGGACGGAACTCGCCCGGGCCGACCATGCACTCGTCGTCATCGATGCCAGTGCTGCCGATCCGGCGGCCATCGCCGCGCTCCTCGCTGAGCTACCGGCCGGCCTCGGCTACACCCTGATCCGGAACAAGGTCGATCTCACCGGCGAGGCGCCCGGCCCGGCGAGCGGAGACGCGGCGGCGATCAACCTCGTCGCCACCACCGGCGCCGGCCTGCCTGCGCTGCGCGCACGGCTGCGTGCGGTCGCCGGCTACCAGCCGGGCGGCGAGGGCACCGTCACCGCCAGGCGCCGGCATCTCGAGGCGCTCGCCCGCGCCCGCACGCACTTCGACGCCGCCCGCCAGGTGCTCGAGGAGCGCCACGCCGGCGAACTCATGGCCGAGGAACTGCTGCAGGTACAGAACGCGCTCGCCAGCATCACCGGCGAGTTCACCAGCGACGATCTGCTGGGCAGGATTTTCGGGTCGTTTTGCATCGGGAAGTAGTCCGCGTTCCAGAGCGGGCCCACGAACGATCAGGCCGTGGCCCATTCCCCCGACAGTATTGCGGCCTTTCGTATGGAGCCAGATTGGCTCCATACGAAAGGCAGTCTTTAACAAGCGCGGAGGACGGGGCCTTGTTTGAGTTTGAGCGCAGCGAACCGGCTCATGCCGCCGACAGCTCCTCGCACAGTTCGATGAGCGAAACTGCTTCGACGTTCTCGGCGAGCGGGAAGCGCTCGACGCCGCCGTACACGACCAGGCGTCGTCTGGGTCGCACGTCCTGGCAGGCCAGATGAAAGCCCCGCTCGATCTTCGGCGCGAGCCCGCGCTTGACCTCGATCGCCCAAGGCGCACGCTGACCGGGAAGCTTCAGCAGCAGGTCGATCTCGGCGCCGGTCGCTGTGCGGAAGAAGTACGCCTCGGTGCCGTTCGGCGCGGCGGCGATCAGCGATTCGATCACCAGGCCCTCCCAACTCCCTCCGGCCACCGGGTGCGCCAGCAGTGCCTCGCGGTCGCCGAGCCCGAGCAGTGCGTGCACCAGTCCGCTGTCGCGGACGAAGAGCCTCGGCGACTTGACCAGGCGCTTGCGGACGTTGCCGTGCCACGGTGCGAGCCGACGGACGAGTAGAAGGTCGACCAGCAGATCCAGGTACGACGCGACCGTCTTGCCATCCACGGCCAGCGCCCTTGCGAACGCTGCGGCATTGAGCAGGCTGCCCTGGCTGTGGGCGAGCATCGTCCAGAGGCGGCGCAGGGTCTCCGCGGGAATTCGTGGCCCGAGCTGCGGTATGTCGCGCTCGAGGTAGGTGCGAATGAAATCCACCCGCCAGCGCAGGCTCGCGGCATTGGAATGCGCCAGCAGACTCGCGGGGAATCCGCCGCGCAGCCAGAGCGCGTCGAGGCGCTTGCGGCCGACTTCGCCGGCGTCGAGTGGCGCGAGTTCCAGGTAGCGGATGCGTCCGGCGAGGGTCTCGCTCGATTGCTTCAGCAGGTCGATCGACGCGGAGCCCAGCACCAGGAAGCGCCCTTTGCCCTGCCTACGCCGCCGGCCGGCATCGATGAGGCCACGCAGGCTGCTGAAGAGCTGCGGGGTGCGCTGGATCTCGTCGAGGATCACCAGTTTGTCCGCGTGTTGCGCGAGATACAGCTCCGGCTCCGAGAGCCTGGCCCGGTCGGCTTCGGACTCCAGATCGAGATAGATCGTCGGCCGTGTGGCGGCAAGTTCGAGCGCCAGGGTGGTCTTGCCGACCTGGCGTGGCCCGAGGAGCGCGACGGCCGGGGCCTCGGCCAGGGCCGAGGTGAGCGCTGTGATCAGCCGGCGGAGAATCATCTCTGCAATTATGGAGTTGCACTCCAGAAATGCAAGGTTATCTCATCGACTGAACAAGCCATCATGGCATGGCTGAAATTCATTCACGCCGTGAATCAGAAAGCCCGGCGCGAGCGGACGCCGGCCTCCGGGCCGCCTACTGCACCACCCCCGTCTCCCACGCTGCGCGCAGCGCGCGCCCGCACTGGGCGGAGGCGAGGCCCTGCTGGATTTCGCCGTTGGCCAGCGCGAAGCGGGAGATGACGCCGTAGTAGCGCTTGCGGGCGTCGATCCAGGGGTAGAAGCCGAAGGCACCGGGGCTGCTGTAGGCGCCGTCGCCGTCCTGCGGGTCGTCCTCGACCCAGTGGGCGAGGGAGTAGTGCCACTGCACGGTCACGGCCGGGCTGTGCACGGCGTCGCAGCCGGGCCCGATGGCCCAGGCACAGACGGCGTGGGCGCCGAGGGCATCGCGCATGTGGAGCTGGCCGCTGACGACGGCACGCAGGAGCAGGGCGTAGTCGCTCGCTCGCGCGGCGATGCCCCCGGCGAGCAGCGGCTGGAAGTACTGCAGGGTCACGCCGCCGACGCCAAGGCCGGCGACGATGGCGGGGCCGAGATCGGCGGTGTCGAGGGCGTTGATCTCCGGCTGGAAGAGGCCGGCGTGGTTTTCTTCGTGCCCGGAGTTGTAGTCGAACAGGCCATCGGTGGCGGGGTCGTGGTCGGCGAAGGTCTTGCCGGGCGTGGACGAGGGCAGCGTCAGGCAATGGTTGATGCTGTTGGCGCCGCTCGGCGGAGCGGTGCAGGTGGTGCTGCTGGTCGAGGTATCCATGTAGGTGTAGCCGCTGGTGAAGTTGAGGAACCGGATGTCGTCGGCCGTCAGGCTGGCGGCGGCGCCGCGCCGCTGGACCACGTACATGCCGTAGATCCACTTCGAGGCCGAGGCGATCGGCCAGCGCGTGGCGGCGGGCACCGCGGTGCCGCCGGCCGGAGGCGGGCTGCCGCTCGCGAGCGCGGCCTCGCCGTTGCCAATCTCCCAGTAGAACGGCTGGATCGCGGTGCACCGGGCGTTGTCCGTGGCGGTCTGCGCCACGGCGGCGGCGCTGCCGGGCGTGGGTGGGCCTTCGCTGCCGGCGGCGATGGTGACGATGGCCGAGCCATTCGCGCCGGTACTGAGATTCGAGGCGGTGTCCCGGGCGCTGATGGCGACGGTGGCGCCGTTGTCCGCAGCGCTGGCCGCCGTGACGACACCCGTGGCGCTGACACTCGCGATGGCGCTGTCCGCGGTGGTAAACCCCTCGCCCGCGGCCGCGAGCACGCGCGTCGAGCCGTCGCTGTAAGTGCCGACGACCTCGAGCGTCGCCGCGGTGCCGGGCGCGAGCGTCAGCGTCGCGGGCGACAGGGCTATGGCGGTCAGCGCCGGTGGCGCCGGTTCGGGCGCGCCGCCACCACCACCGCCGCCACAGGCGGCGAGTGCGAGCGCGAGCAGCCAGGACTGGGCGTTCCGGCAGGTCCAACGCGGGATCCCTGCACTCGGTCGATGCGGCATGTCGGCTCCTGTGCGGTCGTCACTGTACCCACGGTAACCAACGCGGTGAGGCTGCAGGCGTTGACGGGGCCCGGCGAGGATGGTGCCGGGCAGGAGCCGGCGGTTCGGCAGGAATCAGCGCAGGTCAGCGCACGACGCGCAGGTTCGGCCTCGACGGCCCGCCGGGCTGATCTTTCGGCGGGCGCACGGCACTGACGCGCACGCGGTTGCGGCCACTGCGCTTGGCGACGTACATCGCCTGGTCGGCGCGGGTCAGCAGTTCCGGAATGCTCTCGCCGGAACGGTACTCGGCCACACCGGCGGATACGGTGATCGAGAGCGTGCTGCCGACGGGGTGACGGGCCACGGCTTCACGGACCCGCTCAGCGCAACGCAGCGCGCCCGCGACATCGGTGCCGGGCAGTACCGCGACGAACTCCTCACCGCCCAGCCGGCCGAGTGCCCGGCGGTAACGCGTCGGGTTGATGGAATCCATGGCGCGCAGCGCGCGTCGGGCGCGTTCGGCGAACACCGCGAGCACGCGGTCGCCCACGACGTGCCCGTGCGAGTCGTTCAGCGACTTGAAGCGGTCGAGGTCGAAGATGCAGATGCTGAACCCGCGCCCGGTGCGATCCGCGCGCGCCTTCTCGCGCAACAGCGCCTCCATGATGTACTGCCGGCTGAAGGACTTCGTCAGATGGTCGCGTTCCGCGTTGCGCGAGACGCGCCGGACTTCCTGCTGCAGGCGGTTGACCTGCGCCGCGAGCTCGAGCTGCTCGATTTCCAGCTGCCGCGCCCGCCGCACGAGGATGAACAGCATGCCGATGACTCCGGCACACTGCAGCAGCTCGCCCCACAGCCCGTCGACGGCACCGCCGGCGAGCAGGCGCACGACCACGGACATGGCATAGCCGCCGCCTGCGGCCAGCGCCAGCTGCTGCAGCCGCTCGGACGGCGCGCGCGTGAAGGCGACGAGCACCGCGGTGAGATACATGCCCGGGACGAGTTCGCCAGGGCCTTCGGCGAGCACGGCGTAGACGGTGGTCCAGGCGATGGCGAGACCCGCCTGGCCGGTGGCAATGGCGGCTTCGACTCCCGCGCGGGCAGCCGGTGCGTTGAGCAGGGCGAGGAGCAGGTTCGTGACGAGGATCGCGCCGAGCAGCAGCGCGGCAGCGGTGGGCGCCAGCGTGGTGCGTCCGGCGAGATGGCTCAGCAGCGCGAGTCCGCCCCAGGCGAGATAGAAGCCGGCCGTCGGCAGTACTCCGTGCCAGGACCAGTCAGGCGCAATGGCCGCGTGTTCGCGGCCGCCATCGGCGGGAGGAGATTGGCCGTCGTCTGCCATGAGTTGTTGTTCTTCTTGGAATGTGGCCCGACCGCACCGGGTACGGATCGAGTGCGACAAGGTTCGCAGAATCCGTCCGCGGCCGACTGTGACAGACGTCGCAGGATGCTGCGCCGCGCCGGTTATGGTGAACGCCGCGACGCCCCTGGGCCACGAGACGGCCGCTATACAATGCGCGCCCATGGAGAGCGGGCTGCAATTCGACATCATCGTGATCGGCGGCGGCCATGCCGGCACCGAGGCCGCAGCCGCGGCCGCGCGGCTCGGCGCGCAGACCCTGCTGCTGACACAGAATCTCGAGACCATCGGCCAGATGAGCTGTAACCCGGCGATCGGCGGCATTGGCAAGGGGCACCTCGCCCGCGAGATCGACGCGCTCGGCGGCATCATGGCGCGTGCGGCCGATCGCGCCGGCATCCATTTCCGGGTACTGAACGCCAGCAAGGGCCCTGCCGTGCGCGCGACCCGCGCGCAGGCCGATCGTGCCCTCTACCGGCAGGCGGTGCGTGCTCTGCTCGATGCGCAGCCGAACCTGGCCCTGTTCCAGGGCAGTGTCGCCGCGCTCCTTATAGAGGGCGGGCGTGTGACCGGCGTCCGGACGGAACTCGGTCTTGAACTGCGCGCCCGCGCCGTGGTGCTCACCGCCGGGACATTCCTGCGCGGGCGCATCCACGTCGGGCTGGAGCAGAGCAGCGGTGGCCGGGCCGGCGACCCGGCGTCGGTTGCGCTGGCCGACTGCCTGCGGGAACTGCGGCTGCGCGTCGGACGCCTGAAGACCGGCACGCCGCCGCGCATCGACGCGCGCAGCGTGGATTTCGGCGTGATGCGCCTGCAGCCGGGCGATGCACCGACGCCGGTGTTCTCGTTCATCGGCCGGCGGGCGGAGCATCCGCGCCAGGTGCCCTGCCACATCACCCGCACCACGGCGGCCACCCACGACATCATCCGCGGCGCGCTCGACCGCTCGCCGATGTACACCGGCGTCATCGAGGGCGTCGGGCCGCGCTATTGCCCGTCCATCGAGGACAAGGTGGTGCGTTTCGCGGCACGTGACTCGCACCAGATCTTCGTCGAGCCGGAGGGGATCGAGGCGAGCGAGCTGTACCCGAACGGCATCTCGACCAGCCTGCCGTATGACGTGCAGGCGGCGTTCGTCCGGACCATTCCCGGCTTCGAGGTGGCGCGGATCACGCGACCGGGCTACGCGATCGAGTACGACTTTTTCGACCCGCGCGACCTGCGCCCGACGCTCGAGACCCGGGCGCTGAGCGGCCTGTATTTCGCGGGCCAGGTGAACGGCACCACCGGCTACGAGGAAGCGGCGGCGCAGGGCATCGTCGCCGGGCTCAATGCCGCCTGCGCAGTGCTGGGGCGGCCGGGCTGGTCGCCGGGCCGCGAACAGGCCTACATGGGCGTGCTGGTGGACGATCTCATCACGCGCGGCGTGGCCGAGCCCTACCGCATGTTCACCAGTCGCGCGGAGTACCGCTTGCTGCTGCGGGAGGACAACGCCGACCTGCGCCTGACCCCGATCGGCCGTGAGCTGGGGTTGGTGGACGATCTGCGCTGGCGCCAGTTCGAGACCAAGCGCGAGGCCATCGCGCGCGAAAATGCCCGGCTCGGAGCGATCGTGATTCGCCCGGATTCGCTCGATGCGGCAGCGGGCCTGCGCACGCCGCTGCGGCGCGAGCAACGGGCGCTGGAGCTGCTGCGCCGGCCGGAGATGAGCCACGCCGGACTGAGCGCGCTCGTCGGCCCGCGGCCGCGCACGGCCGGGGAGACGGACGAGCTCGCGGCACAGATCGAGCAGCAGGTGGAAATCCAGGCGCGCTACGACGGCTACCTGCAGCGCCAGGAGCAGGAGATCGAACGCAGCCGCCGGAATGCCGGCACGCCGCTGCCCGAAGACATCGACTACAGCGCGGTGCGCGGCCTGTCGCATGAGATCCGCCAGAAGCTCACCGAGCTGCGGCCGGCCGACCTGGCGCAGGCCTCGCGCATCTCGGGCATGACCCCGGCCGCGATCTCGATGTTGCTCGTGCACCTGAAGAAGCGACGGTTGCGCACGGCATGAGGGGTATCGACCTGCCTGCTGCGCGCCGGGCGCAGGCGGCGACTGTGCACGACCGCGGTGGCGGCCTGGGCCGCGCGCGTGTGTCCGCGCTGGCGGTGTGGTTCCTCGCTGGCCTCCTCGCCGCTTGTGGCGGACCGGCCGATGCTCCGAATTCGGCTGAACCCGCCGTGCGGATCGGTGGCGCTACGGGCCGGGAGCTCGCCGAACAACAGCTGCTGCGCATCGGCAACGGGGCCGAGCCCGAATCGCTCGACCCGCATCGTGCCGAGAGCGTGACTGCCGCCAACATCCTGCGTGATCTCTTCGAGGGGCTGACTGCGGAGGGGCCCGACGGCGGTATCGTGCCCGGGGCCGCCGAGCGCTGGGAGTCGAGCGCCGACGGGCTCACCTGGACCTTCCACCTGCGCCGCGACGGCCACTGGAGCAATGGCGATCCGGTCACCGCGTTCGATTTCGAGTTCGGCCTGCGCCGCAGTTGCGATCCGGCCACGCTGAACGAGTACGCGAGCATTCTCTACCCGCTCGTGAACGCCGAGGCCGTCGTTGCCGGCAAACTGCCGCCGGAGGCACTCGGTGTCCGGGCGCTCGACGAGCACACGCTGGAGATCCGGCTGCAGGGACCGACACCCTACCTGCCCGGGCTGCTCACGCACGCGACCGCTTACCCGGTGCATCGCGCCACGCTCGAGGAGTTCGGCGCGCAGTTCGCGCGCCCCGGCAAGCTGGTGGGCAACGGCGCCTACCGGCTCACGGAGTGGGCGGTGCAATCGCATATCCGCCTGGAGCGCAACGCGCATTACTGGGACAACGCCAGCACGATCATCGACGAGGTCCGGTATTACCCCACCGAGAACCAGGATGCCGAGGTGAACCGCTTCCGTGCCGGCGAACTCGACATCACCTGGACCGTGCCGTTCCGCCAGGTGAAGCTGCTGCGCGAGATCCTGCCGCAGGAACTCGTCATCGCGCCCTACCTTGGCGTCTACTACTTCGGCTTCAACAACACGCGCCCGCCCTTCAAGGACAACCTCGAGCTGCGTCTGGCGCTGTCCATGGCGGTGGACCGGGAGATCCTCACGCAGCGGGTGGCCGGTGCCGGTGAGATCGCGGCGTACGGTTTCGTGCCGCCGGTGACCGGGTACACGGGCCAGCAACCCGAGTGGGCGGGCTGGACGCAGGAGCAGCGCAACGCCGAGGCAAAACGCCTGTACCGCGAGGCCGGTTACTCGGAGGACAACCCGCTGGTCGTCGAGCTGCTCTACAACACCGACCAGAACCACAAGCGGGTGGCCGGTGCGGTCGCCGCCATGTGGAAGCAGACGCTCGGCGTGCGCACGCGGATGATCAACCAGGAATGGAAGGTGTTCATCGAGAATCGCAAGCGCAAGCGCATCACGCAGGTGTTCCGTTCCGGCTGGATCGGCGACTACAACGATGCGTACAGCTTTTCACAGCTCATGCATTCGAAGAACGGGCAGAACGACCCGGGCTACAGAAGCGCGGCCTACGACGCGTTGATCGACGAGGCCGCCGCGACAGCCGACCCGCAACGTCGCCGCGAGTTGCTGGAAGCAGCCGAGCGGCAACTGCTCGCGGACATGCCGCTGATTCCGCTGTACTTCTACGTGTCCAAACGGCTGGTGAAGCCCTGGGTGGGCGGCTTTACCTCGAACATCATGGATCATCACCGCAGCAAGGACCTCTACATCCTCAAGCATTGAGGAACGCCGGAGCCCGACCGACACCGATGACAGCGAACATCCCCATGAGCGAATGCCGGACTGCGGGGTGCGGCGCGATTCGTCCTGGCATCGCGCCGGATCCGGGCCGTGCACGGCCCATCGGGCACTGGCTGGTCCGGCTGCCGGTGCGGCCATGCTGAGGTTCGCGCTGCAGCGCCTGCTCACCGGCATCCCGACGCTGCTCGTGCTCGTGGCGTTGGCGTTCTTCCTGATTCGCGCGGCGCCCGGCGGCCCCTTCGACGCCGAGCGCCAGTTGCCGCCGGAGATCGAGGCAAACCTGCGCGCTGCCTATCACCTCGACGAACCCCTGTATCAGCAATTCGGGCGCTACCTCGCCAACGTGGCGCGCGGCGACTTCGGGCCGTCGTTCCAGTACCGCGAGTTCACGGTCACGGAACTGATCTGGGCCGGCTTCCCGGTGTCGCTGCGCATCGGTGCGCTCGCCATCCTGCTTGCGGTCGTGGTCGGCGTTGCCGCCGGGAGTTTCGCGGCCCTGCGCCAGAACCGGACGGCAGACCACGCGGTGATGGCCGCGGCGATGACCGGTGTTTCCATCCCGAACTTCGTCACGGCACCGCTGCTGGTGCTCGTGTTTGCGGTCATCCTCCAGTGGCTGCCGGCCGGCGGTGTCGGCGGCTGGCGCCACCTCGTCATGCCGGTGGTCACGCTGGCACTGCCGCAGATCGCCTACATCGCGCGCCTCACCCGCGGCAGCATGGTCGAGGTGCTGCGCAGCGCCTTCATCCGCACCGCGCGGGCACAGGGCCTGCCGCTGCCGACGATCGTCCTGCGCCACGCGCTGAAACCCGCGCTGCTGCCGGTGGTCTCCTACCTCGGTCCCGCGACGGCGGCGGTGATCACGGGCTCCGTCGTCGTCGAGCAGATCTTCGGCCTGCCCGGCATCGGCCGGTTCTTCGTCACGGGAGCGCTGAACCGTGACTACACGCTGGTGATGGGGGTGGTGGTGTTCTACGGCACCCTGATCCTGGTGTTCAACTTCATCGTCGACCTCGTGTACGGCGTGCTCGATCCGCGCATCCGGCACGTGCCATGACTGCAACCGGCCACGACGAGACCGCGCGCGGCCTGTGGGCGGACGCATGGTCTGCATTACGCCAGAACCGGGCCGCCGTCGTTTCCTTCTGGATACTGGTCGCGGTAGCGCTCACCGTGTTGATCGGTCCCGCACTGCTGCCCTACGACTTCGAGCAGACGGACTGGGACAACATCGCCATGCCGCCTTCGCTGGCAACCGCCCACCTGCTCGGCACCGATTCGCTCGGCCGGGACCTGCTGGCGCGCACGCTGGCGGGCGGGCGCGTGTCGCTGGCGGTGGCGCTGGTGGCGACGGCGGTCAGTCTGCTCATCGGCGTGACCTACGGCGCCATCGCGGGCTACGCGGGCGGCCGCGTGGATCAGCTGATGATGCGCGCCGTCGACATCCTGTATGCGCTGCCTTTCATGTTCCTCGTGATCCTGCTGATGGTGCTGTTCGGCCGCAACATCGTGCTGATCTTCGTCGCCATCGGCGCCATCAACTGGCTCGATATGGCGCGTATCGTGCGCGGCCAGACGCTGTCGCTCAGGAACCGCGAGTTCGTCGAGGCGGCGCGGGCCGGCGGCGTGCCGACTGCGCGCATCATCCGCCGGCACATCGTGCCGAACCTGCTCGGCGTCGTGGTGGTCTACGTCACGCTGACCATCCCGCACGTGATACTCGTCGAGTCCTTCCTGAGCTTCCTCGGGTTGGGCGTGCAGGAGCCGATGACCTCCTGGGGCGCGCTGGTCAACGAGGGCGCGCAGGAACTGGAGACCGCATGGTGGATGATCGTGTTCCCCTCGCTGTTCCTGGCGCTGACGCTGTTCTGCTTCAACTTCCTCGGCGACGGGCTGCGTGACGCGCTGGACCCCCGCGACCGGAGCCAGCCGTGAACGCGCCCCTGCTGGCGGTGCACGGGCTCGACATACGCTTCGCCACACCCGGCGGCGAGGTGCACGCCGTGCGCGCGCTCGATTTCCACGTGGCTGCCGGCGAAACGCTCGGCATCGTCGGCGAGTCCGGCTCCGGCAAGAGCCAGGCCGTGCTCGCGCTGCTCGGCCTGCTGGCCGACAACGGCCGGGCGCGCGGCCGCGCGCTGTTCGAGGGCCAGGATCTGCTTGCGCTCGATGAGCCCGGGCTCAACCGGGTGCGCGGCGCACGCATTGCCATGGTGTTCCAGGATCCGATGACCTCGCTGAATCCCTACCTCACGATCGGGCGGCAGATGGCCCTCGTGCTGCGCGAGCACCGGCGAGTGTCCGCCGCCGAGGCCGAGCGCGAATGCGTCGCGCTGCTCGAGTCGGTCGAAATCCCGGAACCGGAGCGGCGGTTGCGCATGTATCCGCACGAGCTCTCCGGCGGCATGCGCCAGCGCGTGATGATCGCCGCGGCGCTGTCGTGCCGGCCCGCACTGCTGATCGCCGATGAACCGACCACCGCGCTCGACGTGACGGTACAGGCGCAGATCCTCACCCTGATGAAGGATCTGCGCACGCGCTACGGCACCGCCATCATCCTGATCAGCCACGATTTCTCCGTCGTCGCCGGGCTCGCGGACCGGGTCCTGGTGATGCAGCGGGGGGAGTGCCGTGAAGAAGGCACGGCAGAACAAATCTACTTCGCGCCGCGGCACGCCTACACGCGCACGCTGCTCGCGGCCGTGCCGCGGCTGGACCGACCGGGCGCACTGCCCGCGCCACGCACGCCCGGGCGCACTCAGGCTGCGGCCAACCCACTGCTTCGCGCCAGCGATCTTCAGGTGGAATTCGGGGTGACGGAGGGCGCCCTGCTGGCGCGGCGTGCCCGGCTGCGGGCACTCTCCGGCGTCAGCTTCGAACTGGCGGCCGGCGAAGTGCTCGGGGGGGTCGGTGAATCCGGTTGCGGCAAGTCCACGCTCGGGCGCGCAGTCCTGCGCCTGGTGCCGGTCGCTGCCGGACAGGTGAGCTTTCTCGGCCGCAACCTGGTGTCGATGCCGCGCCCGGAACTCGATGCCCTGCGGCGCGACCTGCAGATCGTGTTCCAGGATCCGCTGGCCTCGCTCAACCCGCGCATGACCGTGCGCGACATCGTCGCTGAGCCGCTGGAGACGTTCGAGCCGGCGCTGCAGGACGCCGAGCGGACCAACCAGGTTGCCGAAATGCTGAGCCGCGTCGGCCTCGACCCGTCGCACATGCACCGCTATCCGCATCAGTTTTCCGGCGGCCAGTGCCAGCGGGTCGCGATTGCGCGGGCGCTGATCACCCGGCCACGACTGGTCATCTGCGACGAGGCAGTCAGCGCGCTGGACGTCTCCGTGCGCGCGCAGATCCTGAAGCTGCTCCTGGAGCTGCGACGCCTGCTGGACCTCTCGCTGATTTTCATCGGTCACGACCTGGCGGTGATCCGCCAGGTCAGCCAGCGGGTGATGGTGATGTACCTCGGTCGGGTGATGGAGATCGCGCCGGCGAATGAATTGTTCACCCGGCCCCGCCACCCCTACACCCGAGCGCTGATGGCGGCCGCGCCGGTGCCGGACCCGCGCATCGAGCGTTCGCGCAACCGCCAGGGGCTGGGCGGGGAACTGCCCTCCGCCGTGTCACCGCCCTCGGGCTGCGTGTTCCGGACCCGCTGCGCCTACGCAGTGCCCACCTGCGCGGCGACGGTACCCGCGCTGGAGCCCAGCGGCGATGCCCGGGTCGCCTGCCTGCGGGTGGGGGGGATCTGAGCCCTTTCCCGGGCCTGTTGTGCCCGCCGCGGCACCCACCGGATGAGCGCCATGGGGCCTGGATACTCGTGGGGAGGCAGTCTTATAAATATCGTCAAAACAACAAGTTAAAAACGCAGTTATTTGACACTGTCTACAGTAAATCAAGCCGGATCGAGCCGGCCAGACGAGCCCGGCTGGGGTGGTGCGGTGAAAATCGGTGCCGACGCCGGCTGGGCATTGCGCGGCCGGCTGTCAGCGGACCCGGCGCGCGCCGGCGAGTCGCCTGGAGCCCAGGTTCTAAGGAGTCTCCAGGTCGAAGGTCGCGTTCACCCGGGCTTCGAACTCCAGGCTGCCGGGCTGATAGCTGGCCGCGCCACGGGCGTCGGCTTGTACTGACTGCAGCATGAGCTCCCCGCGCGGCATGGGCATCGGCATGGGTGGTGGCAGCGACGCATCCGCAGCCACGAGCTGGCGCAGCGCGCCGAGCCGCATGTTCAAGGTCTCGGCAATGGCGCGCGCGTTCGCTTCCGCATCCCTCGCGGCTGCGGCGAGTGCCTGGCGGTTCAGATCGCGGCGTTTCGAGCTGTCGAGCACAGGCGGGGAGACGTTGTTCACCCCGGCGCTCACCGCCCCTTCGATCAGGGCGCCGAGCTGATCCAGGTCGGTGACCTCGACCTCGAGCTGGCGCTGCACCATGTAACCGGTCATCACCTGCTGATTGGTCGCTTTGTCCCAGCGATACTCGGGATTGACGAAGGCCGCGGTGGTGCGGACCTTGTTGCGCGGGATGCCGAGTTGTTTCGTCAGCGCCAGAAAGCGTTCCACCACGGCAACGGCCTGAGTGCGTGCCGTGTCCATCACAGGGTCCGACTTCTGCACGGTGAGTTGCACGCGCGCCTTGTCGGGCTCGCCGGTGATGGAGCCCGTGCCCGCCACGGTCACGCTGCGTGGCTGCGCGCCCTGCAGCAGGGTGGTTTCGGCGGCGGCTGCACCGGGCAGCGACAGCAGTACGGCGATGACGGCCAGTGGCAGGTGTCGCATGACAATGCTCCGGGGTTTCAGGCGATTGGCCGCATTCCGGCGGCTGGAATTGGCGAGCGACTCACACTAACATACCGCGGCTCCGAGGCGGCGATCGCCCCGTCCGGGCGTGAATCACCGAGGTTCTGTCGATGCCGCTTCGTCATGTTCTGACTTTCGTTGTTCTCACCGCGACCTGGATGTCGGCCAACGCGGCCGGCGACCCGGCAAAGGGTGCCGAACTCGCGACCACCTGCATGGGCTGTCACGGCATCGCGGGTTACCGCAACGCGTATCCGTCCTACCGCGTGCCGAAACTCGGCGGCCAGAACGCCGATTACCTCGTGGTTGCCCTGCAGGAATACCGCGCGAAGACCCGGCCACACCCGACGATGCGGGCGCAGGCGGCTTCGCTGTCCGACCAGGATATGCAGGATGTCGCGGCATTCTTCGCTTCCCAGGGTGGCCCGCAGGCTGCGGCAGTGGTGTCGGGCGGGCGTGCCGCGCGCGGCAAGGAGAAAGCCGCCGTCTGCGTCGCCTGTCACGGCGAAGCGGGCATCAGCACGGCGCCGACCTGGCCGAACCTCGCCGGGCAGCATCGCGACTACCTCCAGCACGCCCTCACCCGCTACCGGGAAAAAGGGCGCCAGGACCCGGTCATGCAAGGCCAGGCGGCCGCGCTCAGCGACCAGGACATCAGCGACCTGGCAGCCTTCTTTTCTGCCCAGCACGGCTTGTTCACCACGCATCACTAGCGTTCGCGGCCACGGGGACTGTTCACTCATTTCCCTTGGTCGTCCGCAAGCCGTAGCCTAGGCGGGAATTGCGTCAACCATCCCCGCTCTCCCGACATGGCAGCAGATTTCAAGGCATTCCGGGTTCACCTGGAAAACGACCGGACCGTCGCGCGGCTCGAGCGCATCCGCCTCGAGGATCTCGCGCCGGGTGAAGTCGTGATCCGCGGCGCCTGGTCCGGCATCAACTACAAGGACGCGCTGGCGGCTACCGGAACAGGCAGGATTCTGCGCCGCTTTCCGCTGGTGGCCGGCGTGGATATCTCCGGCACGGTCGAGACTTCCAGCGATCCGCGGTTCCGGCACGGCGATCCGGTGGTGGTCATCGGCAGCGGGCTCAGCGAGTCCACGGACGGCGGTTTCACTCAGTTCGCCCGGGTGCGCGCCGACGCCGTCCAGCCGCTGCCGGCGGGCCTCGACCTGCGCGCGGCGATGGCGATCGGCACGGCCGGTTTTACCGCCGCGCTGGCCCTGCACCGCATGGAACAGATCGACCAGCGCCCGGCGCTCGGCCCGATCGCGGTGACCGGCGCGACCGGAGGCGTCGGCAGCGTGGCAATCGATATCTTCAGCGGTCGCGGCTATGACGTGACCGCGCTGACCCACAAGGCCGAAGCGGCCGACTACCTGCGTTCGCTCGGCGCGGCAGAGGTGCAGGTGCTCAGTGGCATGTCGCTCGGCAACCGGCCGCTGGAAAAGGCCCTCTGGGGCGGCGCCGTGGACAGCCTCGGCGGAGAGGTGCTCGCCTGGCTGACGCGTACCACGGTGCCGTTCGGCACCATCGCGAGCATCGGGCTCGCGGCCGGGGCGCAGCTCGCGACGACGGTGATGCCGTTCATCCTGCGTGGCGTGAGCCTGCTCGGCATCAACTCGAATGAAATCCCGCACGATCTGCGGCTGGCGATCTGGCGGCGCCTGGGGACTGATCTGCGGCCGTCGCGGCTGGAACGCATTGTGCGCCGCGAGGTGGCGCTCGATGATCTGCCCGGGTGCTTTGAGGAGTACATCGCCGGGCGCATTGCCGGGCGCACCCTGGTACGGCTCGATTGACCGGCGTCGCCGGGCGCTTGCCCGGTTCGCCGAGGGTATGCTGCCAGGACCATGGTCGATCGCAATCCGGCGCCAGGTCCTTTGCCAGCCGACGTCGAGCGCTGCCTCGATGCCGGGCTGGCGCAACTCGGTGTGCCGGACAGCGCCGGCCGGGCAACCGCGCTCGTGCGCTATCTCGAGTTGCTGCAGCGCTGGAACCGGGCCTATAACCTGACGAGCGTGACCGAACCCCGTGACATGGCCGTGCGACACATCCTCGACTCCGTCAGCGCCCGGCCGTTCCTGGCAGGGGCTCGCGTGCTCGACGCCGGCAGCGGCGCCGGGCTGCCCGGCATTCCGCTGGCGCTCCTCGAGCCTGCGCGGCATTTCACCCTGCTCGACTCCGTGGGCAAGAAGGTGAGCTTCCTGCGCCAGGCGGTGCTGGAGCTGCGGCTCGCGAACGCGACCCCGGTACAGGCGCGGCTGGAGAACTGGGACGCTGCGCCGGCGTTCGACACCATCATCTGTCGTGCGCTGGGCACGCTCACGGCGTTTGCGAGCCTGTGCGGGCGCCTTCTCGCGCCCGGCGGCCGGCTGGTTGCCATGAAAGGCCGTTTTCCGCGCGAGGAGCTCGACGAGCTGCCACGCCCCTGGCGCGTGGTCGAAGCACGCCGGGTCACCGTGCCGGGGCTCGAAGCCGAACGTCATTTCGTGGTGCTGGAGCACGGCAGTGATGGCTAGCATCGTCGCCATCACCAACCAGAAAGGCGGCGTCGGCAAGACCACGACTGCGGTGAACCTGGCCGCGGCACTGGCCGGCGCCGAGAAGCGCGTGCTGCTGGTCGATCTCGACCCGCAGGGCAACGCGACCACCGGTTGCGGCCTGGACAAGCAGTCGCTCGAGCAGACCGCCTGCGACGTGTTGCTTGGCGAAGCGGCCGCGCAGGACGCCATCGTCTCCGTCCAGGAAGGGCAGTTCGACCTCATGCCGGCAAACTCCGACCTCACCGCGGCGGAGGTGCGCCTGATCCAGGAGATCGGCCGGGAAATGCGCCTGAAAAAAGCGCTCGAACCGGTACGCGGGCTCTATGACTACGTACTGATCGACTGCCCGCCGTCCATCAACACGCTCACCCTGAATGCGCTGACGGCGGCCGACGGCGTGCTGATCCCGATCCAGTGCGAGTACTACGCCCTCGAGGGATTGTCTTCGCTGCTCGAGACCATCAAGCAGGTGCGCAACACGGTCAACAACGACCTGCGTATCGAGGGCCTGTTGCGCACCATGTACGACCCACGCAACCGGCTGGCCGCGGAGGTTTCCAACCAGCTCCTCAAGCACTTCAGGGACAAGGTCTACGAGGCGATCATCCCGCGCAATGTGCGTCTCGCCGAGGCGCCGAGCTTCGGCTTGTCGGCAATCGTGCACGACCGGGGTTCGCGCGGGGCACAGGCCTACGTGCAACTGGCCGAGGAGATGATCCGCCGCGACGCGGCCTGAGGTCGTGGCGGCCCCCCCCGCCGCGCGCCGGCAGCGGACCGGCGCGCCCGGCGCAGTGAGGTTGGCGCTAGAATGCCGCGCATCTTCGGCGGTACGACCGGCGGCACCATGAGCGCCAAACGAACAGGACTCGGACGCGGACTCGAAGCCCTGCTGGGAGACGCAGGTTCGCCGGTGAGGCCGGTGCAGACGCAGGCGAAGGAAGGGCTGCGCCAGATCCCGGTCGAACTGCTGGAGCGCGGCCGCTACCAGCCCCGCCAGGACATGCACCAGGAATCGCTTGAGGACCTGGCCCGCTCGATCAAGGCACAGGGACTGGTGCAGCCGATCGTGGTGCGGCCGTTGCCGGACGTCGCCCCGGGCGGTGAGACGCGCTACGAGATCATCGCCGGCGAACGGCGCTGGCGGGCGGCGCAGATTGCCGGGCTCACCACCGTGCCGGCGGTCGTGCGGCAGATTCCGGATTCGGCGGTCATCGCCCAGGCGCTCATCGAGAACATCCAGCGCGAAAACCTCAACCCGCTGGAGGAGGCGCAGGCGATCCAGCGCCTGTTGAACGAGTTCCAGCTGACGCCCCAGGACGCAGCCGATGCGATCGGCCGGTCGCGGGCGGCGGTGAGCAATCTGCTCCGGCTGCTCGATCTCGGCGAGCCGGCGCGCGCGCTGCTGCGGGCGGGCTCGCTGGAAATGGGCCATGCGCGGGCGCTCCTGGCCATCAGCGACGCGCGCATGCAGGCCGAGGTTGCCGCGCTGGTCGCGAAGAAGAGCCTGTCCGTGCGCGAGACCGAGGCGCTGGTGCGCCGGGTCCTCGACGGCGGCGCGGGCACGCGCCGCAGCGCATCCGGCCGGGTCGATCCCGACATCCAGCGGCTGGAGAACGAGATTTCCGACCGCCTCGGCGCAAAAGTCGCGATCCAGCACGGCGCCAAGGGCCGCGGCAAGCTGGTGGTTGCCTACAACAGCCTCGACGAGCTCGACGGGATCCTCGCCCATATTCGTTAGCCGGCCTTACGGTCCCGGGCCACGCAGCACCGATGGTCGAAGCCGCCCACGGGAGCGGCGGGAGTCGCCGCTGTTGCGCTTGAAACCGGGGGGCGGTCTCAATAGAATTCCGCGGCTTTCCAGCGCGAAAGCGCTGGCACGATGCCACCGCCGCCGGGCAGCCGGTGCGCTGTGGCTTTTTTGCTCCCACGCGATGCGCCCCGAAGGGGTTCGGCTTGCAGGCCGGGGTTGATGCAACGGGCCGCATACAGGTTTGCCGGCTGGCAGGTTGCACTGACGCTGGCAGTGGCCGCGGTCGCGGCGCTGCTTGGCGGACGTGCGGCGGCCGTCTCGGCCCTGCTTGGCGGCGGCATCGGCACGATCGCAGGGCTCTACCAGGCCCTGCGGATGTTCCGGGTGAGCGCAGCGGACGATCCCGCGCGGTTTTATCGCGGGGTCTGGGTGAGCGAAGCGGTGAAGATCCTGCTGACGGTAGCACTCTTCATCTTTGCGATCCGGGTGCTGCACCCGCAGTTCCTGCCGATGATCGGCGGTTACGCGGTTACCTTCATCGCCTACTGGGCGGCCCTGGGGTCGGGCTACCCCTGGTTGCCGGACGTAACGGCGGCGAGCGAACGGCCCGTGACGGCGGCGAAACGGCGGCTTGAACGCGACAGCAGGTTGTGAATGTCATCGGAAGCGGCAGAAAAAACGGCGGCTGAGTACATCCAGCACCACCTGAGGAACCTCCAGGTCTGCCGCGATGATTCCGGCGCCTGGGTCTGGAACCATTGCAGCGGCAACTTCTGGACCATCAACGTCGACTCCATGGTGATTGCCGTCGTGCTGGCCGTGCTGCTCGGCTGGCTGTTCAGCGGCGTGGCGAGGCGCGCGCAGGCCGGCCGACCGGGCCGCGTGCAGGCGATGGTCGAGCTCATCGTGGACTTCGTCGACGGCAGCGTGCGCGGGACGTTCAACGGCAACAACCCGCTGATTGCCCCGCTGGCGCTCAGCATCGTCACCTGGGTCTTCATGATGAACCTGATGGACCTGATCCCGGTCGACTGGCTGCCGGGCGTGGCGCACCTGGCGGGCGTGGAGTACCTGAAGGTCGTACCGACGACCGACCCGAACATCACCTTCGCCATGTCGGTGTCGGTGTTCGTGCTGGTGATCTACTACAGCATCCGCAACAAGGGCGCGGGCGGCTTCCTCGCCGAACTGACGCTGCATCCGCTGAGCCCGTCCGAACTGGGTGTGCCGAAGATCTTCTGGCCCATCGTCATCGCCTTCAATTTCATCCTCGAGACCGTCGCGCTGCTGGCCAAGCCGCTGTCGCTGTCACTGCGGTTGTTCGGCAACATGTATGCGGGCGAGCTGATGTTCGTCCTGATCGCGCTCCTCGGGTTCTACCAGCTGCCGCTGCATTTCGGCTGGGCCGTGTTCCACATCCTGATCATTACCCTGCAGGCCTACATTTTCATGATGCTCACCATCGTGTACCTGAGCCAGGCGCACGAGCATCACTGAGGTTTTTTTCATCTTTTCCGCAACATCCTGATCCGGGCTAGGAGACAACAATGGAAACTGTAATTGGCTTTACCGCGATCGCCGTCGCGATCCTGATCGGCCTCGGCGCGCTGGGCGTCGGCGTCGGCATGGGACTGCTCGGCGGCCGCTTCCTCGAGGGCTGCGCGCGCCAGCCGGAGCTGGCGAACATGCTGCAGACCAAGATGTTCCTCGTGGTCGCGCTGCTCGACGCGGTGGCCATGATCGGCGTCGGTATCGCGCTGTTCTTCGCCTTTGCCAATCCGTTCGTCGGCCAGCTGCAGCAGGCGATGGGCGGTTGAGCGGCACGTCCGGAACGTAACTCCGACGTTTAACAGACAGGGGCGCAGGATGGATATCAACGCAACCATCATCGGGCAGACGATCGCGATGATCGTGTTCGTCTGGTTCTGCATGCGATTCGTCTGGCCGCCGATCCTGGGAATCATCGAGGAGCGCCAGACGAAGATTGCCGACGGGCTGGCCGCGGCCGATCGCGGCGCGCGCTCGCTGGAGGAGGCGCAGGTGCGCATCCAGTCGATGGTCGAGGATGCCCGTGGCCAGGCCCGACAGATACTGGATCAGGCGCAGGTCCGTGCGAACGGCATCGTCGAGGAGGCGCGCTCGGGCGCCGAGCAGGAGCGCGACCGTATCATCCAGGCCGCCCGGGCCGACGTTGAACAGCAGATCAACAAGGCGCGCGACGAACTGCGCAGCCAGGTTGCCGCCATCGCGGTGGCCGGCGCCGAGAAGATCCTGGCTCGCGAGATCGATCCGCGAACGCACCAGGACATGCTGAGCAAGCTGGCGCAGCAGATCTAGGGGCGCAGCATGGCTGATCATGGCACCGTCGCGCGACCCTACGCCCAGGCAGCCTTCGAGCTGGCGAAGGCGGATGGCACGCTTCCGGCGTGGTCGTCCTTCCTGCAGCTCGCGGCGGTCATGGTCAGCGACCCTGAGGTGAAACGCCTGTTGTTCACCCCGGGTGCGAATCTCACCGCGCTCGCGCTCGCAATCGGCAGCCTGTGCCGCGAACAGCTCGGCGATCCGGCGCCGCTTCGTGACGGCGAGCGTTCGGCTGGCGTCAATTTCCTGAAGCTGCTCGTCCAGAACCAGCGGCTCGGCGTACTGCCCGATATTTCCGTCCGGTTCGAGGCGCTGAAGTCCGAGGCCGAGAACACCCTGGACGCGACCCTGACGACTGCCGCGGAAGTGAACGACGACGAGCGCGCGCGCATCACCGCGGCCTTGCAGAAACGCCTGGGCCGGCAGATCCGGCTCACGGTGCGTACGGACGCCAACCTGATCGGCGGGGCGCGGCTGCAGGTCGGCGATCGCGTGATCGACGGCTCGGCCCGCACCGGGCTCGACAAACTCGCAACCGCCCTGCGCGCCTGACCAACCGGTTGGCGCAAGCGGGGCAGAGGAACGACAAATGGCACTGAAAGCCTCAGAAATCAGCGAGCTGCTGAAGCAGCGCATCAAGAACTTCGAGAGCGCCGCCGAGGCGCGTGACGTCGGCACCGTCATCGCGGTGACGGACGGCATCTGCCGCATTCACGGCCTGGCCGACGCCAAGTACGGCGAAATGCTCGAGTTTCCGCAGAACACCTTCGGGCTCGCGCTGAACCTCGAGCAGGACTCCGTCGGCGCGGTGGTGCTCGGCGATTACAAGCACATCTCCGAGGGCGACACCGTCAAGACGACCGGACGCATCCTCGAAGTGCCGGTCGGCGAGGGACTCCTCGGGCGCGTGGTGGACTCGCTCGGCACCCCGATCGACGGCAAGGGCCCGATCAAGGCTGCCGGCACCTCACCGATCGAGAAGGTGGCGCCCGGCGTGATCACGCGCCAGTCCGTGAGCCAGCCGGTGCAGACGGGGCTGAAGGCCATCGACGCGATGGTGCCGGTCGGTCGCGGCCAGCGCGAGCTGATCATCGGCGACCGCCAGACCGGCAAGACCGCGGTCGCGATCGACGCGATCATCAACCAGAAGGGCACCGGGGTTAAGTGCATTTACGTGGCGATCGGGCAGAAGGCTTCGTCCATCGCGAACGTGGTGCGCAAGCTCGAGGAGTTCGGCGCGATGGAGCACACCATCGTGGTCGCCGCCTCGGCCGCCGTGTCGCCCGCCATGTGGTACATCGCGCCCTACGCCGGCTGCGCGATGGGCGAGTACTTCCGCGACAAGGGCGAGGACGCGCTCATCATCTACGACGACCTCACCAAGCAGGCCTGGGCTTACCGCCAGGTGTCCCTGTTGCTGCGCCGTCCACCCGGCCGCGAGGCCTATCCCGGCGACGTCTTCTATCTGCACTCGCGCCTGCTCGAGCGGGCCGCGCGCGTGAATGCCGAGTACGTGGAGAAGGTCACCGGCGGCAAGGTCAAGGGCAAGACCGGTTCGCTCACCGCGCTGCCGATCATCGAGACGCAGGCGGGCGACGTTTCCGCATTCGTGCCCACCAACGTCATCTCGATCACCGACGGCCAGATCTACCTCGAGACGGATCTGTTCAACGCCGGTATCCGGCCGGCCATCAACGCGGGCCTCTCGGTGTCGCGCGTCGGTGGTGCCGCTCAGACCAAGATCATCAAGAAGCTTGGTGGCGGCGTGCGCCTGGCGCTCGCCCAGTACCGCGAGCTCGCCGCGTTTGCGCAGTTCGCCTCCGACCTCGACGAAGCCACCCGCAAGCAGCTCGAGCGCGGCCAGCGCGTCACCGAGCTGATGAAGCAGAAGCAGTACTCGCCCCTGTCGGTCGGCCTGATGGCCCTGTCGCTGTATGCGGTGAACGAGGGTTACATCGACGCCGTTGCGGCCAGGCAGGTGGTCGCCTACGAAACCGCGCTGCACGCCCACGCGAAGGAGAAGTTCGGCGCGCTGATCGAGAAGATCAACCAGAGCGGCGACTACGGCGACGACATTGCCGCGGGCCTGAAACAGATCTGCGAGGACTTCAAGAAGAGCGGCGCCTATTGATCGCGGGCCGCGAGATGATGCACGAAGCGATGTAAGCGGGGTTTCGGCCCCGACCCGCGAACGGACCAGGAAACATGGCAGGCGCAAAAGAAATCCGCACCAAGATCAAAAGCGTGAAGAGCACGCAGAAGATCACCAAGGCCATGGAAAAGGTGGCCGCCTCGAAGCTGCGCCGGACGCAGAACCGCATGGCCGCGGCACGCCCGTACGCGGACAAGATGCGCGACGTCATCGCGAACCTCTACAAGGCGAACCCAGAATACCGGCACCCCTTCCTGGTCGCCCGCGAGATCAAGCGCGTCGGCTACATCGTCATCACGTCGGATCGCGGCCTGTGCGGCGGCCTGAACGTGAACGAGTTCCGCCGCCTGCTGCCGGAACTGCGCCAATGGCAGGAGAAAGGCGTCGAAGCCGACCTCTGCCTGATCGGCGCCAAGGGCGTGCAGTTCTTCCGGCGCCTGAAGGTCAACGTTGTCGCGGCGACGACACACCTCGGCGAGAACCCGCAGGTCTCGACGCTGATCGGCGCCATGACGGTCATGCTCGATGCCTACAAGGAAGGGCAGATCGACCGCCTGTTCCTGGTGCATAACGTATTCGTCAACACGATGAGCCAGAAGGCGGAGATCAGGACGCTGCTGCCGGCCGAGCCGATGAACCCGCAGTCGCTGCCGAAGTTCTGGGATTACATCTACGAGCCGGGGGCGCGGGAGCTCCTCGACGGCGTACTGACGCGCTACATCGAAACGCAGGTGTACCGCGCTACGGTGGAGAACGTGGCCTGCGAGATGGCGGCCAAGATGGTCGCGATGAAGGCGGCCACCGACAATGCGGGCAAGCTGATCGAAAAGCTGCAGCTCGAGTACAACAAGGCGCGCCAGGCCGGCATCACGCGGGAGATCGCGGAGATCGTCGGCGGGGCAGCGGCGGTTTAGGACGGATTGGGGCCAGAGCCGCTCCCGCGGCGGAAAGACGCCAAGCCCGGCGTCGATCCACGGGGTGCGGGGCCAGGAGAGACGGACACATGAGTAACGGAAAAGTCGTACAGGTCATCGGTGCGGTCGTGGACGTGGAGTTCCCGCGGGAAGCCATTCCCAAGGTCTACGACGCGCTGAAGATTCCCGAGGCGGGCCTGACGCTGGAGGTCCAGCAGCAGCTCGGCGACGGTGTGGTGCGCGCCATCGCGATGGGTGCCTCCGAGGGCTTAAAGCGGGGCCTGGCCGTGTCCAACACGGGCAAGCCGATCCTGGTTCCCGTCGGCACCAAGACGCTCGGCCGGATCATGGACGTGCTCGGCAACCCGATCGACGAGGCCGGCCCGATCGGCGCCACGGAGCACATGCCGATCCACCGCCAGGCACCGAGCTACGAGGACCAGGCGAAGGCGACCGAGCTGCTCGAGACCGGCATCAAGGTCATCGACCTCATCATGCCGATCGCCAAGGGCGGCAAGATCGGGCTGTTCGGCGGCGCCGGCGTGGGCAAGACGGTGACGCTCATGGAGCTGATCCGCAACATCGCGGTGGAGCACTCCGGGTACTCGGTGTTCGCCGGCGTGGGTGAGCGCACCCGCGAAGGCAACGACTTCTTCCACGAAATGAAGGAAGGCGGTGTCATCGACAAGGTGGCGCTCGTCTACGGGCAGATGAACGAGCCGCCGGGCAACCGCCTGCGCGTGGCGCTGACCGGGCTGACCATCGCGGAGCAGTTCCGCGACGAGGGCCGCGACGTGCTGATGTTCATCGACAACATCTACCGTTACACGCTTGCCGGCACCGAGGTGTCCGCGCTGCTCGGGCGCATGCCCTCGGCGGTGGGTTACCAGCCGACGCTGGCCGAGGAAATGGGCGTGCTGCAGGAGCGCATCACCTCGACGCGAACCGGGTCGATCACCTCCTTCCAGGCGATCTACGTGCCCGCGGACGATCTCACCGATCCCTCGCCGGCGACCACGTTCGCGCACCTCGATGCCACGCTCGTGCTCTCGCGCAACATCGCGGAACTCGGCATCTACCCGGCGGTGGACCCGCTCGACTCGACCAGCCGGCTGCTCGACCCGAACGTCATCGGCCAGGATCACTACGACACCGCCCGATCCGTGCAGGCGGTGCTCCAGCGCTACAAGGAGCTGCAGGACATCATTGCGATCCTCGGCATGGACGAGCTTTCCGAGGACGACAAGCTGACCGTGCAGCGGGCGCGCAAGATCCAGCGCTTCCTCTCGCAGCCTTTCTTCGTGGCGGCACAGTTCACCGGGCAGGACGGCAAGTACGTCTCGCTCAAGGACACGATCCGCGCGTTCAAGGGCATCGTCGCCGGCGAGTACGACGCCCTGCCGGAGCAGGCGTTCTACATGGTCGGCACGATCGATGAGGCCGTGGCCAAGGCGAAGACGCTGCAATAACCGAATCGCGGCTGGTGCCGCACCCGAACATGGCAACAATCCACGTCGAAATCGTCAGCGTCGAGGGCCACATCTTCTCCGGGGATGCGAACCTCGTGATCTGCCCGGCCCGGATGGGCGACATCGGCATCGCGCCGCGGCATGCGCCGCTCCTGACCACGCTGCGCCCGGGCGAGGTCCGGATACAGGCGGAAGGCAAGGACGAGGTGTTCCTGTACGTGACCGGGGGCATTCTCGAAGTGCAGCCGGCCCAGGTGACCATCCTTGCCGACACGGCGCTGCGCGAAGGCGAGCTTGACGAATCGGCGGCGGGCGAGGCGCGGCGCAAGGCCGAGGAGGCGCTGAAGGGCGCAGTCGGCAAGGAAGACCTCGCGCACGCGCAGATGCAGCTCGTCGAGGCCGCAGCGCGCTACCGCGCAGCCCAGAAGCTCAAGGGCAAGCGCCGGGAGCTCTGAACGAACCCGGGTTCCGGGACCGTTTACTCATTTCTCGCTCGGGTCCGGCTGGGGGATGCGACCGCATCAAAATAGGTAAACTGTCCCCGAATTCAACGTCCGGATTCGCCATGCCAGCCACCGTCATCATCCTGGCCGCCGGCCAGGGCAAGCGCATGCGCTCGGGCCTGCCGAAGGTCCTGCACCCGCTGGCCGGCCGACCCCTGCTCGCCCACGTGCTCGATGCTGCAGAGGCGCTGAAGCCCCGCGACGTGCGCGTCGTCTACGGCCACGGCGGCGCACAGGTGCAGGCTGCGTTCGCGGAGCGCCCGGTCACCTGGGTGCACCAGGCCGAGCAGCGCGGCACCGGCCACGCGGTGCGCCTCGCCCTCGGCCGGGTGCCGGCCCGGGACGTGGTGCTGGTGCTCTACGGAGACGTGCCGCTGATCGAACCCGCGACGCTGCGCAAACTGGTGGCGAAGGCCGCACGCGGGGCGCTCGCGGTGCTGACGGCGGAGTTCGCCGATCCGGCCGGCTACGGGCGCATCATTCGCGCCAGCAAGGGCGGGCAGGTGCTTGCGATCGTCGAGGACAAGGACGCGACGCGCGAGCAGCGCGCCATCCGCGAGATCAACACCGGGCTCATGGCCTGCCCGGCCGGCGCGCTGGCGAAGATGATCGGGCGGCTCAGGGCGAACAATGCGCAGGGCGAGTTCTACCTGACCGACATCGTCGGTTTCGCGGTGAAGGACCAGCTGCCCGTCGTCGCCGTCGGGGCGACTTCGGCCGACGAGGTGCTCGGCATCAACGACAAGGTGCAGCTTGCCGAGGCGGGTCGCATCCTGCGCCGGCGCACGGCGCGGGCACTGCTGGAGAAGGGCGTCACGCTGGTGGACCCCGAGCGCATCGACGTGCATGGCACGCTCAGCTGTGGCCGCGACGTCGTGATCCACCCGAACGTGCTGTTCGAGGGCAACGTGCGGCTTGGCGACGGCGTACTGGTCGAGGCCTTCAGCCGCATCCGCAATGCGACGGTCGGGGCCGGGACGATCATCCACACGCACTGCGTGATCGAGGCAGGCGACATCGGCGAGAATTGCGAAATCGGCCCCTATGCCAGGATGCGCCCGGGCGTCGAGCTGGCCGGCGACGTCAAGCTCGGCAACTTCGTCGAGGGGAAGAAAAGCACCATCGGCCGCCACAGCAAGGTCAATCACCTGACCTACATCGGCGATGCGAGCATCGGCAGGGACGTGAACGTCGGCGCCGGCACGATCACCTGCAACTACGACGGCGTCAACAAGCATCGCACCGTCATCGAGGACGACGTGCAGATCGGCTCGGACGTGCAGCTGATCGCGCCGGTGACCGTAGGCCGGGGCGCCACGATCGGTGCCGGGGCCACCATCAGCCGCGACGCGCCCCCCGGGGAGCTGACCATCAGCGAGCGCAAGCAGGTAACGCGCTACGGCTGGAAGCGGCCGGTGAAGAAATGACGTGCGACGGGCCCGGCGCACAGGACGGCCGCCCGCCGCCGCATAAAGATCGAATGGACCCGCAACGCCGGATCCGGCGTGGACGGGCGTAAAGCTGAAATCTGAGAAGGCGCTTCAGGCGGGTTTAAGGCCCGGAGCGGATAATCGCAGCGGGCAAAAGGGCCCGATAGGTCACAGTACCACCCATGTGCGGAATCGTCGGAGCGGTTGCTGAGCGAAACGTCGTGCCCATCCTGATGGAGGGGCTGCGACGCCTTGAATATCGGGGGTACGACTCCGCCGGCCTGGCCGTGCTCACCCACGGGGTCATGCGTCGCCAGCGCCGCCTCGGCAAGGTGGCCGAACTGCAGGCCGCGCTCGATGCCGACCCTTTCGAAGCGCCGGTCGGGATCGCCCACACGCGCTGGGCTACCCATGGCGCGCCGGCAGAGAGGAATGCCCATCCGCACGTCTCGCACGACGGGCTCGCCATCGTGCACAACGGCATCATCGAGAACCACGAGAAGCTGCGCGATGAGCTGAAGGCACTCGGTTACGTGTTTACCTCCGACACGGATACCGAGTGCATCGCGCATCGCATCCACCATCACCTGAAAACGCATCGCCGGCTCTTCGACGCGGTGCGCGCCACGGTGGCGGAGCTCCAGGGAGCATTCGCGCTGGCGGTGATGAGCCAGGCGAGCCCCGACATGATCGTGCTCGCCCGCTGCGGCTGCCCGGTGGTGGTGGGCCTTGGCGAAGGCGAGAACTTCGTCGCCTCCGACGTCTCGGCCCTGCTGCCGGTCACGCGGAGGTTCGTGTTCCTGGAAGAAGGCGACGTCGCCGAGATCAACCGCGGCAGCGTGCGTGTGGTCGACCGCAGCGGTGCGCCGGCCTTCCGGCCGGTCAAGGAGAGCGAACTGACGGCCGATGCCGCGGAGAAGGGCCAGTATCCGCACTTCATGCTCAAGGAAATCCACGAGCAGCCACGCGCCGTGGCGCAGACGCTCGAGGAACGGGTCGCCAACGGGCGGCTGCTCGAGGCAGCGTTCGGACCGGCGGCCACGGAGATCTTCCGGCGCACGCAGGCCGTTCACATCGTCGCCTGCGGCACGAGCTTCCACGCCGGCAGCGTGGCCCGCTACCTCATCGAGCAGATCTGCCGCATCCCCTGCTACGTGGAGATCGCGAGCGAGTTCCGTTACCGCAACCCGGTGGTGACGCCGAACACGCTCTTCGTCAGTATCTCGCAGTCCGGCGAGACGGCCGACACGCTGGCGGCGCTCCGGCTCGCGAAGCAAGAGGGCTTCTTGTCTTCGCTCGCGATCTGCAACGTCCCGGAAAGCTCGCTGGTGCGCGAGTCCGAGCTCGTGATGCTGACGCGGGCGGGCCCGGAGATCGGCGTGGCCTCCACCAAGGCCTTCACCACGCAGATCGCTGCGCTCACCATGCTGGTGATCGCGCTCGCCAGGCATCACGGCTCGAACGCCGAGCGCGAGCGCGGGCTCGTTACGCGGCTGATCGAGATTCCCGGGCTCATCGAGAAGACGCTCGTCCTCGACCAGGACATGCGCAAGCTTGCCGAGCGGTTCGCCGACAAGCATCACACGCTGTTCCTCGGCCGCGGCATGCTGCACCCCATAGCGATGGAGGGTGCGCTGAAGCTCAAGGAGATCTCCTACATCCACGCCGAGGCCTACCCGGCGGGTGAGCTCAAGCACGGCCCGCTGGCGCTGGTGGATGCGGACATGCCGGTCATCACGGTGGCGCCGAACAACGACCTGCTGGAGAAGCTCAAGTCGAACCTCATGGAGGTCCGCGCCCGGGGTGGAGAACTGTTCGTGTTTGCGGATCCGGATTCCGGCTTCGAATCGAGCGATGGCGTGACCGTGATCCAGATGCCCCGGCACGTCACCTACCTGCAGGCGCCGGCCGTCTATACCGTCCCGCTGCAGCTGCTCGCCTACCATGTGGCGATCCTGCGCGGCACCGACGTGGATCAGCCGCGCAACCTCGCCAAGTCCGTGACCGTCGAATGAGCGTGCCGAACACCGCCCGACGGCGGAGCACGTCGGCGCGGTATTCTTGAGATAAGTTTCAACCCGGGAGTCCAGCCGTGAGCACCGCCTACAAGTGGGTCGAGCCCCCCTGGCCGCAGAAGGCTCTGCCCCGCGCCGAACTCGAGGATCGTATCGGGCAGCTGCTCGGTTCCACCAACATGTGCGTGCTGGCCACGGTAGGCAGCAAGGGCCAGCCGATGGCAAGCCCCATCGAGTACTACGCCGATGGACTCACGCTGTACATGCTGCCGGACCCCGGTACACCGAAGCTCAAGGCCATTCAGCGCGACCCTCGGGTATCGGTTGCCGTGCACGGCGCCTATCACGGCTGGCACAGCGCGCGCGGTGCGCAGATCTTCGGTCGCGCCACCCTCATCGAACCGCACGCACCGGGCTGGAAGCGCGGCATGGAGATCTTCCGCTGGTACGAGTGGATGCACGATCTCGCCATGGATACCAGCAAGCCCTTCGAGCGACAGGTCTGCAGGATCGTTCCCGACAAGATCCTCTACACCGAAACCTGGCTCTGGAAGCTCGGCTACCACGCCAAGCAGCGCTGGGAGGCTGCGCCAGCCACGCGTCGGCCAGCAGCCCGCCGCAGGAAATAAGGTTCATCGGCGGTCTGCGACCACCCCTGGCCGCGTCGCTGCGGGTTACGCCGGCTGGTGCAAGCCCTGCAGGAGGGACTTCAGTCCCGACCGCGGATCGCGTCCGCGCAGCCATTCTGGAATCGGGTCCCAACCGGGCGGTTGGCGGGGGCGCCCGGCTATCCGATCTTCGCGGATTCGGCCGGTCGGCGACGATCAAGTCCCTGATTTCTCAGGATCGTCGTGACCCAAGTCTGCACTACAGGGCGG
>JAJTYX010000108.1:0-14848 GCA_021462865.1 Gammaproteobacteria bacterium | reverse complement strand
GGGGAGCCCGTTGGATCGGGATTCCATTCCGCCGAATTCCGCCGGGCCAGCGGGACCAATGCCGGAGGTCAGCTCCTCGCCAGAGTCTACTAATGAAAAGTCATCCCAGAGTGGTGACCGCCAGGGCTGCGTGATTGCTGGCGGTGGGTGCTTCTTCTCGGTCGCTGATAACCTGGGCGCGAGCGGCGCTGCTCCTTGGTACGAAGAACCATCCAAGTCGCAGGTCGGTAACTACATCTACGGGATCGAGTTGGTGGCTAGCGAAGTGGGCGTAGACGCGAACGTGATCCGTTCCGTCATGTACGTCGAGACGACGCACGGTTGGTACGAAGCCCCGCTGCGCTGGGCGGGCATCAACCGCACAATCCTGCCGATGAACGTCCACGCCAGCTACTGGAGCGGCCTCGGCTTCTCGCGCGCCCAGCTGCAGAATCCCTACTACAACATCAAGGCAGGAGCGCTGATCCTCCGAGGGATCGAGGTCAATCTCGGGCCAGGCGCTTCGGTCGCGCAGATCGGCACGCTTTACAACAACATCTACGCGCCAGTAGTAACAAACTACGGGGCTCGTGTTGCCGAGGTCTACAGGACGCAGCCATGGTGAACACTTCGCGTGGCGACGAGAGGAGAGGAAAGCGCGCCAAATGGATCGTGCCCGCCGTGGCTGCGGCAGCAGGTCTCGCTGTCGCGAGCACGATGCTCTGGATCGCGTTTCAGGAGAGCCCGCAAGGAGAGTTCTCTGATCCGAGGACGGGAGCGGTGGACTGGCCGTATTCTCTGGCACTCTTCGGGTTGTGGTTCTTCGTCGTCGCAGTGCCGATCGCAGTAGCGGCGTGGACCGGCCTCGCTCTGCGCTCTCGTCTCCGCCGTTGGCGAAGAGATTGAGGACACCATGAAGGGAAAGACCAGGCTAGCCACAGGTAACGGACTCGGATGTAACGCAACATGAAAAAGGCAGTACGTTTTCTCTCCACATGCAGTTTGCTGCTGGCGCTGCCTGGCGCCCACTCCAAGGAAATCCCTGATGCCTATGTTTATATAGGGTGGCCATTGGACGAGATGGTTATTTTGAGCCGGCCGACAACAACAGACCCACGATCAATTTTGTCTAACGGACCCGGGGACGCGATTGCAGAGTTGAGATACTGCGACCAGAAGTCCGAATTTTACTGCTTTGTTTCGAGCGCCTTCACCTTCAGTGTTCCGAAACGCTGGCGTCCGGAAGAGAAATCTTGGGAATACGAAGCCCATCGGTTTGAGGTTATTCAAGACGGGTTTACGGTGCAGTTTTTCGGTTGCTCAACGTCGGACGTTGCTCTCATAAGAGCGGTTGCGAGACCAGACTCGGAAGACGCGAGGTTTGATGAAACGTTTTTCTATTATTCCAAGACGCATGGCTTACTCGGCTTTGGGTTCATTCCATCATTGTCAAGCAACAAACGACGACCGAACGATGTTGTGATGCGCGGGGGGTGTGGCTGGCAAACACACTTGGTTTCGGTGCCACGATCACCGAGGAAGAGGCTTGGCGAGATTGTCGACGGCCATAGTCGCAAAGCCTGGGACCAGGTGCCGGTACTTCGGTTTCGGAAAGTCGGGCGCCGCGGGGCTTCTACACCCAGCTCGAGAATAGCGGCGACTGGGTGGCCTACTACAACCTGCGCGATCATCTGGGCAGTGTCGACAAGCTTCCTCGAACGCCTGAGCGACTCAGTAGCTACCTTCTCCCCGGACCCGGCTGGGCGGCCGTGGGGCTGTCGTTCCTCGCGTACTGCCTGTACGTGACGCTCTCGCGCATGTTGCATCCGCTCGCGCCCGAGCTGACGCTGCCGCCGCAGCCCAAACCGCGCATCACCGCCGCTGAGGCTGCCGCTGCGGTGTAGTGCAGACCTGCGTAGGTCTACTCAGGACAAATCAACCACTTGGCTGTCGGCCGAATCCCGCCGAATCGGCGAAGATCGGTTAGAGGGCAGCCGCAGCGCTCTCCTGTCCCGCAGCGTCCCCGCGGTAATCTATCTGTAAGGTCGCGGACGGGATAATCGTCGTAATCGCAAAATTGGGCGGCTCATGTATCTCCTGCTGGTTGAAGACGACCTGAACCTCGGCAACGCGCTGCACAAACTCCTGCGCGCGCAGTTCAACGTCGATTGGGTCCGCAACCTGGCCGCCGCGCGCAGCCGCTTTGCCGCTGCCGACTACGACGTTGTCCTGCTCGATCTCGGCCTGCCGGATGGCGACGGCGTGCAGTGGCTCGAGGCGTTGCGCGCGGAGGGCTGCCAGACCCCGGTGCTGATTGTCTCGGCCCGGGATCGGCTCGACGACCGCGTGAAGGGACTCGATACCGGAGCGGACGATTACCTGGTCAAACCCTTCGAGCCAGAGGAGCTGCTGGCCCGGATCCGCGCACTGTTGCGCCGGAGCGCGGGCACGGCACAACCGCGCTTCGTGGTCGGCGCGCTCAGCTATGCCCCCGACACGCAGCAGTTCTGTCTCGAGGACCGCCCGCTCAGCCTCTCGCCGCAGGAACGCGGCATTCTCGCGGTGCTCGTGCAGGCGGGGGAGAAGCCGGTGAGCCGCGAGCGTCTGCTCCAGCAACTCTATGGCCTCGGCGAAGGCGTGGACTCGAACACGCTGGAGGTGCGCATCCATGCTCTGCGCCGGCAGCTCGGCAAGGACCGGATCGAGACCGTGCGTGGCATCGGCTATCGGCTGGTGGCGTTGTGAACATCCGCCTGTCCCATGTGGCGGCGCTGCTGGCGTTGACCATGATGGTCACGGCGGCGGTCGGCGTCGTGGCAACCTACCGGGAGGCGGGCGATGAGTTGCGCGACGTTCTCGACGACGATCTCGAGAACCAGGGCCGGCTGCTCGCGCGCCTCCTCGTGGCGGAAAGCGGCGGGCTGTCGGCCGACAGTCTCGGCACGTTGCTGCGCAAGACCTTCCGGCCGGATGAGGAGGACACCCTCTGGGTCAGCGTGTACGACGTCGCTGACGGACGCTTCGCCAGTAACCTGGCCCACGACCTGCCGCTGGCCGACACGCGCAACGGCAGGCTGCGGCGGCAGTTCGACGGCCACGACTGGGAGGGCTACCAGCGGCGCGAGGGCGATCTGGTCGTGCAGCTCCTGCGCCGCACAGACCAGTACGGCGAGGTGGGGCAGGAGATCCTCGAGGAGATCACCATGCCGGTGCTTGTCGGCAGCGTGGTCAATCTGGCATTGCTCGCCGGGCTGATCGGTCTCTCGCTATGGCCGATTGCGCGCCTCGCGCGCGAGATCGAAAGCCGCAACGCGGATTCACTCGCGCCGGTGGTGCTGCCCACGCGCGCCGCCGAGATCGCCGTCCTGCGCGACACGCTGAACGGCATGATGAGCAGCGTCGACACGGCGCTGAAGCGCGAACGGCAGTTCGCGAGCGACGTGGCGCACGAGCTGCGCACGCCGCTGACGACCTTGAAGCTCGAGCTCGCCGGCGACGCGCCCGACCACAAGGCGATGAAGTCCGAGGTGGACCGGCTGGCGCGGCTCGTGGAGCAGCTGCTGACCCTGGCGCGCCTCGACCAGGGGCGGTGGCAGGCGGGTTTCGCGCCGGTCGGGTTGCAAGCGTTGTATGCGCCGGAAATCGAGCGCTTCACAACCCGGATGGAGCAGGCCGGAATGTCCCTGCAGAGTGATCTCGGCGCGGTGACGATCAATGGCGAAGCGACGCTGTTGCAGGTCCTGCTCCAGAACCTGCTCAAGAACGTTCTCGATCATTGCCCTGCCGGAACGCGCACCTTCGTGCGACTGTACAGCCCGGCCGGACGAGCGGTGCTGGAGGTCAGCGATACCGGGCCGGGCATCGCCGAGCCGCAACGCCGGCAGATGGGCGAGGGCTTCCGGCGTCTCGATAGCCGCAGCGAAGGGCTCGGCATCGGCCTCACCATCTGCCAGCGGATCGCACAGGTGCACGGCGCGTCGCTGGAGTTTCTCGCCCGCGATGATGGCGTGCCGGGCCTGCGGGTGCGCGTTACGTTCGCGCAGTAAGGTATTTGTAATGCGGGAACGACAACACTGGAAACGTTCAATAACTGACACAGGAGATCCAACGTGAAGATGACAGTGATTACGACCGGAGCAGTTCTCAGCCTCGCCGCCTTTGCTGCAGCGGCCAACCAGCAGGCCGCCGGTGGCTTCCAGGGCCCCGACAACCTGCAGCTCGTGACGGTCGCCGATGCCCAGAAGCTCGGTGACGACACCATGGTCAAAATGCAGGGTTTCATCGTCAAATCCCTGGGCGACGAGAAGTACGAGTTCAAGGACGAGACGGGCAGCATTACCGTCGAGATCGACAACGAAGACTGGCGCGGCGTGGAAGCGACGCCGGAGACCCGGATCGAAGTGCGTGGCGAGATCGACAAGGAGTGGAACCGGATCGAGGTCGACGTTGACTCCGTCGGTCTGGCGCCGTGAACGACGATCCCGTCCAATCGGGCCTGCGGCTGTACCGGGTCTGGGACCCGGTACAGCGCGTCTTCCACTGGCTCAACGTGGCGTGCGTGACGGCCCTGGTGGCCGTCGGCACGACCATCCTCTGGGGCTCGGAGCTCGGCGTGTCGCCCGAGGGCAAGGTCCTGCTGAAAACGGTCCACGTCTGGGTCGGCTATGTGTTCGCGGCGAACCTCGCTGTGCGGATTGCCTGGGCGTTCGTGGGCAGCCCCTTCAGTCGCTGGCGGGCGCTGCTGCCGTTCGGCCGCGGCTACCTGCAGTCGCTGCGTGACTTTGCGACGGGAGCAAAAGCGGGCCACGCGCCGCGCTACCTCGGCCACAATCCGCTCGGCCGGATCATGGTCACGCTGCTCCTGCTGCTGATGACCGTGCAGGCAGTCAGCGGGCTGGTGCTCGCCGGCACGGACATCTACTACCCGCCGCTCGGCCAGTGGATTGCCGGATGGGTGGCAGCGTCCGGAGTGGATCCCACCACGCTGGTCGCCGGCGACAAGACGTTCGTCGATGCGGCGGCCTGGGCCGAGATGCGTGCCTTCCGCGGGCCGTTCATCGAGACCCATGAGACCGTCTACTTCATCGTGCTCGGCGCCATTGCTCTGCACGTCATCGGCGTCATCGTCGGTGAGCTGCGCGAAGGCGGCACGCTCGTCTCGGCGATGTTCTCCGGGCGCAAGGTGCTCGACGCCCCGCCGGTCGATCAGGCGTGACCGGCTAGCACTCGACTTCGGTCGCGAACTCGCCCGGTGGCTGCAGATGCAGGCGAAGGCAGGTTTCGGCGATCGCTTCGGGGCTGCGTTTCGGGTCGCCGGCGCGCACCTGCCCCGCCACGGTGACGGTGGCTACGTGGATGCCGGTGTCCTTGAGGGCACCAGCCAGCATGAAGGCGAGGCTGCGGATGCCGGCCTTGCCGATCGACAGGGAGCCGAACTGCGCGACTGGCCGGGTGGCGAACATCGAGCCGGTCAGCAGGATTGTGCCGCGATTTTCGCGGCGCATGCCCGGCAGCACGGCATGCACGGCAGTCATGGCCCCGGCGACATTCACCTTGAAGTCGTCGAGCAGCGAGGGCGCTGACTCCTCGAGGATGTTCTTCCACTTGATGTGGGCTGCGTTGTAGAACAGTACGGACGCCGGGCCGCGTGCTTTCTCGATGGTCGCGAGCGCCCGTGTCAGCGCGTCAGCATCGCCCGCGTCCGCCACCGCATGCGACGCATCGATGCCCGCCTCGAGCAAGGCGCGCTCGTGGGCCCCGAGTTTTTCTGCACTGCGGGCGACCATGGCTACACCGAAGCCCTCGCGGCCAAAGCGCGTGGCGACTGCGCTGCCGATCCCGGGGCCCATGCCGACGATGACGATCAGCGGCTTGTTCATGCGCTGCCCGGACGATGGTCAGCGTGGTGCACGCGCTGCCTGCCGGGCTCGGGGTGGTTCGTGGCCATTTGTTCGCTGCGCGCTGTTGCAGCCGTGCCCATGGTCGCTACCCGGATCCAGACACTGCCTCAGCGACGGAATTCACCGGCGCGTTCGGGCTGATAGGTGACTTCTTCGATGTGTACGCGCAGGACGCCGCCGCCGGGCTTCGGCCACTCGATCACGTCGCCCCGCGACAGGCCGAGCAACGCGCTGCCGACCGGCGCCAGGATCGAGATGGTGCCGCCGCTGGTATCGACATCCGAGGGATACACCAGCGTCAGGTGGAACTCCTTCGACGACGATTCGATCCTGAACTTGACGGTCGAGTTCATCGTCACCACGTCCGGCGGCATTTTCGCCGGGTCCACGATATCCGCCCGGGCGAGTTCCGCCTCCAGGTCATCCCTGCCCGGGAAATCCTGGTCGGGAAGCGACTTCAACAGTGACTCGATCCGTTGCAGATCGAGCGACGAGACGACAATCGTTGGTTTCATGACGAACTTCTTTCCTGATTACGCATCGCCGGCGGGCAGCGCGACACCAACCGGTGGTCCCGGGAGCGTCGGGCGGCCCGGAACGGGCGAGCCCATCCGCAGGCTGCCAAGCCGGCTTCCACAAAAAGGGCATTATCCAATACATATCGCCCGCGAGCACGGGTATAGGGTACCGGAGCATTTGATTATTTGAATATCGAGACGGTGAAAGCCGGGCGCGGCCATGGCCGATTCGCCGTGGGGGCTTGCTCAAACAATCAAAAGCTCCGGTATCTCTCTTAGAATACGGCCATGAACCGACGAGCGTTGCTGTTGATTTTCATCGCCCTGGTTGTGGTCGTCGGGGTGCTCGGCGGATACAAGTATTGGCGCGTGACCTCGGCGATTGCGGCCGGCGCTGCCTTCGCCAACCCGGCCGAGGCGGTGAACGTCGCGCAGGCCCACCCGATCCGCTGGCAGGTCGACGCCAGCGCCCCGGGCACCGTGGTGGCGCGCGAGTTCGTGACCCTGAGCAATGAACTGCCCGGCACGGTGGCCCGGGTCGAGTTCCGCTCCGGCGAGATCGTCGAGGCCGGCCAGGTGCTGCTCGAACTCGATACGCGCACGGAGCGGGCGGACCTGCGCAGCGCCGAGGCGGACATCACGCTCGCCCGGCTCACGGCAGAGCGCACCCGCAAGCTGATCGAGCAGCGCGCCGGCACGCAGGCCGATGTGGACCGTGCCGAGGCGCAGCTCGCGCAGGCAGAAGCGCGCCGCGATGTGATCGCAACGACCATTCAGCGGCGCACCCTGCGCGCGCCGTTTCGCGGCCGTATCGGCCTGCGCGACGTGCACCCTGGCCAGTACCTGGCGGCCGGCACCGGGCTTACGACCCTCGAGAGCGTGTCGGACACTGTCTACGTCGACTTCCGCCTGCAGCAGGAAATCGTGGCGCAGCTCGTGCCGGGTGCCGAACTGAGGCTCAGTGGCAGCGGTTTGCCGGCGGGTACGACCGCTGTCATCCGCGCCATCGACGCGCGCGCGGACGAAGCCACGCGCACGGTACGTGTCCGCGCCGAGGCGCCGGCCGCAGCCGGCCTCACTCCCGGCGCCTTCGTCGAAGTGACGGTGGCGGCCACCGCGCCGCGCGAGGTGCTGGCCGTGCCGCTGGCGGCAGTCAGGCGAGCCGCCTATGGCGACCACGTCTACGTCATCCACCTCGACGGACAGGATCCGCAGCAGGCAACTGCAGAGCAGCGGTTCGTGCGGACCGGACCGACGATTGCTGCGGAGGTCGTGATCCTCGACGGACTCACCGCAGGAGAGCACGTGGCGACCGAGGGTTCCTTCAAGCTCCGCCAGGGCTCGCGCGTGAAGATCGTAGCACCGGCGGAGCAGCCGCCAGCGCCGGTACCGGCGGCGTCACCCGGGTCATGAACAGGCTGCTGGAGATTTTCGTACGCAAGCCGGTGCTCGCCACGGTGGCGAGCCTTGCCATCCTGCTGGTCGGCGGGCGGGCCGCGCTGAACCTGCCCATCCAGCAGTTCCCGCGCATCGAGAGCGCCGCGATCATCGTACAGACCACCTACATCGGCGCGAGCGCAGACGTGGTGCGCGGTTTCATCACCACGCCCATCGAGCGTGCCGTCGCTACGGTCACCGGCATCGACTATGTGGAGTCCCAGAGCGTTGCGGGGCTGTCGACGGTGACGGTACGGCTGAAGCTCAATGCCGACGCCAACGTGGCACTGACCGAGGTCGGCGCCAGGCTCGATCAGATTCGCGGGGAGCTGCCCGGCGACTCCGAGCAGCCCACGGTGGTCGTGCAGCGCGCCGATCGTCCCTACGCCAGCTTCTATATCAGCTACAAGTCGGACCGCCTCGACCGCGCGCAGGTGACCGAGTGGCTGACGCGTTCGGTCCAGCCGGCCTTGTCCACCGTCGCAGGGGTGCAGCGGGCCGATGTCGCAGGCGGCACGCCGCTCGCCATGCGCATCTGGCTGGATCCGGAGCGCATGGCGGCCCTCGGCGTCAGCGCGCGCGAGGTGTACGACGCGCTCCGCCGCAACAACTACCTGGCGGCGATCGGGCGGACCGAGGGACAGGCAGCGCAGGTCGACCTGCTGGCGAATACCGACCTGCGTTCGCCGGAGGAGTTCGCCGATCTCATCGTGCAGCAGAAGGCGGGCGCAACCATCCGCCTGCGCGACCTGGCACGCGTGGAACTCGGCGCGGAGGAGGCCGCAACGGAGACGCGTGAGAACGCCGAGCCGACGGTGTTTGTCGCCGTGTGGACGCTGCCCGGAGTGAACGAGCTCGAGGTCGCCGATGCGCTCTACCAGCGGCTCGGGGAACTGGAGTCGAGCCTGCCGGCCGGCATGCAGGTGCTGGTCGGCTACGACGGCACGCTGTACATGCGCAATGCGATTCGCGGCATTTTCACCACGCTGGCCGAAACGGTGGCCATCGTCGCCGTGGTGGTGTTCCTGTTCCTCGGCTCGGTGCGCACGGCGCTCGTGCCGCTCGTGGCCATTCCGATCTCGCTGGTCGGGACGGCGATCTTCATGTACCTGCTCGGCTTCTCGCTGAACCTGCTGACCATGCTCGCGATCGTGCTCTCGGTCGGGCTCGTCGTGGACGATGCCATCGTCGTCGTGGAGAACGTGCAGCGACTGGTGGACCAGGGCATGAGTCGCGTGGAAGCGGCGCTGGCGAGCGCCCGCCAGCTCTGTGCGCCTCTCGTGTCGATGACCATCACGCTCGCCGCGGTGTACGCGCCGATCGGTTTCCTCTCCGGCCTGACCGGGGTGCTGTTCAAGGAATTCGCCTTCACGCTGGCCATGGCGGTGATCATGTCCGGGATCGTTGCCCTGACGCTTTCTCCCGTGATGAGCGCGCGCCTGGTGCGGGAGCGAAGCGAGCGGCCGCGGCTCGCGGCGTACGCCGATGCGCGCTTTGCGCGGGTGCGGGAGCGCTATGCCCGGGTGCTCGACGCGACCCTTGCGCAGCGCAATACCACGCTCGCGGCGGGCGCTGCCGCGTTGTTGTTGCTGGTGCCGCTGTTCCTGTTGTCACCGCGGGAGCTGGCGCCGACCGAGGACCAGGGCGAGATCAGCATTTACGTCGAGTCGGCTCCGGACGCGTCGGTCCGCTACACGGCGGAGCGTACCGCGCAGGTCATCCGCCGCCTGCTGGAGTTGCCGGAGGCCTATCTGAGCTGGGAGGTGTCACGGCGGAGCGCGGGATTCGGCGGCATGGCGCTGAAGGACTACTCGCAGCGCGAACGAAGCGCCATGGAGATCCTGCCGCAGGCCTACAGCCTGGTGCGGGATATTGCCGGCGTGCGTGCCTTCGTGTCGCTGGCGGCGGCGCTGCCGGGCGCGGGGCAGTTCGATGTGGAGATGGTGGTGACCTCCACCGATGACATCGAGCGCATGCTTCCCGTGGCGCAGGGTCTCGTCAAGGCGGCGCGCGGTTCCGGGCGGTTCATGTTCCTGGATTCGGACCTGAAGGTGGACATCTCGCAGGCCAATGTGGTGATCGACCGCAACCGCGTGGCCGACCTCGGTCTCGACCTCACCCAGGTCGGCGAGGAACTGGGCGTGCTGCTCGGTGGGGCCTACGTCAACCGTTTCAACCTGGACGGGCGCAGTTACAAGGTCATCCCGCAGTTGGGCGAGATCGAGCGGCGCGATGCCAGCCGGCTCCTCGACCTCAAGGTGATGGGCCCGAGCGGGCAGCTCATTCCGATATCGAGTTTCGCGCATGTGGAGAGTGGCGCTGCGCCACGTTCGCTCAACCGCTTCCAGCAGCGCAACGCGTTCCGGGTCTACGGCGGTGTGTTCCCCGGGCTCACCAAGGAGCAGGGTCTGGCGGCCCTCGAGGCGGCGGCCGCGGAGCTGCTGCCGCCAGGGTATTCGATCGACTACGCGGGCGAGTCGCGCCAGATCCGCACCGAGGGCGCGACTCTCAGCGGCACTCTTGCCTTTGCCGTCGTGCTGATCTACCTCGTGCTCACCGCCCAGTTCGGCAATTTCCGTGATCCGCTGGTGATCCTGCTCGCCTCCGTGCCGCTCGCGCTGACCAGCGCCCTCGTATTCACCTTCCTCGAGTTCACGACCATCAACATCTTCACGCAGGTCGGGCTGATCACGCTCGTCGGCCTGATCGCGAAGAACGGCATCCTCATCGTCGAGTTTGCCAACAAGCTGCGCGAGGCCGGCTACGAGCGGCTCGCGGCGATCCGCGAGGCGTCGCTGGAGCGGTTGCGGCCCGTGCTCATGACGACCGCGGCGACGGTGTTCGGCCATCTGCCGCTGGTGCTGGTCAGCGGGCCGGGCGCGGCAGCGCGTAACAGCATCGGCATCGTGCTCGTCTCCGGCATGGCGATCGGAACCCTGTTCACGTTGCTGATCCTGCCGGCGGTATACCTGTGGCTGTCCGGGGCGCACGAGGCGCAACCGGCCGGCCAGGCAAAGCCGGTCGCTCACCAGGCACCGGAGCCGGCACACCCCGCATAACCTCCGCGTGTTGGTGTTGCCGTTCGCAGGAGCGCCGATGAACATCGGCACGCGCCACCGCCGTTGGTCGATCATCCCGGTTGCGCTGCCGAAGTGGCTGGACATCCAGGACCTCGACGACCTCGACGACCTCAAGGGATACCTGGTGAGCGTTGTGATCGCGGTGCTGGCGGTGCTGTTCCTGCGGGAAGCGGTAGCGTGGGATGGCGCACGCGACCTGCTCGCGTTCGGCGCGGCGCTCGCGCTGACCTTCTACCTGCAGCGGGTGGGGAACAGAGAGAGCGAGAAAGACAAGTAGCGCCCTTCGTCGGCGTTCGCGCGCCCTCGGACCGGAACGCCGGGCGCCGCCGATTGCGGATTCCACGCTTGTCGGCCGCTGATTCCAGCGGATGCCGGGCTTCGACCGGCCGCGCAGACGTTACGGGCGCGGACAGAACGCGTGGCCCGTGCCGCAGTCGATCAAACTAATCGTGAACGCTGTTCGCCACCGGCCACGTTCAACCAGGCAAAAGCGTAACCAGTTACCCCACGCAGCGGCGGCGAACCAGCCCCAGGACTGCCGCTGCACTTCCAAGCAACCAGAGCGCGCCCGGCACGGGTACTGCTGCGACAACGGTGCGAGTGAAGGAGCAGGTAGACGGGCTGCACCCAGTCGTCATCCTCAACAGGTCGGCTTCAATTGAGCCGTAGGTATTGTTGTTGCCGTAGACTAACAGGCCGAGCCCGATATCGAATGCCTGATAGGTCCCAGCCGGTGCGTTGCCGCCATTGGGAGTCAGCTGGTAAAGGAGAAAATCGATGCTGTCGCCCGGGTTCAGCGTCCCTTGCCAATCGAACCAGTTGTCTCCTGAATTATTACTTTGCCATTGGTACGCGGACCCGGCATTGCCACAGCCTGGTGCCGCGAACGTGTCATCGCAGGTCCGACTCGTAAACTGGCCAACGTAGTTGTAACTGTCGAATGGAACCATCCCATACGTGTAGGCATAACCTTCCGTCGGGAAGGTGCCGGGGTCAATGCCGCCGAACGAGTCGATACTGGTGTCATAGACGAGCGGGTCCGATGCCGCATCCAGCGTCAACGTCACCCACACATCGATCGTCTCGTTCGAGTTGACGGTGCCCGTTGGGTCCCTGAACGTCACCGTGCCGATGATGGCGGCGTTTGCCGACGTGCCGGCGGCAACCAGCAACAACACACCGAACAAGTTGGCAAGCGTGCGCGTGTACATAAAACACCCCCCAAAGTAGATATCCGGCGGTTTCCCGTCGAGGAACAGGAAAGTTTGCTACCCACCTTCCCAGTCTCTAAGGAAGGTGGCCTTCACCCGCTCTCGATGACATCCAGTTAGGGTGCGATGATACAACTGGAGGTGTCAGATGGGAAGGCGGGTATTCAGTCCCGAGTTCAAGCGGGAGGCGGTCGCGCTGGTTCGCGATCGCGGTGTCAGCATAAGGCAGGCGGCAGAGGATCTCGGGCTGCACGAGAACCTGCTCAGGCGGTGGGTGAAGGAATACAAGGGTGATCCGGCACAGGCGTTTCCCGGTCGAGGGAAGATGAAGCCCGACGATGCGGAGATCGCCCGATTGCGACGCGAGCTCGCGAAGACAAAGACTGAGCGGGACATTTTAAAAAAAGCCATCGCCTACTTTGCGAAGGAAAGCAAGTGAGATTTGCTTTCATCGCAAAACACCGAGGGATCTGGCGGACGGCAGAGTTGTGCGAGGCGCTCGGTGTCTCGCGTGGCGGGTTCTACGCGTGGATGAAGCGGCCTGAAAGCCACCGATCACGGGAAGACCGTGAAATCTCGGTGCAGATCCGCACGAGCTTCGGGCAGAGCGCTCAGACCTATGGCAGTCCTCGCGTTCACCGTGATCTGCGTGCCTGGGGCCGGCGCATCGGTTGCAAGCGTGTGGCCCGCTTGATGCGGGAGGCTGGCTTGCAAGCCCGGCGGCGGCGCCGCCGGTTGCCTCAGGACTTTGGTCCAAGGCCGGAACACTCAATTGCACCAAACCTGCTCGAGCGCCAGTTCGAAGCGAGCGCGCCGAATCAGCGCTGGGTCGCCGACTTCACTTACATATGGACCCAGGAGGGCTGGCTGTATGTTGCCGTGGTGCTCGATCTGTTCTCCCGGCGCATTGTCGGCTGGTCCATGCAGTCGAGAATGACAGCGCAGCTCGTCGCCGATGCATTGCTGATGGCGATCTGGCGCCGCGGACAGCCCAGAGAGCTGCTGCATCACTCCGACCAGGGCAGCCCATACCGCAGCGAGCAGTTCCAAGCCTTGCTCGTCGCCCACGGTATCACCTGTTCGATGAGCCGTTCCGGAGATGTGTGGGACAACTCCGCCATGGAGAGCTTCTTCTCGACCATGAAGATCGAGCGCTGCTACCGAAAATCCTATGGCACGCGCGATGGTGCCCGCGCCGACGTGTTCGACTACATCGAACGGTTCTACAATCCAAGGCGACGGCACTCGACGATTGGCTACATGAGCCCAGTGGAGTACGAAATGGCGAGCGGATTAACTTAGGCGGGTGTCAACGGGAACGGGTGAAGCCCAAGGTCTGATTTACTCACCCTTCGACGTGCTGAGACCGCGTCGTTGCTTGTCATCTTCCGCGGCAACATAGGTAAATCAGAGCTTCCCTAAACCAATGCTACGAAGACTGCCAACTGGTCCACAATCCCTAAAATGGGGTGCTGTGATTTGACTTAATTCGAATTTGTACCAGGTCAAGGTTCGAGCAAATATTGCGCTCAAAGACCGTGTTCCGGCTAGCGTTGCCGCCCGGCACCATAGGTTATTCACTTTGCTTTCTGCCGGATCGGGGGCGGTAACCGGGCCGGCGGCGTTCTCCGACCGCGGGATCGAGAGGGTCGATGACCGTCAGAAAGTCGTAACGACGGAAGTCCCGGTCGTGCGTGAACAGCGTCGCGACGCCATGCTGGCGCAGCAGCGCAGCGAGAAACGTATCGGGTACCTGGTTTCCCCGGGGCCGTACCTCACTGGCAACGGCTTGGTAGATCCGCCAGAAATCGTCCTCCTCGCCCAGCGGCCGCAGGTGTGGGCGCTGCAACAGGCTGTTCACGTTCGCCATCGCTTCCTCTGCCGTCAGCGGGCTGCGGAAAACGGCTGGGTGCGTGACGATGCGCAGGTATGCGGCGAGCGTCGCCCAGGCCAGGCAGACAGTCTCGCTGCCCTCGATGCATTGCCTCAGGAACGCGGCGGCGAGCGCATGGACGGGGCTGCCTTCATCGGAGGCATAGACCAGGATGTTGGCATCGACGGCGAAACTCACGGCCGTTCGTCGAGCGCACGATAGAGCGCGTCCTTGTCGGACAGGTCCACGACCGCTCCGAGTGACCGGGACGTCCAGGCAAAGGGCGCATCGCCCATTGACGGCGGCTGTGATCCAAGGGCCTGCGCCAGCAGGTCGGATACCAGCCTGCCGAGGGACTTGCCCGAGCGCTGCTGCATTTTGCGCAGCGCGCGCATGACCGGGTCATCGATGTCGATTGTCGTGCGCATGATGCGCTGATGTTATTTGCCACCGCATCTGATGTAAAGCATGGAATCCTGCTGCGCGCGGCTCCACACGCCCGTTGCAGCGTCCGCGCCAGCCGCCCGGTTGAGTGCCGGGTCGGGACTGAAGCCCCTCCCGGTGCGCAGGCGGCATCAATGAGGTCGCCAACCGGTATCGCGCACCGACCTTTAGTGCCTCGGGATTTGAACCGCAACACCTTCCTGCGTATCGAAGGCGTTGCTTGGCCGGGGGTGGTCGCGACTGAAGTCCCTCCTGCAGGGCTCGAGGCCGACGATGCGTCTGGGCCAGCGACGGCGAGGCCTCTGCTGAACACAATGCGGTGGTGGTCCGGTGTCCGGCGAGAGCACGTGTGGAGCCGGCTGCCAGGAGGGCAGCAGCCGGCGTAACCCGTAGCGACGAGCACAGG
>JAJTYX010000107.1:0-2570 GCA_021462865.1 Gammaproteobacteria bacterium | reverse complement strand
GCGTTCTACGACAACAGCGAGAAACTTGCGGCGTGACGAACCGAGTGACCATCAACCCACTGTCCAGAAAATCCTTGACCGCTACAGGGTATTACGGTCGAGTACATCGGTATCGAGCCATCACCACTCGAGTATCGCTGTCTCGTGCAAAATGTCGCGCCGTCGCAGACCTTCAACTTGGGTCTCTGGGATCGCGACGATACTCTCAACTTCTACGTCTCGTCGCAGATGGCCGATTCTTCACTGATCGAACCGCCCGCCTACGATGAGGAAATCCAAGTGCCGGCGCGGCGCCTCGACAGTCTGCTCGCCGGCAGGAGGATCAAGTTGCTTAAGCTCGAAGCCGAAGGCGCTGAGCCGGAGGTCATTGCCGGCTGCAAAGGACTGCTGCCCCATATAGAATATATTTCCGCTGATCTCGGCTTCGAGCGTGGCGTGGAGCAGGGGAGCACACTCGGCGAGGTGACAAATTTTCTGCTTGCGCATGATTTTGAGATCGTCAGCAACAGCCGAAGACGCCTTGTCGTGCTTTACCGGAACACAGCAAATTCTGAGCCAGATGCAAAACCCGCTGACATCTAATTTCTCATCTGATGAGAAGACCGGATGCTGATGGTGTCGCAGTACTGTCGCGTGTGATACCGCTGCGCATTCCGCCATTTCAGAATTGATGGTGCCTCCTGTCTGTTTCGTGCGTAGCACTGTACGCCAGAGGGACGGCGTTGCTCGAAATCAGCGCCCATCGAAACATCTGCTCCCAGGAAAATGTCGCGCGTCGTCTGGGTGTTTAATGTCCTTCTATGCTGCAAGCAGAACTCGAGAAGAGTCTCGATGATATCAGCGGAAGCGTCAGCCTCGGTAACGTGTTTGACCGTTTGACGGCCGTAACTCTCAATTTTCTACGCAGTACTGCTCGGCCAGAGTGCGCTGGCACCGGCCGCGATTGCCCTATCGCTCAAATTGGCTCACCGCCAAGGGCTGTACCATCGGTCGTATCGCAATACCTTGCTCGTGCCGCATTTGCCTAGGTGTGCACGATGCTGGTCAGAAAAATCAGAGAATCGCGCGCCTATCACCGGTGTTCTGCAGCTCATGCAGTTCGTTCAATTTACGGTACTTCAGAAACGACCGGAACGTGCTCGTCATGACGATAGTCCAGCCATCAGCGCCACGCAGGAGGCCACCGCGCAGGAGCAACTGGCGAAAGAATGCCGCAAGCGCGCTGGTGACGGGTTTAATGGCGGACGCCGGGCGGCCGGCCTCGAACATGCCGCGCGCGTCGAGACTGCTGACTTGATTGATCTTCGCGACCCAATCGGTCAGGTCGTCATAGGTGTAGTGAATGATGTGGCCGGGCACGCGTTCAACGCGAGGCGCACGTACACCCGCATGCCCGAATCGAGGCTCATAAGCTGCACAGCTGCGGTTGTACAGGCGGGTGACATAGTCGGGGTAGAACCCGGGCCCGTTGATCCAGTGCTGCCCGACGAAACTCTTGCGGTTGAATGCATACGCCGTTTCCGGGTCGCGTAGCTCCAGGCCGGAGATCGTGGCAAGCATTTCCTCGTCGAGCCGTTCATCGGCATCCAGGGCCAGAATCCAGTCGTGGCTGGCATGTTTCTCCGTCAGGTTGCGTTGCTTGCCCTCGCCCAGATAGGCCTGGTCGATGACGCGCGCGCCTGCCGCTCGTGCGAGCTCGGTTGTCCGGTCGGTACTAAGGGAATCGACGACCACGACTTCGTCGCAGACCTGCCTCAAGGAGGCAACGCAGGCTTCGATGTGATCTTCTTCGTTGTAGCTGATCACCGTACCGGTAATAGCTGTCATTTCTGCCTCGACTCGCGCCTGGAAACCTGATTGTAGACGACCGGGCAGACGCCCGACGCTGCGCGCAGCAACTCCCAGGCCGACAATCCCGGAACACCTGTCACATGCCGGTTCGAAGGCACACGGCGAGTTCTCCGTGCCGGGTGACGGTGAAGCCCCGGCCGTCGATGGCGTTCATGAAGACATCGACGCCATTGCCGAACACCGAATCCGGATGCAACTCGATGACCAGCGCATCGACCTGATCGATCCATGCGTCGAAATTCGCAGAGAACAGAACGCATTCAGCACCCTCGATATCGATTTTCAGGACGGCAATCCGCTGATGGCCGGAGCCACGCAGCAGCGAGCGGATGTCCACCGCATCGAATCCCGGTTCATCAGCGGCAAGGCACTCACGGACCTGGTAGCCCCATTCGCCGCCGCTGCCGTGCCTTGTTTCCGCGATCGTAAGCCTGGTCGGGTGCGACCATACCGCGCTCGGCACGAGCTGTGCCCGCGAGCCATAGGGCGCAAGGTTCCGGCGCAGCACCTGGCAATTGCCGGCATCGGGTTCCACGGCAATTACCTCCGCGCGCGGGAAGCGTGTCAGCAGGCAGGCCGAGGTTCATCGCGGTCATGCGCAGGTAGCGAACCCGCTTGCCGGCGCGGAGAATGGTGGCGCTCTCAACCGGTCGATGCAACGCGAGCATGAAGAACGTTCGCCGGTGTGTCAAAACCGAGCGTCTCGCGCGGTCGCTGAT
>JAJTYX010000106.1:0-1883 GCA_021462865.1 Gammaproteobacteria bacterium | reverse complement strand
GGCGTGAGCGCCGCCGCCAGCGCCAGCGCGACCAGCGCCAGCCCGGCCGCCTGGCCGGTGGCCAGCACCGGGAACAGCCGCGCGACCAGCGCCACGCCGCCGCCCACCGCCAGCCCGGCGCTGAGGCCGAACGGCAGCCAGCGCAGCGCCCGCTGTGCCCGCGCCCGGCGCTCCCAGGCGCGAATCACGGCGCTCAGCGCCTCATGCTGCTCACGGAACGCGGCCTGTGTGGCCATCACCTGCTGCCTTTCAACCCGCCGCGCGGTCAGCGCGGCGGCGAAATCTACTGAACAATACCCGGCGGACGCGGTCTGCGTTCATTACCCGGCGCGCAATCAGGGCGCGGACCGCCGCATGCGGCGCACGGCCAGCACCACCAGCGCCGTCGAGATCGCCAGCCCGGCCACCGTGAAGCTGATCCAGGGCGACACCAGCGGAATCGTGCTGCCGTCGCTGCTGAGCGTGACCGTCCAGAAGCCGAGCACCTGCCGGTCAACCAGAAGCTGCTGCGTGGTCAGCGCGGCGGCGATGGGGTTGAGGCTGATCAGCGCCAGGCTGATGTAGATGAACACCGCCTCAACCACCGGCGACCCGGTGATGCCGGAGCCGTAGCCGCCGGCCGCGCCGACAAAGGCGTTCAGCAGCGGCAGGCTGACCAGCAGCGGCACGCCGAACGTGACCGCCAGCGCCGCCGCGTAGGCGCGCACGCTGGCGGTCAGCGAGCGCGGCGTGACGGTCGAAAAGTAGATGCCCACCGTGCCCAGCGTGACCGCCGTCACCGCCAGGATGACAAACGCCAGCGCGATCTCGGTCAGGTTGACGCCGCCAAACAGGAAGGCGATGCTTTGCAGCGGGATGGCGGAAAACAGCAGCAGCAGAATGTAGCCCAGCGCCGACTCAAGTTTGCCAATCACGAACGAGGGGCTGGCCAGCAGCGTCGTCCGCAGCAGGTCATACGTCTGGCGCTCGCGCTCGCCGGCGATGGCCCCGGCGGTGAAGGCCGGCGCGATGAAGATGATCAGCAGCAGCTCGATGCCCACCAGCCCGACGAACAGCACGCGGCCCACCGCGCCCGACGCGGCCGAGCCGGTCGCCTGGGTCGCGGTGTAAAACATGTAGAGCAGGGCGGTAAATCCGCTCATCAGGCCCAGATAGACCGTCAGCACGACGAAGGCGCGCGCGCCGCGCATCCGCCCGCGCAGCTCGCGGATCATCACCGGGTTGAAGCGGAAGGCGCGCGCGTCGCGCCCGACGACAGCGCCGGCCCACGCCGCGGCGACAACCGTGAGCAGCCCCGGCGTGAACCCGCCCAACAGCAGCGCGGCGGCGTTGGCGGCGGCCAGCAGCCACAGCCCGGCCAGCGCCCACAGCTCGCGCGCCAGCACGCCCACCATCAGCACCAGCAGCAGGCTGGCGTTCAGCAGTGTCAGCACGATGGCAGCGGCAGCGGCGGCGTCGTCGGCCAGCGTGACGCGCCCCAGCAGCAGGCTGTGCAGCGCGGCGAACACCCCCGGCGCAAGTTGAAGCCCGCCGGCCAGCGCGGCCAGCAGCAGCGCGGCGATCAGGCCGCCGTTGGCCAGCGCGCCCCGGCGCAGCAGCGCGGCGGCGCGCTCCAGGCGGGTCTCGCGCGGGGTCAGCGCCTCGCCGGGCGCGTCAGCCCAGCCGACTACCCCCGCATCCTCGCCGATCACGTGACGACACCCTTTGTTACGCGCATGAACATGGACTCCAGGTCTTTGGTTTCCTCAGTGAAGCCCAGCACCGGCACGGCGGCGGCGGTCAGGCGCTGGTTGATAGCCGCCACGCCGTCGTCGTCGCCGGCGAAATCCACGCGCACGCGGCAGCGCCCGGCGCGCGGTTCCAGAATCTCGACCGCCAGCACG
>JAJTYX010000105.1:0-4719 GCA_021462865.1 Gammaproteobacteria bacterium | reverse complement strand
CACAGGTCCAGCAAAGAGGCGGTAAAGTTGGCGGAGTCGCATCCTGAAATTTATGCGGCAGTCGGGTTTCATCCCACCGATCTGGACGAATATTCCGAAGCGGCGTTTCGGGAAATCGTCGCGCTGGCGAATCATCCAAAGGTCGTCGCCGTCGGCGAGATCGGGCTGGATTATTACTGGGTCAAAGAGCCGGAGAAGCGCGAAATTCAACGCGGCGTTTTGAAGCGGCATTTGCGTTTCGCGCGGGAGATCGGCAAGCCCGTCGTCATTCACATGCGCGAAGAAAAAGACGCATGGTTCGGGCAGGCTTCGCTCGACCTGCTGGAGATTCTCGCCGAATGGCACAGCGGCTTGACGGGCAAACTAAGAGAAGCGCCCGGCGTTTTACATTCATTCAATGGCGTTCTTGAAACCGCGCAAAAAGCCATTGCGATGAATTTCTTCATCGGCGTTACCGGACCCGTCACCTACCCCAAAGCCGAAATGAAGCGCGAAATCATCCGCCAATTACCAATCGTCAATCTCCTGATCGAAACCGATTCCCCGTTTTTGACCCCCGCCCCGTTTCGTGACAAAAGGAACGAACCTTTCTTCATTCGGCACATTGCTGATAGAATAGCGGAAATCCATTCCAAAAGCCCTGCGGAGATCGCCGAAATTACGACCGCCAACGCGGCGCGGCTCTTTGCATGGGGAGATTGACTTGAACGCTGTAACTTTTCTTTCACCCATAACCGAAGAAATCAAACTGGTCGAAGACCGGATGCGCGCACAGGCGGATGAAGCCCACCCCGACCTGCGCGCCGCGCTCGAACACCTGCTCTCAGCGGGAGGCAAGCGCGTCCGCCCGACTTTGGGCTTGCTCGTCGGCAACATGCTGAACGCCCCGCACGAAAAACTCGTCACCCTCGGCGCGGCGGTGGAACTGCTCCACACGGCGACGCTGGTGCATGACGACTTGATAGACGGCTCACTGCTCCGTCGCGGCACGCCGACGCTCAACGCGCGCTGGTCGCCGCCCGCCACCGTGCTAACCGGCGACTTCCTCTTTGCCCGCGCCGCCAAACTTGCCGCCGAGACCGACCACCTGCCGTTGATGAAACTCTTCTCCGACACGCTGGCGGTCATCGTCAACGGCGAACTGACCCAGATGTTCACCTCGCGCGGGCTGATCAACCGCGAAAATTATTACAAGCGCATCTACGCCAAGACCGCCTCGCTGTTTGAAATGACCGCGCGCGCCGCCGGAATGGTCAGCCCGGTGGGCGAAGAAACCATCGAATCCATGCGCGACTTCGGCTACCAGATCGGGATGGCCTTCCAAATCGTGGACGACGTATTGGATTTCTCCGGCGATCAGAACGCCGTCGGCAAACCGCTCGGTTCAGACTTACTTAACGGCCTGGTCACGCTCCCCGGCATTTACTACGCCGAATCCAACCCCGCCGACGCGGACATCCTCTCCCTGCCCCAGGGCGGATGGACCAACGCCGAAAACATGACCCGTCTTGTGGAAAATATCCGCGCCAGCGGATGCGCTCAAAAAGCCATGCTCGAAGCCGAACAACACATAGACCGCGCCCTGACCAGACTCGAATCCCTCGAACCCTGCGCCGAACGCGACGCGCTGGAAAACCTGGCAAAATATATTGTGGATAGAAAAATTTAGGTTAGTTGGGTAGTCGAATAGTCGAATAGTCGCTTGGTCGGGTAGTCGCTTGGTCGCTTGGTCGGGTAGTTTTCCACTTTCTACTCTCCAACCTCATCCTTCAACTTTCACCCTTCACCCTTCAACTTTCACCCTTCATCCTTCATCCTTCCCATGCCCTCCTCCCGCAAACCCTTCCGCTTCAACGTCGGCTTCATCATCCATGAAGAGGTCGGATACAGCCACGACTTTCCCTTCGAGTTCGAGAAGATCAAACTCGGCGGCGACCTGGAACTGCGGAATTTCGAAGGCAACGTCAACGTCGGCAAAACGCCGCAGGGACTGATCGCGCAAGGTAAATTCACGGCGGAGACCACCGTCACCTGCGCGCGCTGTCTCACCGACTTTGTGCAAAAATTGGATTGGGAATTTACCGAACTCTATGCCTTCGACGAACGTTCGATTTCGGAATCCGGCTTACTCCTGCCCGAAGACGCCCAACTGGAAGTGGAAGAACTCCTGCGCGAATACGCCCTGCTGGAGATTCCCATCAACCCGGTCTGCAAAGCGGACTGCCAGGGCTTATGCGCCGAATGCGGGCAGAACCTCAACGAAAAAGACTGCGGACACCGCCCCGAAGAACCTGATTCTCCCTTCGCAAAATTGAAGGATTTGCTGTAAAATATCGCCCATGAAATTCACTTCCGCCTTCCCAATGGTGACAGATACCATGCCCATGCAAATGGAAATGTCCCCCCGCGCCAAGTGGAAAGCATAGTTTTTCAACCCTGAAAAAACGGGCTGTCCATTTTGCGGACAGCCTTTTTGTTTGATTGCCTTCGGTGACCGCTGACGGCAGACGAAGGACCATAGTCGCTCTTTCCATCGTCAGTCGTGCAGAGTCAATGGTCGCCATAACCTAGAACGAGGAAAATCCAATGTCTGAAACTATTTTAGTCGCAGTCGCCTGGCCGTATGCTAATGCCGAAATCCACATGGGCAATATCACGGGTTCACATTTGCCCGGAGATATCTTCGCCCGTTACAACCGCCTCAAAGGGAAACGCGTGCTGATGATCACCGGCACCGACTCGCACGGCACGCCCGTCACCATGAGCGCGGACAAACTCGGCAAACCGGTCGAGGAAGTGTACAAATCCTTCCATGAAGGCTTCATCGAATTGTTCCAGCAGATCGGCATCACCTACGATTTATACACCACGACACACAGCGAAAACCACTTCAAAGTCTCGCAGGCGATGTTCCTCGCCCTGCAAAAGAACGGCTATCTCTACCGCGAGTTCAGCAAGCAGTGGTACTCCCCCGGCGCGGGCAAATTCCTGCCCGACCGCTACGTCGAAGGGACTTGTTACATCTGCGGCTATGAAAGCGCGCGCTCCGATCAATGCGACCGTTGCGGCAACGTGCTGGAGCCGGAGAAATTGATCAACCCCCGCGCCACCACCGGCGACGGCGCGCTCGAACTGCGCGACACCGAACATTTCTATCTCGACCTCTCCAAACTCGAACCGGACGTTAAAAAATTTCTGCAATCCCGTTCCGCACACATGCGCGATACGGTTATCGGCGAGTCGCTGCGCAAGATCGAAAGCGAAGGACTGAAACCCCGCTCCATCACCCGCGACCTGGATTGGGGCATCCCCGTCCCGGTGGACGAGCCGCAGTGGAAGACCAAAGTCCTCTACGTGTGGTTCGAAGCCGTCATCGGCTATCTCTCCGCCCCAATTGAGTGGGCGCAGTTATCGGGTCAGAAAGAAGCGTGGCGCGACTGGTGGATCAACCCCGAAGCGAAGCAATTCCACTTCATCGGCAAGGACAACATCTTCTTCCACACCTCGCAATGGCCCGCCGAGTTGATGGGCGCGGGCAGCGCGTTCCTCGAATTCTTTACCGGCGAAAAAGGCGCGCCGCTCATCCTGCCGTACGACGTACCCGCCAATCAGTTTATGAATCTCGAATCGCAGAAGATCAGCGGCTCGCGCAACTGGGCGGTCTGGGGACGCGACGCCCTCACCCGCTACGACCCCGACGCCATCCGCTACTACCTGACGGCGAACATGCCCGAAGCCAAAGACAGCGATTGGGATTGGGCGGAGTTCGTGGCGCGCAACAACAACGAACTCGTGGCGACGTGGGGCAACCTTGCGAATCGCGTGTTGTCGTTCTGTTATAAACATTGGGAGGGCCACGCGCCGGATGTTGACCCCGCCTCGCTTCGCGACTCCGACCTGAGCCTGCTCGCCGCCATTGAATCTGGATTCAACACTGTGGGCGCGGAACTCGAAGCCGTGCGCCTGCGCTCCGCCCTGAGTGAGACGATGAAACTCGCCACCGCCGTCAATCAATATCTCGATATCAATGCGCCGTGGAGCGCCGTCAAAACCGACAAAGACGCCGCCGCAAAAACCATCTACACCGCCTTGAAAGCGATTGATTCGCTGAAAATCATGTTCGCGCCCTTCCTGCCCTTTACCTCCGAACGCCTGCACGGATTCTTCGGCTACAAAACCCCGCTCTTCGGCGAGCAATACACCGAAGAAGTCACCGACGCAATCGGCGCGCACAAGGTGTTGCGTTACCGCGCGGGACAAACTGGAAGTTTGTCCTACTGGAAGCCCAGCGACCTGAAGCCGGGGCAGAAGTTGAATCAACCGGGCCCGCTGTTCAAGAAGTTGGAAGCGGATGTCATTGAGGCCGAGCGGGGAAAGTTGGGAAAGTAGCGGGGAGCCTTCCGCATTTCAACTCCATTTTCAGCGCTTTCCCCTCCGTTTTCCGCTGTATAATTCCCGCATGGCAGACTGGATCGGCAAGACCATCGGCAAAGTCCGCATCGAGACCTACCTGGCGCGCGGCGGCATGGCGGAGGTTTACCTCGGCACCCACCTGACCCTGGACCGGCATGTGGCGCTCAAGTTCATGCACAGCCACATCGAATCCGAGCCGGAGTTGATGACAAGATTCCAAAGGGAGGCGAAGGCGGTCGCAGGGTTGCGGCATCCCAACATTGTCCAGGTTTACGACTTCGACACATACGAGGGACATCCCTACAT
>JAJTYX010000104.1:0-1422 GCA_021462865.1 Gammaproteobacteria bacterium | reverse complement strand
TGAGCATTTGGGACTGTATATTTGTCCCGATCTCGACACGGTTTGTTACACCCTTGCCGGACTCGCCAACCCCGAAACCGGCTGGGGGCGGGCAAACGAAACCTGGAACGCCATCTTAAATATCGAGCGGCTCGGCGGTCCCGCATGGTTTCGGCTGGGGGATAACGACCTTGCGACCCACATCGAGCGCGCGCGACGACTTAAAGAAGGGAAAATGCTCTCGCAAATCACGCGCGATTTCTGCAAGGCGTGGAATATCGGGCATACGATACTGCCCATGTCCGACGCGCCCGTGCGCACAATCGTGGCAACCGACGAAGGCGATCTTGCATTTCAGGAATATTTTGTTCACAGGCGCTGCGAACCGCGAGTCAAAGGATTCAGGTTTGATGGAATTGAAAGCGCCGAACCCGCCCCGGGCGTGAAAGAGGCGATCCAATCTGCCGATGCAGTCATGATTTGTCCGTCGAATCCCTGGGTGAGCGTTGATCCGATTTTGAAAATCGTCGGGGCAATCGAAAAAAAAGTCGTCGCCGTTTCGCCCATCATCGCGGGCAGGACGGTGAAGGGACCCGCCGCCAAGATGTATGCGGAGTTGGGCGTCGAACCTTCGGCGCTGGCGGTCGCAAACCATTACCAGAGCGTCTTGCGCGGTTTCGTGCTGGACAACGCAGACTTAAAGTATGAACCACAAGTCAAAGAATTGAATATAATGACGTTGACAACCGATACGTTAATGAACGACATCAAAGATCGCGCAAGGTTGGCGCGCGCCGCGCTGGACTTTGCCGGGAGTTTATAACCATGTCGCTTTGGGCGATTCTGCCTGTTAAACCGTTGCGGCGCGGAAAATCGCGTCTGGCTGGCGCCTTGACGGAAGACGAGCGCGCCGCATTGAACGAGGAATTGTTGGAACGAACCCTGCGAACCCTTTCGGGCTTGAAGGAATTGGAAAAGATATTGGTCGTCAGCCGCGACCCTCATGCGTTGACCATCGCGCGCAATCACGGCGCCAAAACGGTGCAGGAAGACGGCCAACCGCATTTGAATACGGCGTTGACCCGCGCAAGCGTGGTCGCGCAGGTTCACGCGACACAGGGCGTATTGGTCCTGCCGGTTGACCTGCCCTTCCTCACCCAGGACGATGTGCTGACGTTGATTGACCGGGCGGGCAAACCGCCTGTGGTGGTCATTGCGCCGGACAGACATCACAAAGGGACGAACGCGCTGTTGATGATCCCCGCCGGGCAGATCGAATACGATTTCGGCGAAGGGTCGTTTCAACGGCATTGCAAGCGGACGATCCAATCCGGCGCGCGGCTGGAGGTGGTTGACCTGCCTTCGCTCGGTCTCGACCTCGACGACCCGGAGGATTTGGAACTCATCCGCAAATTGGAAGCGCAGAAAACATAGCGCGGTTCG
>JAJTYX010000103.1:0-19210 GCA_021462865.1 Gammaproteobacteria bacterium | reverse complement strand
CCGAAATATCGCCCGCAGCGCCTGGCGACCCTTGGGAGTCCGGCCTGCTTCCGCGAATTGTGTCTCTATCGCGTCGATCATGGATGACATGGGCGTTGTCGCCGGCACTGAAAGGTCGCATCAGGATAGCGCAAAACCGCTTGATCGGAGGTTTTTGGCAGCGCAACCTCTGCCATCGCGCGGGCGCACGGGAGATGGGGGCTGTTGCAACATCAGACTGGCATCTGCAGTTGCGGGCTGGATCCAGCCCGGACGAATTGCAATGGCGTGCGCATCACATCGGCAATGCAACCTGTTCGGCGGGAGAAACACATGAGACGAAATCGGGGGACACCGGCTCTGGCCGGTCTCGCAGCGCTCACGGTTGTGGGGCTCGGCGCTGCGCATGCGGCAGAGGGCGAGAAGTCGTTCCAGGTGTACGGCTTCGCGATGCTCGATTACATTCAGGACTTCGGGCGCGTGCATCCCGACTGGGAGGACACACTGCGGCCTTCGCGCATCGGCATCGACGAAGAGCAGTACGGCGACGACGGCCAGGCGTCGTTCAGCGTCAAGCAGAGCCGCCTCGGCGTGAAGGGGACGGTTCCCACGGCCCGCGGCCCGATCAACACCAGGTTTGAGTTCGATATGTTCGGCGTCGGTGACGACGCCGGGCAGACCACCATTCGCCTGCGTCACGCCTATGGCGAGTTCGGGCAATTCCTTGCCGGCCAGACGCATTCACTGTTCATGGACATCGATGTCTTCCCCAACGTCATCGACTACTGGGGACCGACCGGTATGGTGTTTCTCCGCAACCCGCAGATCCGCTGGACGCCGGTCACGGGGGAAAACTTCTTTGCAGTGGCCATCGAGAACCCGAGCAACGACATCGACTCGGGCCAGTTCCGCGAGGTGGCGGATTTTCCGGGCGCCCAGGGCGACCAGGAGTGGCCGGACCTCACCGCGCAGTACCGCATGACCGGGGACTGGGGCCATGTGCAGCTCGCCGGCATCGTGCGCTGGGTCGGGACCGAGGTCGTCGGTGATACGAATGCGGATCCGGGCATCGTCGACCAGGGCGTCATCTTCGATGACGACGATACCGGCTGGGGGCTGAACCTCACGACGGTCATCAAGGTTTTCGAACGCGACGCCATCCGCGCCGGCTACGTGATCGGCGAGGGTATCGCGAGCTACATGAACGACGGCGGTATGGATGCGGGCCCCAACCAGGGGCTGCTTCCCGATGGCAGCCTGCCCGGCGACACCAAGCTCGAGGCCGTGGAGCTGAGCGGTCTCACGCTCTACTACGACCGCTGGTGGAGTGACCAGTGGAGCAGCTCCGCCGGCTACTCGTTCACGGACGTGGACAACACGGTTGGTCAGCTCGACGACACCTACGAAAAGGGCCAGTACGCCTCAGCCAACCTGCTCTATTACCCCGTCAAGAACGTGATGGTCGGCGCGGAAATCCTCTGGGGCGAGCTCGCGGTCAAGGACGGCCGCGACAACGACAACACACGTGTGCAGATCAGCTTCAAGTACGACTTTGCGGCTAACCTGTAGGGACATCACTGCCGGACCGAAGGACGAGACCATGGCGAGAATCTCATCCCTGCTGCTCACCATGCTGAGCGTTGCCGTCATTGGCTGTGCCGGCACCAATGCCGCCGAGCCCTCCGCGAAGGATTTCCAGCGTGTCGTCGATGCGGCCCACGCGAAGTACAAGGATCTGCGCGACGGCAAGAATGCCGACTACATCCCGATCCTGACCGAGACGCCGAGCGAACTGTTCGGCGTGGTGATCGTCACGCGTGACGGCAAGGTGTTCAGCGCGGGGGACGTGGACTACAAGTTCTCGATCCAGTCCGTCTCCAAGCCCTTCACGGCCGCGCTCGTCATGACACAGCAGAGCCCGAAGGTGCTCGATGACAAGGTCGGCGTGGAGCCCACCGGGCTGCCGTTCAACTCGCGCCTCGCGATCGAGCTCTACAAGGACAAGCGTTCCGTCAATCCGCTGGTCAATGCGGGCGCCATCGCCACGGTAAGCCTCGTGCAGGCGAGTTCCGAGGCCGACCGCTGGCAGAAGATCCTGCAGAACCTCAGCGATTTTGCGGGTACGCCACTGACGGTGCTGGAGGACGTGTACGAGTCCGAGTACACGACGGCCTTCGGCAACCGTGCGATCGCCAACCTGCTCTACAACTACGAGCGCCTCTACAGTGACCCCGAGGAAGCGATGCGCGTGTACACGCGGCAGTGCTCGGTCGGCGTCAGCACGAGGGACCTGGCGATGATGGGCGCGACGCTGGCCAACCAGGGCGTGAATCCGCTGACCGGCAAGCGCGTGATGCCTGCCGAGCACGTCCCGGAGCTGCTGGCGGTCATGGCCACGGCGGGGTTCTACGACGAGTCCGGCGAGTGGATGTACACGGCCGGCCTGCCGGCCAAGACAGGTGTCGGCGGCGGCATCGTCGCCGTGGTGCCGGGGCGGTTCGCGATCGCGGCGTTCTCGCCGCGGTTGAATGAAGCCGGTAACAGTGTGCGTGCGCTCAACGCCATCCGTGACATCGCCGGCGAGCTGGGTGTCGGAGTATTCGGCCCGAATCCAAACTGAAACTGACGCAGCGGTGCCGGGTTGCCCTGCCGGCGAACCGGCCGGGCATGCAACGGGACCGGTGAACGGCGGCCCGACGGGTGGTACGGGCGTGGGAAGCGGCCAGGGTCGTGAGGCAACGCAAATAAGGACAACCGACATGGCTGACGATGACGCGGACGCAGCAGTGACGGCAATGCGTGAGCATTTCTCGATCGCCGACGCGCGTCATGACCGCTGGGCCCAACTGGCGATCGTCGGGCGGGCCTGGGATGCCGCGGCGGGCCGCGGCGAGGGCAGCGGCCGCCTCCGCGACGACGCTGCACGGCTTCTGGCCGAGCTCGCTCCGCTGGAGGACTTCTTCGCGTTCCCCGGCCTGCGGCTGCGCCGTGTGCTGCATGAGGCGGTCGAGGGTGCCGATGCGGGCCTGTTCGCCCGGCTGGCCCAGCGCGTCAACCTCGCTCTTTCGTCCGGCATTTATCGTTACGACTCGAGCCAGTGGGAGCCGGGCGAGGAGGCGGAGGTCAGCGTGCAGGACTTCCTGCCGCCATCCTCCGAGCAACCCGAGAGCCACCGTCCGTATTTCGAGGTCCTGAGCGTCACTGCCACCGACCCCTCGCGTTACGAGCAGGCCCGTCAGGACATCCGTCGCCTGCGCCGGCCCGACGATCCCTTCATCTACGAGATGCTGCAGATTGGCAGTTTCGAGGATGCCGTCGTCGGCGTCCTCGCCAATCCGGACCTGCAGGCGGTGGTGATCGGCGATGGATTCACCTTCCGCTCGCGCCACGACCTGCCGGGCGTGCGCGAGATCCTTGCCCGCGCCATCCCGTTCGACCCGCAGGGCGTGGACGTGCGGGACTACGGGCTGAAACTCGCTGCGGTACTGAAGATTATTCGCCCCGAACTCGACGTGTACTTACTGACCGAGCGAGGCGTGGAAGGGCTGGCGGCTCGCCCCGAGGCGAGCGTGCTGCGGCGGATCTTCTATGGTGTCGAGGAGCTGATGGAGCTGCATCTGTCGCTCCTCGACGGCGTGGGCGAGCGTTACGACACGCCGTATTTCTCCAACCTCAAGCGCTACAGCCAGAAACCGGTCGGGACATTTCATGCGCTGCCGGTCGCGCGCGGCAAGTCCGTCTTCCGCTCGCACTGGATCCGCGACATGGGGCACTTCTACGGCGTGAACCTGTTCCTCGCGGAGTCCTCCGCCACGACAGGCGGGCTCGACAGCCTGCTGGAGCCGACCGGCAACATCAGGAAGGCGCAGGAACTCGCGGCGCGGGCATTCGGTGCGGAGCGCGCGTATTTCGTGACCAACGGCACCTCGACGTCCAACAAGATCGTCCTGCAGGCACTGCTTGCGCCGGGCGACATCGTGCTGATCGACCGCAACTGCCACAAGTCGCACCACTACGCGATGGTGTTGTCCGGCGCGCAGCCGCTGTATCTCGAAGCCTATCCGATGACGGCCTACTCGATGTACGGTGCCGTGCCATTGCGCTCCATCAAGCAGGCGCTGCTCGCGCTCAAGGCCGAGGGCAAGCTCGACCGGGCCAAGCTGGTCGATCTCACCAACTGCACCTTCGACGGCCACATGTACAACCCGCGGCGCGTGATGGAGGAGTGCCTCGCCATCAAGCCGGACCTCATCTTCCTCTGGGACGAAGCCTGGTTCGGCTTCGCGCGGTTCTCGCCCTACCATCGGCGGCGTACCGCGATGGCCTCCGCGCAGGCGCTGCTCGCGAGATACCAGGGCGAGGCGTATCGGGCCGAATACCAGGCGTTCCGGGCGAAGGCGGGCGAACTCGACCCAGCCGATCCGAAGCTGCCCGACATGCACCTGCTGCCGGATCCGGAGAAAGTCCGCATTCGCGTGTACGGAACACAATCCACGCACAAATCCATGTCGGCCTTGCGCCAGGGATCGATGATCCTCGTGCACGATCAGGACTTCGAGTTGGTGCACGGCGCCTTCGAGGAGGCGTTTTTTACGCACACCTCCACCTCGCCCAACCTGCAGATCATCGCCTCGCTGGATGTTGCGCGCCGGCAGATGGAACTCGAGGGCTTTGGTCTCGTGACTCGCGCCACCGACCTCGCGCTGCGCATCCGCCAGCAGGTCAATACCCACCCGCTGATTTCGAAGTATTTCCGGATCCTGACGCCGGCGGAGATGGTGCCGGCCGAGTACCGGCAGTCCGGCATCGCCGACTACGGGCCGCCACACGGGAGCTGGCAGCAGATGGCCGACGCCTGGGACAGCGACGAGATCGCGCTGGACCCGACCCGCCTGACGCTCGTCTGCGGCACTGCGGGCTACGACGGCACGGCGTTCAAGGGCATGCTGGCCGAGCGCTACGATATCCAGATCAACAAGACTTCGCGCAACAGCATCCTCGTCCAGACCAACATCAACAACACGCGCAGCGACGTCGCCCACATCGTCAAGGTGCTGGCCGACATCTCGCGCCGGATCGAGGACGAACTGCGTCGCGGCGGGGCGGGCGCCCGCGCCGAGTTCGCGGCCCGCGTCAGGTCGCTGATGGAGGACGTACCGGAGTTGCCGAACTTCAGCCGTTTCCAGGCGAGCTTCCGCGAGGACCCGAAGAGCGCGACAGCGGAAGGACACATGCGCGAGGCGTTCTTCGCCTCCTACCGCGCCGAGAACTGCGAGTACCTGCCGGTGAACTCGAAGGAGATGGACCAGCGCGTGAAGAAGGGCCCGGAGGTGATCGCCGCCGACTTCGTGATCCCGTATCCGCCGGGTTTCCCGATCATGGTGCCCGGCCAGGTCGTCACCGCCGACACCATCGAGTTCATGCGCAAGCTCGACGTGAAGGAAATCCACGGGTATCACGCCGCGCGCGGATTGCGCATTCTGAAGGCCGATAATCTGAGCCGGAAGCGCCGAACTGCGCGTTGAAGGGGAATTGGGGGGACATCATGTTCGCATGGTTTGCCGACACGCTGCGGACCTACCCCGAGATCGCGATTTTCCTGACGCTCGGCCTGGGCTTCTGGTTCGGCAAGTTGAAGTTCGGTTCGTTCAGCCTCGGGGTGGTCAGCAGCACGCTCGTCGCCGGCGTGCTCATCGGGCAGCTCGATATTGCGATCTCGTCCAATGTGAAGTCCACCTTCTTCCTGATGTTCCTGTTCGCCGTTGGCTATGGAGTCGGTCCACAGTTCTTCGCCGGATTGAAGGGCGACGGATTGCAGCAGGCATTGTTCAGCGTCGTGCAGTGCGTCGTGGTCCTGGTGATGGCTGTAATCGTCGGCAAGTTCCTTGGCTATGATGCGGGAGGGACGGCCGGCCTGCTGTCGGGAGCCAGCACTATTTCCGCGGTGCTGGGGGTGGCCGGCAACAGCATCGAGCAACTCGCGATCACCGCAGATCAGAAAAAGGCGATGCTCGATGCCATGCCGGTTGCGTACGCCGTGACGTATATCTTCGGGACGGCGGGCTCAGCGTGGATTCTCGCCACGCTTGGGCCGAAGCTCCTGCGCGTGGACCTCGCCGAGGAGTGCCGGAAGTACGAGGCAGAAATGGGCGGGGCGCTCGCCGCGAGCCGCGACCGGCTGACGGCATACACCCATTTCGTGCTGCGAGCCTACCGCGTGGCCGATGCTCGGTGGATTGGCAAGACCGTGCGGGACCTCGAGCAGAGTTTCGGAGAGAACCGCGTTTTCATCGAGCGCATGCGCCAGTACGGGCAGGTCATCGAGCCGACTCCGGATACCGTGTTGCGCAAGGACGATGTGATCACCATTGCCGGCAGGCGCGAAGTGGTGGTCGAGGGTGGGGAGCGCATTGGCCCCGAAGTGGACGACCGTGAGGTGATGGATCTCGAGATCCAGATTCTCGACGTCGTGGTCACGAACCGGAAATTCATCGGCAGGACGCTTGGAGACATCGTCGCGGCGGATCTCAGCCAGCATGGTCGCGGAGTATTCCTGCGCCGGATCGTCCGCACCGGCGTCGAGATGCCGGTGACCGTGAACTTTCGCCTCAATCGCGGCGATACCCTGACTCTCGTCGGCGCCAAGAACGACGTGGAGCGCGTGGCGCCGCACATCGGCTACGTGGACCGCGCAACCGAAGAAACCGACATGGTGGTGATGGGCATCGGCATCGTGCTCGGCGCTCTCGTTGGCGCCCTGACGGTCGATGTCGGCGGCGTCCCGCTGACGCTCAGCACCAGCGGCGGGGCGCTGATCGCGGGTCTCGTGTGTGGCTGGCTGCGTTCCGTGAACCGTACCTTCGGCCGTATCCCGGCACCGGCGCTGTGGGTGTTCAACAACATCGGCCTCAACGCGTTCATTGCCGTGGTCGGCATCACCGCGGGTCCGGGATTCGTCGTTGGCCTCAAGGCGCAGGGGCTGTCCCTGTTCTTCGCCGGCATCGTCGTGACCACCGTTCCTCTGCTGGTCGGCGTGCTGGTGGCGCGACACCTGTTCCGCATGCCGGCGCCGATCGCCCTGGGCGCGGCCGCCGGAGCGCGCACCACGACAGCCGCGCTTGGCGCCATCGAGGCCGAAGCCCGCAGCAAAGTGCCGGCGCTCGGCTACACAGTGACCTACGCCGTCGGCCAGATCCTGTTGACCGTGTGGGGCGTAATCGTCGTCATTCTCATGACGTGACGACATTGGTGCCGGTACTTCGGGGAGAGCAACCATGACGCACAAGCCCGGACTGATGAAGCTCAGCCCCTTCGAGCTGAAGGACGAACTGATTCGCATCGCACGCGACCGCACCCAGGGCAAGTCGGCGAGCATGCAGTTCCTCAACGCCGGCCGGGGTAACCCGAACTGGACTGCCACCACACCGCGCGAGGCGTTTTTCCTGCTCGGACAGTTCGCGCTCACCGAGTGCAGGCGCGACTGGGACGAACCCGACCTCGGCGGCATGCCACAGAAGAAGGGTATCGCCAAGCGCTTCGAGAAGTTCCTGAAGGCCGCGCCGGACGGCCGTGGCAAGTGGCTGCTCGGGGCCACGCTCGGGTATGGCACTGGCGAACTGGCGTTCGATGCGGATGCATTCGTCCACGAACTGGCCGACTCGATCATCGGCGACAACTACCCGGTGCCAGGCCGCATGCTCGTGCATTGCGAGCGCATCGTGCAGGAGTTCGTGGCCAGGGAGATGTGCGCGGGCCAGTCGCCGCCCGGGAAGTTCGACATCTTCGCCGTGGAGGGTGGCACGGCGGCCATGTGCTACATCTTCAACAGCCTGCGCATCAATGGGCTGCTCAAGCCCGGCGACACGATCGCACTCGGCACGCCGATCTTCACGCCCTACATCGAGATGACCCACCTCGAGGGTTACCGCACCGTGAATATCGAGCAGTCCGGGATGCAGAAGGGCAGCCACACCTGGCGCTACCCGGACTCCGAGCTGAAGAAGCTGGAGAACCCGAAGGTCAAAGCATTCTTTGTGGTGAACCCGAGCAATCCGGCCTCGGTCGCGATCGACGCCGCGACGCTGAAGCGGATCGTCTCGATCGTGAAGACCAGGCGCCCGGACCTGCTGCTCCTCACCGACGACGTGTACGGCACCTTCGTTCCGGGCTTCCGCTCGCTGGCGGCGGAGTTGCCGCACAACACGATCCTCGTCTACTCCTATTCCAAGCACTTCGGCTGCACGGGTATGCGGCTCGGCGTGATCGGCATCCATCAGGACAATATCTTCGATCCGGCCATTGCACGGCTGCCGAAGAAGAGACGCGATGAGCTGAACTATCGCTATTCGTCGCTCACCCCGCATCCAGAGGCCATGAAGTTCATCGATCGCATGGTGGCGGACAGCCGCAATGTGGCGCTGAACCACACCGCCGGACTGGCGCTGCCCATGCAGGTGCAGATGGCGCTGTTCTCGCTGTTCTCGCTGCTGGACGACGGCGATGCCTACACGCAACGCTGCCGGCGCATTGTGCAGGAGAGGCTTGGCCGGCTGGCGAAGGGCCTGGGCGTCGAGATTCCCGCGGACGCGAACCGCGCGGCGTACTACGCCGTGCTCGACATCGAAGCCTGGGCGCGGCGCACGCACGGCGACGAATTCATGGAATGGGCAACGAAGGAGCACGTGCCACTCGACATCGTCTATGGCCTTGCGCGGAACTTCGGCACGGTGCTTCTCAACGGCGACGGCTTCGGCGGGCCGCCGTGGTCGGCACGCGTGTCGCTCGCCAACCTGCCGACGGAGGCCTATGAGCAGATCGGCCGCAACGTGAGGGCAGGGGTCAACAAGGCCGAAAAGCGTTGGCGGGCCTGGCGGAAGAAGGAGCGGAGCAAGTCCGCGAAAAGGCAACCCACAAAACCCGCCCGGCGGGCGAAGTGATTCCTGCCCGTGGTTTGGGCTAACGCAGCCGCAAGCAGAGGGGAGACCAGAATGACTCAGTTACGGACTTTCAATCGCGTGGGCGCCACGCTGGCAGCCGCCGTCCTGCTCGCGGCGCCGGCCGTCGCCAAGCCGAAGATCGCCATCCTCGCCACCGGCGGGACCATCGCCGGCGCGCAGGCGAGCCAGTCCGAGTACGGCTACAAGGCGGGCGCCTGGAAGGTGGAGGACCTGATCAACGCCGTGCCACAGATGAAGGAGCTCGCCGATATCAGCGGGGAGCAGGTGGTGAACATCGGCAGCCAGGACATGAACGACGAAGTCTGGCTCAAGCTCGGCAAGCGCGTGAACGAGGTGCTGAAATCTGCCGATGCCGTGGTGATCACGCACGGCACCGATACGATGGAAGAGACCTCTTACTTCCTGGATCTCGTGGTCAAGAGCGACAAACCGGTCGTGCTGGTCGGTTCCATGCGCCCGGCCACGGGCATCAGCGCCGATGGGCCGATGAACCTCTATAACGCGGTCGCGGTGGCCGCGGACCCGCAGGCCAGGGGCCGGGGCGTGCTGGTCGTGATCAACGACCGGGCTCATGCCGCCCGCAACGTCGTGAAGGTGAACACCTCCAACGTCGAAGCATTCACGAGCCCGAACCGCGGCCCGGCAGCGATCGTCAATACCGGCAAGATCACCTGGCTCGAAAAGCCGGACGGCCGAAGGGGGGCGCAGAGCGAATTCTCCATTACCAATGTCGATTCGCTGCCGCGGGTGGACGTCATCTACGCCCACGCCAACATGAGCCCTGACCTCATCGATGCGGCCGTGGCGAACGGCGCCAGTGGCATCGTGCTGGCCGGGGTGGGTGACGGCAACGGCACGACCCAGGCGATCGACAGGCTGGCAGCCGTAGCCAGGAAAGGCGTGGTCGTGGTGCGCAGCACCCGCCTGCCGGGCGGGCTGACCTATCGCAACAACGAGGTCAACGACGACAAGCTCGGCTTCGTCGCGTCGCTGGAGCTCAACCCCGCCAAGTCGCGAGTACTGCTGCAGCAGGCATTGCTGGTCACGAAGGACCCGGCGCAGATCCAGCGCATGTTCACGGAGTACTGATTGCCGAAAAACCACTTGATTGGGGGTTTTTCAGGCTACACCTTATACATAGGTGTACGTGTGATTCTCTGCAGCATTGAGGTATTCAAATGACCAGCAAAGATGACGACCAGGGCGGCATTTCCACCACGGATGAATTGCTGGCGACCGACGTGCCTGAAGGCGTCGATCGCCGTGCGTTCCTGATGCGCAGCGCCCTGATCGGCGCGACGGCGGTGCTCACCGGCCGTCCGGTGCCGGCCAACGCGCAGGCGGCCGCGGCCAGGGCCACCCCGCCCAAGGTGACCCTGTCGCCTGATCTCGACGTCGTCAGGCGATCCAAGGGTCCGGTGATGACCGTGCTCGAGGAGTTCTACAAGGTCGGGCCCGGGCCTTCCAGTTCCCACACCATCGGCCCGATGCGGATCACCTATGACTTCTACAACCGCTGCACGAAGCTCCCGGCGGACCAGCTCGCCAAGGCTACCGGGCTGAGGGTGCACCTGTTCGGCAGCCTGAGCGCCACGGGCAAGGGCCACGGCACGGAACGCGCCTCGCTCGCGGGCCTCATCGGCAAGGAACCCGCGACCGTCGAGCCGGCATTTCTCGACAGTCTGGCCGAGAAACCCGACCAGACTTTCCAGGTGAAGCTCGGCGACAAGACCCACACAGTGTCGCTGAAGGACATCATCTACGATGCGACGAAGGGCGATTTTCCGCATCCCAACACCATGACCTGCAAGCTGGTCGCCGGTGACCAGGTGCTCCACGAGCTGGAGTATTACTCGGTCGGCGGCGGGTTCATCGAGGGGAAGGGGTACACGCCGCCGAAGAAGGGGCAGCCGAAGTATCCCTACGCGACGATGAAAGAGCTGCAGGCCCATGCAGTGAAGAACAAGCTCTCGCTGGCGCAGGTGGCGATGGCCAACGAGGTCGCGGTGTCGGGCAAGAGCGAAGCGGAGATCAACGCCTTCCTCGACAAGATCCACAACGCCATGGTGAATATCGTCAAGGCGGGTCTCGCGGCGCCATCCACCACGCTGCCGGGGCCCATCAAGCTCCAGACCAAGGCCGGTGAGGTGTACAAGCGCGCCAGCACGGATCAGACCTTCATCCGTGAGCAGGGTATCGGTGTGGTGTCGGCCTACGCTCTGGCCGGATCCGAGGAGAATGCTCGCGGCCATCTGGTCGTGACCGCTCCTACCGGCGGCTCGGCCGGCGTGATCCCCGCGATCGTGTATGCGCTCGGCGAGGGCGGTCGCAAACTGCCGAAGGAAAAGGTCCGGGAGGGACTGCTGGCCGCCGCAGTCGTCGGATATCTCTGCAAGCACAACGCCACGCTGTCCGGTGCCGAAGGCGGTTGCCAGGCGGAAATCGGCGTCGCCTCGGCCATGGGCGCGGCGCTGCTGGCGCAGGCGAACGGCTACGGGCACGAGGTTGCCGCCAACGCAGCCGAGGCCGCGCTCGAGCACCACCTCGGCATGACCTGCGACCCGGTGGCCGGGTTCGTGCAGGTGCCCTGCATAGAGCGCTGTGCCTTCGGCGCGGTGAAGGCATGGACCGGCTACATGATTGCGCGCAGCGAGATCCCGGCCCACCGCCGCCTCGACTTCGACACGACCGTCACGGCGATGGCCCTTACTGCCAAGGAGATGAACTCCAAGTACAAGGAGACCTCGGAAGGCGGTCTCGCTGTGTCGGTGGTGCTCTGTTAGCTCTGTGAGCCCTGGCCGGTGGTTGCCGCCGGAGCAACCACCGTGAAAAGCGCAGCAAGGACGGCCGCGATCGCGTGGCTGATCGCGGCCGTCTATTATTTCTACCAGTACATGCTGCGCTCGGCGCCGGCGGTGATGATGCCGCAGATGTCGGAGGCCTTCGGTCTCACGGCAACAGCGGTCGCTTCCCTCGTCGGCCTGTTCTATTACGGCTATTCGCCGTTCAGCCTGGTGGCCGGCGCGGCCATGGATCGCCTCGGGCCGCGCAAGGTCGTGCCGCTCGGTGCCGCGGCAGTCGGCATCGGGGCGCTGCTCTTCAGTACCGGGCAGAGCGAGCTCGCCAGCATCGGGCGCCTGCTGCAGGGCGCCGGCGGTGTGTTCGCGCTGGTGGGCGCGATCTACATCGCCACGAAGAACTTCCCCGCTTCGCTCGCGGCCACGCTGATCGGTGCCACCCAGATGTTCGGCATGGCTGGCGGCTCGGCCGGCCAGTTCATGGTCGGGCCGGCAATCCATGCCGGACTCGCGTGGAACCAGTTCTGGTTCGGCATGGGTGTCGCCGGGCTCGCAATCTGCGTGCTGCTGTTCGTGCTGCTGCCGCCGCAGGCAGCGCCAGTGCAGCAGCGTAGCGACGGGCTGAAGAGCGTGATGGGCGCGTTCGGCACGGTGTTCCGTAATCCGCAGTCCATACTCTGCGGCATGATTGCCGGGCTCATGTTCATCCCCACGACGATCTTCGACATGGTCTGGGGCGTGCGCTATGTGCAGGAGGCGATCGGTTACGACTACACCGAGGCTGTGCTGCGCTCGGCCACGGTGCCGTTTGGCTGGATCATTGGCTGCCCGTTGCTCGGGTTCGTGTCCGACCGGCTGGGCAGACGCAAGCCCGTGATCATTGGCGCGGCGCTGGTGCTGCTCGCCTGCCTCGCCTGGATCCTGTACGGCCCCGCCGACGTACTGCCCCCTTACGTCCTGGGTTTGTTTACGGGCATCGCGTCGGGCGCCGCCATGCTGCCGTATTCGGTGATCAAGGAAGCCAACCCGCCGGAGGTCAGTGGCACAGCTACCGGCGTCATCAATTTTCTCAACTTCACTTTCAGCGCCCTGCTCGGCCCGGTATTCGCCTCGCTGCTGCGCAACGCTGCCGGGAGTGCGGCGGTGATGACGCGGGAGCATTACCAGGCGGCCTTCGAACCCTTGCTCTATGGCGTCGCGCTGGCCATCGTGTTTGCATTCATACTGAAGGAGACGGGACCCGCCGTCCGGCCGACGCCGGCGGCGAACGAAAGAACATGAGCAAAAAGACCGGAACCGGAAAATACGAGCACCTGCTGGAACGCTGCCGTGCCCTGGCGCCGATACCCACGGCGGTGGCCTACCCGTGCGAGGAAACGGCGCTCGCCGGCGCGATCGAAGCGGGCGAGGCCGGGTTGATCACACCGATCCTGGTCGGGCCTGCCGCCACGATCAAAGGCGTGGCGAAGAAAGGCAACATCAGGCTCGGCAAATGCGAGATCGTCGAGGCCGGCGACGGCCCTAAGGCCGCAGCGAAAGCGGTCGAGCTGATCCGGCAGGGCAAGGCGGAGCTGCTGATGAAGGGCAGCCTGCACACCGACGAACTCCTCGGTGCAGTGGTCGCGCGCGAGACCGGCCTGCGCACCGGCCGGCGCCTCAGTCACGTGTTCGTTCTGGACGTACCGACCTACCACAAGGTACTGCTGGTCACCGACGCGGCGATCAACATTGCGCCGACGCTGGAGGACAAGGCGGACATCTGCCAGAACGCGATTGACCTTGCCATCGCCTTCGGCCGGGCGCAACCGAAGGTGGCGATCCTGGCGGCGGTCGAGACCGTCACCTCGAAGATGCCGGCCACGATCGACGCGGCCGCGCTCTGCAAGATGGCCGAGCGCGGTCAGATCAAGGGCGCGATCCTCGACGGCCCGATGGCCTTCGACAACGCCATCAGCAAGGACGCCGCGAAGATCAAGGGCATCCGCTCGGAGGTGGCGGGCGACCCGGACATCCTGCTTGCACCGGACCTCGAGGCGGGCAATATCCTCGCCAAGCAGCTGGCCTTCCTCGCCAATGCCGACAGCGCCGGCCTGGTGCTCGGCGCGCGCGTGCCGGTGATCCTCACCAGCCGCGCCGACAGCGTGCGATCGAGGATGGCGAGCTGCGCCGTAGCCGTGATGGCGGCGCATGCGCGGCGGGGAGTCAGGAAGTGAAGATGGACTTCGTGTGCACTGGCGGCGAAAAGCGAAGTAAGGCCGCAGATTCGAGGTTGGCGTGAACGGCGCTGCCGGTTTACAGGAGGCCCTGGAGGCGGCGTGCCGTAATTTCTGTGTCACGGAGAATTTTCATGAGCAGGCCGGGCCCGAGTATCTCGCCGGAATGCACGGGCACGACTGTGCAACGGCCATCCGGATGTTGCAGGAAGTGGTGGCTACCGTTCACGCGGACAACGACAAAGCCGGCCTGTCGAAGCGCCCGCACCAGCTTCCTGCCGGTGACACGCGGCAAGGTGGTCACGACCCGACAGTTACGCGCTGTACCCCGATGAAATCAAGACGCACCGTCGGCTTGCCCCGGACAGCGACGCAGAGCTCGATGGCCTCGCGAATGCGGACCATGAGCTTGTCGAGCGAACGTGCTTGCGTATGGCAGCCCGGCAAGGTCGGCACGGAGGCTACAAAATAGCCTTCGGAATCCCGCTCCACAACAACGTCGAACTGATGCGCCATAGAAGCCTCTGAAGTCATTATAGGCGAAGCGGCACCAGGGAAGTGAACACGAAGTGTGCGTGGCATCGCCGGCTCCTGTGACTGCACAGTTCTCATGGAGAGTAACGGCGACCGCACGATGAGACATCCGCCAAAACTGGCGAATTTGCCCGGATTCTGTGAAAAGCTGAAGAAGTCGCAGCAGGGACCAGGAAACACATGGACGATTACGCGCTCGTTCTGAACGCCGGCTCGTCGAGCTTGAAGTTCTCGGTTTACGCTCGTCCTGAGGCCGGGGCCTGGCGACTGGAGTCGCGAGGCCAGATAGAGGGTATCGGCACTGCGCCGCAGTTCTCGGCAAAGGACGCAGCCGGCACGGTTCTCGCGAAGGAGAAGCTGGGAGATACCGTGCGCGACGCGCGCACGGCGCTCGAGTCGCTGATCACCTGGCTGCGGGGACGTTACGGCAGTGGGCGTGTGCTCGGTGTCGGCCATCGCGTGGTCCATGGCGGCGCGAAACATTCCGGACCGACCATCGTCACGTCGCAGGTCATGGAGGAGCTGCGCAAGCTCGTGCCACTGGCGCCGCTGCACCAGCCCTACAACCTGGCGGCGATCGAGGCGGTCGCGGAGCGCCTGCCCGACGTGAGGCAGGTGGCCTGTTTCGACACCAGCTTTCATCGTGGCCAGCCGGCGGTGGCGGAACTGGTGCCCTTGCCGAAGGAGATCCGCGACACGGGGGTACAGCGCTACGGATTCCACGGGCTGTCGTATGAGTACATCGCCTCGGTCCTGCCGGAAGTGGCCCCCGGGATCGCCAGCGGCCGTGTGATCGTCGCGCATCTCGGCAGCGGCGCGAGCCTCTGCGCCATGAAAGATCGCAAGAGCGTGGACAGCAGCTTCGGGTTCACTGCGCTGGACGGCCTTTGCATGGGCACGCGGCCGGGCGCGGTCGATCCCGGTGTCATCCTGTATCTCTTCCAGAGCCTGAAGCTTTCGGCGAAGGACGTCGAGACCATGCTCTACAAGAAGTCAGGCCTGTTGGCGATTTCGGGGATCAGCAATGACATGCGCGATCTGCTGAAGAGCGCCGAACCCGCAGCGCGACTCGCAGTCGAGTTCTTCGTGTACCGGGTTGCCAGGGAGGTCGGTGCGCTGAGCGCCGTGCTGGGTGGACTCGATGGGTTGGTGTTCACCGCCGGCATCGGCGAGAACTCCGCAGAGGTGCGCCGGCGTGTCTGCGAAGCCAGCGCCTGGCTCGGCATCGACCTCGATCCGAAGGCCAATGACGAAGGCGGGCCGTGCATTTCGCGGGCGGCCGGCCGGGTGTCGGCCTGGGTGATCCCGACCAACGAGGAACTGATGATCGCCCGGCACACCGGGCGATTGCTTGGGCTGATCTGATGCGCTGTGCAGGAGCGGCTTTAGCCGCGACCAGTCGGGGCAGCGATTTCAATGAGGAGCGAAAACATGGCTGCGACCGCACCGAAAAAGAGTGACACGAGCGGGGCTGCGCCTGCGCCCTGGGAGGGCTTCCAGAAGGGAGTGTGGCAGACGGAGATCAACGTCCGCGACTTCATCCAGCAGAACTACACACCCTACGAGGGCGATGCCGCCTTTCTCGCGCCAGCCACGCCGCGCACGCAGCGCATCTGGAAGAAGCTCGAAGCCCTGTTCGTCGAGGAGCGAAAGAAGGGCGTGCTCGACGTCTCGCAGATTCCGAGTTCCATCACGGCGCACGCGCCCGGCTACATCGACCGCGACAGCGAATTGATCGTGGGGTTGCAGACGGAGGCGCCGTTGAAGCGCGCCATCATGCCGAATGGCGGGTTCCGCATGGTGGCTGGCGCCCTGAAGACCTATGGGTATACGCCGGATCCGCATGTGGTGGAGGCTTTCACGAAGTACCGCAAGACCCACAACGACGCCGTCTTCGATGCCTACACCGCCGACATCCGTCGCTGCCGCAGCTCACACATCCTGACCGGCCTGCCCGATGCCTATGGGCGCGGGCGCATCATCGGCGATTACCGGCGCGTCGCGCTCTACGGCGTAGACCGGCTTATCGAGCGCAAGCAGCAGGAGAAGAACGCGCTCGATGCGGCGATGTCCACGGACAGCATCATTCGCGACCGCGAGGAGCTCTCGGAGCAGGTCCGCGCGCTGAAGGAACTCGCCGAGATGGCGAAGAGCTACGGTTTCGACATCTCGCGGCCGGCCACCACCGCTCAGGAAGCCGTGCAGTGGTTGTACTTTGGCTACCTCGCGGCCGTGAAGGAGCAGAACGGCGCAGCGATGTCGCTCGGCCGGGTGTCCACCTTCCTCGACGTTTATTTCGAGCGGGATCTCGCTGCGGGCCGGATCGACGAGTCGCGGGCACAGGAGATCATCGACGACTTCGTCATCAAGCTGCGAATCGTGCGGTTCCTGCGCACGCCGGAATACGACGCGCTGTTTGCCGGCGACCCGACCTGGGTCACGGAGTCCATCGGCGGGGATGGCGACGACGGCCGCCCGCTCGTGACGAAGAACTGTTTCCGGATCCTGCAGACGCTGTACAACCTCGGCCCGGCGCCGGAGCCGAACCTGACCATTCTCTACTCACCGCGGTTGCCGGACGGTTTTCGGCACTTCGTCGCCAGGGTGGCCATTGACACCAGTTCCGTCCAGTTCGAGAGCGACGAGATCATCCGGCAGTCATGGGGAGACGACAGCGCGATCGCCTGCTGCGTCTCACCGATGCGACTGGGCAAGCAGATGCAGTTCTTCGGTGCCCGGGCGAACATGGCCAAGTGCCTGCTCTACGCCATCAACGGTGGTCGGGACGAGGTGAGCGGCGACCAGGTCGTGGTGCCGGCGTTCGACCCGGTGCAGGGCGACGTGCTCGACTATGACGACGTCCTGGCGCGCTTCGAGAAGACGATGGACTGGCTGGCGGGCGTGTACGTCAACGCGATGAACGTCATCCACTACATGCACGACAAGTACGCCTACGAGCGTATCGAGATGGCGCTGCACGACTACGGGCCGCTGCGCACCATGGCGTTCGGAATTGCCGGTCTCTCGGTGGTGGCCGACAGCCTTTCGGCCATCCGCTACGCGAAGGTGCGCGTGGTGCGTGACGAGACCGGCCTGGTCACCGATTACCAGTCCGAAGGCGAGTTTCCGGTGTTCGGTAACAACGACAACCGGGTGGACCAGCTCGCGGTGTGGGTCGTCAGTACGTTCATGGGCAAGTTGCGCAAGTACCCCACCTACCGTAACGCCGTGCACACCCAGTCGATCCTGACTATCACGTCGAACGTCGTCTACGGCAAGGCGACCGGCAATACGCCCGACGGGCGCCGTAAGGGCGAGCCCTTTGCGCCGGGGGCCAACCCGATGCACGGGCGTGATGCCTATGGCATCCATGCCTCCGCCTATTCAGTCGCAAAGCTTCCGTACCGCGATGCGCAGGACGGCATCTCGCTCACGACATCCCTGGTGCCGACCGGCCTGGGGCGCGTGCCGGATGACCGTATCGCCAATCTGACGGCGATGCTCGATGCGTACTTCGGCGCGACGGGCTTTCATATGAACATCAACGTGATGAACCGTGAGACGCTGATGGATGCCATGGAGCACCCGGAGAAATACCCGCAACTCACCATCCGCGTCTCGGGCTATGCGGTCAACTTCGTGCGCCTGACTCGCGAGCAGCAGATGGACGTGATCAACCGGACCTTCCACGGAGCGTAGCGAGATGACCGCGACTTCAGAGCTCAAGCCCGCGTCCCTGGAGGCCAAGAGCCCCTTCGACCTGCGGGTCGATCTCGGCAAGGACGTGCCTGAGACCGACGTGCGCTCGGCGCTTGCGAGCGGAGACATGGGTTTTCTGCATTCCTTTACGACCGGGTCGACACTCGACGGACCGGGCGTGCGCGTCGTTGCCTGGACCACGGGCTGCATGTGGCGGTGCCTGTATTGCCACAACCCGGACACATGGACCATGCGCAACGGCGTCCCGGTTGCGGTCAGCAGGGCGACGGAGCAGCTTCGCAAGTATCGCTACGGGCTGAAAGTCATGTCAGGCGGGCTGACCATCAGCGGCGGCGAGCCGCTCATGCAGGACCGCTTCGTCGTGAAGATGTTCCAGGCTGCGAAAGGCATGGGCATCCACACGGCCCTGGACAGCAATGGTTATTACGGTGAGCGGCTGACCGACGCCGAGCTCGACCTGGCCGACCTCGTGCTGCTCGACCTGAAGGCCTGGGACGAGCAGAAGCATCGCCACCTGACGGGCCGGGAACCGGGGCCGACACGCGAGTTCGCGAAACGGCTCGCTTCACGGCGGCGGCCGATGTGGATCCGCTTCGTGCTGGTGCCGGGGCTGACGGATGACCCGGCGGAAGTCGAGCAGATCGCCCGCTTTGCCGGTGGCCTCGGCAACGTCGAGCGCGTGGATGTGCTGCCCTTCCACCAGATGGGTCGCTACAAGTGGGAGAAGCTCGGCATCGAGTACAAGCTGAACGACGTCGAGCCGCCCACGACCGAGCTTGTCGAACGCGTCTGCGCAACCTTCCGCGCTCATGGCCTGACGACGTATTGATGGTGCCGTGACTATTAAGGTGCCGGAGCATTTGATTATTCGAGTGTCGAGATGGGCAGACCCGGGTGCGACTGTGAATTGGCTCCTCGAGCGGCTGGCGCTCTCAACCGGTCGATGCAACGCGAGCATGAAGAACGTTCGCCGGTGTGTCAAAACCGAGCGTCTCGCGCGGTCGCTGAT
>JAJTYX010000102.1:0-1536 GCA_021462865.1 Gammaproteobacteria bacterium | reverse complement strand
GTCCCTATACTCAAAGAATTCACCATCGGCGAATATTCTGAATTGACAAACAGGGTGGCACGGACAAACTCCGTTTGTCTGTGTGGAACTTGCACAACGCCGTTTGTAAAACATTCATTTTAAAATAGGGATAGACGACTCAAGTCTGATTATTGTAAGCACAGAGTTTTTTGCAGCGTGACAAAAACAGAGACTATTCGCTGCATATCCGTGCCTCCCGTTAGAGCATGGTATGTCTGTATCACGTTTAGAATTTACAAAGTGTGCGCCTCCTGAGTATGCAGACAGTCTCTAAGGCGATCTCGTCTGTGAATATTTTTCAAAACGCGAAAGTGATACTTCAAAATTAAATTATTACGAGGAGCAAAATTTGTGCAAACCGGCAATACTGTATTTAATTGTAACAAGTACGATTCTTATACTGACAATCTCTTGTGTAATATTGTTCTTCGGCGCCAAAACTAAACTTTCAGCTATGGATGATGTAAAATCTGCTACGGATGAAGATGCCTTTGCACACCAGCGAAAACGCATGGTGGAAGAACAGATTGCATACCGGGGAATAAAGGATAAAAAGGTGTTGGAAGTCATGGAATCTGTGCCCCGCCACGTATTTGTCCCTGAGGAAAATCGCCCGTACAGTCATCATGATCAACCCGTCGCTATCGGCTTTGGGCAAACCATTTCCCAGCCTTATATCGTCGCCTTTATGACAGAATTATTACAGACAGGAGACGGTGATGTTGTTCTGGAAGTGGGCACAGGTTCTGGTTACCAAACTGCTGTCCTTTCCAGGCTGGTAAGGCAGGTCTATACGATTGAGATTGTAAAGGATCTGGGAGAAAAAGCACGGCTTCGGTTAAAAACCCTGGGGTATGATAATGTAGAAGTCATGATTGGCGATGGCTACAAAGGATGGCCGGAGCATGCGCCTTTTGATGCCATCATTGTTACTGCAGCCGCTGAGCATATTCCTCCTCCCCTGATTGATCAGCTTAAGCCCGGTGGTCGCATAGTTATTCCGGTGGGTGGCGTTTATGCAGTTCAGGACCTCATGCTGATAACCAAAGATGCGTCATCGAAGGTCATAAAAGAGTCTATTATTCCCGTTCGGTTTGTCCCTCTTCTTCGGAAATGATTTTTAAACGGGAAGCCTCCGGCACGATAAAACTCTGCCGAGATCGTAAAAATTCTAAATGATACAATTGATGTTCTAAGGAACTAGACGGATTTTCCTCATATACAGGCAGGGAATCGGGTTTTGTAATTTTTAGCCTCGATCTTTTATCAAAAAACCGTCAAATCGTCCATGATATATTTTTCCTGCTGAGATCATGGCACGAGGGTTGTAATCATGCATAAGGGTTACGCCAACGTCCGAATTGCAGGATATCCTTCTCGTACCGTCACTATTCAGCGAAACGGATGGTGAGAGAGAATAATTTCTCAGAGTAACAATAAATTGCGTCAAACTCAGACTTTTAACCATATAATCTCTGTCGCGCGCGAACACTGCTCCTGCGCGCATCTTACACT
>JAJTYX010000101.1:0-1771 GCA_021462865.1 Gammaproteobacteria bacterium | reverse complement strand
CGAGCGGCGCAGACGTATTTTCAAACCAACAGGCGCGTTGTGGGCTTGTATCTGCCCACCGGGAAGGCGGCGTAAATGGCTCTGAAAACAAAGACATCCTTCCCCAGCCCCAAAGATGTCCATCGGGCGACGTTGCCAAACGGCATTACCGTCCTGGCGCGTTCCAATTTTAACAGCCCCGCGGTCAATGTCGGCGGCTACCTGCCTGCCGGTTCGATCTTCGAAACGGACGACAAACTCGGTCTTGCGGATTTCGTCTCGAGCATGTTGATGCGCGGCACACAAACGCGCGGGTTCGACGCGATCTATAACGAACTCGAGTCCGTCGGCGCGAGCCTCGGCTTCGACTCGGGAGTCCACAATGCCAACTTTGGCGGGCGGGCGTTGGCGGAGGATTTGCCGCTTCTTTTAAAACTCCTGGCTGAATCCCTGCAAACGCCGATCTTCCCTAACGATGAAACCGAACGCCTGCGCGCGCAACTGCTGACGGGACTCGCCCTGCGCGCGCAGGATACATCCGATATGGCGGATTTGATCTTCGAGCAATTTCTCTATCCCGACCATCCCTACGGCAAACCCACCGATGGATTCGTGGAAACGATTCAGTCAATCACGCGCAAGGATTTGGAAGAATTTCACCGCCTGCACTTTGGACCGCGGGGCTTGGTCATCGCCATCGTTGGGGCGATTCACCCGAAGAAAGCGGCTGAGGCGGTGGAAAAAGTTCTGGGCGGCTGGCAGGCCGCGGGTCAGAAAGAGCCGCCCCCACTTCCACCGATCAAGCCTGCGGAGAAGGGCATCGCGCAACATCATCCCATCCCAGGCAAGGCGCAATCCGATCTGGTGGTTGGCGCGCTGGGACCGAATCGCAAAAGCCCCGATTACATGGCGGCGTCTTTGGGGAATTCGGTTTTGGGTCAGTTTGGGATGATGGGGCGCATCGGCGATTCGGTGCGCGAGAAAGCCGGGCTGGCTTATTACGCCTCATCGAGTTTGAACGCGGGGATCGGGCCCGGAAGTTGGGAGGTCTCGGCGGGAGTGAACCCAAAGAATTTGAAGAAGGCGCTCGGTCTCATCGAAAAGGAATTGCGGCGTTTTGTGAAGAGCGGCGTAACGAAGGAGGAACTCGCCGACAGCCAGTCGAATTTCATCGGGCGGCTGCCGTTGAGCCTGGAGTCGAACGGCGGCGTGACTGGCGCGATCCTCAACATTCACCGTTACGACCTCGGCATGGATTATTACCAGCGTTATGAAAGTTTGGTGCGCGGCGTGACCCGTTCCGATGTGGTCGAAGTTGCGCGCAAGTATATTGACCCGGATCGGTTGGTGATTGCGACGGCGGGGCCGTGATGCGCGATTCGTAATTCGTAATTTTTGGGGGTGGGAGATTGGTGTTTTGTGATTGGAGGTTGGCGATTGGTGATTTTGCGAACAGGGGTTGACTTGATCGAGATAAGGAGAGTCGCGGAGATGATCGAGCGGCATGGGGCGCGGTTCTTGAATCGCGTCTTTACGGGGTTGGAACAAAGGGATTGCGCGGGGAGGGCTTCTTCGTTTGCGGCGCGCTTTGCGGCAAAGGAGGCGGCGGCGAAGGCGTTGGGTTGCGGCATCGGCGACGTCAGTTGGCTGGAGATCGAAATCCGCTCGGATGCGAGGAGGGCGCCGTATCTCGTCCTCGCCGGGGAAGGAGAAAGGCTGGCGAAAGAACAGGGTCTGACGACCTGGTCGGTGAGTTTGAGTCACGCGGAAAATATGGCGATTGCGTTTGTGG
>JAJTYX010000100.1:0-115692 GCA_021462865.1 Gammaproteobacteria bacterium | reverse complement strand
CGGCAGCGGTATGCGCGGCATCAACGGCAGCGGTATGCGCGGCATCAACGGCAGCGGTATGCGCGGCATCAACGGCAGCGGTATGCGTGCGGTCGGCGCGAAAGGCCTTGAGTAGACTCTGACGGATTGCCGCACGCGCCTCGCTATTCTGGCGATTCATCAAAATAGTAGAGTCCGACGCCCAACCGGCACGCTCGAGTGTTCCTACGGGAGTGCTTCGGCTGGACTTCTCCGAATGACGCCATACAGTCGTCGATCCGGACCGAGAATGTCGTCAGCATGGATTGCACCGCTTTGCGGGCCTCCATAAGGCTCCCTGTTCGGATCTGTGGCCCTTCGACGAACCGTTGAAAGCGGCTTGCACCAAAATTCTCTGGATTGCTGTTAAATTCGACAGTCTCTGCGAGGCGTCGTAGGCCGAGCTCCAAGCCAACAAGCACCTTTTCATCTGCAGAATCCGGCACAAAGTACCGCTTCGTCGCCATAAGATTCCTGCCCCTTATAGTTCTTATGGCACCACCTCGCAGAAGCTCTCGGCGCATCGCACCAGGCGGACTATCTCGCGACACAATTCTGACAAGGGCCGAAAATGTCGCACCCTTGCCAGAGTACGGCAAAATCATCGGCGTTCCGAAGCGATCGGAGAAACGCCGATTTGTGTGCCATTCATTCAACACCGCCGCCGGCAACGTTATGCCATGAGGTTGATCCTGAACCTTTCTCCTCGACTGACTCCGAATCCGGCCAACCTCCTTCCTGGATAGCCCCGTCATCACCGCTACCCGCGCCATATTGGTTGGCCGATTCCTGACCCCGTAGTCAGTCGACGCGGCGTCCACAAATGCGCGCTTGGCCAGTTCGGCGAACTCCGTATAGCTGACCCCACATCGCAGCAGGGTTCGTGCAAGGGGTAGCAGCACGCCCTGGAGCGCGCGGCGAATTCGTTCCTGGGTTACATCGTTAGCCATGATTACTCATCGTCATTGCGTTCGAGAAGTTTCAGAAACTGGCTTTCATTCAGTACTTTCACGCCGTATGACTCTGCCTTCGCCAGTTTTGACCCCGGCTTCTCACCGCAGACCAGGTAGGACGTCTGGCGAGCGACACTCTCCACAATCTTGCCTCCGCGCCGCCGGATCTGCTGCTTGGCCTCGTCCCGGGTCATGGATTCCAGCTTCCCCGTTACGACGAAGCTGAGGCCCTTGAAACTGTTCGACGCATTCGCAGACCCCGGCATTGCGCTCGGCCAGTGCACCCCAGCGCGTTGCAGGGCACGTACTACTTCACGGTTATGCCGTTGTCGAAAAAACGCGCTGATCTCGGCAGCGACAATTGGGCCGATTTCCGGAATCTTCTGCAACTCCTCCTCGGAGGCCTCCTGCAGCGGGAGGACATCCCCGAAGTACTCGGCCAGCGCTTGCGCTGTCGCCTCCCCGACCTCGGGAATGCCCAGTGCCAGCAGGAAACGGGGAAAACTCGTAGCTCTGCTGCGATCGATTGCCCGCTTGAGATTCGCCGCCGACTTCGCGCCCATCCGGTCGAGTTCAGCCAGTTCCTCAACGGTTAAACGGAAAAGCTCGGCCGGAGTGCTCACGAGTTTGCGGTCGATGAGTTGCTCCAGCACCCGGTCTCCCAACCCCTCGATGTCCATCGCCCGCCGGGACGCGAAATGCTTGAGCGCTTCCCTACGTTGTGCCGGACAAAACAGGCCGCCACTGCAACGAATGCTGGCCTTGCCGTCGACTCTGCGCACATCCGAACCGCAAACCGGGCACCGGCTGGGGGCTTCTATTGCCAGGGCGCCGGTGGGCCGCCGCTCCTGAAACACGCGGACAACCTCGGGAATGACGTCGCCGGCCCGCCGGACCAAAACGCTGTCACCGATGCGGATGTCTTTGCGCAAGACTTCATCCATGTTATGCAAGGTGGCGTTACTGACTGTAACGCCACCGACAAACACAGGCTTCAAGCGTGCTACCGGTGTGATCACCCCCGTACGGCCAACCTGGAAATCAATCGCCTCGACGATGGTTACTTCCTCTTGCGCAGGGAACTTGTGCGCCAGGGCCCACCGGGGCGCTCGCGACACTGTCCCCAGTTCCTGCTGGGAGCGCAACGCATCTACCTTGTACACGACACCGTCAATCTCGTACGGCAAGCTGTCCCTCAGTTGGCCAATTCTTTCGTAATACCCGACACAGCCCCCCGTGCCCACCACGACCTTGGACAATGGGTTGGTGCACAAGCCCCATTCTGCAAGACGGCTCAACGTCTCGCTATGGGTTGCCGGCATGTTCCAGCCCGACACCTCCCCGATGCCGTAAAAAAACACCCGTAACGGACGTGCTGCGGTAACCCGGGGATCAAGTTGTCGCAGACTGCCGGCGGCTGCGTTTCTGGGGTTCACGAACACCTTCTCGCCACGAGCCAGCGCACGTTTATTCATCTCCGCGAAGCCGGACCTGGGCATATACACTTCGCCGCGTACTTCCAGAGTCACCGGCGGTGCATCACTCATGAGCCGCAGCGGTACTGATGAAATGGTCCGGATGTTCTGCGTAACATCTTCTCCTGATGTTCCATCGCCCCGGGTTGCCGCGCGAACCAGTATCCCGTTCTCGTAGCGAATACCTACGGCCACGCCATCCAGTTTCGGTTCTGCCGAGTACCGGATCTCGTCATCCGAACCCAGCCGCTCTCGTACCCGCTTGTCGAATGCTTTGACCTCTTCCTCACTGAATGCATTCTCGAGCGACAGCATTGGCACGATGTGAGGAACCGTCCGGAATCCGGCAGCAGGCTCCGCACCGACTCGCTGGGTGGGTGATTGCGGCACAACCAGTGCCGGAAACCGTCGCTCGAGGTCCGTCAGTTCACGCAGGAGCCGATCATATTCGGCGTCGGGGATGGCGGGCTCATCAAGAACATAGTAGCGATAATTGTGCGTCTCGATTTCTTCGCGTAACTGCGCCACTCGCTCAATGGCGCCTGCTGGCGGCGGGACTCTCGACTCTGGCATCGGTCAGTCTGGTGATGATCTGCGTCGATACTGGATGACTTCCTCTCGCAGATAGCGCTCACGTTGAACGCTGAGATGGCTTCCCTGCTCATCCAGAAGTTCTCCGTCCAGCGCCCCCGCCAACGAGCGCGCTGTGGACAACATATCATCGAAGGCCGCAACCGCGTCGTTCGGGCCCGGCAGCGCCAGGAACAGGCTTACTCCGGGGAAACGACTGGTTTTGAGCTGCGACAATTCAAAAGAACCCGGCTCCACCAGGCTTGCAACGCTGAAATTGGTCCTGGACTCATCTTGAGGGTCGTGGCGGTGAAAAATGCCAAAACGGCCGTGTCGAAGGCCGGCATTTCGCAGCGACAGGATCAGGTCTTCACCGGAGAAGGAACCGTGTCCGCGGGCCATAAGGCGAACCGTGATGACCCGATCCGGCGCACTTTCCATCTGGGCGGAACCAGAAGCCTCGGTGTTCCGGGTTGCCTCGAGGCCAAGCTGAGGGGGCGGGTTCTTACGTAGAAAACCCGTCGGAATACCAGGCTGCCCGCGCTCTTCGCGCCGGCTGATCCAGAACACCACAGCGAGGACCAGGATTCCAGCAACCAGCAAGAGCCAACGAAAGTCGGCCACCGGGCTACCTCGTCAACTTGCGGCAAGCTGTACCGCAGCGTCGAGATCCACAGTCACGAGGCGCGAAACCCCGGGCTCGTTCATCGTAACGCCGGTAAGCTGCTTCGCCATCTCCATCGTCGTCTTATTGTGCGTAATGATGACGAACTGAACACGCTGTGCCATCTCACGGACGATATCGCAGAATCGGCCAACATTGGCCTCGTCGAGCGGCGCATCAACTTCGTCCAGAAGACAGAATGGCGCCGGATTCAGCTCGAAGATCGCAAAAATGAGCGCGACGGCTGTCAGCGCCTTCTCTCCGCCGGACAACAGGTGAATATGGCTGTTGCGCTTTCCGGGCGGTCGCGCCATGACCGTGACTCCCGCCGCAAGAATGTCCTCGCCCTCCAGGCTGAGATAGGCGTGACCGCCACCGAATAACCTCGGGAATATACGTTTCAGCCCCTGATTGACCTGGTCGAAGGTTTCCTGGAATCGAGCGCGGGTCTCCCGATCGATCTTCCGGATCGCCTGTTCAAGCGTATCGAGGGCCGCCGTCAGATCATCGTTCTGCGCGTCCAGGTACTTCTTGCGCTCCGACTGTTCATTGAACTGCTCGATGGCCGCCAGATTGATCGGCCCCAGCCGCTCGATCCTGCGCCGAGCATCTTCCAGGGCGGTCTGCCAGGCGCCCGCCTCGGCGTCTTGGGGCATTTCCCGCCTGACAGTATCGAGATCGGCTCCGGTAGCCGTAAAGTTCTCCATCACGGACTCGCGCCGGACCTCGGTTTCGCGCAGCTTGATGCGTTCCTGCTCAACCGCTTCGCGCGCCGCCGCAACCGCCCGGTCGGCGGCGCTCCGTGAGGTTTCACATTGACGCAGTCCCGACTCGGCTTCTTCGACTGCCTCGCGTCGTCGAACCAGCAACTGGTCAATTTCCAATTGCCGCTCCAGACGCGACGACAGCTCGGACTGCAGATTCCCCAATGCAGGCTCTATCGCCAGAATGGCCTGCTCCAGCTGGGCTATCCGCTCAGACAACTGTGCCTGCTGGGCCGCAAAGCGTGCCAGCGTTGCGGCGACGGAATTGCGCGCCACACGCTTGCTCTCGAGGTCTACGCTCAGACGGCTCACTAGCTCGCGTCTTTGGTCGGCGGCCTCGCGAGCAGCGCTGTAGGCAGACAGGTGCACCTCCTGCTGACCTTGCAGATCCGGCCGTTTGTCGGCCATCGATTGCATTTCGATCTCCGACGCCTCTGTACGACGTCGGGCGTCCGACTGCGCCTGTGTGATTCCCTCGATCTCGGTAACCAGCCGGTCGATCTTGCTGTCCAGAACCGCGCGGCGTTCCCGCGCTTGCGCCATTTCCTGCCGCAGATTGTCCAGAACCGCGACCGACTCGGCGTGCACCCGGTTGGCTGCCGTAAACTCGTTTGTCGCCTGAGCGCGACGTTCCTCCAGGTCGACGACCTGCTGGCGAACTTCTATGCTATTTCGCTCCAGATCATGGATGCGTCGTTCCTTTTGCTCGATTGCGACCAGGAGCTCGCGAATCTGCCCCTCACGCGCCAGCAATCCGGCCGAGCTACGCTGGCCGCGATTGATTCGTACCCACCCCTCGCCAAGCCAGATGCCATCGACAGTTACCACGGTCTGCCCGGGCTGCAATTGCTGCTGCAGCCGTACCGCGTCGGCCAGATCGTCGGCGACGAAAACATTCGCTAGCAGCAGTGCCGAGTGGCCCGGCTCAGCTACGCGCGCGAGCAGTGAACCTGATCCCGCAGAAGCGTCTACCGCTTGCGCCTCAACCATCGTGACCTGTGTATCAGGGAGCGACGAAAGGTGATGAGCGAATCCCTTGACGCAAACGGCCTGCAGAAAATCACCCAGTACGGTCTCCACAGCGAGTACCCAGCGATCTTCGACGCGCAACTGTTGTGCCAGCCGCGGCTGATGCCCCAGGTTCTCACGCGTCAGCCACTCGCTCAGCGATGCATCATCTGCACCAAGTGCCAGTTCCTGAACAGCTTGTAGGGCACCTAAACGCCCGCGGTCCGAAGCCAACCCAGCGCCGGCCGCCTGCAGTTCGGTCGTGAGATCGCGGTCTCGTGAGCGCATTGCCTCGATCTGGTCGTTGATCCCGGCAAGTTGCTCCCCCACCTGTGCGGCTCGATTCCGTGCCTCATTCTCGGTGGAATTCTGCGCCGTCACGCGCCGCTCCAGATCTTCCGGCCGATACAGTCCCTGATCCTGATCGAGCGATTCGCGTTGCCGCGCCAGTTGAGCCAGTTGCTCGGCCAGGTGCTCTGCCCTCGTCCGCTCTACCTGTGCGACCTGCTGCAGTTCCTTGATGCCCAGGTTGAATTCGTGCCACTGGTCCTGCCATTGACCAAGGCCTGCTTCGGCATCGCGGAGCGACTCGAGGGCTGCCTGCTCTGCCGCGCGCGCCTCAGTCAGCGCGGGCTCAAGGTGCGCCAGCGCCTGGTCGAGGTCGGACCGTTGCGCGTCCTCTCGGGTGATGTCGGCAACCAGTCCGCCCTGCTGTCCCTGTGACTGCGCAAGCTCCGCCTGTTGGCGCTCCCGGTTCTGACGGCAATGCGCTATCTCCTGCTCGAGGCGGGAGATCTCGCTCTGGATGGCGTAATGCTGTCCCTGCACGTTGTTGAAGGCGTCGGTCTCGGTTGCATACAGCTCCCTGCCGGTGACGATCTGGGCGTCGAGTCGCAATTGCGACGCATTTGCCGCTTCCAGCCCGGTTTCGCTCTTCGCGAGGCCAAGACGGCTCTCGTCGAGACCCCGATCCAGCTCACCCAACCGCATCGCCAACGACTCCGCTTCAAGCCGTCGTTCGCGCGTCTTCAATTCTTTGTACCGCTCGGCCGCCTTTGCCTGACGCTGCAGATAATCAATCTGCTTCGAGATTTCGTCCCGTACGTCGTTAAGGCGCGCAAGATTGTCGCGGGTGTGCAGAATGCGGGTCTCGGTTTCCCGACGCCTCTCCTTGTATTTGGAGATACCAGCAGCCTCTTCGATGTAGGTGCGCATTTCGTCAGGCTTGGCATCCACGAGACGAGAGACCATGCCCTGCTCGATGATGGCGTAGCTGCGCGAGCCCAGACCTGTGCCCAGGAACAGGTCTGTGATGTCCTTGCGCCTGCAGCGGGTGTTGTTCAGGAAGTACGTCGACGTTCCGTCACGAGAAAGCGTCCGCCGCAACGAAATCTCGGCGTACTGAGCAAACTGTCCGCCAACAGAGCCGTCCGAGTTGTCAAAAAACAGCTCGATACTGGCGCTGCCCACTGGTTTGCGCGATGCCGAACCGTTAAAGATCACGTCCGCCATCGAATCGCCGCGGAGATGCTTTGCGGACATCTCGCCCATGACCCAGCGGACCGCGTCTATTACGTTGGACTTACCGCAACCATTTGGCCCGACGATTCCGACCAGATTCGACGGCAGATGAAAAGTCGTTGGATCGACGAAAGACTTGAATCCCGCAAGCCGGATCCTGCTCAGGCGCATGGATACCCGGCTCCAGAATACAGATCTACCCGTTGCCCGAATCTCACAGGCATTGTGATTTCCTCGACCGTGGTCCGCGCACTGACGTCTAGTGTAAAGTAAAAATTACACGACGCACCAGACGGCCTTCGCCGCCAGACATGATGACTGTGAATCCTTCCGCAACAACAACCCCGGCACCGGACCTGCTGAATACATTCCGCAATCCCAGCGCGAATCGCGAGTATACCATCCGGATCCGGATACCTGAGTTTACCTGTCTGTGTCCAAAAACCGGTCAACCGGACTTCGGCACTCTGCTGCTCGAGTATGTCCCGGACCAGAACTGCATCGAATTGAAGTCACTGAAGCAATACATCTGGTCGTTCCGTAACGTCGGGACCTTCCATGAGGCTGTTGCCAACCAGATTCTTACTGACCTGGTCCGCTGTGCCGAGCCACGGTTCATGCGGCTGACTGCCCGGTTCAACGTGCGCGGTGGCATCTACACGACGGTCATCGTGGAACATCGCCTCCCCGGCTGGCGCGGCCAGGCCGCAGTGGCACAGGCCGTTGATCCGCCCCGCACCAATTAGCCGGGGTTGGCCAGCCCAAGCCCTGGCGCAGCTGTTTTTGCCGCTTCCCACCCAGCGCACCCTATGTATAATCCCGCGCTTCCTGACAACCGACCGGGTGCAGCATGGCTGCAAAAAAGCGCTCTGTCCGTAAGGCGGCTGGCCGTCCCAAGGCCAAAAAAACTGCGGCTACAGCCAGAACCAAGGCTACTGGATCGCGTCGGGCCGGCGCGAGTACGCCCGCCCGCAAGCCCGCCAAGGCGCCCGCTGGCAAGCCCTCGAAACGAACCGCCGGGGCGTCGCGCAAGCCGGCCGCCAAGCCCGTCAAAGCAGCACCTGCCAGGCAAAAGACGCCACGCTCCGCGGTGCCGGCAACGCTCCGTCATGTTCGCCGCGCCGAGTTGCGACCGGTGACCAGCAGCGTCGGCCTGATTCATGGCATTCCCCCGTACCAGTCCAAGTCTGGCGAAGGCTACATGAATGACCGGCAGCTCGAGCACTTCCGCCATATTCTGCTTGCGTGGAAACGTGAGCTTATGGAAGAGGTCGACCGCACCGTTCATCACATGCAGGACGAGGCCAGCAATTTCCCGGACCCTAACGACCGCGCCACCCAGGAATCGGAGTTCGGACTCGAGCTTCGAACACGCGACCGCGAGCGAAAGCTGCTCAAGAAGATCGATTCCGCCCTCGAACGCATCGAGGAAGGGTCCTACGGTTATTGCGAGGAGACCGGGGAAGAGATAGGACTGCGGCGACTCGAAGCGCGCCCGGTCGCAACGCTGTCCGTAGAGGCTCAGGAACGGCGGGAATTGGCCGAGCGGCAGTTTCGTGATCGCGAGGACGGCTACTGATACTCGGCGAGTCCTTCGGTAAGATGCAATCTATAAAATCTAAATAACTTACTGATAATTAATCGTTTCTAGCTTTCAGAGCTTTCTCCTGCTGCGACGTCGTCTCGCAGCGAACTAACCCTGTTTGGACTTTGTCCAATATCCTCGAAACCGGTCGTTGCGCCCGATTCGGCCGCAGCCGTCCCGGCGAAGAACCTCCAATTGCCAATGAGAGACGACCATGAACGAGCCAAGACTGATTCGTAAGTACGTGAATCGCCGTCTTTATGACACTGTCGAGAGCCGATACGTCAATCTCGATGACCTGCGCCGGGTCATCAACTCCGGAGGCGAGATCCGCGTCGTGGACCAGGCAACCAGCCGTGATATAACCACGACGGTCCTGCTGCAGATCATTGCGGAAGCGGAACGCTCTGGCGCCCCGCTACTGACCGCCGATTTTCTCTCCGCCCTGATTCGGCTCGCCGGACGGGAACGCGATCCCGGCCTGGCAGATCGACTGCATTCTGCGCTTCGGGCAGCGCTGCATGACTCGCGCGGATCTAGGGTCGCGCTGGAGAACTGAGCGACGCAAACAGCCGGCCGGGTTGCGATTACCGGCCGGCTACGAGGCTGCGCTTTCGACGGGTGGCTCGTCGGCGTCAGGCTGCGTCCAGGTTGCGCATGCTGAGCCGAATACGGCCCTGCCTGTCGACCTCCAGCACTTTGACTCGAACGACATCACCCTCGCGAAGTTTGTCGCCAACCCGTTCGACACGTTCGTCTGAGATCTGGGAGATGTGAACCAGCCCGTCGCGGCCTGGCAGAATGGTGACAAAGGCGCCGAAATCCATGAGCCGCGCAACCCGGCCTTCATAGATGCGGCCGACTTCGACGTCCGCCGTGATAAGTTCCACACGGCGCTGCGCTTCGCGGCCGGATGCTGCGTCAACGGAGGCAATTTTTACCGTTCCGTCATTATCAATGTCGATCGTCGTTCCGGTCTCCTCGGTTATCGCACGGATGACGGAACCGCCTTTTCCAATGACATCACGAATCTTCTCCGGGTCGATCTTCATCGTGATGATGGTCGGCGCCCACTCGGACATCCGCTGACGAGGCGCATCCAGAACCTGATTCATCTGCTGCAGGATATGCAGACGGGCAGCGCGCGCCTGATTGAGAGCATCGCGCATGATATCTCGGGTAATTCCACTGATCTTGATGTCCATCTGCAGAGCGGTGACGCCCTGCGCGGTGCCGGCCACCTTGAAATCCATGTCGCCTAAATGGTCTTCATCGCCCAGGATGTCGGTCAGGACCTGATAGCGGTCATTTTCCTTGACCAGGCCCATCGCCACCCCAGCTACAGGTGCTGAGGTCGTCACACCGGCATCCATCAGCGAAAGACTGGCACCGCACACGGATGCCATTGAACTCGAACCGTTCGACTCTGTGATCTCCGAGACCACCCGGACGACGTAAGGAAACTTCGTCATGTCGGGCAATACCGCGGTGATCGCCCGTCGCGCCAGACGACCATGTCCGATTTCGCGCCGCTTCGGTGACGACAGGAAGGAAATTTCCCCCGTCGAAAACGGCGGAAAGTTGTAGTGCAGCATAAAGCGATCACGATGTTCTCCGCTCAGGGCATCGATGATCTGGGCATCGCGATCTGTGCCTAAAGTCGTTACAACCAGGGCTTGCGTCTCACCTCGGGTAAACAACGCCGAGCCGTGGGTGCGAGGCAACACGCCGGTGCGGATCGTGATCGGGCGTACAGTCGTGTAGTCTCGCCCGTCAATACGCGGCTCACCATTGATGACACGCTGGCGCACGATGCGGCTTTCCAGGGCGGAAAACTCCTCGCTCACCTGATCGTCGCTCCAGCGCGGTTTCTCACCGCTCGCGAGCGCTGCAACGGACTCCGATTTCAGCTCTGCAATCCGGTTGGTCCGCAGCTGTTTTTCCCGGATTCGATACGCTTCCGCCAGCGCCTTCCCGAATTTCTGCTCGATGCTTTGCCGAAGATCCGCGTCCGGTTCCGGTGCCCGCCATGTCCAGGCCGGCTTTCCCGCCTGGGCTGCGAGCTCCTTGATCGTGCGAATTGCCGTCTGGATATGCTCGTGTCCGAACATCACCGCATCGAGCACCACATCCTCCGCGAGGCACTTGATCTCCGACTCGACCATGAGCACCGCAGAGGTGGTGCCGGCTACCACCAGATCCATCTGCGACTTTGCCATCTGGCTCTTTGTCGGGTTGAGCACGTAGCGACCATCGATGTACCCAACCCGTGCTCCGGCAATGGGGCCGTCAAACGGGACACCGGCGATGCAGAGTGCAGCGGATGCGCCCAGCATCGCGGGAATATCCGGGTCGATCTCGGGGTTTATGGACAGGACGGTTGCGATGACCTGGACTTCGTTATTGAAGCCCTCCGGGAACAGGGGGCGAATCGGGCGGTCGATCAGGCGTGAGGTCAGGGTTTCCTTTTCGCCCGGGCGTCCTTCGCGCTTGAAAAAGCCGCCGGGTATTCGTCCGGCGGCGTATGTCTTTTCCTGGTAGTTGACGGTAAGTGGGAAAAAGTCCCTGTTTTCGCTGGCCGTCTTTTCGGCAACGGCGGTGACCAGCACCACGGTGTCGCCCATCGTCACCAATACCGCGCCGTCTGCCTGACGAGCAATCTCTCCAGTTTCCAGCGTGACTTCATGTTCCCCGTAAGGGAAAGATCTCTTGACCGACAACACCGTTTACACCTGCCTTTGATAACCAATTGATACACCGGCACCGCCCATGCGATTCCGGCACGCAAAACAAGAATTTGATGGCCGCGAAGCCGTCCGAGGTGGACCGGCCGATATCAGCGTCGTAATCCCAAGCGCTCGATCAGCGTTTTGTAGCGCTCGCTATCGATGGCTTTCAGATAGTCGAGCAGCTTACGTCGCTGGTTTACCATTTTGAGCAAACCCTGACGGGAGTGATGATCGTTCTTGTGCTGACTGAAGTGTTCTGTCAACTCATTGATGCGAGCAGACAGAATCGCAACCTGCACCTCCGGCGAACCGGTGTCTTTCTCCCCCCGGCGGTTCTCTGAAATTACTTTGGCCTTCTGCTCTCCCGACAGGGACATTAGCTGTTACTCCTTGAATCTCTTTCGGAATCTTGCCATTCAAATCGGGCGGTATTGTAACCCCGGGATGTGCGCAGTTACAGCCCGAATTGCCCCGGCGAGCCGGCAGCGCGTTGTGCCATCAGACGCCATGGCACCAAGCCACCCCCGGGCAGGCACTCCCCGATACCCACAAACTGGGCTCCTTCGCCGTAGACCCGCACCAGCCCCGCCACCGTGTCCGACCGGTCGGGTGCCGCGTCCACGCGCTGGCCGCAACGCAGGCGGTACACCATCTCGGCGCTGATGGTCACGGCCGGCCACGATGACACGGCTCGGTCCAGGGGAAGCAGCATCCCGTCCAGGGCCCGATGGCCCCCAGAGGCCAACGTCTGCTCAAGACCGGCCACGGTCACCATCTCCGCGGCGGCGAAAGCTCCCACCGTGAGCCGGCGCAGCATCGCCACATGAGCGACCGTGCCGACTCGTTCAGCGATTTGCTCGACCAAGGTGCGGATGTAGGTGCCCTTGCCGCAGCGAACCCGGATCACCGGATGCTGCGGGTGATACTCCTCGAGATCGATCTCGTGAATCATGACCGGGCGCGGTGGTCGTGCCACCGTGACTCCGGCGCGCGCCAGTTGATACAGACGTCGTCCCTGATGCTTGAGCGCCGAATACATCGGCGGGACCTGCTGCAGCGTTCCGCAAACTCCCATGAGGGCGCTGCGCAAAGGCGCTTCGCCAATCTCGCTCGGCCCGGTCGCGATCACGGCGCCCTCTGCATCACCGGTTTCAGTCGCGCTGCCAAAGCTAACGCGGACACGATAGGACTTGTCACATTCGATGAGAAAGCCGGACACCTTGGTGGCCTGGCCCAGGCAGACGGGGAGCATCCCCGTCGCCAATGGATCGAGGCTTCCTGTATGACCCGCTTTACGCGCGTCAAACAGCCGCCTGACAACCTGCAGCGCCTGATTCGAGCTCAGCCCCGGGGGTTTGTCGAGAACCAAAATACCGTCGACATCGCGTCTTGGACGCCGCTCCGAAGCTACAGGGGTTCGGCCGCTATCGACTGCATGCGTGGTGGTCATTTCGACTCATCCAGAGAGGCCGCATCAGCGGAGCGGCGTCGCGCCTCCTCGTCCGCTGTCACCCCCTCGATCAGCGCCTCGAGCGAGCGAGACTGCGTCAGCGCCTCGTCCACACAAAATCGCAATTCCGGAACACGCCGGATACGCAGTTCCTTCGCGAGACTCGAACGTAGAAATCCATTTGCGGACTGCAATGCCACACCCAGTTCTGGCGTTACAGCCTCCCCCGAAAGCAACGTGAAATACACGCGAGCGACACCGAGATCACGAGACACCTGTACGTCCGTAATCACCACGCCCCGAAGCCGCGGATCACGGACCCTGTCGGACAGCGCCTCGCCCAGGATTCGCTGAATGGCCTCCTCAAGTCTGCGGCTTCGGGGGAACTCTCTCGGCATGCCGTCCCCTCGTCAGCCCCGTACCGCACCCGGCGCCGACATCAGATGCTCCGGGCTACCTGGATGCGCTCGTAGCATTCGATCTGGTCACCGGCCTTGATGTCGCTGTAATTGCGAACGCCAATGCCGCACTCCGTCCCTGATCGAACCTCCGAAACGTCGTCCTTGAACCGGCGAAGCGAGTCGAGTTCACCTTCAAAAATCACGACGTTATCGCGCAATACGCGAACAGGATTGCTGCGTTTCACGTGCCCTTCCGTCACCAGGCATCCGGCGACGCTTCCGAACTTGGGAGAGCGAAATACCTCGCGCACCTCGGCAAGACCGACGATCTGCTCACGCACCTCCGGCGCCAGGAGCCCCGTCATGGCTGCCTTCACATCGTCGATAGCCTCATAGATGATGCTGTAATAACGGAGGTCGACACCGGTTGACTTGATCGCATCACGCGCCGCACCGTCGGCTCTGACGTTGAACGCAATCACGATTGCCTTTGCAGCGGCCGCAAGATTCACGTCGGACTCGGTGATTCCGCCAACGCCGCTGCCAATGACCTTCACCTGGATTTCGTCAGTAGACAGCTTAGACAGGGCGTCGCGAAGCGCCTCAGCGCTGCCGTTTACATCGGCTTTGATCAGTAGCTGAACAGCCTTTGCGCTACCGGCCTGCATCTGGCTGAAAACGTCCTCGAGCTTGCCCGATTGCTGCTGGGCCAGACGCGAATCCCGCGTCCTGGTCTTGCGCAATTCAGCAAGCTCCCGGGCCTGGCGTTCGTCGGCCAGCGCCACCGCCTCATCACCAGCGCCAGGGATACCTGAGAGCCCAAGCACGACCACGGGCGTGGATGGACCGGCCTCGGTGAGGGGTTTTCCGAACGCATCAAACATGCTGCGAACCCTGCCGTACTCCTGACCGGCCAGCAGTACATCGCCCTGGCGCAGACGCCCGCGCGTGACCAGGACCGTTGCAACGGCTCCGCGACCTTTCTCCAGACCAGATTCGATTACCACTCCGGCGCCTGGACCGTCATCCGCTGCTTTCAGATCGAGCAGTTCCGCCTGAAGCAGCAAAGCCTCGAGAAGCCTGTCCACGCCCTCGCCGGTACGCGCGGAGACGTTGACGAACAGGTGCTCGCCGCCCCACTCCTCTGGAACCACGCCTTTCGTGACCAGTTCATTGCGGACGCGATCCGGATCGGCGTCCGCCCTGTCAATCTTGTTGATCGCCACCACGATCGGCACATCGGCGGCCCTGGCGTGCTGAATTGCCTCTTCGGTTTGTGGCTTCACACCGTCGTCGGCCGCCACGACGAGAACGACGATGTCCGTCACCTTCGCGCCACGGGCTCGCATTGCCGTAAACGCCTCGTGGCCTGGCGTATCGAGAAAGGTTATCCGGCCTTTCTCGGTATCAACCTGGTAAGCCCCAATGTGCTGCGTGATGCCACCGGCTTCGCCGGCAGCAACCTTGGCGCTGCGAATATGATCGAGAAGAGACGTCTTGCCGTGGTCCACATGGCCCATGATCGTGACCACCGCGGGCCGCGAGCGTTCTTCGCCGATCGCAGCCGCTGCCGCGAGAATCGTTTCCTCGCGACCGAAAGCCTGCACGGGCTTCGGGGTATGCCCCATCTCCTCTACGACCAGGGCCGCAGTATCCTGATCGATAATCTGATTGATCGTGGCCATCACCCCGAGCTTCATCAGTACCTTGATGACCTCGCCGCTTTTGATGGCCATCTTCTGGGCAAGCTCGGCAACCTTTACAGACTCGGGAATCTCGACTTCTCTCACTACAGGCGCGGTCGGCCGCTCGAACCCATGGCGGGTATCGACTACCACCGCACCTGGCCTCCGAACGGTGCGTTTCCGCTTCCGGCGACTGCTGATATCACCGGCAACGTGAAGTTCCTGCCGCCCGTACCTCGTGGCCTTCTTGTCCGGTGACCGACGGTCCGCCGACTCATCCGCCGGTTTGGTCCGTGTCTTCGATTCGACTGCTTCCTGCTCGCCAGGCTCACGTCGCTTCGGTTCCTTCTGGCGCCTGGCTTCCTCGGCGTGTCTCGCCTCTTCCTCAGTCTTCTGTCTGGCCGCCTGTTCCGCCTTCAGCCGCGCCTCGTTCTCGATACGCTGCTGTTCGGCCTTTTCGTGCTCCTGCTTTTCCCGTTCACGTCGCTCGACCTCGAGGCGTGCTTCTTCTTCCTCGCGCCGCTTGCGATCCAGTTCCTCCTGTTGCTGGCGAGCCTCTTTCTCGAGTTCGTCACGCTTGACATACGTCCGCTTGCGACGCACCTCGACAGTAACCGAACGTGTCCGGCCCTGGTTGCCGGAGAGCCGGAGCTCACTCTGCGTACGCCGTTTCAGCGTAATCTTCTTTGGAGCGCTTCCGCGCTCGTCCTCTTCGCGCCCGTGGGTACGCTGCAGGAACGTGAGCAGTTCCATCTTCGCGTCTTCGCTGATGACGTCATCGGCACTATTCACGGTAATTCCGGCCGCCCCAAGCTGGTTCAGCAGAATATCCACTGACACCTTCAGCACCTGCGCGAACTGGGCAACGGTCACATCCGACATGGGTCAGCTCCGTTATTGAGACGCGGCAACTTCGTCGGCAACCGACGATTCCTCGAACCAGTGAGCCCGCGCCGTCATGATCAGTTGTGCGGCAAATGCGGGGTCGAGGCCATCGATGTCCGCCAGATCGTCAACCGCCTGCTCAGCCAGATCTTCACGTGTAACGATGTCGCGGGCAGCCAGTTTCTGCGCGAGATCCTGCGTCATGCCATCGAGGGCAACGAGATCGTCTGCAGGCTTCCCCCCCTCGATCTTCTCCTCAGTCGCAATCGCTTGAGTCAGGAGCACGTCGCGGGCACGACTGCGCAGTTCATCGACGATCTGCTGATCGAACTCTTCGATCGCGAGCAGCTCGGCGGCAGGCACATAAGCAATCTCCTCGATGGTCAGGAATCCCTCCTGCACCAGGATCAGCGCCACGTCCTCGTCCACGTCGAGCTGCTTCATGAACACCTCCACGATCGAGCGCGCCTCACTTTCGCTCTTCTCCTCCGCCGCAGCCTCGCTCATCACATTGAGCTCCCAGCCGGTCAGCTCGCTCGCCAGGCGGATGTTCTGCCCGCCGCGGCCGATCGCCTGGGACAGTTTGTCCTCGGCGACCGCGATATCCATGCTGTGCGACTCCTCGTCAACGACGATGCCGCTCACTTCGGCCGGCGACATCGCATTGATGACGAACTGCGCGGGATTCTCGTCCCAGGGGATAATGTCCACCCTTTCTCCGGCGAGTTCATTCGATACTGCCGTGACGCGCGATCCACGCATACCTACGCAGGCACCAACCGGGTCAATCCGCGGGTCGTTGCTTTTGACTGCAATCTTGGCCCGTAGTCCGGGATCTCGCGCCGCACCGAGTATCTCAATCAACCCTTGCCCGACCTCGGGAACCTCGATCTTCACCAACTCGATCAGAAACTGCGGAGCCGTCCGGGTGAGGAACAACTGCGGGCCGCGCAATTCGGAGCGCACCTCGCGCAGAAATGCCTTCATGCGATCCTGCGTTCGAACCGGCTCCCGCGGAATCATGTTTTCGCGCGGTACGAATCCTTCGGCATTGCTGCCGAGATCGAGAAATATGCCATTGCGGTCTACTCGCTTGACGACACCGCTCAGCAACTGACCGACACGGCTCGAAAACTCCTCGACGACCTTGCGTCTTTCCGCCTCGCGCACCTTCTGCACGATGACCTGCTTTGCAGCCTGCGCGGCAATGCGGCCGAACTCGACCGACTCGATCGGCACTTCCACAAATCCTTCCGGTTCGGCCGCAGGATCGACATCCACCGCGTCGATCATTCGCAGCTCCTTCTCCGGAAACTCGAGATCTTTCGAGTCATCGGCGAAAACCTTCCAGCGACGGAACGTCTGGTAGTCACCGGTCTTTCGATCGATGCTGACCCGTGCATCCATGTCCTCGCCGTGGCGCTTTCTCGTGGCGGACGCAAGCGCGGCCTCCAGCGCTTCGAAGATAATCTCTTTTTCCACGCCCTTCTCATTGGAGACGACGTCCACTACGTTCAGAATTTCTTTGTTCATAAACTGCTTTCTTGCCTCACGACGCCGTGGCAGGCGTTTTCAGGTCCGGAACAAGGCGAACCGCTTCAATATCTGACCGTGAAAAATCCAACACCGCGCCCTCACTCTCCACTGAAACCATCTCCCCAGACCGACCGCGCAGGGTGCCACGGATGCGTCGGCGACCATTAACCAGTCGGCGCAATCTGATCTGCACTTCTGCCCCTGCGAAGCGGTCGAAATGTGTCGGCTTTGTCAGCCGCCGATCAAGACCAGGGGACGACACCTCGAGCGTGTACCGGCCGGCAATCGGATCCGCCACATCGAGCAGGCTGCTCACCTGGCGACTCACCACCTCGCAATCGTGCACCGTAATACCGTTCTCCGAATCGATGAATACTCGAAGCAGGCCGCGCCCCTTGCTGACGTGAACCTCCAGATCGGCCAGTTCGTAACCGAGCGCCTCGATGGCCGGTTCCAGCATCTGCTCAAGCGCTTGCCTCGAAATTGCCATGACTGTCGTTGCCCGTCGCCCTGCGCCCTTGAATAGCGCCCAAACAAAAAATGGGCCAAAGGCCCATCCCAATACGCTCCTGTTCGCACTTGCGGCAGCGGCGTTTGCAACGTCACTACCGTGGGCTGCGCTAAATAAACAAATAGCCCCATAAGGGGCTATTTCCACCAGAAACTGGCCGCGGGGGTCATGAACCGGCGGCAAAACGACCCGCCACCACATTCGTAACCGCTTGTCTGACAAGCGTTTTCTCGTCAGACCCGCCCCGAACGCCGGCTATTGTAGCGAATTGCGCCCGCATCGGTAAGCCCTCGGCGCGCAATGGCGAGCCGAGGAAGCGAACGCTTTATGGTTTTCACCTGCGCTGCAGACGGTGATCGCGGCAGGCCGAACATCTGAGGAAGTTGGTAGCGGGGGCAGGATTTGAACCTGCGACCTTCGGGTTATGAGCCCGACGAGCTGCCAGACTGCTCCACCCCGCACCAGCAGGCCGCGAATGTTAGCCGTTCTGCCCGACCACCGCAACGATGCGCTGGCAGGCTGCGTACACAGGTTATGGCTGGATTCAGCCGATCGCCCTGGCGCAAAGATCCATCAGCGCCCCCGGGAACACCCCGAGCGCCAGGACAACAAGGCCGTTTACGCTGAGAAGCACCCGCAGGTCGAATGCCGACTGCAGCGGTGCCCTGGACGTGCCCTCCTCGAAATACATCAGCCAGATGACGCGCAGGTAATAGAACGCTCCGATTACCGAGAAAAAGACTCCCGCCAGGGCAAGCCAGACATGGCCGCCTTCGAGGAGAGCCGACAGCACCCACCACTTCGCATAAAAGCCGACCAGCGGCGGCACTCCGATCATGCTGATCATGACAAGCAGCATCATGGCGGCAAACCACGGGCTGCGCCTGTTCAGCCCACGCAGGTCGTCGAGCTCACTTGCTTCCAGCCCGTCGTTCGTGAGGAGTATCACGATGCCGAAGGCGGCTGCCGTCATGATGATGTAGATGAAGGTGTAATACAGCGCCGCCTCGACACCGCCATCACCACCGGCCATCAGCCCGAGCAGGATAAAGCCGACGTGGGCAATCGTCGAATATGCCAGCATCCTCTTGAAGTTGGTCTGAACGATAGCGACGAGATTGCCGAGCGCCAGCGAAAGCACGGCGATTACTGCGAGCATGTTCTGCCAGTCCGCGGACAGACCGCCCAGCGCTTCCACAAGCACACGAAGTGCCAGCGCAAATGCGCCGATCTTGGGAGCCGTCGCTACGAATAACGTCGCGCTGGCGGGCGCTCCCTGGTAGACGTCGGGCAACCACATGTGAAATGGAACGGCACCAAACTTGAAAGTCACGCCCACCAGTATGAATGCCAGTCCAGCCAAAACGCCGAACCCACCGCCCGACTCGCCCAGTGCGGCAGACACCTCGGTAAAACCAATGGCTCCGGTTGCGGCATACACGAGCGCTACGCCATACAGGAAACAGCCCGATCCGATGGCTCCCAGGACGAAGTACTTCATGGCGGCTTCCGCGCCGAGTGGTGCATCGCGCTCGCTCGCCACCATCGCATAGAGCGCCAGCGCAAGCGTTTCGAGACCGAGATACATCGTGAGAAAACTCGCGGCCGATGCCATGACCATAATGCCCAGCAATGCGAACAGGCCGAGCAGATAAAAATCGCTCTGCGGGAGACGGCGCGCCTGCAGAAACGAACGAGCGTATACGAACACGACGCCGACCACCGCGAGCGCGAAAAGCTTCAGGACCCGCGCGACCGGATCCATCAGGAAAGCCCCGCCGGGGGTCCGCGGCGACTCACCCCAGGCCGTGGTCTCGACCGCTGCCGCAGCGGCAAGCAACGTCACCATTGCCAGCAGGTATGGCATCTCGCGGAAGCGCTTACCGCTGAACAAACCTGCCAGCAGAACGACGCAGATCCCCGTCCCGACGACGATTTCCGGGAGAGCAGCACCCACAAAGCCGGCAAGAGCGGTGTTCATAATTTCGACTGCGTGATGTGGCTGGCCAGGTTATCCACTGACGCGGACATCACGTCCACCAGCGGCGCCGGAAACAGACCGAGACCGAGCACACCCACCGCTATGGCGCCAAGCACGATGAATTCGCGCGGGTTGAGATCGCGCATTCCGGCCACTCCCTCGTTGGCGACGGGTCCGAAAACAACCCGCTTCACCAGCCAGAGCGTATAGGCGGCACCGGTAATCAGCGTCGTGGCGGCCACGAGCGCGTACCAGAAATCAGCCTGGAAACTGGCCAGTACGACGAGAAACTCGCCGACAAAACCGGAGGTCCCCGGCAAACCTGCGTTGGCAAACCCAAACAGCACCATGAAAACCGCAAATCGGGGCATCGTGTTGACGACCCCACCGTAATCGGCAATCTGGCGGCTGTGCAGCCGGTCGTACAGCACACCCACGCAGAGGAACAACGCACCGGAAACAAACCCGTGCGAGATCATCTGCACCATGCCCCCGGTGATGCCCATTGCGATACCGGGAAGATCCCCGGTTCGCGCGATGATTCCCCACGCCAGGAAAAAGCCCAGCGTGACGAATCCCATGTGCGCAATCGACGAATATGCGATGAGCTTCTTCATGTCCTGCTGCACGAGAGCCACCATGCCGATGTAGACGACGGCCACCAGAGACAGGACGATCATCAGAAATGCGAGCGAACCTGCCGCGTCCGGGGTAATGGGCAGGCTGAACCGCACGAATCCGTAGCCGCCCATCTTCAGCAGCACCGCAGCCAGGATGACCGAACCGCCGGTGGGTGCCTCCACGTGCGCATCTGGCAGCCAGGTATGAACAGGCCACATGGGCACCTTGACCGCGAAAGCGACAAGAAACGCGAGGAATATCAACAACTGCTCGGTTTGATCGAGCGGCAGGGCGTGAAAGTCCAGAATGCTGTAGCTACCCGATTTCAGGTAAAGGTAAATCAGCGCGATCAGCATGAGGACCGAACCGAGGAAGGTATACAGGAAGAACTTCACCGTCGCGTATACCCGGCGCTCACCACCCCACACCCCGATGATGATGAACATCGGGACGAGCATCGCCTCCCAGAACACATAAAAAAGCAGCGCGTCCAGCGCGGCGAAGACGCCGATCATGAGGCCTTCGAGGAACAGAAACGACGCGAAATACTGCGCCGGGCGGATCTTTATGGTTTCCCACCCTGCAATGACGACCAGTGGTGTCAGGAATGTCGTCAGCAGGATCAATGGCATGGAGAACCCATCGATCCCCAGAAAATACTCGACACGGAACGCCTCGATCCAGGGCAAGCGCTCGACAAACTGCATCTGCCAGGTCGTACGGTCGAACTGTGTGAACAGCGGCAGACTGAGCAGGAAGGTCACGACTGAGACCCCCAGCGCCAGCCAGCGGTCAAGGCGCAGGCCGGTCCCGTCGGCTCGCCCGTTGCCGACAGCGAGCACGAGCAGGCCACCCGCAATCGGCAGCCAGATCAATGCGCTCAGTATCCCCACAATGCCCCTTTCAGCACACAGAAAAACTCATGCCGCAACCAGAATCCAGCCGAGCAGCACCGACAATCCGATGATCATCGCGAACGCATAGTGGTAGAGGTAGCCGCTCTGAACGCGCCGGATCACGGACGAGAACCATGCGACCAGTCGTGCCGAACCATTCACCGCCGCTCCATCGATGATCACCACGTCGCCAACCCGCCAGAACATCTGTCCCATTCCGCGATAGCCGCGTGCGATGACCTTCTCGTTGAGATCATCCAGGAAATATTTGTTCGTCAGCAGCGTGTACAGGGGCATCAGGCGCTGCCTCAGCCGTTCAGGCAGCGTTGGATTCCTGAGGTACAGATACCAGGCGACGGCGACACCAGCGAGCGACAGCAGGACCGGCAGCCCGAGCAACCCGTGCAACAGGAACCCGCCGGGCCCGTGGAACTCGGCCCCCAGTTCTCCGAGCACGTCGTTGCGTTCCGCCACGTGTATCGCCGACCCGAAATACCCCTCGAACAGGACGCTGCCGACCGTGAACCAGCCAATGAGCAGAGACGGCACCGCCAGCGCGATCAGCGGTACCGTGATGACCCAGGGTGACTCGTGCAGATGGTGCCGCGCATCCTCGTCGAGCCGCTCCTTGCCGTGGAAGACGAGAAAGAACATCCGGAACGAGTACAGCGCCGTGATGAAAACACCGGCAATCAGGCAGGCGAAGGCGTAACCCGAACCGACCCGGGTCGAGAGGCCAACTGCCTCGATGAGGGCGTCCTTCGAAAAGAAGCCGGCGAAGCCCGGGAAACCGATCAGCGCCAGCGAGCCCACCAGGCTCGTCCAGTAGGTCACCGGCATGTACTTCCGCAGCCCACCCATGCGGCGGATGTCCTGCTCATGATGCAGGGCTACGATGACCGACCCTGCCGCCAGGAACAGCAACGCCTTGAAGAAGGCGTGAGTCATCAGGTGGAAGATTGCAGCGGCGTAGGCGGACGCGCCGAGAGCGACCGTCATGTAGCCGAGCTGCGACAGCGTGGAATAGGCGACCACCCGCTTGATGTCGTTCTGGACGACACCCAGCAACCCGGTCAATAGCGCGGTCGTTGCGCCGATGACCAATACAACCGTCAGCGCCACTTCGGAATACTCGAACAACGGCGACATCCGCGCCACCATGAACACGCCGGCGGTCACCATGGTTGCTGCGTGAATCAGCGCCGATATCGGCGTCGGGCCTTCCATGGAGTCCGGAAGCCACACATGAAGGGGCATCTGCGCGGACTTGCCCATGGCACCCACGAAAAGAAGGATGCAGGCGAGTGTGATTACCGACCACGGCTTGCCGGGAAGCACCTCAATCGTCTGCGCCTGCAAGGCCTGCGCTTCGCCGAACACCTGTGCATAGTCCAAGCTGCCCGTATAAGCCAGCAGGGTCGCGATGCCCAACAGAAATCCGAAGTCACCAATGCGGTTGACGATGAACGCCTTCATGTTGGCGACTATCGCCGTCGGCCGCGTGTACCAGAAGCCGATCAGGAGGTAGGACACGACTCCAACCGCCTCCCAGCCGAAGAACAATTGGAGGAAATTGTTCGACATCACGAGCATCAGCATCGCAAAGGTGAACAACGAGATATAGCTGAAGAACCGCTGATATCCCGGGTCGTCGTGCATGTAACCGATGGTGTAGACGTGGACCATCAGCGATACGAAGGTCACTACCACCATCATCAGCGCGGTCAGTCGGTCGATCAGGAAGCCGATCTCCATCCGGACGCCGTCGGTCACCAGCCAGGTGTACACACTCTCATTGACCGGCATGCTTCCGGGCGCCAACTGATCCCGGAGCACCATCACCGACATCACGAACGAGGCTGCCACCGCCAGGATGGTGACGGTATGGGAGCCCCGTCGGCCGATCAGCTGCCCACCCAGGCCAGCGACAACGGCCGCCAGCAGCGGCCCGAGCACGATGGCAGTATGCAAATCGGTCACGCGTCAACCCCGCAACACGTCGAGTTCCTGGACGTTGATGCTGCGCCGGGTCCGGAACAGCACGACCAGGATCGCCAGCCCGATGGCCGATTCCGCGGCCGCAACGGTCAGGATGAAAAACACGAATACCTGTCCGGTCGGATCATCAAGAAACCGGGACAACGCAATGAAATTGAAGTTGACCGCGAGCAGCAGCAGCTCGACACACATCAGCAGCAGAATCACATTCTTGCGGTTCAGGAAAATTCCAGCAACGCTGATGGCGAACAGCACTGCCGACAGGGTCAGGTAATGGGTCAGCGTCACCATCAGTCGCGCTCCGCTTCCACCTTGACGAGACGTACCCGGTCGACGCGACGGGTTGCCACCTGCGCGGCAATGTCCTGCTTCCGGAGGCCCGGCCGCTGCCGCAGGGTCAGCATGATCGCGGCGACTATGGCCAGCAACAGGATGAATGCGGCGAGTTCGAACTCGAAAATGTGCTTCGTGAACAGCTCCATGCCGATCTCGCGCGTGTTGCTGTGCCCGGGCGGTTGCGGCACGAGCTGGCGCTCCAGCGGCAGGCCGGAGCCCTTCAGCCAGAACACGCTCACGAGCTCGAACACCACGACACCCGCAAAGATCGCGGCCCACGGTGCGTAGCGTGCAAAGCCCTCGCGCATCGCAGCCACGTTCACGTCGAGCATCATCACGACGAACAGGAACAGCACCATAACCGCGCCGACGTACACCAGCACGAGCACCAACGCGAGGAACTCCGCCTCGAGGAGCAGCCAGAGCACCGCGCTGGTGACAAAACTGAGCACAAGGAACAATGCCGCGTACACCGGATTGCGTGAAACGATGACCCCAAGCGCAGAGGTCACCAGGACGGTCGCCAGCAGATAGAAAAACACCAGGGTCATCGTGAGCTACCGCGCAATGTCATGGCTCACCGATAACGGGAATCGGCCAGCCGGTCGGCAGCGATGGTCGCCTCGTAGCGATCACCGACCGCAAGGAGCTTGTCCTTTGTCATGATGTTCTCGCCACGCTTCTCCATGTGGTACTCGAAGATGCGGGTTTCGACGATGGCGTCGACCGGGCACGCCTCTTCGCAGAACCCGCAGTAGATGCACTTGAACAGGTCAATGTCGTAACGGGTGGTGCGCCGGGTCCCGTCGGCTGCGACGCCGGACTCGATGGTGATTGCGGCAGCCGGGCATACGGCCTGGCAGAGCTTGCAGGCAATGCAACGCTCCTCACCGTTCGGATAGCGCCGCAACGCGTGCAGGCCACGAAAGCGTGCCGATTGAGGGGTCTTCTCCTCTGGATACTGAATCGTGACCTTCTTCACGAACAGATGCCGCAGCGTGATCCGCAGCCCGAGCAGCAGGTCCCAGAGAGAAAAAGTCTTGATGATGGATGTCAGCGTGCTCACGTCGTCGCACTCCACGGCCCCACTCCGGCCACGACCATTACACCTTCGAGCATGATCCAGACGAGGGTCACGGGGATCAGCACCTTCCATCCAAGCCGCATGATCTGGTCATAGCGGTACCGGGGGAAGGTGGCCCTCAGCCACAGGAAACAGAACAGGAAAAACGCAATCTTCAGCGCCAGCCACCCGAGCGAGGGCCAGCGCAGCATCTCGAACCAGGTGCCGTCCAGAAAGGTAAACCACGGGCCCGCGAAGAACGACTGCCAACCGCCGAAGAACATCACCGCGGTCAGGGCTGCGATCAGGATGATATTGGCATACTCGGCGAGGAAGAAAATCGCAAACGCAACGCCCGAATACTCGACGTGGAAGCCAGCCACGATCTCCGACTCTCCCTCCGCGACGTCGAATGGCGCCCTGTTGGTTTCAGCGACACCCGCGATGAAGTAGACGATGAACAGCGGGAACAGCGGCAACCAGAACCAGCTCAGGACGCCACCGGCCTGCGCATCGACGATCTTCCCGAGATCGAGGCTGCCCCCAGCCATGAGCACACCGACGAGAGCAAATCCCATCGCGATCTCATAGGCGACAATCTGGGCCGCCGACCGCATGGCCCCCAGGAAGGCGTACTTCGAATTCGAGGCCCAGCCCGCCAGAATCACGCCGTAGACGCCAAGCGAGGTCAGCGCGAGCACGTACAGGAGGCCGGCATCTATTTCCGCGATGGCAAAGCCGGGAAACAACGGGATCACCGCCCAGGTGGCGAATGCCGGCACGATCGCGAGCAGCGGTGCGACCAGGAACAGGAACCGGTTGGAACTGCTCGGGATCACCACCTCCTTGACGATCAGCTTGATGGTGTCGGCGAACGGCTGAAACCACCCGCGAGGGCCCACCCGGTTCGGGCCGATGCGATTCTGCATGTAGCCGATGACTTTGCGTTCGATGTACGTCAGGAAGGCTACGCACAGGATCAGGACGACCAGCAGGGGGGCAATCTGCACCACGATGAGCACAATGGCCCGCAGCGCATCCGGCAGGAACCCCAGCAACCCATCCAGCCAAGCAATCATGAAAGCCCCTCAGGCACGGCGCCGCTCTGCCACGGGTGCCTCGGCCGATCCGATGCCGGCGGTTCGCTGCAGGGAAACCGCGCGACGAACCAGCGCATCCACCTGGTAGATGGGCACATCGAGTGCCGCGAGTGGCAGGGCATCGTCTGCGACGGCTGCCGCTGGAGCCACGCGCGGCCGATGCGCGGCATCGGACTGGATGCCCTCGCAAGCCTTTCTGAGCTCATCCCTCACGGCTTCCGAACTGGCGAAGTTGAATCCCGGCACGCCGATACGGGTGCCGAGCATCCGGAGGATCTTCCATCCCGGCCGCGCATTGCCGACGGGTTTTGCCACTGCGTCGAAACTCTGCCAGCGGCCTTCGACGTTGACGTAGGTCCCGGAGTGCTCGGCGAAACCGGCCAGCGGCAGTACGACCCGCGCAACACCCTTGATCGCGTCGGTCAGGTAGGACGTCAGCGCCACCACCGAGCGTGCCTGACGACAGGCTTCGAGCGCGCGCTGGCCATCGGCGCAGTCCGCGTCGACTTCGAGCCCGTGAAGCACTAACACGGACGGCGGCGAGGCAAGCATCTGCGCCGCCGTAGCGCCAGCCGATTCGCGCCTGGCCCCCGCCACCGCCCGATGCGGCAGTGCGCCGGCGAGAGCGAGTCCGGCGGCATTCGCGCCCTCCGTGATGTAACCGAGCCTCGATCCGGTCGCCTGGCAAAGCTCGCCGGCCAGAAACTCGATCAGGGCGAAATCCGGATGGCGCTGGCTCAATTGACCGAGAAAGACCGCCGAATTCGTCGCAGAACGCAGTGCCTCCACCAGCCGATGGTGACGCTCCGTTGGAGCCGGCGCCCGGCCGACGATGCCGCTGGACGAATCCTGCCGCCCGCTACTGTGTCCGGTCGCTGCCCGAAGTAACGTGGCGAGTTCCAGCCAGAAGTCGGACGGCCGGCCGTTGGCGTAACTGGCCACCGGGAACAGGTAGCGATACTCAGCCGGATTCACGAAATGAACCTGCGCCCCGCGAAGTGTCGCCATGCGGACCCGGTGGGCCAGCAAGGGCACCTCGCCGCGCAGGTTGGAACCGACGACCAGCAATTGCTGCAACTCCGGGATCCCGGCGATCGGCATGCCGAGGGAAGGAAACGGGGGATCGCCCTCCTGGGATCGGAAATCGCTGCGCCGCAGTCGATAATCGATATTGGCCGACCCGAGGTGATCGAGCAGTCGCGCGAGCAGGTAGCCTTCCTCGGTGGTCGTGCCAGGCGAGAGCAGCGCACCAATGTCGCCAGTCTCGCGACCACCGGTCAGTTCTGTCGCAACCGCTTCGAGCGCTTCATCCCAACTGGCCTCGCGCCAGCCATCGTCCGCCCTGATCATGGGCTCCCGCAGCCGATCACGTGCGTAGATGCCCTCGTAGCTGAATCGGTCACGATCGGAGATCCAGGTCTCGTTCAGGCTCTCGCACGGCCTGGGCACCACCCGCTTCACGCAGCCATCCATCACGTGCGCGTAGAGGTGCGAACCGAGGCAGTCGTGCGGTGCAATGGCAGGACGCTGGGTCATCTCCCAGGCGCGCGCCGAAAACCGGAACGGCTTGCTGTTGAGTGCACCGACCGGGCACAGGTCGATGATGTTCCCCGACAATTCGTGGGATACACCACGCTCAATGTAGGGCGCGATCTCGACGCGGTCGCCGCGGCCAATTGTGCCGAGCTCCTGGAACCCGGCAATTTCCTGCGTAAATCGCACGCATCGCGTGCAATGGATGCAGCGGGTCATGTCGGTGGACACCAGCGGTCCGATGTCCTTGTCACGCACCACCCGCTTGCGTTCTGTATAGCGCGACACGTCGCGCCCGAAGCCCATGGCGAGATCCTGCAGTTCGCACTCACCACCCTGGTCGCAGATCGGGCAATCCAGCGGGTGATTGATGAGCAGAAACTCCATGGTGGCCTTCTGCGCACCCAGGGCTTTTTCGGATCGCGTATGCACTTTCATGCCCGGGGCGACCGGCGTGGCGCAGGCGGGCATCGGTTTCGGTGCGTTCTCCACTTCCACCAGGCACATGCGGCAATTCGCGGCGATGGACAACTTGGCGTGGTAACAGAACCGCGGAATGTAGATCCCCGCAGCGTCGGTTACCTCGATGAGCATCTGTCCGGGACGGGCCTCGAATTCCTGGCCGTTCACCTGGATGGTGCAGCTGTCCTGGGTCATACGGCCCCGCGCTCGTTATTCATCAGGCGGCCTCCACGTCGGCGGGCGCATCGACGATCGAACGACCTTCGTTCGCAACCATGTACTCAAACTCATGACGGAAATGCCGTATGAAACTCTGCACCGGCCACGCGGCTGCATCTCCAAACGCGCAGATGGTATGGCCTTCGATGCGGCCCGCGACATCCAGCAACAGCGTGATGTCTTCAGCACGGCCTTTGCCTTCGACGATTCGGGTCAGCATCCGGTGCAGCCAGCCTGTGCCCTCGCGGCACGGGGTACACTGGCCGCAGCTCTCTGCATGATAGAAACGGCTGATACGCCGTAGCAGTGACACCATGCAGGTGGTTTCGTCGATGACGATCACCGCTCCGGTGCCGAGTGCCGAACCGGCTGCTTTTACGGAGTTATAGTCCATCGTCATGCCGGCCACAGCCGCTGCCGGCAATACCGGCACGGAGACACCTCCGGGTATCACCGCCTTCAGACGCCGGCCGTCCCGGACGCCACCCGCAATGCCGAGCAACTCGTCGAACGCGATGCCCAGTGGCAGTTCGAAGTTGCCGGGCCGGTTCACGTGCCCGGAGACCGAGAAGACCATGGTGCCGCCCGAATCTTTCGGCCCGAGACCGGCAAACCATTCCGGCCCCTTGCGGAGGATCGTTGGCACCGAGGCGAAGCTCTGGGTGTTGTTGATGGTGGTAGGCGCACCGAACAATCCCTTGTTCGCCGGGAACGGCGGCTTGAAGCGTGGCCGACCCTGTTTTCCTTCCAGGGACTCGAGCAATCCGGTTTCCTCGCCGCAGATATAGGCGCCGGCACCGATGAACGTGTGCAGGTCAAAGTCTATCCCGGAGCCCCGGATATTCCGCCCGAGGAGACCAGCCGCATAAGCCTCCTTCAAGGCGGCCTCGAATCGCGGGACTGGCTCGTCCAGGAACTCACCCCGGATATAGTTGTAGCCAACGGTGGCCCCCATCGCGAATCCGCCGATTGCCATACCTTCGATGACCGCGTGCGGATTGAAGCGGAGTATGTCCCGGTCGTGGCAGGTTCCGGGCTCGCTCTCGTCGGAATTGCACACCAGGTACTTCTGCACGGGCTTGTCCTTCGGCATGAAGCTCCACTTCACGCCGGTCGGAAAGCCGGCACCGCCGCGGCCACGAAGACCCGACGCCTTGACGGTGTTGATGACCTCATCCCGGCTCAATCCACCCGACAGGATCTTCTCCCAAGCCTGATAGCCCCCGATCTTCCGGTAGGTATCGATGCTCCATGGCCGGTCATGGCCAAGGGTGGCGAAACACACCAGGTTGTGGCGGGGCTCGGCGCTCATTCAAGGGAATCCAGTATCTCGTCCACCCGCGCCGGCGTCAGATTCTCGTGAAAGCGGTGATCCACCATCATCATGGGAGCGCCGGTACAGGCGGCCAGGCACTCCTCTTCCTTCTTCAGGTAGATCCTGCCGTCAGCCGTCGATTCACCGGCAGCGATGCCGAGCTTCTTTTCCACATAGGAAAGAATCTGTTCCCCGCCACAAAGCATGCAGCAGATGTTCGTGCACACCGAGACGCTGTGCCGGCCGACCGGTCTGGTCTCGAACATCGAGTAGAACGAAGCCACCTCATAGACCTGGATTGCGGGAAGTTTCAGGTACTGCGCCACGGCATCGAGGAGTTCCGGAGTCAGATAACCGCCGTTCTCGTGCTGAACCGCATGCAGTGCGCCAATTACCGCAGATCGCTGCCGTCCCTCCGGAAACTTCGCGACCCAATGATCGATTTCCTCGCGGACGTGCTCAGACAAGGTCGCTGCTGTCGAGGTTTCTTTCATCGCTCTGGCCTACCGGTCGATCTCGCCGAAGACGATATCCTGGGTCCCGATCACGGCGACCACGTCGGCGAGCATGTGCCCCCTGACCATCTCGTCCATCGCTGAGAGATGCGGGAACCCGGGCGCCCGAACCTTGAGTCGATACGGCTTGTTTGCACCGTCGGAGACGAGATACACGCCAAACTCTCCCTTCGGATGCTCGACGGCTGCATAAGCCTCACCAGCGGGCACGCAATAACCCTCGGTGAAGAGCTTGAAGTGATGGATCAGGGACTCCATGTCGGCCTTCATTGCCTCGCGGGAGGGAGGCACCAGCTTGTGGTCATCGACCATGACAGGACCGGGATTGTCACGCAGCCAGTTCACGCACTGCTGGATAATCCGGTTGGACTGACGAAGCTCCTCCATGCGGACCAGGTAGCGGTCGTAGCAGTCGCCATTAACACCGACGGGAATGTCGAAATCGAGATCCGCGTAGGTCTCATAGGGCTGCTTCTTGCGCAGGTCCCACGCAATGCCCGACCCGCGCAGCATCGGCCCCGTGAAGCCAAGCTGCATTGCACGCTCGGGCGTCACTACGCCGACATTGACGGTGCGCTGCTTCCAGATCCGGTTATCGGTCAGCAGCGTTTCGTACTCGTCGATGTACCCGGGAAAGCGGCGGGTGAAGTCCTCGATGAAGTCGAGCATCGTGCCGTCACGAGAGCGATTCAGGCGCTTGATCTCCGACTCCGAGTGCCACTTGGACTCGCGGTACTTCGGCATGCTGTCCGGAAGATCCCGATACACGCCGCCCGGACGGTAATAGGTCGCGTGCATGCGCGTACCCGAAACCGCCTCGTAGCAGTCCATGAGATCTTCGCGCTCGCGAAAGCAGTACAGAAAAACGGTCATGGCTCCGATGTCCAGACCATGACAGCCAAGCCACAGGAGGTGATTGAGAATGCGGGTGATCTCGTCGAACATCACCCGGATGTACTGGGCGCGCACCGGCGGTGTCACGCCGAGCAGTTTCTCGATCGCGAGCACATAGCCGTGCTCGTTGCACATCATGGACACGTAGTCGAGACGATCCATGTAGCCGATGCTCTGATTGAACGGCTTCGTCTCCGCGAGTTTTTCTGTCGCCCGATGCAGCAAACCGATGTGCGGGTCGGCCTTCAGGATGACCTCCCCTTCCATCTCGAGTACCAGGCGCAACACGCCATGCGCTGCAGGGTGCTGCGGGCCGAAATTGACCGTGAACTGCTGGAACTCCGCCATCGCCCTATCCGCCGCCCGAACCCGCGCCGTGCGGGTTCTCTTCGCGAATCACCCGCGGCACCAGCACCCTGGGCTCAATGCTGACCGGCTGGTAAATGACGCGATTCTTCTCAGGGTCGTAGCGGACCTCCAGGTTGCCCGAGATCGGAAAATCCTTGCGAAACGGATGTCCGATAAAACCGTAATCGGTCAGTATCCGCCGCAGATCGGGATGCCCCTCGAAGAGCACGCCGAACAGGTCGAATGCCTCCCGCTCGTACCAATCGGCCGCCTGCCAGATCGGAATCACGGATGGCACGACCGGAGGATTGGCGGCCCCCGTAAAAACACGCAGCCGGAGACGGTAGTTTCCACTGATCGACAGCAGATGATAGACGACCGCGAACCGGCGCTGGTCGTACGACTCATCCGCCGCCGGCACGATCTGCTCACGCATGGCGGCCCGACCGAATCCGGAGCCACTAGCTTCGGTCGTCTCCCATTCACTGCATCCGAACGCGAGATAGTCGACTGCGCACAGATCGATCAGCATCTCGAAACGCAGCTCCGGATCGTCACGCAGGATCCGGGCCACTTCGAGCAGGTCGTCACGGGCCACCTCGTAGGTCAGTTCGCCACAACCGGACCCGACGGCAATCAGCCGGGGCCCAAGGCAGGCAGCGACGCGGGACGCCAGTTGCTCATAACGCGGGGTCATCGGCCTGCTAGCGCGCTATGGTGCTGCTGCGCCGGATCTTGTTCTGCAATTGCAGAATTCCGTACAGCAATGCCTCGGCCGTCGGCGGGCAACCGGGCACGTAAACGTCCACCGGCACGATTCGGTCGCAGCCGCGCACGACTGCGTAGGAATAGTGGTAGTACCCGCCTCCGTTGGCACATGAACCCATGGAGATGACCCACTTCGGGTCGGGCATCTGGTCATAGACCTTGCGCAATGCGGGCGCCATCTTGTTGGTCAGCGTACCGGCGACAATCATGACGTCGGACTGGCGCGGACTGGGGCGGAAGATGACGCCGAATCGATCCAGGTCGTAGCGCGCGGCTCCGGCATGCATCATCTCGACCGCGCAGCAGGCGAGTCCGAAGGTCATCGGCCACAAGGAACCGGTCCGTGCCCAGTTCACCAGGTCATCCAGCTTCGTAACCACGAAGCCACGCTGCTGGAGCATCGCCGGCGGGGCTGCGGTCAATCCCATTCCAGCGCCCCTTTCTTCCACTCGTAGATGAAGCCCACGACCAGGACCGCAAGGAAAATCGCCATGGCAACCAGGCCCGCCAGGCCGAGCCCGTCAAGCGCCACCGCCCATGGAAACAGGAAGGCGATCTCCAGATCGAAAATGATGAACAGGATCGCGACCAGATAGTAGCGGACGTCGAACTTCATGCGAGTGTCTTCGAAGGCCTCGAAGCCACACTCATAAGCAGAAAGCTTGGCGGCGGTCTTGTCTCCCCGACCAAGCAGCAGCCCGAGCCCAAGCAGGATCAGTCCGACGGCCAGCGCGAGACCCAGGAAGACAAAGATGGGCAGGTAGCTCTCTAGCAATTCAGTTCTCGACAATCCACGTTCCAACCAATCTGCCCGCCGGAACCGGCGGTGTCCGTTCGCGCCGGATCAGCATGTGAATATCCGCTCAATGGTGCCGATGGTGAGACTCGAACTCACACGGCTTGCGCCACCGCCCCCTCAAGACGGCGTGTCTACCAATTCCACCACATCGGCAAAGTTATCTGTCGTACCTGAGGCAGCCTTACGGACTCTTTCCTGCCGTATCACCACCCGCGGGCCCGACCGGCGAAGGCTCGTTCGGCGCCGGGCCGGAATCTTTCTGCTCCACATTGGTTCCGATCGGAGCTACCCCGGCAGCCGGCGCGCCCTGCGCCGGCGCCTCATCAATGATGCTCCTGACCACCGGTCGTTGCGCACCGAGGTAGGCAAGTCCCAGGCTGGTGGCGAAAAACATCGTTGCGAGTATCGCTGTTGATCGCGACAGGAAATTGGCCGAGCCCTTCGCCCCGAATACGGTTGCCGAGGCTCCCGCACCGAAAGCCGCGCCCGCGTCAGCGCCCTTTCCGCGTTGCACGAGGATCAGGCCGATCATCATCACGCCGATGATCACGTGGATAACCAAGACAAGTGTGTGAATCGTCGTCATCAAACCAGCCCCGACGCTGCGCGGCAAATACTCAAAAAATCCACGGCATCGAGCGAAGCGCCCCCAACCAGCCCACCGTCAATGTCCGGCTGGGAGAAAAGCGCCGCCGCGTTAGCACCCTTGACGCTGCCACCATAAAGGATCCGCAGCTGGGCAGACATTTTAGCATCCTGCGCCGCAACGATGCTCCGAATGAATGCGTGCACTTCCTGGGCCTGGGCGGGTGTGGCGGTTCGACCGGTTCCGATGGCCCACACGGGCTCGTAGGCTATGATGCCCGCTCCCAGATCACTCGCGCCGACGCGTTCGAGAACTGCACCCAGCTGGCGCGCAACAACGCTCCTGGTCTGGCCAGACTCGCGTTCCTGCAAAGTCTCTCCAACGCAGAGAATCGGACACAGGCCGGCCGCGCGGACCGCCACGAACTTGTGCGCGACGACGGCGTCCGTCTCGCCAAACAGCGTTCGACGTTCGGAGTGACCGACGATGACATGACTGCAACCGACATCCCGCAGCATGCCGGCGGAGACTTCACCGGTAAATGCGCCCGATGATTCGCTGGAGACATTCTGTGCGCCGAGCAGTATGCCGCTGCCGGCAAGGCTCTGTCCGGTCTCGGCGAGGTACACGTAGGGCGGGCAAATCATGACGTCCGCGGCTGGTGCGCTCGGGCGGCCAGCGCGCAGCGCGCCAAGCAGGCTTGCATTGGCGGCCCGGTCGCCATGCAGCTTCCAGTTCCCCGCGACGAGAGGCCGACGCATCCGCAATTCCACCACGGTACCGCGTGGGCATCGCGGGATGCGACGCCGCCATGAACGGCCGCGAAGGTTAGCTTCCCGGCCTTCCGAAATCAATCGCGGCTAGCCCGTACCGGCAGCTACCGCCGAAACTTCGCGGGCGATCTCCCCGGCAAGGCTCCTGATCTCGTGCTCGTCCTGGCCTTCCACCATGACTCGCACAACCGGTTCCGTACCCGAGGCGCGCAGCACCACCCGCCCCCTGGCCCCGAGCCGGGCCTCGACCCTGGCTACAGCCTCCCGAACGGACGCAGCCCGATCCAACTCGATGCGTCGCGGTGTCCGCACATTGATCAGTACCTGCGGCAAACGCGTCATGCCGGCGGCGAGGTCCGCCAGGGTCCTGCCCGTACGCTTGATGATCGAGAGCACTTGCAGCGCGGTAACCAGGCCGTCGCCGGTAGTCGTCTTATCGAGGCAGAGTATATGCCCGGAGGTCTCACCGCCCAGTTCGCCGCCGGTGCGCCGTAAAAGCTCCATGACATAACGGTCGCCGACTGCTGCACGCTGAAAGCTCACGCCCAGCGCGGACAGGGCAAGCTCCAGGCCGAGATTGCTCATCAGGGTTCCCACCACCGGCCCCCTGAGCACGTTTCGTTCCCGCCGGTCGGTCGCCAGCACATACAGAAGCTGATCGCCGTCGATGAGGTCACCGTTGTGATCGACCATCACCACACGGTCACCATCCCCGTCGAACCCGATACCGATCGCCGCACCGACGCCCTTCACCATGACCTGCAGCAGGCCGGGCTGAGTCGAGCCGCAACCATCGTTGATGTTTCGCCCGTTCGGCGAACATCCGATCGGGATGATCTCCGCGCCAAGCTCAGCCAGGGTCCTGGGGCCAACCTTGTAACTGGCACCGTGCGAACAATCGACTACCACTTTTATGCCATCCAGACGCAAATCTGCGGGCACGGTGCCAAGGCAGAACCTCTGGTACTGCTCCCCGGCCTGCTCCAGGCGCTTGGCCCGGCCGAGCGCCTGGGAATCGCGCGTGATCGCCGACTCGCCCAGATGACTCTCGATGCGTTCCTCCAGATCGTCCGACAGTTTGGCCCCGCTGCGGTCGAAAAACTTGATGCCGTTGTCGTAGAACGGATTGTGCGAGGCGCTGATCACCACCCCGAGATCCGCCTGCAGGGCCTGTGTCATATAAGCGATGCCGGGAGTCGGCAACGGCCCGAGCAGCAGTACATCCATGCCGGCGGCCACGAAGCCGGCCTCCAGTGCCGACTCGAACATGTAACCGGACACCCGCGTGTCCTTGCCGATTACGACACTGCCGCCCCCGGGCGCCAGCACTCGCGCAGCGGCACTCGCCAGGCGCAGTGCCAGCTCCGCGGTCATGGGATGATCCCCGACGCGCCCCCTGATGCCGTCGGTCCCGAAGAACTCTCTAGCCATTCAAACTCTCCTCCGCGACGGCAGCGATCATCTTCAGGGCGTCCACCGTGGCGCCCACATCATGGACCCGCACGATAGCCGCGCCATTCAGGGCGGCGTACACGGCGAGCGCCACGCTTCCATGGATGCGCTGACCGACGGCCCTGCCGGTTACCGCACCTATAAGGGCCTTGCGCGACAGGCCAATCAGCACCGGGAATCCCGGCGCCGCGATTTGTCGCAGGCCACGAAGCAGTGCGAGATTATGCTGCAAGGTCTTGCCGAAGCCGAACCCCGGGTCGAGCACCAGCGCCGCCCGCGCGATACCGGCCTGCATGCAGGCATGCGCCCGGTCGAGCAGAAACTCCCGGACCTCGCTGACGACATCATCGTAGGCAGGGGCCTGTTGCATCGTGCGCGGCTCCCCTTGCATGTGCATCAGGCAGACCGGGACTCCGAGTTCCCTTGCTGCGTCGATGGCACCCGGACGCCGCAGTGCGTACACGTCGTTGATCATGCTGGCACCCGCGGCGACAGCGGCGCGCATCACGACCGGTTTACAGGTATCGACGGAGAGCGTTTCCGCGAAGCGCGCTCGCAACGCTTCGATGACCGGGACCACCCGCTCGAGTTCCTGCGCCTCCGAAACCGCCTCCGCGCCCGGCCGTGTCGACTCTCCACCAATGTCGATGATGTCCGCGCCGTCGGCAAGCATCGCAGCCGCGGCGTCCACAGCGGCCTCGGGTGTAGCGAAGCGCCCGCCATCCGAGAATGAGTCAGGGGTCAGGTTGAGTATCCCCATGACCCTAGGGCGTTCGCCCCGGACCGACGACTGGCTAGCCATGGTCGTTCAGGAGCGCGGACGTATGACCATCGCGACCGCCCATCGGCGCATCGGGTCTGCCGGCAGACCGGGCGCAGCCGCAGGCCGGCGGCTGCGCTTCACGAGACACCGACAGGCAGAACCCGCCTCAGTGCTGCTTGGCCGGTTCCCCGATACCCGGATCGCCCTTCTTGGCAGGGGGCGCAGTGGCTGGTGCGGTTGGCGCGGGGCCCTGGCTGTCCCAGCCTTCCGGTGGCTGCGGTTCGCGGCCCGCCATGATGTCACGCAGCTGCTTCTCATCGATCGTCTCGTACTTCATGAGAGCGCCGGCCATGACGTGCAGCTTTTCCATGTTGTCGCGAAGAATCGTCTCGGCTCGCCGATAATTGTCGTCGATGATCCGCCGGACCTCCTCGTCGATCGCGTGCGTGGTAACGTCGGAAACCTGCTTGTGCTGGGTCACCGATCGGCCGAGAAACACCTCTCCGTCCTCCTCGCTGTAAGTCAGCGGACCGAGCCGCTCCGAGAGGCCCCACTTCGTGACCATGTTGCGCGCAGTCGCGGTGGCGCGTTCAATATCGTTCGCCGCGCCCGTGGTGACCGCTTCGGCTCCAAAAACGATTTCTTCGGCGATGCGCCCGCCGAACAGGCTCGAGATCTGGCTGTTCAGCCTGCGCTTGCTGAGGCTGTAGCGATCCTCCTCCGGGAGGAACATCGTCACCCCAAGCGCGCGTCCACGAGGGATGATGGTCACCTTGTATACTGGATCGTGATCAGGAACGGATAGCCCCACGACCGCGTGCCCCGCCTCGTGATACGCGGTCAGCTGCTTTTCCGACTCACTCATGACCATGGACCGGCGCTCGGCCCCCATCATGATCTTGTCCTTGGCCTTCTCGAACTCGTCCATCGTCACCGTACGATGGTTCGCCCTGGCCGCGAACAACGCGGCTTCATTGACCAGGTTGGCCAGGTCGGCGCCCGAGAAGCCGGGCGTGCCCCGCGCGATGATGGACGGCTTGACGTCGTCCGCCATCGGCACCTTGCGCATGTGGACGCGGAGAATCTGCTCGCGGCCGCGCACATCGGGTAACGGGACGACGACCTGACGATCGAAACGGCCAGGCCGCAACAGCGCCGGGTCGAGGACATCGGGCCTGTTCGTGGCCGCGATGACGATTACGCCCTCGTTGCCCTCGAATCCGTCCATTTCGACGAGCAGCTGGTTCAGGGTCTGCTCCCGTTCGTCGTGGCCACCGCCGAGACCGGCACCGCGGTGGCGACCGACTGCGTCGATTTCGTCGATGAAGATAATGCAGGGCGCGTGCTTCTTCGCCTGCTCGAACATGTCGCGAACCCGGGACGCGCCGACGCCGACGAACATCTCGACGAAGTCCGAACCCGAAATGGTGAAAAACGGAACCTTCGCCTCTCCGGCAATTGCACGAGCCAGCAGGGTTTTGCCCGTACCGGGCGAGCCGACCATCAGCACGCCTTTCGGGATCTTGCCGCCGAGGCGCTGGAACTTCGCCGGATCCCGCAGGAAATCGACAATCTCGCCCACTTCCTCCTTGGCTTCCTCGACACCGGCAACGTCGTTGAACGTCACGTTGACCTGGTCCTCACCGAGCAGTCGTGCGCGGCTCTTGCCGAACGACATTGCGCCGCGCCCCCCGCCTCCCTGCATCTGGCGCATGAAATACACCCAGACGGCGATCAGCAGGAGCACGGGGAAAGAATTGATAAAGAGACTGACCAGGATATTCTGGCCCCTGGGCGCACTCGCGCTGATCTGGACGCGACTCTTCTTCAGCTCCCCGATCAGGGCCGTGTTGTCCGTCTCGGGGCTGTAGGTGACGAAGCCCTCTCCCGTGGTGCGTTCACCACGGATGGTGTCACCCTCGAATACCACCCGTTCCACCTGGCCGGTCTGGACCCAGTCGAGGAACGTCGAATACTCAACGGCAGCCGGCTGCCGGCCGCCGGTGCCGAAACTCTGGAAAACCGTCAACAGGACGATTGCGATCACGATCCAGAGGATGATGTTCTTGGCCAGGTCGTTCACGGAGGAACCTCTTGTCGCCTCAGCGACTTACACGGTGCTCAGTCGATTAGACGCTACTATAAACGATAGTTTCCTGCCACGAGATAGATCTCGCGGCTCTCAGAACGTGACGCAGCCGGCTTTCGCCGCCGAACCGACGCAAACTGCACGCGAACCTCCTGCAGCAATTCCTCGAGACCCTCCCCCTGGAACAGCTTGATCAGCATCGTTCCACCGGGCTTCAGCAGCCGCTCCGCCGCCTGCAGGACCGCCTCGGCGAGCCGGATGGCACGAGGTTGGTCCACACTGCTGTTGCCGCTGATATTGGGTGCCATGTCACAAAGGACAAGGTCCGCCTTCCCGGCCCCAAGTGCGTTGATGATCTCTTCCAGCACCTTTCGTCGGTGAAATCACCGCGGATTCTGTGAACCCCGTCGATGGCCTCGATCGGCAGCAGGTCCACGGCCACGACCCGCCCGCCACGTCCCACTTTCCCGGCAGCGTACTGGCTCCAGCCACCGGGCGCTGCCCCGAGATCCAGCACGGTCGCGCCACGCTGCAGCAAATGTTCGCGTTCATCGATCTGGGCGAGCTTGAAAACGGCCCGCGACCGCCAGCCGCCCGCGTGCGCCTGCCGCACGAACGGGTCGCGCGCCTGGCGCTGTTTCCACCGGCCACTCGACGACTTACGCGTCACGCTGGCACACCCTGAGCCACCGGCGGTACGCTGTGACTTCATGAAACTGACGGGACTGCAAAAACGCCATCTCCGGGGTCTTGCGCACGCGCTGAAACCCTGCGTCACCGTCGGCGCTGCGGGCGTGACCCCGGCAGTGGTGCAGGAACTCGCCATCGCGCTGGCGCATCACGAGCTGCTGAAGGTACGGCTGCGGGTCGGCGACCGCGAGACCCGCGATGCGGCCGTGGCCGCCCTGGCACGTGAAAGCGGGGCGCTGGTCCTCGGGCGCACGGGCCATGTGGCCATCATGTATCGCCGAAATGAAGAGCAACCGCGAATCGCGCTGCCTGCCGATGGGAATGACCCGGCCTAGACGAATTGCACCTTGACGATCTCAAAGCTCTTTTCGCCGCCAGGAGCGGCAACCACGGCCACGTCTCCCTCGCTGTGGCCGATGATCGCGCGGGCAATCGGTGAGGCGATGGATATCTTGCCCGCGCCGATATCTGCCTCATCCTCGCCGACGATCTGGTAGCTGACGCTGCGCCCGTCGGACTCGTCGATCAGCTGCACCGTGGCACCGAACACCACGCGCCCGGTGTTGTTCAATTGCGTCACGTCGACGATCTGCGCATTCGCGAGCCGGGACTCGATCTCCTGAATTCGTCCCTCGACAAAGCCCTGCTCTTCCTTGGCCGCGTGGTACTCCGCGTTCTCCTTGAGGTCTCCGTGACCCCTGGCTTCGGCAATCGCCTGGATGACGCGCGGCCTGGTCTCGCTCTTCAGCCGTCGCAATTCCTCACGCAGCAACTCCGCACCGCGTGCCGTGATGGGCGTTCTCGTCACTGCTGCAGCTCCCTGTGCAGATCCTGTAAGCGGTTCACGTCGCCGTTGTCGATGTGGTCCAGCGCCATGGTCGTAGCAATTGCCGCGGCGAGTGTCGTGTAGTAGGTGACCTTGTTGCGAACCGCGGCCGATCGGATCGGGTGTGACTCCTTGATCGCCTGCTTGCCCTCGGTCGTGTTCACGATAAAGGACAACTCGGCGTTCTTGATCATGTCGACGATGTGAGGTCGTCCCTCGCGGACCTTGTTCACCTGCCGACAGGCCACGCCCTCCCTGGCAAGTGCCATGGCCGTGCCGGTCGTGGCCACGACGTCAAAGCCACGCTCTATGAGAATCCTGCCCAGCGCCACTGCGCTCGGCTTATCCCGATCACGAACGGAGAGCAGGGCGACTCCGCGACGTGGCAGCACGACGCCGGATGCCAGCTGCGCTTTCGCGTACGCCTCGGCGAACGAACGACCGGTGCCCATTACCTCGCCCGTGGACTTCATCTCCGGGCCGAGGATCGGGTCTGCCTCGGGGAACTTGATGAACGGAAACACGGATTCCTTCACCGAATAATACGGCGGAACACGCGGTGAGGTTGCCCCGAGCTCGGCCAGGCTCGCGCCGACCATTACCCTGGCCGCAATCTTGGCGAGCGGCATTCCGATCGCCTTTGAGACGAAGGGCACGGTTCGCGATGCACGGGGATTGACCTCCAGCACGTAAATCACGCCGTTCTGGATCGCGAACTGCGTGTTCATCAACCCGACCACATTGAGCGCCTGCGCCATCGCGCCCACCTGCCGGGCGAGTTCCTCCTGGACCTCGCGGCTCAGGGTGACCGGCGGCAGCGAGCAGGCGGAGTCGCCCGAGTGGATCCCCGCCTGCTCGATATGCTCCATGATCCCGCCGATGAACACGTCATGGCCATCGCAGATGCAATCGACGTCCACCTCAACAGCGAGGTCGAGGAAACGGTCCAGCAGAACCGGGCTATCGTTCGAGACCGCGACCGCTTTGCGCATGTACGCGCGCAGATCGTCCTCGCCGTGGACGATTTCCATGGCGCGGCCGCCGAGCACATAAGACGGCCGGACTACCAGCGGAAAACCGACTTCCTGGGCGAGACGCACCGCCTCGTCCTCGCTGGTTGCGGTGCAATTCGGCGGCTGCTTGAGATTCAGCTTCTTCAGCAACTGCTGGAAACGCTGCCGGTCCTCGGCGATGTCGATCGAATCGGGCGAGGTGCCGATGATCGGGGCGCCGGCAGCTTCCAGCGCTCGTGCCAGCTTCAGCGGCGTCTGCCCGCCGTACTGGACGATCACGCCCGCGGGCCGCTCCTTGTCCACAATTTCCATGACGTCCTCGAACGTCAGGGGCTCGAAATACAGCCGGTCGGAGGTGTCGAAATCGGTCGAAACGGTTTCCGGATTGCAGTTGACCATGATCGTTTCGAAACCCGCGTCCTTGAGCGCGAGTGACGCGTGAACGCAGCAGTAGTCGAACTCGATCCCCTGCCCGATCCGGTTCGGCCCGCCACCGAGGATCATGATCTTGCGCCGCTCGGTCGGTTCCGCCTCGCACTCCTCCTCGTATGTCGAATACAGGTACGCCGTGGACGTCGCAAACTCGGCGGCGCAGGTATCCACCCGCTTGTAGACCGGCCGGATGCCCGCCTTGTGGCGATTCTGCCGTACGACGCTTTCCTTGACCCCAATGAGCCGGCCAAGCCTGCTGTCGGAAAACCCCTTGCGCTTGAGCAGGCGCAACCGCTCGGCCTTCAGCGCGGCCGCGGGCTCCTGCCGCACCTGCGTCTCTTCGTGCACGAGATCCTCGATCTGGGCGAGAAACCACGGGTCAATACGGCTCAGGTCCGCCACTTCCTGCAAGGTCAGCCCATGGCGGAATGCATCGGCAACGAACAGGACACGCTCACCCCCGGGCATGCGCAGGTCGTGACGCAGGCGGTCCATATCCTCGGCCGCCAGTTCACCGGGCAAACGCTCGACCAGCCCGTCGATGCCGGTTTCCAGGCCGCGCAAGGCTTTCTGCAGCGACTCCTGGAAAGTCCGGCCGATTGCCATTACCTCGCCGACCGACTTCATCTGCGTCGTCAGCCGCGAATCGGCGCCGGGGAACTTCTCGAACGTGAAGCGCGGAATCTTCGTCACCACGTAGTCGATGGTCGGTTCGAACGAGGCTGGCGTCAGGCCGGCCGTGATCTCGTTGCGCAACTCGTCGAGCGTGTATCCGATGGCCAGTTTCGCCGCCACCTTGGCAATGGGAAACCCGGTGGCCTTAGAGGCGAGAGCCGAGGAACGCGACACGCGCGGATTCATCTCGATGATCAGCACGCGGCCGTCGTCCGGGCTGACCGCAAACTGGACGTTGGAGCCGCCGGTATCCACCCCGATGCGGCGCAGAACCGCGATCGACGCGTCGCGCAGGCGCTGATACTCCTTGTCGGTCAGCGTCTGGGCAGGAGCCACGGTGATCGAGTCACCGGTATGCACCCCCATCGGGTCGAAGTTTTCGATCGAGCAGATGATGATGCAGTTGTCATTGCGATCACGCACCACCTCCATCTCGAATTCTTTCCAGCCAAGGACGGACTCCTCCAGCAGGACCTCGCTGGTCGGTGACGCCTCGAGTCCCCGGCTGACGATCTCCTCGAACTCGTCACGGTTGTAGGCGATGCCGCCGCCACTGCCGCCAAGCGTGAACGACGGCCGGATCACGATCGGAAACCCGATGTCCGGCTGGATCTTCAAGGCGGCTTCCAGCGAGTGCGCAACGCTGGCCCGCGGGCTCTCGAGCCCGATTTCCTGCATCGCGTTGCGGAACAGCTCCCGATCTTCGGCGGTATCTATGGCCTGCTGCGAGGCTCCGATCATTTCGACGTCGAACTTCGCCAGCACGCCTTCGCGGGCCAGGTCCAGGGCGCAGTTCAGCGCCGTCTGTCCGCCCATCGTCGGCAGCAGCGCATCCGGCTTCTCGCGTTCGATTATCCGGGCGACCGTCTTCCAGGTGATCGGCTCGATGTAGATCGCATCGGCCGAACCGGGGTCGGTCATGATCGTCGCCGGGTTCGAGTTCACCAGAATGACCCGGTAGCCCTCATCCTTCAGTGCCTTGCAGGCCTGGGTGCCGGAGTAGTCGAACTCGCAAGCCTGGCCGATGACGATCGGACCAGCGCCGATGATCAGGACACTCTCGATATCCGTGCGCTTGGGCATGCTGCCGACCTGCTAGGACCCGGAAACCGCTGGGCGCTGATCGCGCGTACCCAGGGCCGCGCGCTCGGCGTGCTCGCGCATGAGTTGCACGAAGCGGACGAACAGGGGCGCCACGTCGTGGGGCCCGGCGCTGGCTTCAGGGTGCCCCTGGAAACTGAAGGCAGGACAATCGGTTCTGGCCATTCCCTGAAGTGTGCTATCAAACAGGCTGCGGTGGGTCGGGCGCAGCACCGGGGGCAATGTGGACTCGTCCACCGCAAAGCCGTGGTTCTGGCTGGTGATCAGGACCTTGCCGGTGCCGATATCGAGCACCGGATGGTTGGCTCCATGGTGGCCGAACTTCATTTTCATCGTGCGCGCTCCGCTTGCCAGGCCCAGTATCTGATGCCCCAGGCAAATGCCGAACAGCGGTATCCCGGTGGCGAGGAACCGGCGGGTGGCCTCGATCGCGTAGGAGCAGGGCTCGGGATCACCGGGACCATTCGACAGAAACACGCCATCCGGCTCGAGCGCCAGCACATCCTCTGCACTGGTCTGCGCCGGCACGACGATCACGCGACAGCCGTGCTCGACCAGCAGTCGCAGGATGTTCCTCTTGATGCCGAAGTCATAGGCCACCACCTGGAACGGTGCTGCGCGCTTGCCCGGCACCGACTCGGACGCCGGCCAGTTGCGGCCGAGATTCCACTGGTAGGGCTCCTTCGTCGTGACGACCCGCGCGAGATCCATGCCCGCGAGCCCGGGAAAGCGCCGGGCATGATCCACTGCCGTCTTGGTATCCGCCTGCCCGGTGAGGATGCAACCGGACATGGCACCCGCGTCACGCAGGCGGCGTGTCAGCCGGCGGGTGTCGATTTCCGCAATGGCGACCACATTGGCCCGCCGCAGGAACTCCCCCAGGGAGAATTCTGCCCGGAAACTGCTGTGCAGCGCAGGCAGATCGCGGATCACGAGACCAGCGGCGAAAACCCGGTCGCTCTCGTGGTCGTCGGTATTCGTTCCCGTATTGCCGATATGGGGATACGTCAGCGTGACAATCTGCCGGCAATATGACGGGTCCGTGAGGATCTCCTGGTACCCCGTCATCGACGTGTTGAACACGACCTCGCCGATGGTGCGCCCAGGCGCCCCAACGGACACTCCGTGGAACACGCTTCCATCCTGCAGTGCCAGCACGGCCGGCTCGTTCAACGCGGCTTCCTCGCTATTTTTCTGCACATGACCACGAGCGCAGGCGGTGCCCTTCGTGGGCTCCTCCCGCCACGCTTCAAGTATCTGCCCGGAACCCGCGGCAGTTTAAACGACGGGCCGGACGGACACCAACCACGCCCGGCGCTCGCTAGCGAGTGTGCGGCGTCAGGCCGAGCACGTCGCCCATTCCATAGAGCCCGGCGGGCCGCCCAACCACCCAGCGCGCCGCGCGCAGCGCGCCGCGGGCGAAGGTGGTCCGGTCCAGCGCCCGGTGCTGCAAGGCGATGATCTCTTCGTCCAGCGCAAACATGACTTCGTGGTCGCCCACAACGTTGCCGGCGCGTAATGAAGAGAACCCGATGGAGCCCTGGCGGCGCGCGCCCCTGGTCGCGAATCGGTCCAATACCGCGACGTCGTCGAGGCGCGCCCCGAGTTCGGTGGCGATCGCCTCGCCGAGCTGCAGCGCGGTTCCAGACGGCGCATCGACCTTGTTGCGGTGATGCGTCTCGCTGATCTCGATATCCGCTTCGGCGCCCATCAGGCGGGCCGCGAGCCGCGCGAGTTCGGTGAACACCAGCACGCCGACACTCATGTTCCGGCCGTAGACGACCGGCAGCTCGACCGCGAGCCGATCGAGCTGAGCAAGCTGAGCATCGCTCAGCCCGGTCGTGCCGAGGACGAGTGCGCAACGCTGCGCCGCGCAGGCCTTCATGTGCACGTCCGCAGCCGCAGCGGCCGAGAAGTCGATCGCCACCTCGCAGTTGGCGACTGCCAGCTCGGGCGAATCGCCAATCGGAACGTCAAGCCGGCGCGCACCGGCCACCGTCCCCGCGTCCTGGCCAACCAGGGCATGCCCCTGCTCGACGGCCGCCCCGGTCAATACACAATCCGAGCTCGCTGCAATCAGCCGGATCACCGCCGAACCCATGCGCCCCGTCGCGCCGAACACTGCCACTCGCACCCGGTAATCCTCCACGCGCTTCGATGCGCGCCGGCATTGTCTCAGGATCCTAGTTTCTCGAAAAACCTCTTGACGCCTTCCTTCCACGAGCGGCTGCGTGGCCGGTGGCGATCCCCACCAGCCGCAAGGGCATCCCCGAAGCTCGTCAGCAGCTTCTTTTGCTCGCTGGTAAGGTTGACCGGAACCTCGACGTCGATGCGGCAATACATGTCACCGACCGAATTACTGCGCACCGGCTTCACACCCTTGCCGCGCAGGCGCAGCACCTTTCCGGGCTGGGTCTCGGCCGGGATCTTCAGGGTCACCTCGCCATCGAGCGTCGGCACCTCGACCGTGCCGCCCAGGACGGCCGTAATGAAGCTGACCGGAACCACGCAGGACAGGTCCGCGCCCTGCCGCTCGAAGATCGGGTGCGGACGCACCCTCAATTCGACGTAGAGATCGCCCGGCGGGCCGCCGTTCTGGCCGGCCTCGCCCTCGCCGGACAACCGAATACGGTCCCCCTCATCGACACCCGCAGGCACCTTGACGGCCAGCGTCTTGGTCTGCTGCCGGCGACCGCGGCCCTGGCAGCTGCTGCAGGGATGCTCGATCACCCGCCCGGTGCCGTGGCAGGCCGGACAGCTCTGCTGTATGGAGAAGAAGCCCTGGCTGATCCTGACCTGCCCGGCTCCTTCACAACGCCGGCACGACACCGGGCTCGTGCCAGGGCGCGCGCCGCTGCCCTGGCAGGTCTCGCAGGCAATCAGCGTGGGCACCGTGATGTTGATGGACGCGCCGAATACCGCCTGCTCCAGGTCGAGCGCCAGTTCATACCGAAGATCGGCACCGCGAAAAACACCGGAACGGCCGCCGCGACGCCCACCGCCGAAGATATCGCCGAAGACATCACCGAAAATGTCGCTGAACGCATCTGCGGAGCCGCCACCGGGCCGGCCTGCGGATGCCGAGGCGTCGAGCCCGGCGTGACCGAACTGGTCGTACGTGGCCCGCTTGTGTTCGTCGGTGAGGACTTCGTAGGCCTCCTTGGCTTCCTTGAAGCGGGCCTCGGCATCCTTGTCGTTCGGGTTGCGGTCCGGATGAAACTTCATCGCCAGGCGGCGATACGCCTTTTTCAGGTCGTCTGCGGCGGCGTTACGCGCAACGCCCAGCACTTCGTAATAATCGCGCTTGCTCATCAGCCGTCCCGCAATAAAAACGCGGGCGCCACCCCCGGGAGAGCGGCACCCGCCTGTCGCACCGGGCGCCGCCCACGCGGCAGCGCCCTTCGATCGTCACGGCTCAGGCCGCCCCGGACTTGCCCTTGCCGTTCTTGACCTCTTCGAACTCCGCGTCGACCACGCCGGCGTCACCGCCCGGTGCCTGCTGTGCACCACCGGGCGACGATGACGCCTGCCCGGCCTGCTCATAGGCCTTCTGCGCCATCCCGGCTGCCGCACCCGAGAGCGCGCTCGCCTTGGTCTCGATGACCTCGCGGTCATCGGCCTTGAGCGCATCGCGCAGATCCGACAACGCCGCCTCGATCCGCGCCCGCTCGGCGCCGTCGACCTTGTCGCCGAGTTCACTCAGCGCCTTCTCGGTCGAGTGCAACAGCGCGTCCGCCTTGTTGCGCGTCTCGACGAGTTCACGGAAGCGGCGATCCTCGTCGGCGTGGACCTCGGCGTCGCCCACCATCCGCTTGATTTCCTCGTCGGAAAGTCCGCTGGACGCCTTGATCACGATCTTCTGCTCCCGCCCGGTCGCCTTGTCCCGCGCGGAAACGTTGAGAATCCCGTTGGCGTCGATGTCGAAGGTCACCTCGACCTGCGGCATGCCGCGCGGCGCCGGCGGAATCTCGCTCAGGTCGAAGCGACCCAGCGACTTGTTGTCGGACGAGCGCTGGCGCTCGCCCTGCAGGACGTGAATGGTCACCGCGGTCTGATTATCGTCGGCAGTCGAGAACACCTGCGTGGCCTTGGTCGGGATCGTGGTGTTTTTCTCGATCAGCTTGGTCATGACCCCGCCGAGCGTTTCGATGCCAAGCGACAACGGCGTCACGTCCAGCAACAGGACGTCCTTCACCTCGCCGGACAGCACGCCGCCCTGGATCGCGGCACCGACCGCCACCGCCTCGTCGGGATTGACGTCTTTTCTCGGCTCGCGATTGAAGAAATTCTTCACCGCTTCCTGGACCTTCGGCATGCGCGTCTGGCCGCCGACCAGGATGACGTCCTGCACGTCGCTGATCTTCAGCCCGGCGTCCGCGATGGCTGTCTTGCACGGCTCGATCGTGCGCGCGACGAGATCCTCCACGAGCGACTCGATCTTGGCGCGCGTCAGCTTGATGTTGAGGTGCTTCGGCCCGCTCGCATCGGCCGTGATATACGGCAGATTGACCTCGGTCTGCTGCTGCGAGGAGAGCTCGATCTTGGCCTTTTCCGAGGCCTCCTTCAGCCGCTGCATGGCAAGCGGATCCTTGCGGATGTCGATGCCACTTTCCTTCTGGAACTCACCGGCCAGGTATCCGATGATGCGCGCGTCGAAGTCCTCGCCACCGAGGAAGGTGTCACCGTTGGTCGCCAGCACCTCGAACTGGTGCTCCCCGTCGATCTCCGCAATTTCGATGATCGAGATGTCGAACGTGCCGCCGCCGAGATCGTAGACCGCGATCTTGCGGTCCCCGCGCTGCTTGTCGAGGCCGTAGGCCAGCGCCGCCGCGGTGGGCTCGTTGATGATGCGCTTGACCTCCAGGCCGGCAATGCGACCGGCGTCCTTGGTGGCCTGGCGCTGGGAATCGTTGAAGTACGCCGGCACCGTGATCACGGCCTCGGTGACCGGCTCGCCGAGATAATCCTCGGCGGTCTTCTTCATTTTCATGAGGATACGCGCCGAGATCTCCGGCGCCGCCATCTTCTTGCCGCCCGCCTCGACCCAGGCATCGCCATTGTCGGCACGGACGATCTTGTACGACACCATCGCCATATCACGACGCACCACCTCGTCGTCGAAGCGCCGCCCGATCAGGCGCTTTACGGCAAACAGCGTATTCGCCGGGTTGGTGACGGCCTGGCGCTTCGCTGCCTGACCCACGAGGACCTCGTTGTCCTTGGTAAAGGCCACGATGGAAGGCGTCGTGCGATCACCCTCGCTGTTCTCGATCACCTTGGGGGTCTTGCCCTCCATGATCGAGACACAGGAGTTCGTGGTCCCCAGGTCAATGCCGATAACTCTGCCCATGGATCTCTCCAGATATCCGCAAAATCAGAATATTGAATACACCCCTTTATGGGGTGGCAGCGGCCGTTTTCAAGCGTCGGCGCCATCCGCCCCGGCCGGAACATCCGGCGGACTGCCCGATACGACCACCCGCGCCGGACGCAGCAGCCGGCCGTTCAGCTGGTAGCCTTTCTGGACGACCGTAATCACGGTGCCGGGCGCCCTGTCCGGCGCCGTATGTATGCTCAACGCTTCGTGCAACTGGGGGTCGAAGGGCTGGCCCGCCGGGTCGATGTCCCCGACCCCGAATTTGTCGAGGACGCTCCTGAGCAGCCGCAGTGTGGCCGTCTTACCCTCCAGCAGCGACTCGGCCGAAGCCGTGGCCCCCGCTTCCAGGCCCATCTCTAGGCTGTCCAGCACCGCGAGCAGTTCGCCCGCCAGCCGCTCGACCCCGAACTTGCGCGCCTGTTCGACGTCGCGGGTGGCGCGCTTGCGGAAGTTGTCGAGTTCGGCGACCGCACGCAGGTACTTGTTCCAGTTCTCCTGCGCGTTCGCCTGCGCTTCGACAAGTGCATCCTGCGCCGTTGCCTCCAATTCCACCGCCGCACCGGATTGCGTCGGCTGCACCGCTGGCTCGTCCGTCATGAGTAACCTCCAGGCAGCGGCCGCCGGCAAGCAGCCGCTGATAACCAAAGCGTGAACATATGGGGGCTACTGGCCGGAATTCAAGGCGGCGCCGACCAGCCGGGCGGTGATATCCACGATCGGGATGACGCGCTCATAGGCCATCCGGGTGGGCCCGATGACACCGAGCACCCCGACGATCTCATCATCGATCCGGTAGGGTGCCGTCACCACGCTGCAATCGTCGAGGATGCGATAGCCGGACTCTTCGCCGATGAAGATCTGCACGCCATCGGCGGCAATGCTGCGGTCGAGCAGATGCAGGATCTCGCGCTGCGCGCTGAATGCCTCGAACAGATTACGCAGCTTGTCGAGGTCGGACAGTTCTTCGAATTGCATCAGGCAGGTTTCGCCGCTGACGACGAACTCCGTGCGTTCCGGGTTCACGTCGAGCGCCTGCTCGGCCACAGCGATCGCATCGATCATGAGCTTGTTCATCGACTCGCGGGTGGCCTGCAGCTCGCCGAGAATCCGGATCCGCACATCGCGAATGTCCTGGCCGATGAAGTTCTCGTTGAGATAGTTCGCCGCGCGGCGCAGTTCGCTCTCCGAATAAGCCCGGTCAACGAACAGGACGCGGTTCTGGACCTCGCGGTCGTTCACCACCAGGATGGCCAGGATCCGCTGGTTTGACAGCGGCAGGAACTCGACCTGTCGCAGCGTCGCGTGCTTCTGCTTCGGCAGGGTCACTACACCGGCCATCCGGGTGAGGCTGGACAGCGCCATCGATGCCGCCTCGGCGAGCATCTTGGAGTCCCCGCCTGCCTCGTCGACCAGCTGGTTGTTCAGGCGGGTCACGTCGGCTGCCGCCAGCGGCTGCAGCTTGACCAGCGTATCGACAAAGAATCGATACCCCTTGGCCGTCGGCACCCGCCCGGCCGAGGTGTGTGGCGCGGCGACGAACCCGTACTCCTCCAGGTCCGCCATGACATTGCGAATGGTCGCCGGGCTGAGATTCAGTCCGCTCAGTTTCGCGAGCGTGCGCGAGCCCACGGGCTGCCCATCCCGGATGTACTGCGCGACAAGCGCGCGCAGGATCTGGCCGGAGCGGTCCGAAGGCGGGTTGCCGGTATGCTCGGTCATTCGGGACGACTCGAAGCTCAAAAAGCGCAGCGATTCAATAACCTGTCGTGCAAGCTATCAATGCCCTTCGAGAGGTGTCAAGTTCGCAGCGATCACGGCCGCTTTGGCGCTTGCCCCTCGATTCCCGGGGCCTGTAATGTGGACGCTGCGCGCCTCGCTTGGTTCCAGACCTCACGCACCTCAGACGGCAGCCATCGCCGGGAGCACCGCTTGAAACCAGCAAAATTCCCGGCCGTCGCCCTGATGGGAAACCCCGACGATCCACGTGTCGTCGAGTCCCTGCGAACCCTGACAGCGCACCTGGCCTCGCAGCGCGTTTCCGTGCTGGTGGCGGACTCGCTCGGCCCCGCAGCGGCACCGGACGCCGCCGCGCGACTTCCGGAAGCGGAGCTGCCACGCCAGGCGCAACTCATGGTGGCAGTCGGTGGTGACGGCAGCATGCTGTACGCGGCACGCCGGGCTGCCGGCACCGGCGTCCCGTTGCTCGGCGTCAACCTCGGGCGCCTCGGGTTCCTGGCTGACGTTGGGCCGGCCGACATGCTGGCGCGACTCGACGAGGTGATGCAGGGGCAGTACGAGTCCGAGCAGCGCATGCTCCTGCGCGCAGAGGTTGTCGAAGCGGACCGCGTGGTTGGCGGAGGACTGGCGCTGAATGACATCGTGGTCAGCCGCCACGACCCGGGGCGCATGCTGGAAATCCGCACCTACGTGGACGGCGCCTATGTCAACACGCACGGGGGCGACGGATTCATCGTCGCGACCGCCACGGGCTCGACCGCCTATTCCCTGAGCTGCGGCGGGCCAATCATCGCGCCTGCGCTGGATGCGATCGTGCTGGCCCCGATCAGTCCGCACACGCTGAGCGAGCGGCCGATCATCGTCCCGGCGACGGTGGTCACCGAAATCACGCTCGCCGAGCCCCACTCGATTCGCGCCGACGTGAGCTGCGATGGCGAAATCACTGCCAGCCTCGTGCCGGGTCGCCGCCTGCGGGTCCGCGCGGCGGAGGAGCGCGTCGAGCTGATCCACCCGCGCGGTTACGATTACTTCCAGATCCTGCGCACCAAGCTGCACTGGGGCCGTGATCATCACTCGACCGGCGGTACCGCCGCCTGAGGCCGCGTGCTGACCCGCCTGCACATTCGCGACCTCGCGGTACTGCACGAAACCGAGCTGGAACTCAGCTCCGGGTTCAGCGTCCTCACAGGCGAGACCGGCGCGGGCAAATCGATGCTGGTCGACGCCCTTGCGCTCGCACTCGGTGAGCGTGCCGACAGCAGCGTCGTGCGCTCCGGCGCATTGCGGGCGGAAGTCATGGCGGTTTTCGATCTGCAGTCGCGCCCGACCATCGCTGCCTGGCTCGAGGAACGCGATCTCGACGCCGGAGGCGAATGCCAGCTGCGGCGCGTGGTGACGCCGGAGGGCCGTTCGCGCGGTTACATCAACGGCCGCCCGGTGACTCTCGACGCACTCCGGGATCTCGGCGAGCAGTTGGTGGACATCTGCGGCCAGCACGCGCACCAGTCATTGCTCCGGCCGGCGATGCAGCGACAAACGCTCGACGCCTTCGGCGGGCATCACGACCTCGTGGCCGCAGTAGGTGCCGGTTACGCCGAGTGGTCAGCGCTCCTGGCCGAGCGCGAGCGCCTGCTGCAGGCCGGCGCCCAGCGGGCGAGCCGCGAGGAACTCCTGCGCTTCCAGATCGGCGAACTCGATGCGCTGAGTCCCGCCGAGGGTGAGTTCGAGACGTTGCAACAGGAGCGCCTGCTGCATGGCAACCTCGGCAGGATCACCGCTGGCCTCGCCACCGTCCTCGACGCCACCTACGACTCGGACGAGACCTCCGCTCACGACCGGATCGGAGCGGCGCGGCGGGAACTGGAAGCCCTGCTGCCGCTCGACCCGCAGCTCGGTTCCGCCGCGGCTGCGCTCGAGATCGCCCAGATCAATGTGGCCGAAGCGGCAGATGCGATCCGACGACGCCTGTCGGCGCTCGAGCACGACCCGGCCCGCCAGGAGTTCGTCGAGTCGCGGCTGGCATCCGTCGAATCCCTGTCACGGCGGCATCGTGTCGAGCCGGAGCGGCTCTGGACGTTACTGCCAAGACTTCGCGCCGAACTGGCGACCCTCGCGGAAACCGACAACCGGCTACGCGACAGTGACAGCGAATGCACGCGCCTCCATGAGCGCCTGCAGCGCGCAGCCACCGAACTGAGCACGGCCCGGGCGCGCGCGGCCACCGCGCTGGAACAAGTCGTAACCGGCGCGCTGCGCGAACTCGGGATGCCCGATGCGCAGTTCATGATCCGCATGGCGCCGACACCCCACGGGCACATCGGGGCCGACGGCCTGGAGCAGGTCGAGTTCCTGGTGTCGACGAATGCCGGACTGCCGCCGGGGCCGTTGGCAAAGGTCGCTTCGGGCGGCGAATTGTCCCGGCTCGGACTGGCCATCGAAGTGGCCTGCATGGCGGATCGGGGCACACCAACGTTGGTGTTCGACGAGGTGGATGCCGGGATCGGAGGCGGCGTGGCGGAAATCGTCGGCCAGAAACTGCGCCGCCTCAGCCGGCAGCGCCAGGTCCTGTGCGTCACGCACCTCGCCCAGGTGGCCAGCCAGGCGGAATGCCATTACAGCGTGACCAAAGCCTCCACGGGGGAAGCGGCGTCGGCCGCCGTACGCGAACTGACCGCCGCCGAACGCGTAGAGGAAATTGCGCGCATGCTCGGCGGCGTACGCATCACGGAGCGCACGCGGGCGCACGCCCGTGAAATGCTCCAGCAATCCCGGCATGCCCGCCGCGCCGGCTGAGCGCCCGCGCGCGCGGTGAACGACGGCGGTCGATCGTTTAACATGCCGACCCGTTGCAGCCTGCAACAGGGAAACCGTGAGTCCGATGCGTAGCCGCCACACAACGCGCCGGCTGTTTGTCGGCGGCCTGGCCGCCCTGACGAGCGCCTGCGTCTACCGGGTCGATGTCCAGCAGGGCAACCTGCTCGACGATGAAGACGTCGATGCCGTGCAACCCGGCATGACGCGCAGCCAGGTCCGCTTCCTGCTCGGCACCCCCATGGTGGAAGATTCGTTCCACCACAATCGCTGGGACTACGTTTATTTCATGCGCCGTGGCCGCAGCCGCCGCCAGGAAAAGCGCTGGCTCGTCGTCATGTTCGAGGACGACAAGGTCAAAGAGATCCGCCGGGACCTGCCGTTTACCGAGCCCGGCTGACGTCCGCCCGCTCCGTTGCGTTGCTCAGCGCATGTCCTGCGCGCGGCGCACGAACGCGTCGACGAGTTCGTTGCACAGCGCCTCGAACGGCGGCCCGAGCAACAGGTCGGCAACCCGGTTGGCGAAGGCAAAGCGGATGTTCAGCGCCACCTTGGAGCCGTCCGTGCCGAGGGGCGTGAACTCCCAGGTGCCCTGGAGATCCTGAAAAGGCCCGTCCTCGAGTGCCATCGAGATGCAGCGCGGCCGCTCCAGGCGGTTTCGTGTGCGAAATTCCGTCTGCAGGGGGCCACGCGCGAGCGCGATGCTGGCCACCACCGCCTCGCCGTCGCGCGATTCGATCCGGCCGCCGGAGCAGCCGGGAAGGAACTGCGGATAAGACTCGACGTCGGCGACGAGATCGAACATCGCTTCGGCGCTGAACGGCACGATGGCACTGCGGTGAACCTGACGCATCAGTTGTGAACGCCCCGACGCGGCCGATGCACGCGCTTTTCCCCTGCCGGGAAAGATGACAGGATTGTGCGCCAGATTGCGCCACCGGGACAACCGATCGCCATGGCCGGCAAAGCCGCTGCGAAGGACAACGCCAACCGGACGATCGCCGAGAATCGCAAGGCGCGTCACGACTATTTCATCGAGGACCAGCTCGAGGCCGGTCTCGTCCTGGAAGGATGGGAGGTCAAGAGCCTGCGCGACGGGCGCGCGAACCTCAAGGAAGGCTACGCGGTCATTCGCGGCGGCGAAGCCTGGCTGGTGGGCGCGAACATTGCGCCGATGACTTCAGCCTCGACGCATGTGCAACCCGATCCCGTCCGCAGTCGCAAGATCCTGCTCAACCGGCGGGAACTCAACCGCCTGATCGGCGCAGTCGAACGGGATGGCTACACGCTGGTGCCGTTGTCGCTGTACTGGAAAAAGGGTCGCGCCAAGCTCGCGCTCGGGCTTGCGAAGGGCAAGAAACAGCACGACAAGCGCGCCAGCGAGAAAGATCGCGACTGGCAACGCCAGCGGCAGCGCTTGTTACGGCATCAATAGCTGTAATAACAACACGTTAAAGAATATTTATGCGGATATATATCCGCTGCAGGCCGGCCCCTGTGGTCTATAAAATGCGCCGCTGATCTGTGTTTCGCGTGCCGCTCCATCTAAACTTTCGCCTGCCGCGCGTGTCGTAGCGGTGAGAGCAAATGGGGGGCGACCTGGTTTCGACGTGGGTCGCGAAACCCTGGGTGCATGCCGAGGCGCAGATGACCTCGTTAATCCAGTCTGCAAACCGATAGTTGCGAACGACGACAACTACGCTCTGGCTGCTTAATAACCAGTCTTGAGCCCTCGGGCTGAAGCCGTGCTTGTGCGGCATCAGATGCTGGGGTCATCAATCACAAGATCGCGGGATGGTTCGTCCGGGACCTGAACGCTAAAACCTGCACCGGACTGGCTGTCGGTCTTCCCCGTTCGCCGGGTAGCCGCCAGCGAGAACCAATGGCGGAATAAGCATGTAGAGCTCATGGCGTAGGGCTTGCGGACGCGGGTTCGATTCCCGCCGCCTCCACCATACAAGAGGGCTCGGATAATCTCCGGGCCCTTTTTCTTGGTTCATCGCCGATCGGCGGGAACGCATGCGAGGTCGATACGTTGATTCCGCCCGTCGATGCCAGGTGCCAGTACCGGTGACGCCCAGTCAGTTGCGGCCTGCACGCTTCATGTCACCTGGCTGGCCCGCACGGCGAGTGCCGGCCGCTCGCCGGGGCTCCGTTTGGCGAACTCCTCGAGCCGCGACCGAAGCTGATCGCGCTCCTCCGTCAGGCGCGCGACTTCATCGGAAAAGACACTCAGTCCCGCGCCGGAACGGGCGATGCCAAGCTCCGTCTCGAGATCCTTCAATTCGCGCCGGCTGCGCGCGAGTTCCGCCTTCGCGGCCGTGAGTTCTTCGCGCACCTGCGTCGTCGCTGCGCCCGCCTCCCTGAGAGCGGTGTCGCGCTGACTGAGCTGGCCTTCGTGCTCCGCGAGCGCATCGCGCAGCGCCGTGATTTCCTCGCGCGCCCTTTTCGACTCTTCGGCTGCGGCTTCCCGTTCCGTACGCGCCTGCTCCATCAGCCGCTGCTGCACGCGGACTTCCTCCTGCAGGTTGCGGATGCGGGTTTCCGATTCCGTCCCTCGGACCGGCAATGCCGCGGCAGTTCGCGGATAGCGTCCCGTCAGGCGCAACTGCGCGGCAGCGGCTGCTGCCTTGAGATTCTCGATGAACCGGCCGCCCATGCTGAGGATGCCGAACAGTGCCAGCGTCACGGCAAGCGCCACCCCGAACAGCAGCCCGACGATGAACATCCCGAAAACCATGCGGCAAAGGCTAATGCCCCGGTCCCCACCGGACTGCGCACCAGTTCGCAGCTCCCACGATGCAGCCTGTGGCAGCGGCCACAGTTTGCGCCGTGTCACTGCCGGCCGGGATGCCGCTCGTGCTCGGGCTGAAGGTGGATGAAGCCCCGGTAGAGCAACAGGTCGTAGGCAATCTTCAGGCCGCCGCCCAGGTAGAACGGCACTCCCGCCAGCGTGGCCGAACCTGCAAAAACGGTGGCGAGGAAGGGCGACAGCACCGCACCGATCGAGCGGGCGACGCCGGTAATGCCGGCGGCCGCGGAACGCTCCGCGGGCGACACCACCGCCATCAGGTAGGCCTGGCGGGTTGGCACGTCCATCTGCGTGATCAGCGAACGCAGCAACAGCACCGTTGCGGCTGCTCCGAAGCTCGGCATGAGCGGCACCAGCATCAGCAGCAGATTCGCCGGCAGGTGCGTGAAGACCATGGTATTGATCAGGCCGATCCGGCCCGCGAGCCATCCGGCGGCCAGGTACGACGCACCCGAGAGCAGGTTGGCGCCGAAAAACAGCGCGCCGAGTTCCGCAGGCCCCGCCCCGAAGCGCAGGTGCAGCCAGTACGCCAACACGCTCTGAATCACCAGCCCGCCGCCAAACGCGTCCAGTGCAAACAGGCCGGACAGTCGCAGCACCAGCGGGCGCGATTCGTGCAGCCCCCAGCGCTGCGCGCCGATGGGCTGCGGGCGCGTTGCTTTCGCGACCGCGCTCTCCACCCGATCCGTGAGGCGCGTGAAACACCAGGCGAGCGCCAGGCCGAGCGCTCCGTAAACGGCCACTACCGGCCGATACGCGTCCGCCCCGATCAGGCCGGCGGACTCTGCGAATGCGGTGAGCCACCCCGCGGCGAGCGCGCCCAGGGCGGTCGCCACCGAACCGGTCAGGTTGTACCAGGCGAATACCGTCGTGCGGCGATCGGCCGGCACGAACTCCGCGAGCGCCGCCTGTTCTATGGGCAGGAACGGCCCGACCTCATTGCCGCTCGGGCTGATCACCCCGAGCGTCATGCCCACCAGCAACACGATGAACACCTGGCTCGAGCCGAGGAGCAAGGCGCCGAGCAGCATCAGTGCGCCACCCAGCACCAGGACCCGGCGCCGCCCCAGGCGGTCCGCACGGGTCGTCAGGAAGAGCGAGAGCACGGTGTCACCGAGCAGCGTCACGGTGAGCAGCGTGCCAATGGCGACCGTGCCGAACCCGAGCGCCGCAAGGTAGAGCACCAGCACGACCGAGAGCAGTCCGTAGGCAAACAGCCGCAGGAAGCGGGCCGCAAACAGGAGCTTGAAGTCGCGATCCGGCGCGACCGCTTCACCGTGGGCTGTCACGCCTCCTCCTGTACCCCGCGCAGGACGGGATCGCCGCCCTGAAACGGCCCGGCACAGTGGTGGAACCGCCGCCGCGCCGTCTGGCGGCCCATCGACTGCGTGACAATTCGCTACGCAGCCCGGGCGAAGGCTGTTCGGTCAGGGAACGTGTTCCCGGATGCTCGCCGGATCGTGAGCGACCAGGTCCTTCGGCACCTCGGCGATGATCGCTGCGGCCAACGGCTTCGAGAACGATTCGCGCAGCACACCGAGAAACGCGGGGGCCGCCATCACCACCAAGCCGCCAAATTTCTTCTGCCGCTGCGCTTCGGCAAGCAGGGCGGTGATCTCGCGGGCGAAACGCTGTCGCTCCTCCGCCCGCACCTGGCTGCCGGGATCGTTGCTGTGCCCGCCCGGTCCGTATCGGTCGTGAATCCGGCCGGGCGCATCCGCGAGAATTTCGCGCGGGTGCAGACGGGACGCCTCGTGACTGAGGGTCTCCACCAGCTCCAGCTCTGCACGGCGATGCCGCCCGGCATATATCCGCGCCTCGCTGCCGTCCGCAACCAGGACCCACACTTCCGTCATTTGTCCACCCCGCATTCCTCGCGTGCCAGACCATGCGTTCCGGTGGCGGGCGATCCACGCTGCGTTCGCCGGCCATGCCCACATAATATGGCGCGGGCGGCTTAATTGCATTGGCCCACCAACGTCGCTCAAAATTGCACTTATCCCATGAGCCAAATCCTGCCAGAGCGATCTTCAGCCATTGCAGCGACTGCCCGCGAGAACGGGCGGCCAGGGCGGCCGTGATGGCGCCCCGGCGGCCACGGCTCGACCCGAAGCAGCGCGCACGCCTCGTACGGTCGGCGACTTATGCCTCCGTCAGCGTCGCAATCTGCCTGGTGATCGCCAAGGCCTGGGCCTGGCTGGCGACCGGTTCGGTTTCCATGCTGTCGTCACTGGCCGACTCGGTCCTCGACACTCTGGCGTCCGTACTGACGTTCTGGGCTGTCCGTTACTCGCTCCTGCCAGCCGACGAAGAGCATCGATTCGGCCACGGCAAGTCGGAAGGGCTTGCCGCTTTGCTGCAAGGGCTGATCATCACTGCCTCTGCGTTGTTTGTCTGCCGGGAAGCGATCGGGCGCATCCTGGAGCCACGCCCCATCGAGCAGCCGGAGGTCGGCCTGCTGGTGATCTTTGGTGCCACCATTGCCACGGTGTTGCTGGTCGGTTATCAGCGCTACGTCAGCAATCGCACGGGATCGGTCGCCATTGGTGCGGATGCTATGCACTACACGGCTGACGTGCTGGTCAACCTCAGTGTCGGTGCGGCCGTCATCCTCACCGCATGGACGGGCTGGTCCCTGATGGACCCGCTGGTCGGCCTCGGCGTCGCCGCCTACATCCTGTTCGGCGCCTTCCGCATGATTTCACAGGCACTCGACATCCTGCTCGACCGCGAGATTCCGGAGGCTGACCGGCTGCGGGTCAAGGATATGGCATTGGCCCATCCGGACGTGCTGGGCCTGCACGACATGCGCACCCGCCACGGCGGAGCCTTCTACATCATGCAATTTCACCTCGACCTGCCGCGGGGCATCTCGCTCTGGCGCAGCCACGAGATACTCGACGAGGTGGAGGACCGGATTCGCGCCGAGTACCCCGGCTGCGAGATCATCATTCATGCCGATCCGCAGGGCATACAGGAACAGAAGGACCAGTTCGAGCAGCCGCTCGGTGTCGAGCCGACCCACGACCAGCCGCTGCACTGACGCCGGCAGGCACAGCGCGCCGCTCAGTCCTCCGCACGAACCAGGCGAAATCGCTGGAACACGATCGGCATTTTGTCGTCGAAGGACTTGCCTTCGGCAGCCAGAACCGGTGTCCAGTAACGACGGTGTATGCCGCGCCAGACTTCCACGTCCTGTGCGGCGGGGCTTTCGCAGGCAGTCAGGTCGGAGCCGACATCACAGAATTTCAGCGATCGGCACTCCTCGATCTGCACGAGGCAGCGCGGCCGACCAGAGTGGTCCGTGAATATGACGTAGTCGCCGGCACGCGGCATGCCGCCCGTGGCCTCAAGGTCCTGCGGGCGCGAGAAAACACCGGTTTTCTGGCCGGTGGTGACCAGGCGCAGCAGTGTCTCGCTGATCGCCGGGGCATTGCCCATGCGCCGAACGGTATACCCGGCCGCACGAGACCCGGCGGGCAGGGCCTCGCGGCAGCGGGCCCAGAACGCTTCGAATTCTGTAACATTCATCGCAGCTAGGATAACAGCCTGATCGCATCGGTCGCAGCGCGCAACGACGCTTCTGCCGCAGGCGCTCTTGTCGCGCGCCGCGCCGGCCGGTAGATTCTCCGCAAGACTCTGCACGCCTGCGCCCACTCACACAGGACAGCCGACGCCGGCATGCTCCCGCTTTCTCCCACCGCGTCGATCCGCCTCTGCACCCTCGCCATCGTGGTGGCGCTGACCGGTGGCTGCAGCGGCGAAGTGCTGGTCGAGGAGGCCTTCCCGCAGCCGTTGGTGGAACCCATACCGCTGCGCGTGGCCCTGCACTACCCACCGGCGCTGACGGAGTTCGCCTACAGCGAGGAAATCAGCGGCGACCGGGAGTGGACCGTGCAACTCGGTACCGCGAACGTACGCATGTTCGATGCGGTCTTCAGCAGTCTCTTCCCGGTGACGCAGCACGTCAGCGGTGTGGAGGCCGCGGCCCAGGAGATGCCCGCACTGGACGCCGTCATCGTCCCGGTGATCGACGCATTCGAGTTCTCATTGCCCAGCCAGTCGGCCACCGATCAATACGCCGTCTGGATTCGCTACAATCTGGACATCTACGATCCAGCCGGCGAACTGGTCCTGCGCTGGCCGATCAGTGCCTACGGGCAAAGCGGAACCAGCGGACTGAGCGACGAGGAGTCCATGGAGCGTGCCACTGTCCTCGCCCTGCGTGACGCAGCCGCGGCCATCGCGGTCGGTTTTGGGCAACAGGCCGCCATACGGGAGAAACTGCTGAAGGTGCCGCCGGCCCATGCAACCTGAACCGTTGACCACCGTCGGTCGGGTCATCGCGTATCTCGCGCTTGGCCTCCTGGCAGGCGGGTGCATGACCTCGCGCGTCGAGGGCTCGAAGAATGCGGCCACGGGCATCGGCGCCGGCGAGTCGGTCGTGATCCTCGCCACCAGTTACCACAAGGGCAACGCGGTAGAGGAAGACTTCGTTGCCTGCGTAACCGATCGCGTGCAGGGCGGGAGCAGGAAGATAGCGGTCATGCCGGAGCGGCAGTTTACCGACGCGCTGTTTCCCTGGTTCGAACCGCGAACCGCGCCGCAGACCGCCGAGGCACTGCCGGACCTCCTCGCCCGCCCGGGCGTCGCCGAGCGCATCGAGGCGACCGGCATCCGCTACATCGTCTGGCTGAATGGTGCGACGGAACAGACCAGCGGCGGCGGCAGCCTGAGTTGTGCGATCGGACCCGGCGGCGGTGGCTGCTTCGGCCTTACCTGGTGGGAGGACGATGCCTCCTACGATGCCGCCGTCTGGGATCTCGACCGCAGAACCGACGTCGGTCATGTCAGCGCGGACGTGCACGGCACCTCGATGATTCCGGCCATCATCATTCCGGTGCCCCTGATCGCGCGGACACAATCGGCTGCCTGCAAGGACATGGCGCGGGAACTCCAGCAGTTCATTGCCGAGCCCGGACCGGACAGCGGATGAGTTCCTGCCGCCCGCCATCGCACGGCGGATCCCGATTCACGCATGGCAGGAGCAGCCGCCGGGCCCTGTTCGCCGCATCCTTGCTGCTCGCCGCCGCCGCGGCAGGTCCCGCGCAGGCAGCGGGCGAGCGTGAGTATCAGGCGCAGTTTCTCGTGCAACTGCACGCGGGCGAGGACGCTGCCACGGCACGCATCCGGATCGTGCAGCCACGTCAGCGGCTAAAGCGCTTGCGCCTGCAGATGCCTGAGCCCGCTTTCTCCGCAGTGCGCGGCGACGGTCGCGTCAGTCGCGAAGGCGACGTCGTGACCTGGGAGGTTCCGGCACGAGGCGGCGAGCTGCGCTACGAGACCATCATCACTCACCGGCGCAACGACAAGGGCTATGACGCCCTGGTCACCGGGCGCTGGGCCATGTTTCGTCTCGATGACGTCTTTCCGCCTGCCGCCGCGGTGCACACGAAGAACGCGCGCGGCCGTGGCGAGGTGCTGTTCGACCTGCCGCCGGGCTGGACCAGCGTCAGTCCTTACCCGCCCGATGCAGACGGACGCATGCCGTTCGTCAACCCAAAGCGTCGCTATGCCCGCCCCGTCGGCTGGGCGCTCGCAGGCCACATCGGCGCGCGCATGGACGTGATCGGCCCGACGACGGTACGTATTGCGGCACCCCGGGATCAGGGCGCACCGCGCGTGCCGATGCTGGCCCTGATTCGAACGACGTTGCCCGTGCTGCAGGAGGAGTTGTCGCGGGTGCCGCCGTATCTGCTGATTCTCACCGCGGGTGACCCGATGTGGCGCGGCGGATTGTCGGCCCCGAATTCTTTTTTCATCCATGCGGACCGGCCGTTGATCAGCGAGAACGGCACCAGCACGCTGGTGCACGAACTGCTCCACGTGCTCGCGCCGGTCCTGACGCAGCGCGATCATGACTGGATCGACGAAGGGCTCGCGGAGTATCTCGGCCTGGTGGTACTGCAGCGCGGCCAGCTGATCTCCCCGCAGCGCTTCGATCACGCAATCGCGACATTCCGCCATCGCGGCGCTGGCGTCAGCAGCATGGTGACACCGGCCGCGAGCGGCCCGGTCACCGCGAGGGCGGTCGCGATCTTCCACGATCTCGACCAGGAACTGCGCCGCCGGGGCCCGGCCGGCAGCGACATCTTCGAGTTGCTCCGGCGCATGATGCAGGAGACCGAGCCACTCGACATAAAAAGGCTGAGGGCATTGGCTGCGGGTATCGTCGGTGGCAAACCTGTCAACGCGCTCGCTGCATCGCGGGTGCCGGGTGAGGCCTGAGATCGACGGCGCGTCCACGGGCCTGGCTGCTGCTGTGAGCACACTCACGGACAGGAGCACAACCTCGTGGCCCAATGGCGGCCATGTCCCCGCAGGCTGCGTCATCCCCGGTGGCAGCGCCACCGCACCGCACCGGCGGCGATCACCGCCTGCGCAATTTGCTATTGCGGCGGATCTGGTTGCCGCGGTGGCTGTACGCAGCCGTTCCCGCGATCTATCTCGGATCGGGAACCGGCGCGCTGCTCGGCGGCCTGTACCTTCCCGACCCATCATGGATGCTCCCCTACGTGGCCCTGTTCGGGTTCGCCTGCCTGCACGCGGGAATTACCCTCATCGCCATGAGGAGGCGGCGGCGCACGCCTGCCTGAACGGGTACTGGCTGGTCTTGGCCCGAGCCACCCCGTGGTGCAAGAATCGCAGCCGGTGCCGACGGCAAACGAGTGCAGCGCTGTGAAACGCCTCGCCTGGATCGCGGTATTACTGACGGTTGGCGGCGTGCTGCTGCCGATGGGGGCGTACCTGCTCGGCACCCGATTGGCCGGTCCATTCGCGGGTCCGCGCGGTCTTGCCAGCTACCTCGGCACGATCTACGCCGATGCAGCGGCCGGTCGGCCCCTGGCACTCCTGTTGATTCTCGGCCCCCTCTGTTGTGCCGCGATCTGGACGGTGCACAACGGGTATTGGCGCCGCCGCCGGGCATCGACCGGGGACGAATAGCGGGCGCTGCCTTGACAGAAAGTGCGGCGCAGTACGCGGTCCGCAGGCGCCACGCGCCTTTATGTTGCAAAGCCGCGTCACTCGTATCGACGGCCGATATAGTCGCAACTAAAACGGATCTGGCGCGTCAGACAGGCCAGTAGTACCAGGCGACCCCGGCCAGCCCGATCCACAACAGCAGCAGCGGACCATGGCGCCACGGCCGGGCGCGCACGGTGCCAAGGAACCCGACCGCGCCCAGCGCGGCCAAGGCAAAAAACATCAGGAAACCGCGCGCTACCTCCGGCAATTCCGCAGCAAAACGCGGATGGTCGTTCTGCAGCACCCAGAAAACCAGCAAGACAACGGCGAGGCCGAATGCCAGCGAAACCAGGCTGCCCGCGACGATGCCGAGTATTGCGGTAAAGGGGTGCATTGGCTGATCACGGCGGGCCCCGGACACTACCTTCCCCGCCGATGCTTGGTATGATCCGTGCAGCAAAGATATTGAAATTGAACAGGAACACAATGCGCCGCGCAATGAGTGAAACCCCCGGACCAGGCTTCGGCCGGGCGCTGCTCATTCTCTTCCAGTTGCTGGTGATCCTCGCCGTTCCGGCCGCATCCGGCCCGGCGCGGGCTACGGTCGAGCCCGAGCGCAGTGCGATCCCGGAACCACTGGAGTCCACCGCGCGCCAGCAGCAGGTCGCGCGGATGACGACCCGCTTCGTCGAGCGGTTCCACTATTCCCGCCAGGACATCGATGACCAGATGTCCGAACAGATCCTGAAAAACTTTATCGAAGCCCTGGACGGTAATCGCCAGTATTTCCTCGAGCCGGACATCGTCTATTTCTCCCGGTACCGTCATGCGCTGGACGAAGTCCTCGACGCCGGTAATGTCGAGCCGGTGTTCGATATTTTCCGGCTCTATCGTTTGCGTGCGCAGCAGAACCTGACGTACGCACTCTCGCAGCTGGCGGAAGAACCCGACTTCAAGGTCGACGAGGACTTCGTGTTCGACCGCGAAAAAGCGCCATGGCTTGCGACTCCGCGTGACATGCAGGAGAACTGGCGCAAGCGCGTGAAGAACGACGCCCTCGGGCTCCTGCTTGCAGACAAGACCTGGCCGGAGGCCGCGGACATCCTCCGCAAGCGTTACGAGCGTGTTCTGAAACGGATCAACGAACTCGACAGCGACGAAGTCTTCGAGACGTTCATGAATGCTTTTGCGCGGACGCTCGACCCGCACTCGAGCTATCTCTCTCCGCGACAATCGGAGGAGTACCGCATCCAGATGAGCCTGTCCTACCAGGGCATCGGCGCATCGCTGCAGCTCGACGACGAGGTCGTCAAGGTGCTCAACGTGATTCCTGGCGGGCCTGCGGCGATCGACGGGCGCCTCAAAGCCAATGACCGCATCACGGCAGTCGGCCAGGGCGCGGACGGCGAACTGGTCGACGTGGTCGGCTGGGAGCTGGACGACGTGGTGCAACTGATCCGCGGGCCCCAGGGGACGCTCGTCCGGTTGCAGGTGCTTCCCGCAGGCGCGCTGCCGGGAGCGTCCGAGCAGGTGCTGAACCTGACCCGGGACAAGGTCAAGCTGGAGGAACAGGCCGCCAAGGGAGAGGTGCGCGAGATTCGCCGTGACGATCGCATCGTCAAGGTTGGGGTGATTACGGTCCCGAGTTTCTACCAGGACTACGATGCGCGTAACAACGGCGACGAGAACTACATCAGCACGACGCGCGACGTGCGCCGCCTGCTGGGCGAACTGACCAGGCAGGGCATCGAAGGTCTCGTGATGGACCTGCGAGGCAACGGTGGCGGGCACCTTTCGGAGGCGACGTCCCTCACGGGGCTGTTCATCGACACCGGGCCGATCGTGCAGTTGCGCGACACCAGCGGTCGCGTCGAAGTCCTGGCCGACCCGGAGCCGTCAGTGGCCTACAGCGGTCCCCTGGTGGTGCTGGTCGACCGTTTCAGCGCCTCCGCCTCGGAGATCTTCACGGCGGCAATTCAGGACTACCACCGCGGGATCGTCATCGGCCAGCAGACTTTCGGCAAGGGGACGGTGCAGAACCTCTATCCCCTCGACCAGTACACCCGGCGCTCACCGGAGCCTGGGCTCGGGCAGTTGACGCTCACCATCGGCAAGTACTACCGGGTCACCGGTGGCAGTACGCAGAACCGCGGCGTCATGCCCGACATCAACCTCCCCTCCGGGGTCGATCCCGCCGAGGTGGGCGAGAATATCCGCGAAGGCGCCTTGCCCTGGGACCAGATCGATGCGACGCGATATCGCGCCAGCGGCCCGCTCGACGCCTCCATCGCGTACCTGACCCAGCACGAGACCGAGAGGATGCAGGAGGACCCGGACGTACGCTACCTGCTGTCCGGCATCGAGGCCGCGAACCACGCGCGGGAAACGACCAGCGTCTCCCTGAACATGGAAAAGCGGCTGGCCGAGCGCGAGCAGCAACGCAAGGAGCAACTGGATCGCGAGAACGTGCGCCGCCGTGCCCAGGGGCTCGCGGCATTGGGTTCGCTCGACGAGATCAATCCCGATGAGCGACCCGATGTGTTGCTGAATCAGGCAACACAGATACTGACGGATTTCGTGGCGCTGGACCGAACCGCGAAGGCGGCGGCGAACACCCCCGAGCCCGAAGCGCAGTAAGGGTCTGGCCGCCGGCGGTCAGCCCAGCAGCACTGAATAGATATCCCAGTACTCGTCGGCGAGTACGTTCACCGGAATCACGCGGTCATCTGCCGGGCGCGGCTCGCCCGTATCCGTAATCGCGAGCGGCACAACGGCAAACGAGCCTGCGATCGGCACTTTGTCGCTGTCGCGCCGGTACTGCGCCGTCCGGTTCAGGAACTCCGCACGTCTGCGCACCAGCGCATTGAGGCGCTCAGGTGTATCGACCTTGCGCACCACAGCGTCGACCGTTCGGCCGAGAACCTGGCATTCGGCAATGCTGCCGTAGCTGACGTCCGCCAGATCCCGCAGTGCCGCCTCACGTGCCAGCCCCGCCACGTTGTGCTCGGCAAAGCTCACCAGCAGCTGCTGTGCCATGGCGATGATGGCCAGGTTGATATTGCGCTGCCCGGCACCGCCGATGCCGGCCAGCGTCGGCGCCGGTTCCGTCTCCTGCTCGCGCCGCGTCGCCTGCAACCGCTCGAGCTGGGAGTGCACGCCGTCGAGCGCCGCCCGCGCCGCGGCCGCGCGCTCGTTGACGGCCCTGCGGCGAAAGTAGTTCCAGAATCCGCCGAGATCCTGCGAGCGCTTCACCAGCGCTTCGTGATCGCCAAGCGCGGCCTGCATACGCTGATCGATGTCCCCAATCCGGGCATCGAGCGCCGCGAGTTCGCCGTCCTGGCGCCGCCGGAACAATTCCCTGGCATGCTGATCCTCGCGCTGCTGCTGGCGCTCGGTCAGTTCGCGGGCGACACGCGCGAGCCGCTTGTGGCACTGCTGCCACACGCCACGCAGCTGGTAGTACACCAGCGCGTTGCTCGCCTGCAGTGGGTCAACCAGGAGATTCTCGAGTTGCTCGAGGCGTTGCTGCGAGCGCAGACTGGTGCTTTCCTGCTGGCGCAGCTGGTCCATCAGCCGCTCCCTGTCGCGTCGCAGTTGCGCCAGTTCCTTCTTCAGCTCAGCACGGTTCCAGAACAGCTTGAGGAGCTGCTCTTCGTCAGGATCCTTCCTGCGCTGGAGTAATGGACTTGCGATGCTTGCCATGGGCATGTGCGCGTCGCCCGGCAGCGGGCACGGCGCCAGAAGCAAAACCGTGAATTAAGTCTAACCGGCGCGGCGCCGGCAATCCTTGAAGCAATCGACAGTTCAGTCCGGTCAGCGGCCGGCCCAGGCGTAGGAATGCCCGTTGTCGAGCAGGAAATCCAGCCACTTGTTCAACACCATGTTGTGGGCCCAGCGACGGTTGATCTCCCGGGCATACCGGTGCGTGATGTCCGCCAGTCCCGGGTGCCGATGGAACCGCGCCCAGGCCATGACCTCGGCCACGCGAGCGTCGAGGTACAGACGCACCGCCAGGTCCGGGTCGGCAACGCAGCCTTCGGGGTCGTCGAAGAGGTAGGTCAGGCGCAGGAGGCGCGTATAACGGGACCCCTCCTCCACGGACAGGTGCAAATCGCAGTCGCGCCGGCTGTGCGACACCAGCTGGCACTGGCTGCGCGCCGGATCGCCGAGCAGCGAAGTGAGCTTGAGAAAATTTCCCTCGTAAAGCGATATCAGGCCACCGAGGGTTCCCGGTCGCAGGATGCATTCGGGTACGATGTAACTGTCTGCAAGCATCGGTTTGACTATAGCACAGCCGTTTTGGTCGCCTGGCGATAGGACCGACGTCACAAAGCATCTTCACACTCCTGCCCGATCGACATGAACAATCAGGCTCTGGTCATTCGCTCAGTGCGCTGCGCCCCGTTCCAGGACCAGCGCATGGGAACAGCCGGTCTGCGCAAGAAGGTGCGGGTGTTCAGTCAGCCGCACTATCTGGAATGTTTCGTCCAGTCTGTGCTCGATACCGTCGGCCTGCCGGCCGGTGCGACGCTCGTCATCGGCGGCGACGGGCGTTTCTACAACGATATCGCGATCCAGCTCATCATCCGCGTCACTGCTGCCGCCGGCGTGCGACGGCTGATCATCGGACGCGACGGCCTGCTGTCCACACCGGCCGCATCTCACCTCATCCGGGCGCGAAAGGCCGACGGTGGGTTCCTGCTGACTGCCAGCCACAACCCCGGCGGACCCGACGGCGACTTCGGCATCAAGTTCAACATGGCTTCCGGTGGCCAGGCGCCACCGGCCATCACCGACGCCGTCTACGACACCAGCCGTCGCCTGGAGGGTTACCGCCTGGCCGACCTGCCCGCCATCGACCTGGCCTGCAATGGAACACGGCAGATCGGCCCGCTGCAGATCGAAATCGTGGACCCGGTGGCAGACTACGAACGCCTGATGGAACAATTATTCGATTTCGGGCGCATCCGCGTCTGGCTGGGACGCGGCCATCGGCTGGTGTTCGACGCGTTGCACGGCATTACCGGTCCGTATGCGCGACAAATTCTCTGCCAGTCACTCGGCGCGAACGCGATGGGGCTGCTGCACGCCGAACCATTGCCCGACTTCGGTGGCCTGCACCCGGATCCCAATCCGATCGACGGGCGTCACCTGGTGGAACTCAGCAAGCAGCCGGATTCGCCCGACCTGCTCGCGGCCTCGGATGGCGACGGCGACCGAAACATGATCCTCGGACCTGGCCTGCTGGTGTCACCCGGTGACAGCGTCGCCATGATGCTCGCCAACGCGAGCCACGTCCCGGGCTATCGCCAGGGCGTGCCTGGCGTGGCCCGGTCGATGCCGACCAGTCGCGCACTCGACGCGGTTGCCGCCGACATGGGGCTGCCCTGCTTCGAGACGCCCACCGGCTGGAGATTTTTCTGCAATCTGCTCGATTCAGGTCGCATCGGACTGTGCGGCGAAGAAAGCTTCGGCACCGGGTCCTGGCATACGCGGGAGAAGGACGGTCTCTGGGCAGTTCTCTTCTGGCTGAACCTGCTCGCGGCACTCGATCGGCCCCTGCCGTCGATTGCCGCGGCACACTGGCGACGCTACGGACGCCACTATTTTCAGCGTCGCGACTACGAGATCGGCGAGGCCGCGCGCGGCGAAGAATTGATCGAGTCGTTGCGTACGCGCCTGCCAGGGTTCCCTGGCGAACGAACCAGCCTCGCGCCGATCGAAAAAGCCGACGAGTTTGATTACCGCGACCCGGTGGACTCGAGCGAGGTGCGCCAACAGGGCATCCGGGTCTTCCTCACCGACGGCTCGCGAATCGTCTATCGCCTGTCAGGAACCGGCACCGCCGGCGCCACCCTGCGCGTCTACCTCGAACGGCACGAGCGCGCCACCGAGCGCCTCGACCTGCCGGCCGGCGCGGTCCTCGGCCCGCTTGGCGAGCTTGCCGCATCGCTGGCACGCATCCCGGACATCACCGGGCTCAGCGCCCCGAGCATGGTGGTCTGACCCGCTCAGGGCCGCGTGCGCCGCTCGATACCCGTGCCACTGAGAATCGTGCTCGCAATCTCCTCGATCGAGAACGAGGTCGTGTCCACGAACGGGATCTGGTAACGGCGGAACATCGCCTCGGCACCGCGCAGTTCGAAACGCACCTGCTCCGCGCTGGAGTAACGGCCGACGGGCCGCCGCTCGCGGCGGATCTGCTGCAGCCGTTCCGGCGAAATCGTCAGCCCGTAGAGCTTGCGTCGATGCGGTTCGAGCGTCTTCGGCAGCGCGCCGTTTTCGAGTTCATCCTCCGACAACGGGTAATTGGCCGCAAACACACCGTAGGCCAGCGCCAGGTACAGGCAGGTCGGAGTCTTGCCCGTGCGCGAAACGCCGGTGAGGATCACGTCAGCGGCCTCGTAATCGGCGGTGCGCGCGCCGTCGTCGTTGCTCAGCGCAAAGTTGGTCGCTTCGATCCGCCGGTCATAGGCACCTGCGTCCTTCATCCCATGGGCACGGCCGATCGTATGCGAAGACCGGGTCTGCAGTTCTCGTTCCAGAGGGGACAGGAACGCCTCGAAAAAATCCAGGAACAACCCCTGCACGGTGATGAAGCGTGCGCGCAGTTCGTCCTGCACCAGCGTGCTGAATACCAGTGGGCGCGCGCCCTGCTCGGCCGCGACCGCGTTGATCCTCCGCACCACCTGGTCCGCCTTGTCAACAGAATCGATAAATGGCACAGTCACCTGATCGAACTCGTGTGCTTCAAACTGTGTCAGCAGGCTCCGCCCCAGGGTTTCCGCGGTAACGCCGGTCTGATCCGAGACAAAGAAAACGGTTCGCCTGTTCATTGCGCACGGGCCCGATTGGTTTAATTTTTCATTGCTGCTTGCGGGGATTTTCCACGTCTGCCGGAGCAACACAAGGGAGCCCGCATTGAAGCCGTACGTCCTGCCACTCGGCCAGCTGGGAATGGGTGACGTCGACGTCGTCGGCGGCAAGAACGCCTCCCTCGGAGAGATGCTGGGCAAACTGACCCAGCTCGGCGTGCGGGTCCCCGACGGCTTTGCGACGACGGCGCAAGCGTACCGCGACTTCCTGCAGCAGGACGCCCTCGGCACGCGAATCGCAGCGGCACTGCGCGACCTCGATGTCGACGACATCGGGCGGCTTGCCGCGACCGGCCGACAGATCCGCGAGTGGATCATGGCGACGCCTCTGCCACAACGCCTGCTTGGCGAGATCGCGGCCGCATGGGACGCAATGGCGCGGGCGAGCGGCCCGGAACTGGCGGTCGCCGTACGTTCGTCGGCGACCGCAGAGGACCTGCCCGACGCCTCGTTCGCCGGCCAGCAGGAAACCTTTCTCAACGTTCGTGGCTTCGACCGCGTACTGAAGGCGATTCACGAAGTCTTCGCGTCCCTGTACAACGACAGGGCGATCGCCTATCGGGTGCACCAGGGGTTCGAGCATGGCGCAGTGGCCTTGTCGGCCGGCGTTCAGCGCATGGTGCGCAGCGACATCGGCGCAAGCGGGGTGATGTTCACACTCGATACTGAGTCCGGCTTTCCGCATGTGGTGTTCATCACGGCCGCATACGGTCTCGGCGAGACCGTGGTGCAGGGCGCCGTCAACCCCGACGAGTTCTATGTCTACAAGCCGTCCCTGCGCGCCGGCCGCCGCTCGATCATCCGCAAGAAGCTCGGCTCCAAGGCCATCAAGATGGTGTACGGGAACGGCGGGGCGAACGGCCCCCGGGTCACCACCGTGGATGTCGAGCCGGGAGAGTCGCGTCGCTTCTGTGTGAGTGATGCCGACCTGGAGACGCTGGCGCGTTACGCGCTCGTCGTGGAGGAGCATTACGGCCGGCCGATGGACATCGAGTGGGGCAAGGACGGGCAGGACGGCGAGATCTACCTGCTGCAGGCGCGCCCGGAAACCGTCCAGAGCCGCAAGGGTCAGGCCATCCAGCGTTATCGCCTGCGGGAGCGTTCCGGCGTGCTGGTCCGCGGCCGCAGCATCGGCCACCGCATCGGTGCGGGGACGGCCCGGGTGGTGAACGACATCGCGGAGATGAAGCGAATCCAGCCGGGTGACGTACTGGTCGCGGACATGACCGACCCGGACTGGGAACCGATCATGAAACGCGCTGCGGCGATCGTTACCAACCGCGGCGGCCGCACCTGTCATGCCGCCATCATCGCGCGCGAACTTGGCATCCCGGCGGTCGTCGGCTGCGGCGACGCGACGGCACGCATCCGGGATGGCGCAGAGGTCACCGTGTCGTGCGCGGAGGGGGAAGAAGGCCTCGTCTACGGGGGCAGACTGCCCTTCGAGGAGCAGCGAGTCGAACTCGACAGCCTGCCGCGCATCCCTTTCAAGATCATGATGAACGTCGGTAACCCGGATCGTGCCTTCGACTTCGCCGGTATTCCGAACCATGGCGTCGGGCTGGCGCGCCTGGAGTTCATCATCAATCGGCTGATCGGAGTGCATCCGCGGGCGCTGCTCGAGTTCGACAGCCTGCGTCCGGATCTCAAGGACATCATCCGCGAGCAGATCGCAGGCTATCCCGATCCGGTCGAGTTTTTCGTCGCGAAACTCGCAGAGGGTATCGCCTGCATAGCCGCCGCATTCGCTCCGCATCCGGTCATCGTCCGGCTGTCGGATTTCAAGAGCAACGAGTACGCCAACCTGATCGGCGGCCAGCAGTACGAGCCCGACGAGGAGAACCCGATGCTGGGCTTCCGCGGCGCCTCGCGTTACGTCGCCGAATCGTTCCGCCCCTGCTTCGATCTCGAGTGCCGCGCGATCCGCCGCGTCCGTGAGGAGATGGGGCTCGACAACATCGAGGTGATGGTGCCATTCGTGCGTACCGTAGCCGAAGCGAAGGCGGTCACGGAGCTCCTGGCCGCCAATGGACTGCGGCGCGGTGAGCACGGGCTGCGGCTCATCATGATGTGCGAGTTGCCGGGTAACGCGCTGCTCGCCGATCGCTACCTGGAATACTTCGATGGCATGTCGATCGGGTCCAACGACATGACTCAGCTCACACTCGGCATCGACCGTGATTCGGCAATCATCGCACCGCTCTTCGATGAGCGCGATGATGCCGTCAAGGCCCTGCTGGTCATGGCGATCGACGCCTGTCGCAAGGCAGGCAAGTACATCGGTATCTGCGGCCAGGGGCCCTCTGACCACCCGGACTTTGCCCGCTGGCTGGTTGAGCACGGCATCGACAGCCTCTCGCTCAATCCGGATACCGTGCTGGAAACGTGGTTGTTTCTCGGGAACTCCGCCAGCGATCAACGCTAGAGACGGTCTCCCCAGGCGGATTTTTTCTTCCAGCGGATCCTGGGCAGGACCAGGCCCAGCAGGAACCCGAGCAGCAGCACACCCGCTCCAGCAAGGAACCAGTTGCGGCGCCCCTGATCGGTAAGATCGAGGTTGCGCGCCTCGAGTTCATTGGCACGCTGCTCAGCCGCTGCTGCCCGCGCCTGGAGCGCACGGTTTTCTTCCGCGGTCTTCAGCGCGTCCGCGGACACGGTGCGAATCTCGGTGAGGTCCTTCTCGAGCCCCGCCGACGCAGACTGGAGTTGGCCGATTTCGCGCTGCAAACCGTCGCGTTCGCCGCGCAGCGCCCGCGCCTCGTCGGACAGGTCCGCCTGCTGCTGCTGGAGAGCCCGGTGGCGCGCCTCGACCTCCGGCAAGCGCAGCCGCGCCGGCGGTTCGCTGTCGAGAAAGCGCGACAACACCCAGCCCTCCGCTCCCGAAGGCGTACGCACGCGGCTGTAGCCTGTCTCCGCATCCGCCTCGATCAGTTCGACGCGCGTCCCGCTCGGCAGCATCCGCGTAATCGCGAAACGGTTCCCCTGCCCGCGGCGCATGTCCACCTCGAGCTGATCGGTGATCCAGCGTGCACGCTCCTGGGCCGCAAGCCCCTGCGCCACGATGAGGAGCAACGCGAGTACGAGGCCACTAACTGCGCGCCCCCGGGATCCGCCAGTTTCCCGATCTCCTTCGGCCATGCCTTCCCCCTCCTTCAGCCGAGACAGACTTTACCACAGATATCCGTCTTAACAGACTGATATCAATGCCGTATCAATAAAGAACCTTTGCCATGATCCACGCCTGCTGGCGCATTCTCGCGGCCGCCCTGGAAGGCAATCGTGCCGGCTGCGCTCACCGAAGCCGGGGCACGAAATCCGACGATGCACAGCCACGCGTCTCGCTCGCCGGACTGGCCTGTGCCGTCGGCCTGTTCCTTGACCGGCGCCTGAGCGGGCACAGAACGCCGGAGACAGCGCCAGCCCCGGTTCAATCCGACGGCAGCGATGCCGAAGGCGGCATCGCCGGGCGCAGGAACGAGGCCCGGTAGTGGCGCAACTCGGCTATGGAGTCGCGAACGTCCGCCAGCGCCAGGTGCGTGCCGTTCTTCGTCACTCCGGTGAGTACGTCCGGCGCCCAGAGACCCGCGAGTATCTTCAGGGTACTTACGTCCAGGTTGCGATAGTGGAAGTAGCGCTCGAGATCGGGCATCTCCCGGGCGAGAAAGCGGCGGTCCTGGCAAATGCTGTTGCCGCACATCGGCGACGCTCCGCTCACAACATGGGCGCTGAGAAACTCCAGCGTCCGGCGTTGCGCCTCGGCAGCAGCCACACGGCTCGCACGTACGCGCTCGATCAGGCCGGAGCGGCCGTGCTGACGGGTGTTCCATTCATCCATGCGCGAGAGCACGTCATCGGGCTGATGGATCGCAATTACCGGGCCCTCGGCGATGGTATCCAGATTGGAGTCCGTCACGATCGTTGCGATCTCGATGATAGAATCGCGCTGGCTGTCGAGGCCGGTCATTTCCAGGTCGATCCATATCAATCTGTCGGCCGCATTGTTCATGTGCCGCCATCCGCACGCTGCTGCACCAGGCCGGATTCTAGCAAAGCCGTTCCTCGGGTGGCCGCCACGCTGCCGCTCCGTGCTGCCGGGACGCCAGTGACCGACTCAATCGGACTCGTGGTCGCGGCGCACGGGCAACGCGGTTGGCTCGAAGCGGACGGGGTTCGTCACGCGTTCCTGGTGAAGGGCCGCCGCCAACGCATCGTGTGCGGAGACCGGGTCCGGTTCCGGCCGGACGGGACGTCTGGCCCGATGCTCGTGACCGCCATCGAACCACGCCTTGGCGCGCTCGCGCGCGTCGCCCGGCACGACGGTCACGCGGAGGTCATGGCGGCCAACCTGACACAACTGGTCCTGGTGTGCGCCCCGCGCCCGGAGCCGGACTGGTTTCTGGCCGATCGTTTTCTCTGCGCTGCCGAGCTCGCGGGCTGCCAGGGACTGCTCGTCTGGAACAAGGCCGACCTCGGCGCCCCGGATGCCCCTCCCCTCGACGAGTACCGTGCGCTCGGCTATCGGGTCCTTGCCGTGTCCGCCCGTTCCGGCGCCGGCATCACGACGCTGGCTGCAGGACTGGCAGGGCAGATCGGCGCCCTGGTAGGGCAATCCGGCGTCGGCAAGTCGTCGCTGATCAACGCACTGGTGCCAGGTGCCGCCGCGGTGATCGGGGCGCTGTCCGCGGCCGGCAGTTTCGGCACGCAGACGACGACCGCAGCGCTGATGTACGACGTCGGCCGCTCCGGCCGCCTGATCGACACCCCCGGCGCTCGCACGTTCGTGCCTGCCGTGGACTCAACACGCCTCGATCAGGGATTTCCGGAACTGCGCCGTCTTGCTCCCGGCTGCCGTTTCACCGATTGCACGCACAGTCATGAGCCCGGCTGCGCGGTCCGGCAGGCATTGGAGGACGGATCGGTTTCGGCGCGCCGCTACGACAACTACCAGAAGCTGAGGGTGATCGTCGGCGCTCCCGGCCGATGAACAGACGTCTCACCGCAGCGCGCCGGCACTCGCGCGAGCCGCCGCTTAAAGATCCTGTACGTCGTCCCCCGTCACGCGACCCGCAATGGCACGCGACAGGGTTCCGCCATCCACGTACTCGAGTTCGCCACCAATCGGCACGCCATGAGCGATGCGGGTGGTCTTCAGTCCGTCGCGACGCGCGATCGATGCCAGATAGGAGGCAGTCGCTTCACCCTCCACCGTCGCGCTGGTCGCCAGGATCACTTCGCGCACCATGCCACCGGCCAGCCGCTCGACAAACTGCTCCACACCCAGCTCGGCTGGTCCAACGCCATCGAGTGGTGACAGGCGTCCGTGCAGGACGAAGTAAAGCCCCCGATAGCCGGCGGACTCCTCGACCGCAATGACGTCAGCCGGCGACTCGACCACGCAGAGCAGGCCGCTGTCGCGACTCGCCGCCGCACATACCGGGCACAGCTCGTCTTCGGCGAACATGCGGCAGTTGCGGCAGCGCCCGACGCCCTGGAGCGCCTCCTGCAGGGCAAGCAGCAGCGCCTGCGCGCCTTCGCGGTCGCGCTCGAGCAGGTGAAAAGCCATACGCTGCGCAGTCTTCGGGCCGACGCCCGGCAGGCGACGCAGGGCGAGCAGGAACTGTTGCAGGCGAGGCGAAAACTTCATGGCAGGCGAAGCGGCCCGCGCCTCAGAAAGGCATCTTCAGTCCACCGGGCAGGCTCACACCCGACGTCAGTCCGGCGCAGCGCTCCTGGACCGCGCGTTCGACCTTGCGCAGCGCGTCGTTGAAGGCAGCGACCAGTACGTCCTCGAGCATTTCGCGGTCGCCGCCGCTCACGAGGCTCGGATCGATGCTGATCGATTTGACCTGCTGGCCGCAGGTCATGGTCAGCCTGACCAGGCCGCCACCCGCTTCTCCCTGGACCTCCTGGTTCGCGAGTTCGGCCTGCGCCTTCTGCATCTCGGCCTGCATACGCTGGGCCTGTTTGAGCAATTGCCCAAGGTCTGGTTTCATGAGTTCCGCTCCTTCGATTCCTGTGGACGCCGACCGCCGCGATCACGGCGTGGCCCCGTGTCCTCTCGCACGACCGGCTTGATCGACCCGGGCACCAGTTCGGCGCCGAACATGCTCGAGAGCTCGCGCACGTTCGGGTCCGACTCGATGGCATCGCGGGCCCGGCGCAGCGCTTCGCCCTGTTCCTCTTCAGCACGCGCGGCGAGCGTGTCGCGCGCATCGCCACGAAGCTCGATAGTGACCTCGAGCGCCGCGCCACGCCGCTCACGGATCGCAGCAATCACGCGATTTTTCTGCTGCTCCGTGAGCAGGTGCGCATTCGCCGGATCGATGCTGAGTCGAAGCTCGGTCGCCGTGCTGCTGACCAGTGCAGTGTGCATAGCCAACTGGCGGGCTGCCCCGTCGAGGCCCAATCCCTGCACGAAACCGGCCCACTCATCTCCGACCCTAAGCGGCGCGGCGCTCGCAGCCCTGCGTCCGCCGCCGGCGGCCACAGCAGCCGGCGCCGCAACCGAACCCGATGCGGGCACCGCAGGCTGGCTCACCGGCTCGGGGCGGAAGGCCAGCATGCGCAGGACAGCCATCTCGAAGCCGATGCGTGGATCGGGCCCGACCGGCAGATCGCGCCGGCTGGTGACGGCAATCTGGTAATTGAGTTGCGTCGTCTCGGGATCGAAGCGCGACGCGAGCGCAGTCAGCGCCGCCACATCGTCTTCCTCGTCGAGCGCCGCCTCACCCGCGATCTGAATGATCGCAAGGCGCTGCAGCACGGTGGCGATGTCATCGAGCAGGCTGCCGTAATCTGGCGCCAGCTCGTCGAGTTCGCGGATACGGCGAAGGAGCCCAGCCGCGTCACCCTCCGCCAGCGCCTCCAGGAGCGCGAGCACCCGGTTGCGATCGATGCTGCCGAGCATCTCGGCGACATCGGCCTCGCGCAGCGTCTCGTTGCCATAGGCAAGCGCCTGGTCAAGCAGGCTGAGCCCGTCGCGCATGCTGCCCGCCGCCGCCCGGGCAAGGCGCGTGAGCGCGCCCGGCTCGGCCTTGATGTGCTCGGAGTCGCAGATGGCCGACATCCGGCCGACTATCAGCGCCATCGGCAGGCGCTTGAGGTTGAAATGCAGACATCTCGACAGCACGGTGACCGGCAACTTCTGCGGGTCAGTGGTCGCGAACAGGAACTTGACGTGTGGCGGCGGCTCTTCGAGCGTCTTCAACAGCGCGTTGAAGGACTGTTTGCTCAGCATGTGCACCTCGTCGATGAGGTACACCTTGTATCGGCCCGCACTCGGCGTGTACTGCACGTTGTCGAGCAGCTCCCGGGTGTCATCCACGCCGGTGCGCGATGCCGCATCGACCTCGATGAGATCCACGAAGCGCCCCTCCTCGATGGCCGTGCAGGCACCACACTTGCCACAGGGCGTCGCCGTCACTCCCTCGTCGCAATTCAGGCAACGCGCCAGGATCCGTGCCACGGTGGTCTTGCCGACACCGCGGGTGCCGGCGAACAGGAAGGCATGATGCACGCGGCCCGAGGTGAGCGCGTTGGCGAGCGCCCGCACCACGTGAGGCTGACCCACCACGTCCTCGAAGCCGCGGGGCCGCCATTTGCGCGCCAGCGCCAGGTAACTCATCGGATCGGTAATGCCTTGTATGTGGTTATCGGCCGGAAAAAGCGAGTCCGCGCCAGCCCGGCCCCGGCGCCCGGCATCACCGCTACCGCTGCTCCCTTCCGGGCCTGACGGGGTTTACGACTAGCCGCCGCGGGGAGACCGACGCGGACCCGGGGCAAGCGTATGCGTCCGCCCCCCGTTCGGCAAGGACTTGCAGCGTGCCATCCCGGCGTGCTTGCGGGCTGCAAACAGCGGGTGGAATAATGCCTGCGCGAGGCCATCCATCCATGATCAACCATCTCCGATCCGGCCCCAGCCGGCACGTCTCTGTCGCGAAGTGCGTGCTTGCGGCCGGACTGGCCGCGCTGGTCGCTGCCTGCGGCACCCGTACCAGCGTTACTGGCACCTGGGATGAACCGCGCAGCACCGCAGTGCCGTTCGAACACGTGCTCGTGGTGGCGGTCTCGCCCAATTCGCGCCTGCGGCGCAGCTTCGAACAGGCAATGTCAGATCTCATCGCCGCCGGCAAGGGCAGCACGGCGTCCGCCTCGATCAGCCTGGGCAAGGCCACGCAGCCCCTGACACGCGACACGATCAGCGCGATGGTCCGCGCCAGCGGCGCCGATGCCGTGCTGGTCACCCGCCTGGCCAGTCGCCGCGTAGCGCTCGAGGAAGGCGAAACGCGTGTCGGGGTGAAAACCCAGCGCCCGTCGAGCCTGAGCGACGGACCGGGCCTGGTCAATCTCTTCAGCCAGACGTATCACGAGTACGAAGAGCCCGGCGAAATCAGCGCCCGCTCAGACGCCGTGCTCGAGTCCTCGCTCTTCGCGGCGGACGACGGTGGGCGGCTCGTCTATACGCTCACCACCAAAGCCGAATTCGATGAAGGCCAGGATGACGTCGTTGCCGACATCACCACCGCGATCGTTCGCCAGTTGCGCCGCGAGGGCTTGATCCGCTGACGCCAGACGCGACCCGTCCGGTCACCTCTCGCCCAGCACCGGCAGAACCGCCGCCTCGAACTCCGCCATCGGCTTTCCGCCCTGCAGGCGTGCGCGTACCTTGCCCTGGCGATCCAGCACATAACTCGTCGGCAGCAACTCGTTCCACGCCGGATCCAGCACGCTCACCATGGCATCCATGTCCGGGGTCAACCGGATGAAGGTCTGAAAATCCGGGAACCACTTCGTGAGAAAAGGCATCACGACCCGGTCGATGTCCTCTGGCTCATCGAGCGAAACCGCCACCAGGCGCAAACCCTGCTCCCGATGCTTTTTCTCCAGTGCCATGAGGTCGGGAATTTCCTTCAGGCAGGGCCGGCACCAGGTCGCCCAGAAGTTCACCAGCACCACCTCGCCGCGGTGCTCGTCGAGGACTGCGCGAAACTGTGTGGCGTCCAGCGGCGTGACCTGACTGGCCGCCTTGCCGGCAGCCTCGCCGGTGTTGCCGACCAGCATGGTGGCGAACAACAACGGCGCGAAAACCTGAACTGCTCGCATGATCTTTGGCCTCACTGCAACCGCCACTTTCAGTGTATACGCACTGGCTCAGCGCGTGAGACAGTTTTTTACTACCGGCATGAAGCACCCTTCCGGGGCGCAGCATCGTGTCCGGTTGGAGAGGTTAGGCTCTCCCGGACGGGGCGGCTTCGCCGTCTAGAATCGCTCTGCTGTTTTGTCGAACCCGCTGGTCGGATTCGTAGGTTCGAATCGCGCTACGCTCATCAACAGTTGAAAAACCCCCGTGAAGGGGGCCTTTTCATCTGTTGGCGGAGAGGGTGGGATTCGAACCCACGTTACGGGGTTACCGTAAACACGCTTTCCAAGCGTGCGCCTTCAGCCACTCGGCCACCTCTCCGTTTGTTCCGATCAGGTCGCACCCACAGGGAGTTGACCGGCCGCAAGGGTAACCAACCACCTGCCCGGCATCAATTTTTACGCTCCGAATTCGTGAGCGGTTTGTCGAAAAAGTCTGGCGGGCGCTGCAGGCAGGCAGCGTTCTGCGAAAGCGGCTCCACCGGCTCCGGGCCGGGCGGGATGTTCAATCGGCCGCTCTCGTCGGGCCGATCGAGACCGGCTGGGACCGAGAGCAGCGGGGCCGACGTGGCCTCCTGGTATTCCTCGACAGAGACACAGCTTTCCGCGCCACCACCCCAGAGGGAGCAACCACCCGCGATCATGGTGAACGCGCAGACCACGCCAGCGCAGCAAGCACGTCGAGCGCCACGGTTACGCATACTAAAGGAGACGAGCCCGGCGCAACGCGGCTTCGACCTTGGGCTGCGCTTCGGCGGACAGCGGCGTAAGCGGCAGCCTGATGCCACCCGGCGCACGCCCCATCCGCTCCAGCGCCCATTTCACCGGAATCGGGTTCGATTCGACGAAAAGGTCACGGTGCAGATCGGCGAGCAGGCCGTCGACTTCGGCAGCATGAGCGGCCTCGCCAGCCAGTGCGGCACGGCACATCTCGGCCATCGCCTTCGGCGCGACGTTGGCGGTCACTGAAACCACACCGTGCCCGCCGAGGCGCATGAACTCGCGCGCAGTGGCATCGTCGCCGCTGTAAAGGCGGAAATCCCTGCCACAGAGATCGCGGATTGCCGGCACGCGGTCGAGTTCGCCGGTGGCTTCCTTGATGCCGAAGATGCGCGGGTGCTGCGCGAGCCGCCCGACGGTGGCCGGCTTGAGATCGGCGACCGTGCGCCCGGGAACGTTGTAGAGCATGACGGGCTTTGCGACGGCGTCTGCCACCGCCGAGAAATGGCGGTACATGCCTTCCTGGGTCGGCTTGTTGTAATAAGGAACCACCACCAGGTAACCGGCGATGGGCAGGCGACCCACCGCCTTCGACAGATCGATGGTCTGCGCGGTGGAATTCGAGCCCGTCCCTGCGATAACCGGGACTCGTCCCCTCGCCCGCTCAGCCGCAACCCGCACGACCTCGATGTGCTCGTCGCGCGTCAACGTGGCCGACTCGCCGGTGGTCCCGGCGATCACCAGCCCGTCGCTGCCCTGCTCGACGTGCCAGTCCACCAGCTTCTCCAGGCAGGCGAAGTCGACTGCTCCGTCCTGGCGCATGGGCGTGACGAGCGCTACGAGGCTGCCGCTGAACATCTGGATCCGCCGGGGGAAGCTTGAACGGGTGTGGGATGGTACTTTTGGCACCGCGGCCCCGCAAGGGCGGCTTGATGGGGCAGGTTTTCCCGGTACACTGCCGACCTTTCGCCGCCACCCCCGCCGGTCATACCCATGGAAAAACTGCTGGCCATCACCGCGATCGGTCCCGACCGCGCCGGTCTCGTTCGTGACCTGAGCCAGGCCGTTTCGGGCGGCGGGGGCAGCATTCGCGAAAGTCGCATGGTCGCGCTCGGCTCCGATTTTGCCGTCCTGATGCTGGTCGCCGGCAACTGGCACAGCGTCAACAAGATGCGCGAACGGCTCACGCAGTTGCAGCGCGACTCCGGGCTTACCGTCACGGTCCGCGATACGGAGCCGCGCTCACCGGAACCTGCGGCGCCGTACAACATCGACGTCGTCGCGCTGGACCAGGAGGGCATCGTGCTGCGCCTGTCGAGCTTTTTCGCCAACCGCAGCCTCGAAATCGCCGAGATGAGCACCCGGCGTTACAATGCCCCGCACACCGGCGCGCCGATGTTCGCGGTACAGATGACCGTCAATCTTCCGGCCAGCACGCACGTGGCCACGTTGCGGGAGGAGTTTCTCGATTTCTGCGACGAGCACAATCTCGACGCCATCATGGAACCCGCCCAGCGCTGAGTGATCCAACCCGGCAGGCCACCAGGCAGAGATTTCCATGAGCAAGATCCAGGTTGGCAAGGCCGTGCCGAACTTCAAGTTGCCGGCAACCGGTGGTGCCGATGCGAGCCTCGACTCGCTTCGCGGCAAGACCGTGGTGCTCTATTTCTACCCGAAGGACGACACCCCGGGCTGCACCACCGAGGGCTGCGGCTTCCGCGACCGGCACGCCGGATTTCGCAAGCTCGGTGCAGTGGTTCTCGGTGTCTCGCGGGATTCTCTCGCCGCACACGAGAAGTTCAAGGCCAAATACGAGTTTCCGTTCGAACTGCTCTCAGATGGCGACGAAAAACTGTGCAAGCTTTTCGACGTCATCAAAGAGAAGAACATGTACGGCAAGAAGGTCATGGGTATCGAGCGCAGCACCTTCCTGATCGACGGGACCGGCGTCCTGCGCCGCGAATGGCGCAAGGTCAAGGTGGACGGGCATGTCGAGGAAGTGCTCGCGGCCGTAAAGGCCCTGTGACGCGCCGCGGTTAGCAGGTTGATGCTGTTCCGGCGCGCCATTGCCACGCTGTGCACGCTCGGCATCGTGCTCTCCCCCGGGGCCGTGCCGGCGCAGGAGCAGTTGCCCGACATCGGCAGCCCGTCCGACACCGTCCTGTCACGGGAGAAGGAGCAGCAGATCGGCCGCTCCATATACCGGAGCCTGCGTGACACCGGCCACGTCATCACGGACCCGGAGACACAGGAATACATCCAGGACATCGGCCAGAAACTGGCCGCGCATGCGACCGACAACGGACAGAAATTCCGGTTCTTCGTAGTAAACGACCCGGCCATCAACGCATTCGCCCTGCCTGGCGGGTACATCGGCGTGCATTCCGGGTTACTGCTCGCGACCGCCAATGAGAGCGAACTCGCCGGTGTGCTGGCGCACGAAATTGCCCATGTCACCCAGCGGCACATCTCACGCGCCATCTATGCGAATCAGCGCGCCAGCATCCTGACCATGGCGGCCATGCTCGGAGCGATTCTGCTCGGCGCGGCCACCGGTTCCAGCGACGCCATTCAGGGAGCGGTGGTCGCTGCCCAGAGCGCGTCTGCCCAGCAGCAGATCAACTTCACGCGTTCCAACGAGTATGAAGCGGACCGTGTTGGGGTGGGACTGCTCGCCGCCGCCGGTTTCGATCCGATGGGCATGCCGAGTTTCTTCGAGACGATGGCCCGCCAGACAGGCCCGATGGCGAGCCAGGCGCCCGAATTCCTGCGCACCCACCCGGTCACCGTCAACCGCATCGCCGAAACCCGGGAGCGCGCGGTCCACCTGCCCCGGCCGGACGTCGCGGACGCCACCGGATACCGCCTGACCCGCGCCCGCCTGCGCGCGCTCAGCGCGCGCACCCCGGAGGCGGCACTCGATCATTTCCGGGCCGACGCACAGAATCCGGATCGCGTCGGTGACATCGGCACGGCCTATGGCTTCGCGCTCGTGTATCTGCAGGGCGGCAATTACGTCGCAGCAGAGCAGGAGTTCTCCACGCTCATGGCAGCCCACCCCAGCGTGATCCCTTTCCACACCGGCCTCGCACAGGCGCAGATGGGTCTCGGCCAGCGAGAGGCCGCGTTCCGTACCTACGAGCGCGCCATGCAACTCTTCCCACGCAACGTGCCGCTCACGGTGCGTTACGCCGAGGCGCTGCTGCAGGACGGCCGCCCCAAGGAGGCCCATCGGGTGTTGCTCGACCTGCTGAACATCGTCCCGCCCACACCGGAACAAGTGCGCCTGATAGCGCGTGCAGCGAGCGCCGCTCAAGACACAGGCGACGCGCATTTCTACATGGCCGAGTACCACATCATGACCGGCGATCTGCTGCTCGCAGCGGACGAACTGCGCGTCGCCCTGAGCATCCCCGAACTCGACGCGGTACAGCGGGCGCGGTTCAGTTCACGCCTGGCCGAAATCCAGGAAACGATCGACCGCCTGCGGGCCGAGAAGCAGCCGTTACCGCCAGGCCAGGGCGGTAGTTCGTAATGTTGAAGCAGCCTGCTTTCCCGCTCGCCGCCCTGTTGTGCGTACTGCTGCTCGCCGGCTGTGCCTCCAGGCAGACGGCCGATCGCGAGCCGAATCCCGACCCGTTCGAGCCAATGAACCGGGTCATGTTCCGGTTCAACGACGTGGCAGACCGGTACGTCGCCGAGCCTGTCGCTCGCGGCTATGAGAATGCCACGCCACGCGCTTTGCGGATCGGCGCCACCAATTTCTTCGAGAACCTGAAGTACCCGATCACCATCGTTAACCAGTTCCTCCAGGGCAAGGCGCGCGAGGGTGGTGCGGACCTGGGCCGGTTCCTGGTCAACTGTACGATCGGGCTCGCCGGCATCTTCGATCCGGCCACCGAAATGGGCCTGAAGGCGCATGACGAGGATTTTGGCCAGACGCTGGCCGTATGGGGCGTATCCGAAGGGCCTTTCTTCATGGTGCCGTTGTTCGGCCCCTATACCTTGACGCATGGGCTGGGGACCCTGGCCGACAACCAGGTCTCCCTGCTGTCGCAATACCCCGACAGCAGCGTCAGGTTCAGGCTGTGGGTCTGGGACCGGGTGCAGCGCCGCTACCGGTTGCTGGGCACGGAGGAGGAAATCCGCCGCGCCTACGACCCCTATCTCTTCGTGCGCGACGCCTATTTCCAGAACCGCAGATACCTGATCCTCGACGGCAACATCCCGGACGAAGAACTGTTCCCCGAGGATGAGTTCGAAGATTTTGAGGAATAGGCTACAGAGCGGCGATCAGCTGCGGCGTGAAACCGTGCAGGAGCAGCATCGGGCGTGACCCGCATCGACGTCTGCCCGGAGCGACGTACGCCCCGCTATTTCGCCGCATCGAGAAATCCGTCCACCTCACTGATGCGCGCGAGCGCCATCAGGTTCGTCGGGACGGTCGTGAAGCTGAGGCCTTTGCCGTTGCTGCGCGCCCAGCGCAGCCACTCGATCACCAGAGCAAGCCCTGCGCTGTCCACCTGCGCCACGCCGCCGAGATCGATGACCGCCTGCGTGCCTTCGGCGAGCGCCATCTGGCTTTGGCGCCAGATGGCCGGCACCGTCTCGAAACCGAGATCCCCGGTGACCCGGTAACGGCCCTCACCCACCGACTCGAAGGATGCCGTCACCTGCCCTCCTTCTTGCCTGGCGTCGGTTCGATCTGCTCGGGCTCGCGACGGCCGGAATCGATGTCTTCGGTCTCTTTCTCGAGGCGCTCGATCAGGGCATCGAGGCCCTTGGCCGCCACTTCAGCGTTGAACTGGTTGCGGTAATTCTGCACGTAGGAAATACCTTCAATGCGGACGTCGTAGGCTTTCCACCCCTCCGGCGTGCTGCGCATCGAATAGTTGACCGGCACCAGGGTGCCGTCCGGCATCTTCATCTCCGTCCGCACCAGTGTGCGTCCGTCCTGCGGCGGCGCTCTCTCCGGCAGGATGCGAATATCGTCCTGCTCGAACTTCAGGATGGCCGTGGCGTAGCTGCGCAGCAGGAAGTTGTAGAACACATCGACGAAACGCTTGCGTTGCACCGGCGTGGCGTCCCGCCACGCCTTGCCGAGCACAAGCCGGCCGGCGTAATCGACGTCGAATTTCGGCAGTAGTTCGTGATTGATGAGCGCGTAGAGCTCCTGCTTGTTCGCCGCCAGTTCCTCACGGCGACCATTGAGCTGGGCGGAGATCCGGTCGACCGCCTGTTCAACGACCTGCTGCGCCGTTTCTTCGGCTCCTGCCGCGGTGAAAACGGCGGCAAGAACGAGACTACTGAGAAGTTTTCGAATCATCGCTCTCGACTCCCAGCTTGAACAGCATCTTGCCAACGATGTTCTCCAGCACGATCGCCGACTGCGTCAGTTCGATTTCACTGTTGTTGTGCAGATACGTGTCGGAGCCACCAGGTCCGATGCCCACGTACTTGCTCCCGAGCAGCCCCGCGGTGAGGATGCTGGCGTCCGAGTCGTCGGGAATCCGGTCGAAACCGGCCGCGATACGCATGGTCACCAGCGCCTCCAGCCTCTCCGGATCGAACGCTATGCGCTCCACGCGACCGATGGTTACCCCGGCCATCGAGACCGGCGCGCGGACCTTGAGGCCGGCAATGTCCTGGAACCTCGCCGTGATCACGTAACCGCTGTCGTCAACATAGCTCTCGATGTTGGTGGTCTGCGTCGCGAGAAAAAACAGCGCCGCAAATCCCAGCAGGATGAACAGTCCCGCCCCGAGTTCCCTAGCCGATGTGCTTGCCATTGGTCGAAGCCCTTACAGGAGGAATGCCGTGATCATGTAATCGAGAATCAGCACGAGCACCGAGGTGATCACCACGGTGCGGGTGGTCGCAAGCCCGACGCCCTCGGCGGTCGGCGCGGCGGTATACCCCTCGAACACCGCCACGAGGCTCGCGGCCACCCCGAACACGACGCTCTTGAGTACGCCCTCGCCCACGTCCCCGGTCTCGACGTATTCCTGCATCTGTGACCAGAACGCGCCGTTGTCCACGCCCATGAGCTGCACGCCCACGAACCAGGCGCCAAGAATGCCGACGCTGTTGAACACGGCCGTCAACAGCGGCACGGAGATCACCCCGCCGAGGAAACGCGGGACAGCAATACGGCCCATCGGGTCGATCGCCATCACCTCCATCGCGGAGATCTGGTCGGTGGCACGCATCAGGCCAATCTCGGCAGTCAGGGCCGTTCCCGCCCGCCCGGCAAAAAGCAGCGCCGTAACCACCGGCCCGAGTTCCTTGAGCAGCGTCAGCGCCGCACCGGCACCGAGCAGATCCTCCTGCCGCAGCCGGGAGAATGCATCGTAGCCCTGCAGGCCAATCACCATGCCGACGAAGAACCCGGAGGTCATGATGATGACCAGCGAGAGCACGCCCGCGTTGTGGACCTGGCGCGAGATCAGGATCGGTCGGCGCGCCGTGTACGGCAGGGCCCGCAACATGGCGAGGAAGAACAACGCCACCGCGCCGAGCTTGCGCACGCCCTGCGCGATCCGACGCAGCACTTCCTGCACTTTACCCACGGCCGTCTCCACCCAGGAGCTCCGCGCGGTAGTCCGCAGCCGGATAATGGAACGGCACCGGGCCGTCGGAGGCCCCGCTCAGGAACTGCTGAACGAGCTCCGAATCGGATTTCGCCAGCTCTTCCGGGCTGCCAGCACCGATGACCTTTCCACCGGACACGACGTAGCAGCAGTCCGCGATCTGGTTGATCTGCTCCACGTCGTGCGACACGACCACGCTGGTCACGCCCAGCACGTCGTTGTTCATCTTGATCAGCCGCAGCACCATGCCCATGGAAATCGGATCGAGCCCGGCGAACGGCTCGTCGTAGAGCAACAGGTCGGGGTCGAGCACCATTGCGCGCGCCAGTCCGACCCTACGGCCCATGCCACCCGACAACTGGGCCGGCATCAGATGGGCCGCGCCACGCAAACCCACCGCGTGCAGCTTGGTCAGCACCAGGTTGCGGATCAGGGGCTCGGGCAGCGCCGTGTGCTCGCGCACGGGAAACGCCACGTTGTCGAATACCGAGTAGTCCGTCAGGAGCGCGGAGTTCTGGAACAACATCCCCATCCGCCTGCGCAAGGCATAAAGCTGGGAACGCCGCAGCCCGGGCACGTTCTGCCCGTCCACCAGCACGAGGCCTCCAGCCGGACGCAGCTGGCCGGTGATCATGCGCAACAGCGTGGTCTTGCCGGTACCGCTCGGCCCCATGATGGCGGTGATCTGGCCGCGCGGGACGCGCAGGCTCAAGCCATCGAAAATCACACGACCTGCGGTGGAAAAACGCAGGTCGTCGACCTCGATCATCGGCCTGACGGCCTCGGACTCCGTCACGAGCGCACGAGTTCGGGTTGCAGAAGGCAGCGCGGCGGGATCAGGCCGCTTCCATCGCGGCCCGGTACTGCCCTGCCCGGGCCAGTCCGTTCAACCCGGCCCGGCGCGCGAACGCAGTCTGGCCGGCCTTGAACTGCCCGTCCTTACCGCCCCACGCCTTCAAGGCTTCGTCCTGCAACGCGCGACCGTAGGAGAATGAGAGCTGCCAGGGGTGAGGCCCCATCTCGTTCATCGCGCTCAGGTGGGCCGTCGCCTCGGCAGAACTCTGCCCCCCGGAAAGAAACGCGATGCCGGGCACCGTAGCGGGCACATGCCCACGCAGGCAGCGCACGGTTGCCTCCGCCACCTCGCGCACGCCCGCACGTTTCGGGCACTTCTTGCCCGAGATCACCATGTTAGGCTTGAGGATCATGCCCGTGAGGTCCAAGCGGTGCGCGCGCAGTGCAGCGAACGTCGCGTCGAGAGTGCGTGCCGTGACCTCCTCGCAACGTTCCAGCGTGTGGCCTCCGTCCATCAGCACCTCGGGCTCGACGATGGGGACGATGCCCGACTCCTGACAGAGCGCCGCGTAGCGGGCGAGCGCGTGCGCGTTCGCCTCAATGCCGAAGGGCGTCGGAATCGCGTCGGAGATGTCGATGACCGCACGCCACTTGGCAAACTTCGCGCCGAGGCTGCCGTATTCCTTCAGGCGATCGCGCAGGCCGTCGAGCCCTTCGGTAACCGTCTCGCCCGGAAATCCCGCCAGCGGCTTGGCCCCGGCATCGACCTTGATGCCCGGCAACACGCCCTGATCGGCGAGCAGCTTCGCAAAAGGGACACCCGCACGACTCGACTGTCGCAGGGTCTCGTCGAACAGAATCACGCCGCTGATGTGCTTCGACAGGCCCGGAGCGGTGAACAGCATTTCCCGGTAGAGGCGGCGGTTGTCTTCCGTGGAATCGACGTTGATGGCCGTGAAGCGTTTCTTGATGGTCGGAAAACTCTCGTCAGCCGCCAGAATTCCCTTGCCGGGAGCGACCATGGCGCGAGCGATCGCGGCCAAATCCTGAGCCGTCATTGCACTTCTCCCTGAATTGTCGAATGCCGCCCGGGCAGGTCCGAGCGCGCCGCGGGCGAGGCTCGGCAGGATACCAGATTCACCCTCGAATCTGGCGCAGCACAGCCCGGTGCTTGCCCGTCCACGCAATCAGGACTAACATGGTCCCATATGACTGATGAGCGCTGGAAATGCTGCGTATCAGCCGACTGACCGATTACGGCACAATGATCCTCGTGCACCTCGCCGGCCGCGCCGGGCACGTCTGCTCGGCAAGCGACGTCGCAGCCGGCACACACGTCGCCCTGCCCACGGTGCAGAAGATCCTCAAGTTCCTTGCCCGCGCCGGGCTGGTCGTATCGGCGCGCGGTGCCGACGGCGGCTACACACTCGGTCGCGCACCGGAAGCCATCAGCGCGGCCGACATACTGGACGCACTCGAGGGGCCGGTGGCCATCACGGAGTGCAGCCAGTCGGACAGCCAGTGCGAACTCGAATCGCTCTGCCCGGTCGGCAGCGCCTGGCAGCGGATCAACAAATCCATCCGCGTCGCGCTCGACGAGATCACGCTCGCCGATCTCCGCGGACCGGCCCGTGACATTCCGGTTGCCGCCCTGACGCGCGGCATCACGCGACCGCTGGTGCGCCTCGATCGCGGCTGATACGGCTGACAGCACATGAGCAGTAACCAGGAACACATCGAGCAGCTCGTTTCGCGCAAGTACCGGCATGGGTTCGTTACGGACATCGAATCCGACACCGTTCCGCCCGGACTCGACGAGGACGTGATCCGGCTCATCTCGCGCAAGAAGAATGAACCCGAATTCCTGCTGCAGTGGCGCCTGAAGTCATTCCGCCACTGGCTGACGATGCGTGAGCCCTCCTGGGCCAGGGTTCATTATCCCCCGATCGACTACCAGGGGATCTCCTACTATTCCGCGCCAAAGCCGCGGGCCGATGCCCCGAAAAGCATCGAGGAAGTGGACCCGAAACTGCTGGAAACCTACGAGAAGCTCGGCATACCGTTGCACGAGCGCGCGCGGCTCGCTGGCGTGGCGGTGGACGCCGTCTTCGACAGCGTCTCGGTGACGACGACGTTCAAGGAAAAGCTGGCCGCAGCGGGTGTGATTTTCTGCTCGTTCTCGGAGGCCGTGCAGCAACACGCTGCCCTCGTCGAGCAGTACCTCGGAACCGTGGTTCCTTACCGGGACAACTTCTTTGCGACGCTGAACTCCGCCGTGTTCACCGACGGATCGTTCGTTTACGTGCCTAAGGGCGTGCGCTGCCCGATGGAGCTTTCCACCTATTTCCGCATCAATGCCGCGAAGACCGGCCAGTTCGAGCGCACGCTGATCGTTGCCGACGAAGGCGCTCACGTCAGCTACCTCGAGGGCTGCACGGCGCCCCAGCGCGACGAGAACCAGTTGCATGCGGCCGTCGTGGAACTGGTGGCGCTGCGCGACGCAGAGATCAAGTACTCGACCGTACAGAACTGGTACCCCGGCGACGAAGAGGGGCGTGGCGGCATCTACAACTTCGTTACCAAGCGCGGCGACTGCCGCGGTGCCAACTCGAAGATCTCCTGGACCCAGGTAGAGGCCGGTTCGGCCATCACATGGAAGTACCCGAGCTGCATCCTGCGCGGCGAAAATTCCGTCGGCGAGTTCTACTCGGTCGCGGTGACCAACAATCTGCAGCAGGCCGACACCGGCACCAAGATGATCCACATTGGCCGCAATACGCGCAGCACGATCATCTCCAAGGGCATCTCGGCCGGCCGTGCCCAACAGTCCTATCGTGGACTGGTCAAGGTGTTCCCCACCGCGAGCGGCGCACGCAATTTAACTCAGTGTGACTCGCTGCTGATCGGCGCACGCTGTGGCGCGCACACCTTCCCGTACATGGAGGTGAAGAACTCCACCGCGATCATCGAGCACGAGGCGACCACATCGAAGATCTCCGACGACCAGCTCTTCTACTGCCGCCAGCGAGGCCTGTCAGCGGAAGACGCCGTCAACGTGATCGTCAACGGCTTCTGCAAACAGGTCTTCCGGGAACTGCCGATGGAGTTCGCGGTTGAAGCGCAGAACCTGCTCAATGTCAGCCTCGAGGGCGCTGTCGGCTGACGCTTCGGGGAGACGGTATTCATCATGCTGCTTGAAATTGACAATCTCTACGCCAACGCAGGCAAGACGCCGATCCTGAAAGGCCTCTCGCTGGCAATCAAAGCTGGCGAAGTGCACGCCATCATGGGGCCGAACGGCTCGGGCAAGAGCACGCTCGCCCATGTGCTGGCCGGACGCGACGGCTACGAGGTGACCGCAGGCCGCGTCCGGTACCAGGGCCGTGACCTGCTCGGAATGAGCCCGGAGGAACGCGCGCGTGAGGGCCTCTTTCTCGGCTTCCAGTACCCGGTCGAGATCCCCGGCGTCAACAATCTCTACCTGCTGCGCGCGGCCCTGAATGCCCGCCGCAAGCATCGTGGCGAAGCGGAGATCGATGCCATCGGATTCATGCGGCTGGCGAAGGAGAAAGCTCGCTTGATGCAGATGGGCGAGCAGTTCATGAATCGCGGCGTCAATGAAGGATTCTCCGGCGGCGAGAAAAAACGCAATGAAATCTTCCAGATGGCGGTCCTGCAGCCGGCGCTCGCGGTGCTGGACGAAACCGATTCCGGACTGGACATCGACGCGCTGAAGGTCGTGGCGAACGGCGTCAACAGCCTGCGCGACGGCCAGCGCGGCTTCCTGCTGGTCACCCATTACCAGCGGCTGCTCGACCACATCGAGCCGGACTTCGTACACGTCCTGGCCGGCGGCCGCATCGTGCGTACCGGCGACAAATCGCTCGCCGCCGAACTCGAGGCGCACGGCTACGACTCCCTGCTGGGAACCGCATCCCGCCAGGCGGCCCGCTAGCAACATGAGCGAGGCCGCGACTGTTCCCGCCACCCTGCAGGCCGCCAGCGCCGCGGCGGCGATGAGCGAACCTGCGCTGGCATGGTTCGCCACAGTGCGTGAACGAGCACTGCAAACCTTTGTGGAACAGGGATTTCCCACCACCAGCTTGGAGGATTGGCGCTACACCGACCTGCGCGATACTGCCCGCCGCATTACTGATTACCTGTCCCGGCCCGCGCCGCCGGCGACGGCGAACCCCTACTCCCTCCTGCTCGAGCGACTGGGCGTTCTCGACGACCTGCACGGTCCGGCGCTTATCCTCAGCGACGGCACGCTCGCTGTGGATCTGGCAACTGCTCCGGTGATGGCTGGACTTACCCTGAGCGCGCTGAGCGCAGCCCAGCCGGCCGCCCGCACCGTCCTGGCCGAGAGGATCGCCGCTGCCACGGAAGGCGACGGCGCACTGGCTGCGTTGAACGCCGCATTGCTGCGGCAGGGACTGGTGGTCGATGTGGCGGCCGGCGCCGAACTCGAGGCCCCGGTCTACATCGTGTGCACCACCACCATCGAGGGCGCACCGCAGAATCGCATCCTGATCCATCTGCGGCGTGGCAGCCGTGCGACGATCGTGGAGCATCATCTCGGCCTGGCGGCCGGGGTGTCGAATACGAAGACCGACGTGCTGTGCGAGCCCGATTCGACGCTCGTATACGTCAAGCTCCAGGAAGATTCGCCGGCAGCCACTCACCTCGCCTCGCAGCGCCTGCGCCTCGAAGGCGGCGCACGCGCCCGGCTTCTGCACCTCGACCTCGGCGCGCAGCTGGCTCGAAACGACCTGCATGTAAGTCTCGACGGGGCCGGCGCCGAAGTCAGCGCGAACGGCTTGTTTTTCGCCGACGCTGCACGCCACCTCGACAACCATACCCGGATCGAGCACCACGCTGCGCACACGGTGAGCCAGGAACTGTATCGCGGCGTGGTGAGCGAGCGGGGCCGTGGCGTGTTCAACGGCAAGGTGATCGTTCACGCGGGAGCGAACGGCACGGATGCGAAGCTCACCAACCAGAACCTGCTCCTGTCCGATACCGCCGAGGTGGACACCAAGCCCGAGCTCGAGATCTATGCGGATGAGGTTCGCTGCAGCCACGGCGCCACCACGGGCCAGCTCGATGCGGGCGCGATCTTCTACCTGCGTTCGCGCGGCATCGAAGAGGCGCAGGCACGGCGCATGCTGATTGCCTCTTTCGTCCGGGAGATTCTGCGCAATCTGCCGGATTCAGCGCTGGAGGCCCACGTCGCCCGCCGGCTCGCCGCACGGCTGCCGGAACTGGACGAGGCAGCTGAAACACCATGACAACACGCGCGACCTCTGCTTCTGCCGCCGCCACGCCAGGGCAGTCCGACCTGGACGTCGAGCGGATCCGTGCCGACTTCCCGATCCTGCATCAGCAGATCAACGGCCATCCGCTCGCGTACCTGGACAGCGCAGCCTCATCGCAGCATCCAGCTCAGGTCATCGAGGCCATCAGCCGCTATTACGAACGCGACCACGCCAACGTTCATCGTGGCGTACACACGCTGAGCCACCGCGCCACTGAGGCCCAGGAGCACGCGCGGGAGGCGGTGCGCCGCTTCCTGAATGCCCGCGAGGCACGTGAAATCATCTTCACGCGCGGCGCGACCGAGGCGATCAACCTGGTCGCCTTCAGTTTCGGGCAGAGTCTGCGTCCCGGCGATGAGATCCTCATCTCCCACATGGAACATCACTCCAACATCGTTCCGTGGCAACTCGCCTGCGAACGTTCCGGCGCGCGCCTGAACGTCGTCCCGATCAACGAGCGCGGCGAGTTGCGCATGGAGGAATTTCACCGGCGCCTGAACGAGCGCACGCGCATGGTCGCGATGGTCCACGTCTCGAATGCGCTCGGCACCGTCAACCCGGTGGCGGAGATCACCGCAGCGGCACGCTCACGCGGGATCCCCGTCCTGATCGACGGCGCGCAGGCCATCGCCCACCAGTCCGTGGATGTGCAGGCCATCGACTGCGACTTCTACGCGTTCTCGGGCCACAAGATGTGCGGCCCGACCGGTATCGGCGCACTCTACGGGCGCGCGGACTGGCTCGAGCGGCTGCCGCCGTTCCAGGGCGGCGGAGACATGATTCTCAGTGTGAGCTTTGCCGGCACGACGTACAACGAACTTCCCTACAAGTTCGAGGCTGGCACCCCCAACGTCGCCGGCGCCGTGGGCCTGGGGGCCGCAATCGAATACCTGGAGTCCATCGGGATGCTGCAGATCGGGCGCTATGAGCACGCCCTGCTGGAGTACGCAACGGCCGCGGTAGGCGCGCTACCCGGCGTCCGGCTGATCGGCCAGGCCGCAAACAAGGCCGGGGTGCTGTCGTTCAACCTCGACGGCATCCACCCGCACGACCTCGGTACCGTTCTCGATCACCAGGGCGTGGCGATCCGCACCGGGCACCATTGCGCGATGCCGGTGATGGATTTCTTCGGCATCGCGGGAACCGCGCGTGCCTCGCTGGCTTTCTACAACACGCGGCGTGATATCGACCAACTGGTAGCGGGCCTGGCAATTGCCACGAAGATGCTGCGATGACTTCCGAAGCCGCCGACGTAAGCCGCCTGTACCGTGACCGCGTGCTCGATCACAGCCGTAACCCGCGCAATTCGCGCCGTATTCCCGGGCCGGACGCTCGCGCCGAAGGCCACAACCCGCTTTGTGGCGACAAAGTCGCCGTCTACCTGCTGATCGAGGATGGCCGGATCCGCGACGCCGCCTTCGAGGCCACCGGTTGCGCCATCTCGATCGCGTCAGCCTCGATGATGACAGAGACCGTCCGTGACCAGTCGATTGCAACTGCGCATGCCGCGATCCGCGATGCCGAGGCGACCTTTGTCGGGGGCGTCGACTCACCGCCCGGGGAACTGGCAGCGCTCGCCGCGGTACGCGCCTATCCCTCACGGATACGCTGTGCGCTGTTGCCGTGGCGAACCCTCGCGGCGGCGCTCGCCGGCCAGGCCGGCACCGTCAGCACCGAGCAAGGAACCTGAACGATGTTCGGCCAGGACAGCGAACCCGTCACCCTGAAGCGCGACCTCGACGCCATCACCGTACCCGCGGGCATGCCGGATCAACTCCCGCGCGGGTCGCTGGTGTTCATCACGCAAGCGATGGGCGGCAGCTTTACGATCTATTTCGAGGGCAACCTGTATCGGGTCTCCGGGCGCGACGCGGACGCACTGGGCAAGGAACCCGCAGCAGCGCCGGCACTGCCTCCAGACGCTACGGATGACGAATTCGAGCACCTGGTATGGGACCAGATGCGCACGGTCTACGATCCCGAGATACCGATCAATATCGTGGAACTCGGGCTCGTCTACGAGTGCCGCATCACCAGGAACGACACCGGCGAACGCGCCGTGGACATCCAGATGACCGTTACCGCGCCCGGCTGCGGCATGGGTGAAATCCTGGTCGAGGACGTGCGTGACAAGGTGAGCCTGCTACCGACCGTTGCCACCGTCAACGTCGAGCTGGTATTCGACCCACCCTGGAACCAGAGCATGATGTCGGAAGCCGCGCGCCTCGAAGCAGGCCTTCTCTGAGGGATGCCGACCCGCGCCACCAAACGGCTGACGCTGCTGCGACACGCAAAGGCCAGTGTGGCCACGGCCGCGCAGCCGGACCGTGATCGTCCGCTGAACGAGCGCGGCGAGCACGACGCGCCGTTGATGGGTCGCCGCCTGAAGAACTCCGGCGCACGCCCCTCGCTGGTGCTGACCAGCCCGGCCGTGCGCACAATGCAGACCGTGCGACTGCTCGCCCGCGAAATCGGCTATCCGCTGGAGTTTCTGCAGCGCGAGGCGGATCTCTACCTGGCCGCTCCGCACGACATACTGGCGGTGCTCAACCGCCAGGACGATACCTTCAACGACATCCTGGTCTGCGGGCACAACCCGGGACTCACGGACCTCGTCAACGAACTGACCGAGGCACGGCTGGACAACCTGCCTACCTGCGGCATTGCGACCATCGAGGCGCCGATCGCAACCTGGCGCGAACTCGAACAGGGCGGAAAACTGGTCTATCTCGATTTCCCGAAGAAGGCCCGCTGAACACGAGCGCAAGAGCAGCGCAGCCGGTGCGGCGTTACGATTCGCCCCGGGCCAGCAACTGCGCGTTGCCGCCAATCGCCGCCGTATTGATCGTGATCGTCTGCTCAGTAAGAAAACGGCGCAGGTAATTCGGCCCGCCGGCCTTCGGACCGGTGCCGGACAGGCCGCGGCCGCCGAACGGCTGCATCCCCACGACCGCCCCGATGAGATTACGGTTGACGTAGATGTTGCCTGCGTGCACACGCTCGGCGAACTCCCGCGCTCTTCTCTCGACCCGGCTGTGCAAGCCGCTGGTCAGGCCATAGCCGCTCGCGTTGATGGCCTGCAGAAGCTCGCTCCAGGCGCCGGCCGGGAAGCGGTACAGATGCAGAAACGGGCCAAATACTTCCTCTTTTATCAACGTGATATCTGGTATTTCGAATAGAACAGGTCCGAAGTAAAAACCGCCCGTTATTCCCTCGGGTACGGCGCATTCGTACAACAGGCGCGCCTCGCGCAGCATGCGTTTGCGATGGCGTTCGAGTGCCACGCGCGCCGAGGCGTCGATCAGCGGCCCGACATCGGTGGCGGGGTCGGCCGGGTCGCCGATACGCAGCTGCGCCATGCGTCCTGCCAGCAACTCTATGATTCGCGGTGCCAGGTCATCCTGAACCGCGAGGAGACGTAACGCCGAACAACGCTGGCCGGCACTGTTGAATGCGGAGCGAACCACGTCGCGTACCAGTTGATCCGGCAATGCAGAGCTGTCGGCGACGAGCACGTTGATCCCGCCCGTCTCGGCGATGAGTGTCGCCGATGGCCCGGCATAGTCAGCGAGCGACCGATATATCGAGCGCGCCGTCGCGACGGACCCGGTGAACACTACGCCGGCGAGGCGCGCATCGTTCACCAGGGCGGCGCCGACCGTGGCGCCATCGCCGGGCAGAAACTGGAGGGCGTTGCCGGGCACACCCGCCTCCATGAGGAGCCGGACCATGCGCGCCGCGATGAGCGGCGCTTGCTCCGCGGGTTTCGCGACGACGGTGTTGCCGGTGACCAGTGCTGCCGCAACCTGCCCGGTAAAGATCGCCAGCGGAAAATTCCATGGACTGATGCAGGCGAACACGCCACGCGCGCGCCAGCACAGCTCATTGCGCTCGCCGGTCGGGCCAGGCAGTGCCACCGGGGCGCCCAGCAACGACTCTGCCTCCGCCGCGTAGTAGCGCAGGAAGTCCACCGTCTCACGTACCTCGTCGAGCGCATCGGCGACGCAGCGGCCGGCCTCGCGTACACACAACGCGACCAACTCCGGGCGCGCTGCCTCGACCAGTTCGGCTGCCCGGCGCAGCACGGCAGCTCGCCGTGCCACCCCTGTAGCAGACCAGTCCGTGAACGCTCCGAGCGCAGCGGTCACGGCGATGCTGGCCTGCTCGCTGCGGGCAGAACGTGCCACGCCAACCGGCTGGCCGTCAGCCGGGCCCCTGACCGTCTCCTCGTCCGATCCAGCCGATTCCCGGCCATTGATCAGCGGCACGGCGCGATACCGGCGGCTCTCCTGCGCAGCGAGTTCCGCGCCCAAGGCCTGCCAGCTCAGGCTGTCGTCTAGGTTCAGCCCGGCCGAATTGCGGCGTGCCGGCCCGAACAGAGCCGCCGGCGCCGGCAGAGCCGGATTTGGGCCGAGTCCGGCGCACCGCAACTGCATCACCGGATCGCCGATGATCGTGGCGACCGGCACCTCGTCCTGCACAATGCGGTTGACGAAGGACGAATTGGCGCCGTTCTCGAGCAAGCGGCGCACGAGATACGGCAGCAGGTCCTCGTGGCGGCCGACCGGAGCATAGACGCGACAGGGCACCGCCGTGAGAGCGGTGACCTCGTCGTAGAGTGCCTCGCCCATGCCGTGCAGACGCTGGAACTCGAAACGGATCCCGACCGCAGCGGCAGATTCGGCAATCCAGGCGATGGTGTGCGCGTTATGAGTCGCGAACTGCGGCTCGAGGAGCGCAGCCGTATCGAGCAGGCGCCGCGCGCAGGCGAGGTAGGCGACATCCGTGTGCACCTTTCGTGTGAACACCGGGTAACTCGCGTGCCCTGCCACCTGGGCATGCTTGATTTCGGAGTCCCAGTAGGCGCCCTTGACGAGGCGCACCGGGATGCGATGCCCGGTATCGCGCGCGAGCCACGCGAGCCACTCCAGGACCGCCAATGACCGTCGCTGGTACGCCTGCACCGCGAGACCAAGTCCGTGCCAGCCGGCCAGGACTGGCTCGCGCCGCACGGCCTCGAACAGCAAAAGCTGCAACTCGAGTGATGCGGCTTCCTCGGCATCCAGCGTGATGGCCACATCGCGGCCCATGCCGAGCCGGGCCAGCTCGCGAAGGCGCGGCAGCAGCTCGCGCATCACCGCGGCTCGTTGTACCCACTCAAAGCGCGGATGGAGCGCCGAGAGCTTGAGGGAAACCGAGGGGCGGTCCCGCCCCGGATCCCAGGCCGCACCGAGCCGCCCGATCGCATCGTGATACGCCGCAAAGTAGCGCTCGGCATCCGCCGCCGTGAGCGCCGCCTCGCCCAACATATCGAACGAGTAGCGATAACCGGCGGCGCCCTCTTCCCCCGAGCGCCTCATCGCCTCATCGATGCTGCGCCCCATGACGAACTGATCGGCAATGATGCGCATGGCGTGGCGCAACGCGCCGCGCGCCAGTGGTTCGCCCATGCGCGCAGCGAGCCGACGCAGGAAGCCGACTGGATTGTTCACCGCCGCCGGCTCGGGCTGCAGCAGTTCGCCGGTGAGCATCAGCGCCCAGGTCGTGGCATTGACGAACAACGAGTCACTGTCCCGGAGGTGCTCGCTCCACGCTCCCGCCTCCAGCCGGTCGCTGATGAGCAGGTCTGCCGTGCCGGCGTCCGGGATGCGCAGCAGTGCCTCCGCGAGGCACATGAGCGCCACGCCCTCGGCCGATGACAGGTCATACTGGTGTAGCAGGGCATCCAGCCCCGACCTGTGGCGCCGGTCCCGTCGCACGGCACGCACCAGGCGATCGGCCGCGCGCTCTATGGCTTCGCGCAGACTGGCATCACACTCGGCCAGCGGCAACGCGCTTTGCACCAGCTCGCTCTCGTCGGCGAGATAGGAGGAATTGATCCGCCGTCCTACGTCCGATGTGACGTGACGAAGGTCGCTGAACACCGCTGCGCCCCCGACGGCCCGTCCAATGCTGGCGACATGCCCGCCGCTCAGCGTGTACCCGCAAGCATCATTGCGGCGTGCAGGAACACAGGAAGTAGATACCTCGTGGATCGTTCATGGCCCGCCATGCGGCCAGGTCACGACGGCCCAGGGCCAGCAGATCGCCCAGCGGCGAGTCCGTCTCCATGCGTACCCCGAGGTCAGCGAGGTTGGTGAGCAGCCGTATCGCATAGTCGCGGATCAGGCGCTCCGGAAGCGTGAGCTCCGGCTCGAGATAGCGCACGTCGTAACTGCCCGCCTCGAGGCTGGCCAGTCCGGCTGCGGCATCGATGGCGCCAGCGAGGTCACCGAGTTTGTCCACGAGACCGAGTTGCTCGGCGTCGCTGCCAATCCAGACACGCCCGCGGGCGATCCGGTCGGCCTGTTCGAACTCAAACTTGCGCGCCTCAGCCACATGGCCAACGAATATGCGGTAGGCGTCATGGACGGTGTTGTCGAGGATCGCGCGCGCGTCCGGACCCAGCGGACGATCGGAGCGCATCTGGCCCGCCAGGCGGGTGGTGCCAATTCCATCCACATGGACACCGAGAGCGTCGAGGCCCCGATCGATCGTAGGCACCAGCGCACCGACACCAATCGAGCCGGTAATCGTGCTCTCGCTCGCCCAGATCTCGTCCGCGAACATCGAGATGTAGTAGCCACCCGACGCGGCCAGCGTGCCCATCGATACGACCAGCGGCTTGCCCCCACTCTGCAGGGCCCGCAGCTCGTCGAGCACCACCTCGGAAGCAAACATGCTGCCGCCCGGACTGTCGACCCGCAGCACCACTGCCCGGACCGAATCATCGGCAGCCGCCTGGCGAATCAACTCGGCCAGGGTGTCGCCGCCGATGTTGCCCGGCGCCGCCTCGCCGTCGACGATCTGTCCGGATGCGACGATGATGCCAACGGCGTCTCCCGCCGGCCGCCGCGGGCTGCTCCGCCGGATGGCGCGCAGGTAGGAGCTGTAGTCGATCTGGCTGAAATCGGAGTCGTCACCTTCCATCTCACCGACAATTCCGATCATGTGGGTGCGGAACTCCTGGCGGCTCATCAGCCCGTCGACCAGTCGGCTGTCCACGGCCACCCGCGACGCCGACCCGCCCGTCTCACGCAGTCGATCGGCGAACGAATCCGCGTAGGCCCCGAGGCTGTCCGGCGGGAGCTTGCGCGCGCTGGTGACGTCGCGCTGGTAGACCGACCACATCGCCTGCAGCCACTGCCGGCTCGCTGTCTTGTCTTCCTCGGACATGTCATTGCGAATGAACGGCTCGACGAAGGATTTGTACTCCCCGACGCGAAAGACGTTGAGATCGACCCGGAGCTTCTCCAGGGCGCTCTTGAAAAACGTCCGGAAATACCCGAAGCCGTCGATGTAGACGATGCCGAGGTCGTTGAGGATGACCTCGTCGGCGTGCGCCGCGAGGTAGTACTGGCCCTGATCGAAGGAATCCCCCAGCGCGATGACCTTCTTGCCGGCCTCCCGTACCTTGTCGAGCGCTGTTGCCACTGCCTGGAGCTTGGGAAGCCCGTTCGCCTCCAGCAACTCCAGGCGCAGGACGACCGCCTTGATCCGGTCATCGCCCGCCGCCGCATCCAGGCTCTCGACCAGATCCCGCACCAGCACCTGGCGCACGCCGTTGCCCTGTAACTCGCCGAGCGCCCGCTCGAATGGGTCACCGGTGAGCTGCTCGACGAGTTCGCCCTCGGGATCGAGCAACAAGGCACCTGTCGCAGGCACCCGCACCGGTGCGCCGACCAGACCTGCCATCAGCACGCCAAAGATCGCGAGCAGCAGCAGCAGGTGCAGGATACGGCGCAAGGTGTTCAGGCCGCGCCACAGCGCGCCAACGATTCGGACCATTAGACTTGGTTTGCTCATTACGATTGCCCCTTGCCGCCGTGACCCCGTCGCCAGCCAGCGGGTTGATACAAAGCCACTATTTCCGGCCCGGGTAACTGATGCGGTAGATGGCCCCGGCGCTGTCGTCGCTGACCAGCAGGGAGCCGTCCGGCGCAACCAGAATGTCGACCGGCCTGCCGAGCACCTTGTCGCCGTCGAGAAATCCCGTCATGAACGGCTCGTACGCGACTGCCCGGTTACCTTCCAGCCGGACGAGGGAGACCCGGTAGCCGGTCTTGCCCGCCTCTTTGCTGCGGTTCCACGAGCCATGCTCGGCAATAAACACCTGGTTGCGGTACTCCTCGGGAAACATGCTGCCGGTGTAGAAACGAAGCCCGAGTGGCGCGACATGCGGCCCGAGCGCCTGCACCGGGGGCTGCGCATCCGCGCAACGCCCGAGCTTGCCGAATTCGGGATCGGGAATGGTGCCACCGTGGCAGTACGGATACCCGAAATCAAGCCCCGCCCGGGGTGCATGGTTGAGTTCGCAGGGCGGCACGTCGTCACCGAGCATGTCCCGGCCATTGTCGGTAAACCACAGCTCACCGGTCTGCGGATGCCAGGTGAAACCGACGGTGTTACGGATCCCGCGGGCGAACACCTCACGCTGTGAGCCATCCGGATTCATCCGCAGCAGCACGCCGAAGCCGGGCTCATTGCAGATATTGCAGGGAGCGCCGATCGGAACGTATAGCTTGCCGTCCGGCCCGAAACCGATGTACTTCCAGGCATGAGCCGGGTTCTTGTAAGGCAGGTCGGTGATCACCGGCTCTGGTGCCGGCGGATCCTCGAGCCGAGCCTCGATATCCGCCATTCTCAGAATGCGCTGCGGCTCGCCGATATACAGCGCGCCGCGGTGGAATGCGACGCCATTGGGCGTGTTCAGCCCGGTCGCGACCGTGCGCAGTTGCGGCGACCCGCCGAATGGCTCCGTCACTGCATAGACCGTGCCGTTGCCGCCGCGCTGGGTGCCGACGAAGAGCGTCCCCTTCTCCCCGAGCGCCATCGAGCGCGCGCCCGGCACCTTGACGAGAAGCTCAACGCGGAAACCCGGGGGAACCAGCAGGTGCTCCAACGCGGCGGCGTCGCTTCCGATCGCTGCAGTCGGACCGGCGACCAGCAGCAACCAAGCCATCAGTCGGTACGCCATGAGCTCCTCCTTATCGACAATTCCCGGTACGCCCGTCAGTGCTGCAGCAGCCACAACGACAGGCCCGGCCAGAAAGTCACCACCAGCACCGTCAGTAGCAGCACCAGCAGGAACGGCAACGTGGCACGGTAGATCTCCAGGATGGGCCGATCGAAACGGTAACTGCAGACTACAAGATTTCGTCCCATCGGGGGCGCGAGGTAGCCGAGTTCCATGGTCGCCACGAACAGTATTCCCAGGTGCACCGGATTGATCTCGTATTGCGCCGCCACGGGAACGATCAGCGGCACGGCAAGCACAAGGGCCGAAAATATGTCGAGAATCGCGCCGAGCGCAAGCAGGAACAGGAACAACAGCAGAAGGAAACTGTACGGCCCGTCGACCCACTGCGTGACCACGCCCAGCAACCGCTGTGGAATCTGCGCGTCGATGAGCACGTTGGTGGACGCCAGCGACACGCCCAGGATCAGCAGGATGGCGCCGACCAGCGTCATCGACCGGCGCATGATTCCGGGCAACTGCGACAGACTGATATCGCGATGGATACCCACCTCGCTCACGACCGCGTACACGGCGGTGACCGCCGCAGCTTCGGACACGGCAAAGTAGCCCCCGTAGATGCCTCCCAGCACGACTACCGGCAAGGGTATATCGAGCCATGACTCGCGAATCGCAGCGCGCACCTCCGCCCAGGAGAAATCGCTGAGAGGAACCCGGATGTGCCGGTTGACCCACAGGCAATAGCCAGCCAGCCCCGCCATCATCAGCAGCCCCGGCAGTACCCCCGCGACGAACAGTTCATCAATGGATGTTTCCGTGATGACGCCGAAGAGGATCAGCGGCAACGACGGCGCAAACAACAGGCCAAGACAACCGGCCGAGGTGATGAGGCCGAGACTGAAGCGCTCGCTATAGCCCGCCTTCGTCAGCGCCGGCAGCAACGCGGCGCCGAGTGCAATGATCGTGACACCGGAGCCGCCAGTAAACGCGGTGAATATCGCGCAAGCGGCAATCGAGACGATCGCCACGCCACCAGGTACCCAACCCACCAGCGCCGTTGTCAGCCGCACCAGACGCGCCGGGGCCTGGCTTTCCGCCATGACATAGCCGGCAAAAGTGAACAGCGGAATGGCGAGGAGGATCGGAGTCTCGGCGATGCCGTACACCTCGATCGGGATTGCCGTCAGCGGAATATCGGCGCCGAGGAACCCCGCTATTGCACCCGCAGCGATCACCGCGAACAGCGGCATGCCGAGCAGCGTCAGCAACAGCAATGTCAGGGGTACGATCACTGCACCGACGTCCGGCCGCGGCGGCCAGCAACACCTCTCCCCGCGGCAGCGGCGTACCGAATGGCAATCAACGCGAAACCAACCGGCAGGATGACCTGCAGCGTCCACGCCGGAATGCTGCCCCCGAGAATGCGGTCGTCAGCGCTCCAGGAATCGACAACGAACAGGTATGAATACCACGCGAGCGTCACGCACACGGCGGATGTCAGCACGTTGACCAGCACGTCCGCCGCTCGGCGGACACCGCCAGGCAGGTATCGCGAGACCGCGTCGATGGTCACGTGACGCTGTTCGCCACTGGCCGCGATCGCCCCGAGCATGGTCACCCACAGGACCGTGATGCGCAGGGCCTCGTCGGCCCAGGAGATGCCGCCCGCTCCCAGATTGCGTAGCACGATCTGCGCGGTGGCAAGGACGATCATACCGCCGAGGGTCAGCGCAAGCAGCGCGGTCTCTACGCGACGGCCCAGACGTCCCGCAGAACTTTGCCCCGGCTCCGGCGGCCGGGAACTCACGGGCCGCCGGTACCGGACGGGCTCGGCCCCGCCTGCCGCCGGTATTCCGCGAGGTGGCCCTCGAGTTGCTGCAACAGCGCCGGCGTATAGGCGCCCTCGCGACCCAGCAACGAGTTGGCCTCGCGCGCCGCCTCGCGCCACGCACTGACCGCAGCAGGTTCCGCTTCGACCACGGTTATGCCGCTCGATTTGAGCGCCGCGCGGGCCGTCTCGTCATCGTGCGGGCTCTGCTGGTCGAACCGGCGATACACGGCGCCCATGACCTCGCGAAATGCGCCTCGATCCGCCTCATCCAGCTTGGCGAATGCGCGTGAATCGATCGCCATAAGGCCCATGGTGTACATCATCGGCGTCGACGTCATGTACTTCACGCGCGTGTGCCACTGCAAGGCAATCACGCCGACCGGCGGGGCCGCCACTACGTCGAGCAGCCCCGTCTGCAGCCCGGTCAGCACGTCCGTCACCGGCAATGCGACCGGCGACAGCCGCATGGCTTCCATGGCAACGGTACTGACGCGGTCACCCTCCGGAACCCAGATCTTCTGGCCTTGCATGTCCGCGGTGGTCGTGATCGGGCGATTGGCGAAAATCCGCGCGAAGCCGCCGCCGGCGAAGCCGAATGAGACGAACCCCGCCTCCTCCAGTCCTTTCATCAATGCGCCGTCCATGCGCTGGCGCACAAAGTCGACTTCTTCATGATTCATGAAGAGCATGGGCAACCCGTAAAGCACGATGTCCTGGTACTTCTCCGCAATCCCGCCCGCCGTAAAGGCGCCCCCATGAAGTTGTCCGATGCGGATCTTGCGCAATACCTGCTTTTCGTTGCCCATCACGCCACCGCCGTACAGCTTGACGACTACGCGTCCCTGCGTACGGGCCTTCACCTCGGCGGCAGCGGTGCGAATCTCGCGCATCCACTGCGAACCCTCAGGAGCGACGGTCGCAATCTTGAATTCCGCCGCTCCAGCCTGCATCGCAAGCAACTGGGAAAGCAGCAGGCACATTGCGGCAGCAATCATCCCGCGCATCGATCGACCTCCTCTCGCAGTAGCGTCAGCATCAGAAATAGTCGTCGGCCGAGGCAAGAAGCTCCCGCGCCTGTTGTTGCGCAAGGGTGTTGAACAGCGTCTGCCCCGGTTCCCTGGCCACAGCCTGTAACACTTCGTTCAGCAAGCGGTCGTGAAGCTCCCGATCGTAGACCAGCCGCGCGTATCCCCGCGCGAACTCGACCTTGACCGACAGATTTCTGCCGGCGCTCAGGCTGATCGCCTTCTCGAAATACGACCGCCCGAGTTCCGGCTTGCCGCCCAACGCCTCCGGGCGCAACGTATTGAGCACGCCCAGGTACATATTGACATTGACGGCCATCGCCGGATCGTCGAACTCCAGCAGCCGCTGCAGCGCATGCTCGATCTTCGGCAGGGCAGCAATCGCCTGCCAGTCAGAGCTGTGGGCGCGGATATACGCGAGCGAAGCAACGCAGTAGCTGTAGAGCGCATCGGCATCCCGGCGGCTGATCACATTCACGGCCTCGACAAAGGCCGGGTAATCGAGCGCATCGACACCACAGCTGCCACGGTCCGCCGCGCACAGCGAGCGCACCCCGTATTCCCTGGCACGGCTGGTCAGGCGTCGGGAACGCTCCTCGTCCGTAACGAAAACGATGCCGTAGACCGCGTACAACTGGGCCGCCGCGCCGAGGTAACGCGGATTGGCCGGATCGGAATTCACCAGTGCGTCGAGCAGGAGCAGGTACGCGGGAGTGCCGTCGCGGACCAGTTGCGGATCATCCGCATCGAGAATCGCCTCGTTCAGTCCGTCCGCAAACCGGCCAGCGGCCGCACCGCCGAGTGCAGCACAACCAGACAACAGCACCGCGCCCACCGCGACGGCAGCCCGGACAGCGGCAAGACGGCTTGCCGACGCTGCGCAGCGGTCCATGCCCTGGAACTGCCCTGCGGCGACCCTGGCGCTACAGGGTCAGACCTTCTCTTTGATGCGCGCAGACTTGCCGCTGCGATCGCGCAGGTAATAGAGCTTCGCGCGGCGCACGTCGCCGCGGCGCTTCACCTTGATCTCGGCCACTGTCGGGCTGTAGGTCGGAAACACCCGCTCGACGCCTTCACCGTGGGAAATCTTGCGCACGGTGAACGAGGAGTTGGCACCCCGATTGCGCCTGGCAATCACCACCCCCTCGTACGCCTGCAGGCGTTCGCGGTTACCTTCCTTCACACGCACCTGGACGACGACGGTGTCGCCCGGAGAGAAATCGGGAATTTTCCGCTGACTCAATTCCGATTCCAGCTGCTTCATCACCTTGCTCATGTTCCCTCATCCTCATTCAGGCGCCCGCCAATTCGGTCGGGCATCGCCATAACAACTATTCGGCATTCGCCGGCATCGCCTCGCGCTCGGCGAGAAACCGGCGCAGCAACTCCTCATCCTCGATACTCATCGTCCGCCGTGCCAGTAAATCCTGCCGTCGCAGGTAAGTTCGGCCGAGCGACTGCTGCAGGCGCCAGCGCCTGACGGCCGCATGATCGCCTTGCAACAGCACACGGGGCACTGCCCGCCCGTCCACCTGCTCCGGCCGCGTGTAATGCGGACAGTCGAGGAGGTTACCGTTAAAAGAGTCCTCCTCCGCCGACGCCTCGTCCCCAAGCGCTCCGGGCAGCAATCGCACGACGGCGTCGATCACCGCCAGCGCCGCAATCTCGCCGCCGCTCATCACGAAGTCGCCCAGCGACACTTCGTCGTCGGCCTCGGCTTCAATCAGGCGCTCGTCGAATCCCTCGTAACGGCCGGCCACCAGCACCATCGCCCCCCAGCCCGCCATTTCGCGAGCCAGTTCCTGATCGAAGCGGCGGCCCTGCGGACTCAGGAAGAGCGTGCGCGTCCCGGCCGGCAAGGCAGCCCGTGCCGCACGCAGCGCATCGCGCATCGGCTCGTAGCGCAACACCATTCCCGGCCCACCTCCATACGGTCGGTCGTCGACCGTGCGGTGTGCATCACGCGCGTAATCGCGCGGGTTGACCATGCTGACTGTTGCCAGTCCCCTGCCCAGGGCCCGGCCGCAGATCCCGTAGCCGATGCCGGCCGCCACCATTTCGGGAAACAGTGTTACAACCCGAATCTGCATGGCCAATTGCCCGTCACCTCAGAAGTCCTCGTCCCACACTACGCGAATGACCGCAGCGGTCAGATCTACGGACATGACGACCCGCCCTGGCACGAAGGGCAACAGCCGGCGCCGATCTCCTTGCACGACGAGTACGTCGTTCGCACCCGTCGCCAGTAACTCAACCACTCGTCCAAGCACGGCGCCGTCGTCGTTCACCACCTGCAGACCGACCAGGTCCGACCAGTAGTACTCGCCCGGCCGCGTTTGCCGGAACTGCGCGCGCGGCACACGGATCGTCGCGCCAACCAGCGCACGGGCAACGTCGCGATCATCGATACCATCGAGATGCGCGATGACTCCGCGTCCATGGCCGGCGCCCTCCACGACGCGGAACGACTGCGCCCCGCTATCGCCGACGAGCCACGGGCTGTACGTCAGGATCCCCTCCGGGGGATCGGTAAAGGAGAAAATCCGGAGCCAGCCCCTGACACCGAATACTCCTGAAATGCGACCGACGACGACCGTCCGCTCAGCGGATTCGGCCATTGCTGCAACCGGCACCGTTCAGCCGCAAACCAGCTGCGTCAGGCGGCAGCAGCTCCAGCGGCCGCTGCCGGCGCGGGCGGATCGCTTTCCAGCAGATTTGCTACGCGCGCCGACAACTGCGCCCCCTGGCCCAGCCAGTACTCGACCCGGGCCCGGTCTACCTGCAACCGTGTTTCTTTTCCGGACGCAATCGGATTGAAGAAACCGAGACGCTCGATATAACCGCCGTCCCGCCGGCTGCGATGGTCGGTTGCGACAATGTGATAAAAAGGCCGCTTGGTGGTGCCACCGCGGCTGAGTCGAATAGTCACCATTCTGGATCGTTTCCTCTGTGGTCTTATCGGCGCTGGCTGCCAACCTGATCGGCGGGTACCACACGCAACCGCGGGATTTTACTGGAACATGGCGGGGCTGCACACCCTCCAATGGGTCAATATGGCCCACTCCCCTTCGGCCCGCACCCTGCATCCAGATACCGAACCGCTCAGCGACCCGGAAACTGACGCCCTCCCCCGGACGGCAGGCTGCGCAGCGCCCGCTGCAGGCCTCCCTTCGTGAATCGCTTCATCATTTTCTGCATGCTGTCGTGCTGCTTGAGGAGACGGTTGACTTCGGGTACGCCGACACCCGCCCCAGCAGCGATACGCTGGCGCCGTGACCCGTTGATTAGCTTGGGAAAGCGTCGCTCCTTCGGCGTCATGGAATTGATGATCGCCACCTGCTTCCGGATACCGTTCGGGTCAATCTGGCCCGCGAGCTTGTCGGCCCCGATTCCGCCGGGAAGCGGCAGTTTCGCCAGCAGGGTTTCGACCCCGCCCATGGCCAGCATCTGCTGCAGCTGCTCGCGCATGTCAGCCAGGTCGAACCCCTTGCCCTTGCTGACCTTGCGGACCAGCTTTTCCGCCTGCTCCTGATCGACCTTCTGGGTGATCTCTTCGACCAGCCCGACCACATCCCCCATGCCCAGGATGCGCGAAGCCATGCGCTCCGGCACGAAGGTCTCGAGCGCGGCCAGCCGCTCGCCCGTACCCACGAACTTGATTGCCTGGCCGGTGACAGCACGGGCAGACAACGCGGCTCCACCCCGCGCATCGCCGTCCACCTTGGTGAGAACGATACCGGTCACCGGCAACGCCTCAGCAAATGCCCGTGCGGCATTCACCGCATCCTGCCCGGCCATGCTGTCCAGAACAAAAAGCGTCTCGGCCGGAGTCGCGAAACCATGGATCTCGCGCAACTCGGCCAGCAACTCCTGGTCGAGGCGCGTCCTGCCGGCGGTGTCGAGGATCACGACATCGGCCTGCTGACTGCGGGACAGCTCCAGCGCGCGGCGCGCAATCGCCAGCGGTGTCTCGCTGGGCGATGCCGGCGCACAACTGACACCCACCTGTTCGGCCAGTCGCTCCAGTTGCAGCATTGCAGCCGGCCGCCGGGTGTCGAGACTGACGACCATCCCCCGCCGCTGCATGCGTTCTTTGAGGAAGAGCGCCAGCTTGCCGGTCGTTGTGGTCTTGCCACCGCCTTGCAGACCCACCATCAGGATCGGCACCGGCGGCTGGCGTCGCAGGTTCAGCTCCGCGGGTTCCCGGCCCAGCTCCGTCGTGAGTTCCTGGTGCAGAAGACCGATGAAGGCCTGGCCGGGCGTCAGGCTGCGATTGACTTCGGCTCCGAGCGCGCGCTGCTGCACCCGCGCCACCAGGTCCCGCACCACCGGCAAAGCAACGTCCGCCTCGATCAACGCCCGGCGTACGTCACGGACCGCCTCGGCAATGTTGTCCTCGGTCAGCCGGCCACGACCACGCATGCGGTCGGTAATCTGCCGTAACCGCTCACTGAGATTTCCAAACAATCTGGTCGACCCCTATTCGGTTGATTGACGCGCGCGTTGCCGCCCGTTCAGCTCATGTTCGCTGCAAATAGCCGCAATTTTCCCCAATTTGCCCAGCTTGCGCCGGACCGGCTGCCTTGACATGGGGTTGATCCATTCGCAAGCATGGCTAGTGTACCCAACTGCAGGAGTTGCGCGTCTTTGGACGACGTTCCGCTAGGCGCTTTGCTGGGCGCTCTCGTATTGCTGCTTCTTTGCTCCGCGTTTTTCTCCGGCACCGAAACGGCATTGATGTCATTGAACCGCTACCGTCTGCGCCACATGGCGCGCAGCGGGCATCGCGGAGCGCGCTATGCGGAAACCCTGTTGCAGCGGCCGGAGCGCCTGATCGGCCTGATCCTGTTCGGCAACAACCTGGTGCAGAATTCTGCAGCCGCCATCGTGACCTTGATCGCGTTCAAGCTGGGCGGCGCAGCCGGAATCATTGTCGGCACCATGGTCATCACGATCCTGATCCTGATTTTTGGCGAACTGACGCCGAAAACGCTTGGCGCAGTCCATCCGGAGCGACTCGCCTTCCCCGGGGCATACGCGTATCACGCCATGCTCCGGTTCCTGCCACCCATTTCCTGGCTGGTCGGCCTGATTGGACTGGTCTCCAACGGAATCCTGCGCCTGATCGGTGTACGGCCCGACGCCAGCGCCGCGCACAACCTCACCATCGAAGAGTTGCGAACGATCGTGGCGGAGTCGGGCGCCCTTTTGCCGCGCAAGCGCCACGAAATCATGATGAGAGTGCTGAATCTCGGCGAGATCACTGTCGAGGACATCATGATTCCCCAGAACGAAGTCGTCGGAATCGACCTCGATGACGACCTGGCGAACATCGTCCGCACCATCCAGGAAAGCGGCTATACCCGGCTCCCCGTGTATCGCGAAGCGATCGACAACGTGGTCGGCCTGTTGCATGTCAAGCGGCTGATCCAGTATTCCGGTCAGGGGAATCTTTCCAAGCCGGTCATCGAAAGCCTGGCGGATGAGCCCTATTTCGTGCCGGAGAGCACCCCGCTCAACCGGCAACTGGTGCAGTTCCAGCGTACCCGGCGGCGCACCGGTTTTGTCGTCGATGAGTACGGCGACATCCAGGGCATCGTCACGCTGGAGGACCTGCTGGAGGAAATAGTCGGAGAGTTCACCAGTGAACCCGTCGAGGGACGAACCGAGGTCCGCCGCGACGAAGCTGGCGGCGGATACATCGTCGACGCGGGCTCGAACGTGCGGGTGCTGAACCGGACCATGAACTGGAAGCTGCCCACCGATGGTCCGAAAACCCTCAACGGATTGATCCTGGAAAAACTCGGCGCCATTCCACGCAAAGGCACCGGCGTGATGCTGAACGACTTTGCGGTGGAAATTCTCCAGACGAGCGACAATGCGGTGGAGACCGTTCGCATTCGCGAACCCGCCGAGAGTCTTCCGCGGGCTGCGGCCGGAGCCTGATCGTCGCCCGTCAGGCGCGACCCAGCCCAAGCAGATCGAGGGCCTCGCGCAACCTCGTTACCCCGCGCAACTCCATTCCCGCCGCATTTCTGCGCGGAAGATTGCCGGCAGGCGCCACCGCACGCGCGAAGCCAAGCTTGGCCGCCTCGCGTAACCGCTCCTCGCCGAATGCGACGGGCCTGATCTCCCCGCCAAGCCCGACTTCGCCGAAGACGACGGTGTCACGCGGCACCGGAAGCGAGGTAGCACTCGATGCGACGGCCGCCAGTAGCGCGAGGTCCGCGGCCGTCTCGGTCACTCGAACGCCACCCACCACATTGACGAACACGTCGTGATCATGTGAACGCACGCCGGCATGCCTGTTCAGGGCAGCCAGCAGCAGGGCCAGGCGGTTCTGGTCCACTCCGACTGCCAGGCGCCGTGGGACACCACCTGCACCAAGGTCGGTGAGCGCCTGCAACTCGACCAGCAGCGGGCGACTACCCTGGTGCAATACGGTAACGACGCTGCCGGCAACATCGTCCTCCTGGCGCGAGAGAAAAATGGCTGATGGGTTCCGCACCTCGCGCAGGCCACTGTCACCCATCGCAAAGATCCCGAGCTCGTTGGCCGCACCGAACCGGTTCTTCACTGACCGCAGCAGGCGGAAGCGACTGCCCGTCTCGTCTTCGAAGTACAGGACTGCGTCGACCATGTGCTCGAGCATGCGCGGGCCGGCAATGACTCCCTCCTTGGTGACATGCCCGACGAGCACCACCGCGAGCCCGGAAGTCTTGGCGAGATGAATGAGCCTGGCCGCACATTCCCGCAACTGGTTGGGTGAGCCTGGCGCCGAAGGGACGGCCTCGGCATACATGGTCTGGATCGAGTCCACGATGAGACACGCCGCGCCGGAGCGCTGCGCGCTGGCGGTGACGTCATCGACGTTGGTGGCCGCCAGGATCGTGACCGCATCCGGATCCAGCCCCAGGCGTCGGGCGCGAAGGGCCACCTGCTCAGCCGACTCCTCGCCGCTGACGTACAACGTCGGCCAGTCGTCCCGGCTCGCACCGGCCACCTGCAGCAGCAACGTGGACTTGCCGATGCCCGGAGCACCGCCGATCAGGACCACTGAACCGGGCACGAACCCCCCACCAAGCACCCGGTCGAGCTCGGCAATACCGGTGGCCGCGCGGGCCACCTTCGTCGGGCCGATCTCCGCCAACCGCTTCGCCATGACGGAAGTCGCCGGCCGATTCACGGTGCCGCCACTGGCGGCAGCTTCCAGGCTGTTCCAGGCGCCACACGACGGGCACTGTCCCTGCCACTTGCGACTGCTGCTGCCACAACCGCTGCAGACGTAGGCAACGTTTGATCTGGACATCGAATTTGTGACCTTGCTCTCATCCCGACAGGTTTGCATCCGCAAAACCGCCGCCCGAACCGAGAAACTCAACGCCGGTCTCACCCGCCGTGAACCGGCCCCGATACTATGTGGAAATGCGTGGTTGGGACAGCGTCACCAGGGTCGGTTCGCTGCGGCTGGGTCCGACCGCGTTGGCTATTTTGTTCGGCGGCCTGCTGCTTTCGCTCGCCCCGATTTCGCGTAGCCTCGAGAACGGTTTTTTCGATACGCTGCAACGCCTCGGCAATGGCACGGCCAGAAGCGACATCGTCCTGGTCGATACCCGCTCCCTGCGCAGCCGCGCGGGCAGCACCTGGGAGTCTGAGCGTTTCCCGGAACTGCTCGAAGCCCTCGGTCGCGCCGGCGCACGACTGGTGTTGCCAACCGAAGCGCCGCCGCTGACCGCTGGCCTGCCGGACGCCCGTCAGCTGGCCGCGCTGGCTGATCTCGAGCAGCGCAATCGCCGCAGCGACCAGGCCCAGGAACGCGATGTTCTCGCGGAGAAATGGGCCGACATGCGCCAACGATCCGAGTTACATGCGCGCACCGTCGAAGCGGTGCGGCAACTGCGGAACCTCATCCTCGGAGTGCCTGCGTTCGATACGGCATCAGGCGGCGTACCCACCGGCCCCACCTGCCAGAAGCACCTGCTGGCCATGCAGGCTGACGGCCAGGACGAAGTCTCGGGCGCCCGTCGGGTGCGGGCAGTCACCCCTTCCCCGCGCGAGTTGTGCGACGTCGCCCTCGGCGCGGGACACATCGGTTTCTGGAGCGATTCCGACGGCGTAGTACGCCGCCTCGACCTGCTCATCAACGCCGCAGGAGACCTCGTGCAGGCGGTGGCCCTGCGCGCGGTGCTCGCAGTCACGTTTCCCAGCGGCAAGCCCGTAACGGTTGGCGCTGATGGCATTACCTGGGACTCGCAGCGAATCCGCACTTCGGGAGGTCCTGCCACACTGCTGCGGTTCTACCCCGCGGACCCGCGCTCCGGCGGTTTCGAATCGGTGACCGCCGAGGACATCTTGCGGTCACCCGCCGCAGCCCAGCGAGTTGCAGGAAAAATCGTGGTCGTCGGGGACGGTGCTGTCGGCAATGGGCAGGGCTACGACACCCCGATCGGCGCCAACATCGCTCCGGCGATCCTGATGGCTACGGGACTATCCAACCTGTTGTCAGGCGATTATCTGGTCCGGCCCAACTGGCTGCCGTGGGCGGAGACCGTGCTGCTGCTCCTGATTGGCGCGGCGGCCATCATCGGGGGCCGACGGCTGCCACCGACGCTTGCCGCCATGACGGCGCTGTGCGCCGCGACCTTCCTGCTTGCCATGGAGGCCTACTTCGTCAGTGTCGGCATCTGGGCTGAACTGGCCACCGCGGCAGTGTTTGCGGTGTTCTGTCTCGGTGTGACGAGCCTGCTTCCCGCGCGTACCGTGCGCGACGCGAGTGCGCCGGTCGCAAACGTCGCGGTGCCCGCCGAGCCGGCGACGGGACCTGGCGCCGCAGTCGGCGCCGGCGACGAACTCGATCTTGCGTTTTCGATGTTGCGCCATCAGCCGGCGACCGACAATGTCAAGCAGCGCCTCTATGACGTGGCGCTGGCACACGCACGTGGCCGCGATCTCGCCAAAGCCGAGCGGGTTCTGCGTCACCTCGCGTCGATAGACCCGGATTATCGAAACGCCGGTGAAAAGCTGAAGAAGCTCGCCGGTATGCATGTACCCGTGGCCGCAGCGGCAGCCGCCGCAACTGCGCGCGCGCCCGAACCGGCGCCAGCCGCGGATGCGGCAAAGCCGACGCGCGCGAGCGATCACGGCGAGGACCTGAGCGGCCGCACGATTGGCCGCTACGAGATCGAGCGGATCATTGGACGGGGCGCGATGGCCAGCGTCTATCTCGGGAGGGATCCGAAAATCAACCGGCGCGTTGCGATCAAGACCATCGCGCTTGCCGAAGAATTCAGCGATAGCGACCTGGTCAATGCGCGTACGCAGTTCCTGCGTGAGGCAGAGTCGGCGGGGCGCCTGAACCATCCGCACATCATCAGCATCTACGATGCCGGCGAAGAAGGCCGGATTGCATACCTCGCGATGGAATACTGCGTCGGCAAGCCACTGAGCTACTACGCCCAACAAGGCCAGCTGCTGCCTCCCAAGTGGGTCCTGGAGATCATGGCACGTGCGGCGGATGCCCTGCACTATGCACATCAGCAACACGTCGTGCACCGCGACGTCAAGCCCGCGAACCTGCTCTACGATGCCGAGACCGATACCCTGAAGATCACCGATTTCGGTATCGCCAGGCTGACGGACACCAGCAGGACCAAGACCGGGATCATTCTCGGCACGCCGTCCTACATGTCTCCGGAACAACTGGCCGGCACGGGCGTCACCGGGCAGTCCGACCTCTTTTCGCTCGGCATCACCCTGTACCAGTTGCTGACTGGCATTCCACCTTTCCGCGCCGACTCCATCCCCCGCCTGATGCAGAAAATCGCGCACGAACCCCACCAGCCCGTCACCCAGGTGCGGGACGATCTGCCGGCCGCCATCGACAGCATCATCGAGCGGGCGCTCGCCAAGGATCCGGTCAACCGCTTCCCGAACGGCCGTGCCATGGCATTGGCCTTGCGTGACTGTTGTAGTAGCTTCTGACCTTTGGCCTCGTTCCAGCCAACATGAGCCTGCGCAACAAGTTCCGCTCGGTGCAACTCACCGACACTGGCCGTGTCAGGGAGCACAATGAGGACGCGATCGGCACCAATCTTGATACCGGCCTGCTGGTGCTGGCCGATGGCATGGGCGGCTACAATGCGGGCGAAGTGGCCAGCGGCATTGCGGTGAAAACCGTCCTGGACATGGTGGCCGGTGGCTGCCAGCGGGAGCAGCGCAATGCCATCGACCCCGAGAGCCGGCTGATGCGCCAGAGCATCATCCTGCGCGACGCCGTTACACGCGCCAACAAGATCATCCACCAGACTGCCAAGAGCCAGCCCCAGTGCGAGGGTATGGGCACCACGATTGCCGCCTGCCTCTTCTTCGACAACAGGGTTTCCATCGCGCACGTCGGCGATTCACGTATCTACCGCTTCCGGCGCAACCGATTCGAGCAGCTGACCATGGATCACTCGCTGCTGCAGGAACTCGTCGATCGCGGCTATTACTCGCAGGAAGAAGCCGCGCGGTCCACCAACCGCAACTACGTCACCCGGGCCCTGGGCGTCGAGGCAGCCGTGCAGGTATCGGTCCAGGAGGACCAGGTGCAGCCCGGCGACGTCTACCTGCTGTGCTCCGACGGGCTGCCCGACATGGTGGATGACGAGGATATTCACTTAACGATCAGCACTTTTAATGCTAATCTTGAGATGGTCGGGCAGCAGTTGATTCAACTGAGTAACGACCGTGGGGGCAAGGACAACGTGTCAGTTATCCTCGCGCAGGTGCTGGAACCATTTCCGGCGCACACCAGCCTGATCACGCGAATCAGAAGCATCTTCAATTAGTGTGGATTCAGTATGGCGCGTCTCATTCTCAATCTAGACAACCAGGTCCTCGCTGAATACAACATGATGAAGGAGCGGTATACGATCGGCCGCTTGCCGGACAACGACGTCCGCATCGACAACCCGACTGTCAGCGGCCATCACTCGCTGATCATCAATATTCTCAACGATTCGTTCCTCGAAGACCTGAACAGCACGAACGGCACCTACGTCAACGGCAAGCTGATCAAGAAGCATGCGCTCCAGCATGGCGACGTGATTACCGTGGGCCGGCACCAATTGCGCTTCGTCGACAATGCGGCGGATGGCGAGGAGCAGGATGACTTCGCACAGACCATGGTGCTGTCGAAGTCCGACATGCCGAGCAGCCTCCCCGCCGTGGCTGCGTCCCAGGACTCATCCGCCCAGGCACCCCAGCGCCAGGCACCGCCGTCAGTTGCGAAGATCCAGGTATTGAACGGAACGTTTGCCGGCCGTGAGGTCCAGCTCAACAAGGCCCTGACCACCATGGGCCAGCCGGGCGTGCAGGTGATCGCGATCACGCGCCGCGGCGACGGCTATCACCTGGTACAGGTCGAGAACGCGCCCGGACGCGAACCGCCCAAGGTCAACGGGCAGCCGGTCGGCCAGCAGGCGCGACGCCTGAGCGACAATGACGTCATCGAGCTGGTCGGCATCAAGATGGGTTTTTTCCTGGACTAACCGGACTTCGCCGATTCGCCGCTCGATTGTGAGCGTTTTGGGCTGCTCGGGCGTGCGGACGCGTTGATTTCTCTACGGCGATTTCGG
>JAJTYX010000010.1:0-1121 GCA_021462865.1 Gammaproteobacteria bacterium | reverse complement strand
TCGACTTCTTCCTTATCATTCGAAAAATCACCGACCGAGCTTCTGACAAAGAATACGATCTGTTCGCCGAAGTTGGTGCCGGATACAACGACCTTCAAAAGCACTCGATCACCAACGCTAATCCCACCCGCGAAAACATGCTCTCCTACACCAAAAGGAACTGGCCCCTACTGGCCCGCGCCCTCTTCGCAAACGGACGCTCCCTCTACGTCCAAACCGGACGCAAAGAATTCATAAAAATCGCCTCTCAAGAAATCCAAGGGGATCAACTGCAAATCACCGAGCTTCCATCCGGAAAAACCTCACAGATCAGTCTTGATCGCCTCACCCAGAAAATCGCCCGGTCGAATGTCTTCTTCAGCTCTCAAGACTACCCAGACTATGAAAACGCTAATCGCCGTCCTCACGCTTCTAACAACGCTACAAGCCTCATTACAGCCAAGGGGCTTCCCATTTTCTCGCACATACAAGTCACAAGGCCCACGGCAAAATACCTCCTGGTCATGAAGTGCATGGCAGCCCGAGCTCCAGGCTACGATTCAAAAGGAGACAAGGGGGACATAAAATTCCTCATGAAGCACCTCAAAATCCAATCCGAAAAGGACGCCTTCTCGATCCTGGGAGAATTCTATGACAAGAACAGAATTGCACCGAAATCTCAGTTTCTGATTTTGGAATGCCTCCAAGAACTCGGAAAAATCCCAGGAGGAGTCTCTTGAAATCCCAACGCACAAGCATCCAAACCCTTGCAACCAATATCCTCTCCAAAAAGAAGTCCAATGAAGAGGATTTCGGATTCGCGTTGCGGAATTTTTTGGACGGATACTACAGTGCCTCAACGCAGGAGAAACAGCGGCTGCTCCGAAAGGAACCACAAAGAATCAGTAACGTGCTGAAAGATCAAGGCGTCGCCGACGCCTACTTAGCCGCGCTCGCCGTCCAACTCTCCCGCCAAGACAGAATCCCAACTCCATCCTGGGCACTTAAAAAATGGAGGATGCCAGAAAAACCTTGGTTTGCACTCTCCTCCCCGGAAGCCAGAATGTGGCTGATTACCGAAAGCCCTGCCCCCTTCCGTGAACGCCATCTCTTCATATCGGCAGATGCCCTGTCAAGGGCAT
>JAJTYX010000001.1:0-14261 GCA_021462865.1 Gammaproteobacteria bacterium | reverse complement strand
TCGCCGCGGGCGGCAGCACCCTGTAGGAGGCACTTCAGTGCCGACCGTATTTCCGGACGTCGCGGTGGTCGGGACTAAAGTCCCTCCTACACGGCTTGCAGCAGCCGGCGTAACCCGTAGCGACGAGCACAGGGACGTGCGAGGAGCGGCGCTCGGCGGACACCAGGCCACCCCATCACGCGCGCATTCCGTACGAGATCACGGGCAGCTCCGCCAGCAGACCTCGTGCGAGACAGACGCAGCGATTCAGCCCAGCGGCGCCGGCGGGCCGGCGCGCTGCTCCCCCTCCGATCCGGCTAGAATGCCCCCGCCATGCCCAACCGCGGCCGCTTCCCGATTCTGGCCCTGCTCGCCTGCCTCGCCGCGGTTGCTCACGCCGAGACCGGCGAGGCTCCGGGGACAACCGACTCCACCCAGACCGCGCTTGCCACCCAATCGCCGGCCAACATGATCGACACTGGCCGCAAGCTCGATGCGCTTGCGGCCGAACTCGCCAACCTCGAAACGGATCTGCCGGAAACCGGCTCCGCCGTACGGGCGCGGGCGGAACTCGAGCAGATCGCGCCGGAGCTGGAGCGATATCTCGCCGCGCTGCCGGCAGCGACGGCTGCTGGCGCCTCGCTCATCACGCGTGACGGTCTCGACCAGGCGCTCGAACGCATCGGCACGCAACTCACCGCCGTGCGGCGGCCGCTCGACCGGCGCGTAACCAAACTGGAATCGCACCGCGAGGCGCTGCTCGCCGGCACGAGCCTGGTTGCGGCAATCCTCGCCACCGACCGCGACGACGTGGATCTGCCGGAGGCGGTCCTGCAACGCGCCACGGCGCTGGCCGCCGGACTCGAATCCGCCCGGTCGCGCCTGCGCGCGGCACTCGACGTCGCCGTGACCGATACGCAACGCGCCGCGACGATGCAGCAGCAGGCCGACGAGGGTCACCAGGCCATCGAGACGGCCCGGAGGCTGGAAAACGAAGCGGCCTTGTCGCTCGACCAAGAGCAGCCGCCGCTGTGGAAAGCGCCGCCGCGACTCGGTGAGATGCTCCCGATCATCAAGCAGAATCTCGCCGCCGCCCGGTCCATGGTCCTGGATTCCTGGCAGGCCTACGCCGATCGCTGGTCGCTGCTGCTCACCAGCCTGCCGCTCCTGATCCTGGGCATGGTCGTCCTGCGCCGGGCCGCCGGGCCGGCGACGCCGGGCGAGACACAGGCGCTCGTCCTGCAGCACCCGGTCGCCACGGCCGTGCTCCTCTGGGCGGTGCTCGGGCCGGAGCTGGTCGGCATCGGCTACATGAGCAGTTACGGCCTGCTGCGCATCGTGATCATCGTCGCAGCCGCCTGGCCCATGCTGCGGATCATCGCACCGGCGAGCGTGCAACTGCCCCTGCGCGGCCTGCTCCTGCTCGCCGCAGTGGCGTTCTGGCTCGCGGCGCTGCTCGGCGCGCAGGCGGGCGCCGCCATCTTCGCGCTGATCGGCGTCCTCGGCCTCGTGCTGTTCACCCGCCTGCGTTCGGCCACGGCCGCCGCACGCGACCGGGTGCCGGCCGGCATCGGTGGCCTCCTGCGCTTCGGCATCAACGCCGGCATCGTGCTGCTCGCCGTGGGCGTCATCGCCGTCGTACTCGGCAAGCTGCGCCTCGGCCAGCAACTGATCGAGGGCGTGCTGATCTCCACCCTGCTCCCCGTCGTCCTGTTCGTCGCCGCGCAGACACTGCGCGAACTCTGGGATCAGGCGCTCGAGCGCGGCCCGGCGCGCAATCTGCGCGCGGCGCGCACACACCCGGAACTCCTGCAACGGCGCGGCCACCAGTTGATCAACTTCGCGCTCCTGCTGCTGGTGCTGCCGATCCTGCCGCGCCTCTTCCCGTTCACCGGCCTGCTGTGGGGCGCGCTCGATCAGGTCCTGCGGGCGAGGCTCGAGGTCGGTGGCATCAGCCTGTCGCTGCTCAACATCGTCGTGCTGCTGATTGCCATCGCCATCGCCATCGTGGTGGCGCGCTTCGTGCGCTTCGCGCTCGACGAGGAAATCACGGCCCGGATGCCGATGACCACCGGTGCGGCCTCCGCAGCTTCGCGGCTGGTCTACTACCTGTTGCTCGTGGTCGGCCTGCTGATGGCGCTGGCCGCCTCCGGCTTCGAACTCGGCCAGCTCACGCTGGTGGTCAGCGCGCTCGGCGTCGGCCTCGGCTTCGGCCTGCAGAACATCGTCAGCAACTTCGTGTCCGGCATCGTGCTGGCGTTCGAGCGGCCGTTCCAGATCGGCGACGTGATCGAGGTCGGCCAGCAATCGGGGCGGGTGCTGAGCATCGGCCTGCGCGCAACCAACGTGCGCACGCCCGACGGCGCCGAGGTGATCGTGCCGAACAGCACGTTCATCTCCGGCAACGTCATCAACTGGACGCTCTCCGACCGCATGCGTCGCATCGACCTGGCGCTCGGCGTGGCCTACGGCAGCGATCTGCGCCGCGTACAGGGCATCATCCAGGAGGTCATCGACCGGATGCCGGAGGTGGCCCGCAGCCCCGAGCCGCTGGTGGTGTTCAGCAGTTTCGGCGAAAGCTCGCTCAACTTCCGCGTGCTGGTGTGGACGCCGGACGGCGACCGCACGCTCGTCACCACCAGCGAACTCGCCATGGCGATCAACGATGCGTTCCGGGAAGCGGGCATTGAGATGCCGTTCCCGCAGCGCGATATCCACATTCGTACACAGCCACAGGGAGTTTAGATCATGGGACCGTTGACCAGGCGTTTTCTCATTGCATGCGCACTCGCCGCGGTGGTGGCGCCAGTCGCCGGCGCTGCCGCCGGCCGTCACGTGCTCGTCTTCGGCGGGACCGGCGCACTCGGCGCCGAGATCGTGCGCCTGCTGGTCGACCAGGGCGACCAGGTCACGGTGTTCACCCGCCCCGGCTCGGACCGCTCGCTCCTCGCCGGGCTCGGCGTCGGCTTCGTCGAGGGCGACCTGCTCAACGCCCCCGACATCGAGGCGGCCTTCCGCAGCCGCGAGGTCGATGCGGTCATCACCGCCGTGCGGGTCGAGACCGGCGACATTCATTTCTACGGAAAGATCATGCCGCCGCTCACCGCCGCCGCGAAGCACGCGGGTGTGAAGCAGTTCATCCACAGCGGCGCGGTGGGTGCCGGGCGCAACGCTGAGCAGTTCGCCGGCATCGGCTGGGAGCGCGTGCCGGGCCTCCTCGACCGGCTGAAGGACCAAGGCGTCGGCGAGGACATCCTCCGGGCGAGTGGCGTGCCGTTCACCATCATCCGGAACACGCGTCTCCATCCACCCGGCACGCCGGCGACCGGCAAGGCCGAGCTGACCGAGGACCAGTCCACATTGCTGCCCATGACCCGCGCCGATCTCGCGCGGCTCACCGTCGGCTGCCTCGGCAAGGCCGAGTGCCTCGGCAAGACTTTCCACGTGCGCGACACCTCGCTCGCCTGGCCACCGCCCGGAACACCGCCGCGGTAGGGTGGCTGGCACCGGGAGGGGCTTCAGCCCCGACCGCCGGCTTGCACCCCGACCGACACGGCATCGCCATATCCCGTCGGCACTGAAGTGCCTCCTACGGGGCGCCGGCCAACCGCGGCGCGGGACGAAGCCCGGCCCGCAGCGGTGAATCGCGCCCTGCAGGAGGGGCTTCAGCCCCGGCCGCCGGCTTGCGCAGCGACCCCCGACCCCGGGCCCGGCAGGCCCGGGCGCTGCCCAAAACGCCGCCCTGTCGTATGATCCGTCACGGAGGAACGCGCCATAGCCGGCCAACCAAGGCTTGGGCGCAGGCCCAGCGCATCGAATTGGGGGAGACAGAGCCCTGCAGCAGTTGCACACCGGCGTTGCGGCGCCGTTTCGCTCACCGGCCGGCACAACCGCCTCTCGCGCATGAATCGCAAGGCGGCAGCCCGCAGCCTCGACCGACTCGAGTCGCAGATTGCGCAACTCGAGGCGACGCGGCGCTCGCAGGAAATCGCGGCCTTCGGCACCGAGTGCAGCGAAGAGCGCCGGCGCGAACGCTATCTGGCGCTCGACGATGCGTCACTGCGCCGCCGGCTGATTACCGGGGAGCGCGCGCTGCACGAGCTGCGGCGCCAGCGTTGCCAGGTGGCCATCGAGTATCGCAACACCATCGTCACCGGGACGCGCGCCAAGCTCGCGGACCTGCAAAGCGATTCGCCGACCTCGGCCTGGCGGCGTGGCCTGTGGTGGGATCTGCTCACGGTGTTCTGGGTTCTCGTCGGTGCCGGCTGGCTCGCCGCGCAGCTGCCGGGAGCGCTCGCCGGCGCCGTCGCCGCGGTGGTTTGCGGCTGGTGGATCGCGCGCCGGCGCGCACCCGCGCGCCTCGTGGCCATTCAGGCGGGCGAAACCCTGCTGCGCTCGGCCGAGAGCGATCTGCAGGACGCGCTGCGCGAGGCGGAACAGCTGTCGCCCGAGGCGCTGTTCACCGCAGCCGAGGAGGCTGCCGGCGCACCGTAGCCGCGACAGGACCGGGCGAGCGGGCTCTGGCAGAATCGGCCCATTGCCCAGCGCCGACCGGAAGCCACACCATGCACCCCGCCCGCCGACTCGCCCTCGCTGCCCTGTTCGTCTCTGCCGCCGCCGGCGCAGGCGACGACGCCACGGCGCTCGCGCAGGCGAGCGGCATGGAATTGTTCGGACAGTTCTGCGCGAGCTGCCACGGCTCCTCGGGCCGGGGGGACGGCCCGGTCGCGCCCACGCTGAAAGCGAAGGTGCCGGACCTGACCGCGATCGGCGCGAGAGACGGCGGCTTCCCGGCGCAGCGGGTGCGCGACATGATCGACGGGCGCGCGATGATCCCCGCGCACGGCACGCGCGAGATGCCCGTGTGGGGCTACGAATTCGAGGCACGGGTAACCAGCGGCCTGCCGGCGCGGGCCACCGCCCAGAACATGACCGACCGGGTCGTGGAATATCTCCGGTCGATCCAGCAACCCGCCACGCGCTAGCAGCGGGCGGCAGCACCCTGTAGTAGCACTTCAGTGCCGACCGTATTTCCGGGCGTCGCGGTGGTCGGGACTGAAGTCTCTCCCGGTGCGCAGGCGGCATCAAGGAGGTCGCCAACCGCTATCGCGCACCGACCTTTAGTGTCTCGGGATTTGAATCGCAACACCTTCCCGCGTATCGAAGACGTTGCCTGACCGGGGCGGTGGTCGGGACTGAAGTCCCTCCTACACGGCTTCGTTCATCGCCTCGGTCGTCGCGCGTCGTTCATCGCAGCGCGTATCGCGCTTCGTTCATCGCCGCGGGCAGCAGCATCCTGTAGGAGGCGCTTCAGTGCCGACCGTATTTCCGGGCGTCGCGGCCCGGCGCCTGGCGGCCACCGGGCCGCAATCACCCGCTCATGCCGGATAAAATTGCGGGCGGCTCAGCCCGCGCCGTCGGCGAGCTTCAGCCCCACAATCCCCATCACGATCAACAGCACGGACACGACGCGGGCGGCGCTGCGCGCCTCGCCGAACACCAGCACGCCGACCGCGAAGGCGCCCACCGCCCCGATGCCGGTCCACACCGCGTAGGCCGTACCCATCGGGATCGTCTTCTGGGCGAGCCACAGGAACAAGCCGCTGAACGCCATGCAGGCCACGGCGAGCGCGAGCCCGGACCAGCGCCAGGCGGGATCCTGCGACATCTTGAAGCCGATCGGCCAGCCGATCTCCATGACGCCGGCAAGTACGAGATAGATCCAGGCCATGAGCCACTGTACGAAGCCGCCGGCGGGCACTCAAGCGGGCCTCCGGCCGCGGACTGTGACCGGCCCCGCAGCGGCGGTCGCCGGTTCGCCGCCACAATTCACGCAGGTCATGGAGGACACCGCCATGCGCGTAGTCCCGATTATTGCCCTCTCGCTGCTGGCCGCAGCAGCCAGCGCCGACACTGCCGACGAGAACGTCTTCGAGGAGGCGAAGCTCTGGACGGTGCAGATCCGCACCGCGGTGGACCGCGCCTTCTCGGAAGACGAGCAGGGTTCGTTCTTCGGCGCGGGGCTGGTGGTGGACGCCGCACGCGGCTGGGTGCTCACCAATGCGCACGTCGCGAGCCACTCCTACAGCGAGGTGAACGTCATCTTCCGCGGCGAGCGCGCGCTCATCGCCGAGCGCCTCTACGTGGATCCCTACCTCGACATCGCCGTGGTCGCCTACGACCCCGGCGCGCTGGCGCACCCACCGCCCGAGCCACGGCTGGAATGCGAGTCGATGCCGCCGGTCGGCCACCCGGTCGGTGCCTTCGGCCATCCCTGGGGCTTTCGCTTCACCGGCACGCGCGGCATCGCCTCGGCGGTGACCTCGCGCCTCGGCCCGGAGATGCTCCAGACCGACGCGCCGATCAACCAGGGCAACTCGGGCGGCCCGCTCATCAGCCTCAGCACCGGCCGCGTGGTCGCCGTCAACGCCGCCACCCTGCGCAAGGACCGGACCGAGGGCCTGAACTTCGCCGTGCCCATGCCCTACGTCTGCACCATCCTCGACCTGCTGCATGCGGGGCGCGACCCTTCACCGCCGGCAAACCTCGTGGATTTCGCCAGTGACGAGGACGGCGAGCAGACGCTGATCGTCGCCCGCTCGCGGCTTCCGCAGGGCAGCCTCGGCCTGCAGCCGGGCGACGTGATGCGCGCGGTCGGCGCGGCGGCCGTGCCGCTCGAGTCCGAGACACAACTCGTCGATGCCCTGCGTGGCGGCCTCGCCGACGTGACGCTGACCGTGGAGCGCGACGGGCGCCCGGTCGTCCTGCGCGGCTCCTGGCCCGCAGCGCCACTCGTGACCGAGCGGCAGGGCCTGTGGATCTCCGGCGCCCTGTTCGCGGCAGCCGACGTCCTGACGGCCGGGCAGGTTGCCGGCATCCCGCAATTGATGGTGCATCACGTGGAGCCCGGCTCGCTCGCCGACGCCACCGCCATCGGCTTCTCCGACCTGCTGGTCAGCGCCGACGGGCTGCCGGTCGATTCGCTCGACACCCTGCAACGGATCGCCGCGCGGGCCGCGGCCGAGAGGCGCGAACTCCCGCTGCTCTTCCTGCGGTTCGCCTCGGCGGAGCACAACCAGCTGTTCAACTACGAGCGCCGGCTGCTCGATGCATCGGATCTCCAGTTCGTCGGGCCGGCGCCGGCGCTGGCGCACGCCCGGGCGGGCGGCCGGGGGCCAGTCACCGACAGCGAGTGACGCAGGCGATTTCCTTTCCCCGACGCGCGGCTTAGAGTCTCACTGCCCGCCGCCGTGACGGCTCGGGGAGAGCCGCTGGTCGCATGCTCGAGCGCTACACGTCCAGCTTCGAATTCGACCTCTACCGCAACGCTGCGGCCGGACTCGGCATCGGCTTCGAGCCGCTGCTCGGCGAGGACGAACCGCTCGGCTACTTCTCGCTCGGCGCAAAGCGGCTGTTCGTGCAACGTGGCCGGCTCGGCGTCAACAACGATGTGTCGGGCGCGATCGCGCACAGCACGCTGCGCACCTACCGCCTGCTGGAACGCTTCCGCCTGCCCTGCCCCCGCGCCGTGCTGTTGAAAAGCGACGGCACGGTGGAGCGCGTCGCGGGCGAAGCGGGCCGGCTGCGCCGTCCGTTCGTCGTCAAAGCGCGCGCCGGCGCACGGGCCACCGGCACCAGACTCACCGACAACGCCGACATCGTCGCAGCGATCGGCCGCGCCCGCCGGGCTTCGCGGGCGGTGCTCATCGAGGAATACATCGACGGCCGGAGCTACACGGCCATCGTCCTCGGCGCCACGCTGGTCGATGTCATCGAGCGCACTCCCGCCCAGGTGGTCGGCGACGGCGTCACCACGCTGCGCCAGCTCATCGAAGCGAGAAGCGATGAGCTGATCCACGCGGCTCGCGCCGGGATCCGCCTCGACCGCGAACTGCGGCGCATCGTGCACGAACAGGGCCTCGACCTCGCGGCGGTGCCCGCCAACGGGCGGCCGGTCGCGTTGCGGGCCGACGCCGATGCCGCCACCGGCGCCGGCAGCAGGCGCCTCGACCTGCGCCGCGAACTGCACCCGGACAACGCGCGGATGTTCATCCGGGTGGCACGCCGCATCGGGCTGACGCTCGCCGGGGTGGATTTCGTCACGCCCGATATCGAACGTTCCTGCGTGGACTGCGTGTGCGCCATCGTCGCGGTCAGCCGCGCCCCGGCCCTCGCCCCGCACTACTTCGCCGACGACGCCGGGGACAACCGGGTGGCCGAAAAAATCCTCGCGAAACTGCGGCTTGCCGCCCGCTGAAGCGGGGCCGGCGTCTGCCGGCTCCGGCGCGGCCGGCCGCCGCCTGCAGCAGTTGCGGGGCCGTTTCGGGGTACACTGGCGCCGCCTTGCAGCTATGCTCCAACGCTACACAAAAAACATCGACTTCGACCTGTACCGCAACGCCGCAGAGCAGGTCGGCCTCCCCTTCGTCCCGGTGCTCGGCGAGAAGGAACCCTTCGGCTATTTCGTGCTGGGCAAGAAGCGCCTGTACCTGCAGCGCAACAAGCTCGGCGTCAACAACAACGTGTCGGCCGCGATCGCGCGCAACAAGAACCGGACCTACGCGATCCTCCGGCGCTTTGAGCTGCCCTGCCCGCGCTCGGTGGTGCTGACGAGCGACAGCACGGTGAAGCGGGTTGCGGCAGACCTCAAGGCCATGCGCAAGCCGTTCGTGGTCAAGCCGATGCGCGGCTCGCTCGGCAAGGGCGTGAGCGTGAAGATCGACGGCACCGACGAACTGACCGAAGCGGTCGAGTTCGCGCGCCGGACGCACAAGACGACCCTGATCGAGGAGTTCATCGCGGGCACGAATTACCGCATCAATGTCTTCCAGGAGCAGGTGCTCGATGTCATCGAGCGCATTCCTGCCTATATCGTCGGCGACGGCAAAGCCACCATCCGCGAGCTCATCGGCGCGAAGAACCGCAACAGGGAGACGCTCGGCCTCAAGCCCATTCGCATAGACCACGAACTGAGGCGCATCGTCAGGGCCCGGGGCCTCACGCTGCGCAGCGTGCCCGCGCGCAACAAGCGGGTGGAGCTGCGCCTGAACAGCAACATGAGCGCGGGCGGCGAATCGCATCGAGTCGACCTGCGCCGCGAGGTGCACCCGGACAACCTGACGATGTTCGTCGAAGCGGCCCGGGAGCTCGGCCTCACGCTCGGGGGGATCGATTTCATCACGCCCGACATCTCCCAGTCCTGGCGCAGCATCCCCTGCGCGATCAACGAGATCAACCGGGCGCCCTCGCTCGACATCCACTACTTCGCCGACTTCGCCATGAACAACGTGGTCGGGGAAAAGATCCTCGGCAAGCTCCAGCGCGCGATCCGCTGACCGCGAAACGCGGACGCCGATGCCCGCGCCCGACGACGAGGAGAACGACGAGCGCCGCGACTGGCCGGAAGGCCTCGTGGCCGTCGGCGGCTCGCTCGACCCCGACACCCTGCTCGCCGCCTACCGCGCCGGAGTCTTCCCCTGGTCGTCCGAGCCGCAGATCACATGGTGGTCGCCCGAGCCGCGCGTGATCTTCGACCTCGCAAGCTGGCAGCCGCATCGCAGTGTTGCGCGCAGCGTCCGCCGTGCCGGCTGGCGCTTCACCACCGACCGCGATTTCACCGGCGTCATGCGCGAGTGCGCCGCGCCGGCACCGAACCGCGAGACCACCTGGATCGGCGCGGACTTCATCGCCGCGTATACGGAACTCCACCGCCGCGGTTACGGCCACAGCGTCGAGGTCTGGGAAGGCGACACGCTGGTCGGCGGGATCTACGGCCTGGCGATCGGCGCGTTCTTCGGCGGCGAGTCGATGTTCCATCGCCGCACCGACGCCTCCAAGGCTGCGCTGGCGCACCTCGTCACGCACCTGCGCACACGCGGCTTCGAGCTCTTCGACGCCCAGGCCCGCAACCCCCACCTCATGCGGCTCGGCGCGGTGGCGATTCCGCGACGGGAGTACCTGCAACGCCTGCGTCGCGCGCTGAAACGCCGCGTGAACTGGAATTGATGTGTTCTGAGCGTGGCACAGCCCCGCGCACTGACCTGCGGCCGGACACGGCCGCTGGCAGCATCCGCGCTGCGGGCTGGAGCGCCAGTCGCCACGACGAGGCGCAAGGAATACGGCAACCTGCTGCAGGCCCTGCCGCCTGACCCGGGAGTCATTGCCCGATGCGTGCGCCCATCCCGACCGCCCTCGCCCTGCTCGCCCTCATCGCCGCGGGCGCCCTCCTCTATATATATGGCTTCCTGCCACGGCAGCGGCCGGCGCCGGATTTCCGCGTCGTGCCCACGCCGGAGCTGCTCGCGCGCGGCGACTACCTGGTCAACCACGTGCTCCTCTGCAACGACTGCCATTCCGAGCGCGACTGGACGCTGTTCAGCGGACCGGCCCGGCCGCCGCTCGGCGCCGGGCGGCCGTGCATGGACGAGAACACGAAGGCGGTCGGGATCGACTTCGGCATGGGCGGGTTCCCGGGCCGGCTGTGTATCCGCAACATCACGCCCGACGTGGAGACCGGCATCGGCGGATGGACCGACGGGGAAATCCTGCGCGCGATCCGCGAGGGCGTGAGCCGCAACGGCGAGGCGCTCTTCCCCATCATGCCGTGGTTCATGTACACGGGCCTTGCTGACGAGGATGCCGCGGCGGTGATCGCGTACCTGCGCGCCCAGCCGCCGGTGCAATCCTTCCGCCCCGACCGCAGGCTCAACTTCCCGCTCAACATCGTCTTTCGCTTCTATCCGCGGCCGCTCGACGGCCCCGTGGCCGCGCCCCCGCGCAGCGACACCGTCGCCTATGGCCGGTACCTCAGCAGGATCGCGCGCTGCGAGTTCTGCCACACCGCCCGCGAGCGCGGCCGCCTCGTGCCGGTGGCGGACCGGCTCATGGCAGGCGGCGTGCCGTTCGTGATGGGCACGCGCACGCAGCACTCGATGAATCTCACGCCGCACGAAAGCGGGATCGGCCCCTGGACCAGGGAGATGTTCATCGGGCGCTTCCGCCTGCACACGGCGCCGTTCCCGGTGACCGAAGAGGAGAACACCGAGATGGACTGGATTGCCTTCTCCGGCATGACAGACGCGGATCTCGGCGCCATCTGGGACTACCTGCGCAGCCTGCCGCCGCTGGAATCACGGCTCCTCACGCGGGCGGACTGAGGCCGCGGACCACGCCGCGGCGCGCACAGTGACGGGTCGCGCCGGCCGCGCCGCTATTTCTTCGCGTTGCGCAGTCCGATGTAGATGGCAATCACACAGACGACCACGACCGCGACGAAAACGGCGTAGTACGGCAGATTGGCACCGAAATAATGCTCGTACATGGCTGGCCGATCCGGATTCCTGACGACCCGCTAAGCGTAACGCAAAGCCACGGGACCTGTGCAAGCCTCAGTCGTGAACGTCCGCGTCGGTCCCGATGATCTCCAGCCATTCCCCGGCCGGGCCGATGGTCACCGTGGTGTCGCCGTCGGCGGACACCGGGCCACCTCGACCCGCACGTGCCTGATGGCGATACATGCGCGCCACACCAGGCAGCAAGGCGCCCGAATTTTTTGCCGCGTTATGTCCCGAAACGATCAAGTCCTTCGGGCCGAAGTGCCGATAGGCAGGACGTCGCAGCGATCAGCAGCAGGCCGGCCATGAGCAAACGCCCCGAATGCATTCCCGCTTCCACCCGCCGCATCCAGGTCCGGCAGGACCTGCTCAGCATCGAAGGGCAGATCGAGTACCGCAGCAAGACGCAGGGTTACCGGCGCGATGAAACCGTCATCGCGGCAGTGGTCGATCGCGATGGCCGGGAGATCGGGCTGGCGTGGGAGTTGCACTGGCGCGAGATCGCACCCGGCATCGAGGCTCGCGGACCGCGCCAGTCGAGCAAGGCCGGCCCGGTTGAAACGCTGCTGACCCAGCAGCTTCGCATCCGCAGCGCCGCCTGTCCCGTCTACGTGCTGTTCGTGCGGCGCGCCAGCGTCGTGCCCTACGGACGCTCCACCGACTTCGGCGATACCTCGAGCCAGTGGTGGGTCTGCTACGAGTGATCGCGCCAGAGCGCGCCCGCTAGGCCCGGCCGGCTCCGCGTACTGCCGGTGCGCGGCTTCGTTTGACCGTTTTCTTCCCGGCCCGGCGGCTGCCGCTGGCGGCGAGCTTCCCGTCGATGTAGTCGCGCAGCGCCACGGCGTTGTTGTGTTCCGTATCGCGCGAGCTGAACAGCAGCACCACGTCGCCGCGTCGTGCGCAATCCACGATCGGCGCCCAGGCGTCGTGGTTGCGGTCGAGCTCCGCCCGGTAGCGCCGGCGGAACTCCGTCCATTTGTCTGCGTCGTGATGGAACCACTTCCGCAGCGCGTCGCTCGGGGCGACGTCCTTCAGCCAGGCATCGAAGTGCAGAGACTCCTTGCGGATACCGCGGGGCCAGAGCCGCTCGACGAGAAACCGCTTCGCGTGGGGCGTCCTGGCATGGTCGTAGACACGTTGGACCTGGATCATTCGGATCACTCCCGCATGGACTCAACTGATCCGACCTCGCGGGAGTGCACTGGTTCCCGGCCGGAATTTCCGCCCCGCGCTATGCCATCATCCGCGCGTGAGGAGCCTGCCCGCCCTGCCATGAAGCTGCCTGCCGCCGGTTCGCGTCGCTGGATTCTCGCGGCGCTGATGTGCACGATGATGCTGGCCGCGATGGATACCACCATCGTGTCCACCGCCGTGCCGCAGATCGTCGATGACCTCGGCGGCTTCCGGCTGTTCAGCTGGGTATTCTCGATCTACCTGCTGGCGCAGACCGTCACCATCCCGATCCACGGCAAGCTCGCCGACCTGCTCGGCCGCAAGCCGGTGCTGATCTTCGGTACGCTGGTGTTTCTCGCCGGCTCCGCCGCGTCCTCGCTGGCGTGGAACATGTCGGCGCTGATCGCGTTTCGCGGCGTCCAGGGGCTCGGTGCGGGCGCCATCATGGCCACGGTGGCCACGCTGGCCGGCGACCTGTACGACGTGCGCGAACGCGCGGCGGTCCAGGGCTGGCTCGCGAGCGTGTGGGGAATCGCCGCGATCGCCGGGCCGTTGCTCGGCGGCGCGTTCGCCGAGTACGTGTCCTGGCGGTGGATCTTCCTGGTCAACCTGCCGATCGGCGCGCTCGCGCTCGCGCTGATCGGGTCGTTCCTGCACGAAACGTTCGAGCGTCGCCGGCCACGCATCGACTACGCGGGCTCGGCGCTGGTCCTGGCGGCGGTCAGCATCCTGATCGTCGGACTGCTGGAGGGCGGGCATAGCTGGCCCTGGTGGTCCTGGCAAAGCCTGCTGGTGCTCACCCTCGTGGTTCTGTTGCTGCTCGCGCTGGTGGCAGTCGAGCGCCATGCCGCCGAGCCGGTGATGCCGGGCTGGCTCTGGCGACGGCGGATACTCGCGGGATCCAACGTGGCGACGATCGGCATGGGCCTGGTCATGATGGCGCCGACCGCCTACCTGCCGATGTTCCTGCAGTCGGTGCACGGCCTCGATGCGATTGCCGCAGGCCTGGTGCTGGCCGCCATGAGTATCGGCTGGCCGACCGCATCGGCGCTCTCCGGTCGCCTGTACATGCGGATCGGTTTTCGCGACACCGCGCGCAGCGGCGCAGTGCTGATCCTGCTGGCCGCGCTCGCCTTCACGCTGCTGCCACGGCCACAACCGGTGTGGACCGTGGTGCTGGACCAGATCGTTCTCGGCGCCGGCTTCGGGCTGTTGTTCACGCCGCTGCTGGTCGGCCTGCAATCCGTGGTGGAATGGGGGCAGCGCGGCATCGTCACCGGCGCCAACATGTTCTCGCGGTACCTCGGGCAAAGCCTCGGAGCGGCAGTGTTCGGTGCGATCTTCAACGCAACGGTCGCGACGCGGCTGACGCAGGCGCCCGCGGCGCTCGACGGCGGTCTCCCGGCGAGCGTCAACGCGGTGATCGATGCGCTGCACACGGGTGCCACGAGCGCCGGGGCCAGGGACTACCTGCGCGATTCGATCGCACTCGCCATGCGCGATCTGTACGTGGGCATGGCGGTGGTGGCTGCGCTCATGCTGCTGGTACTGGCGGCCCTGCCGCAACGGTTCGAGCTGCTGCAGTCACGACCAGGCCGGGATTCCGGTGACGTACCGCCGCCGGCTGCTGCCGGCTCGGATTGAAGCCTTCATCTCACCGCCGCGGGCGGCAGCACCCTGTAGGAGGCGCTTCAGTGCCGACCGTATTTCCGGACCTCGCGGTGGTCGGGACTAAAGTCCCTCCTACACGGCTTCGTTCATCGCTCCGGCCGGCGG